>NZ_CP199292.1:5335454-5951045 GCF_052495765.1 Aliikangiella litoralis | reverse complement strand
TGGATTTTTTATTCTGTTAGTAAAAATTGAAGTTTATTTAAGCAACTAAAAAGTTACTTAATTAGTTTTTGTGAAAGAGTTAAGGAGTTTAGATCGAATTTTAAAAATGATCCACAGGTTTTAGAGATATTGTGTAAATTAGTCGTAAATCACTAAGATTATTAGTGTGGTCGTTATTTAAACAAATTTTTCCTATATTAACTAATCTTTAATTGTTTTTGTTAGTTAAATGTATAAAAACTTGTTTATAACTAGAAAAATGTATTTTTTAGTAGTTTTATACATTTTTGATCCAAGTTTTTAAGCCTCTTATTTATTGGTTATAGACAAGCTTATTATTTATTTAAATATATGTTTTATAATAAAAAAAAGTACTTATCCACAGAATTAGTCTTTACTAATAATAATAATAAATAGATCTTTTCTTATTATTATAGTTATTACCTTGTTGATAAAGATTTTGCTTCCATTTAGGGTATTTAATGTGTTATTTAAGGGAGAATGAGATAAAGTTTAATTTATCAGTCCATTTATTAAATTTTATACAAAGTTATGATAAAAAAATTATCCACAGGAATATTTTAAATAAAATATATTGATCGCTTATTTAGTAATTAAATAGGTTATTAATACATATATCTTGTGGTTAATAAGATAATTAGTAGAGAAGCTTAACTTTAATTGAGATAGCATGCGTAATTCTTGTACAGAAAAGACGTTGACACAAAAAAGTGAATGACATAGAATTTGCGCCCCTTTTCCGCAGGTAGTTGATTAACTATCTGGAAGTTCAACTAAATCTAAATAACGGATAGACTGATGAAACGCACATTTCAGCCTAGTACATTAAAACGCAAACGCCGTCATGGTTTTCGCGCTCGTATGGCAACTAAAAATGGCCGCTTGGTTATTAATCGACGTAGAGCAAAAGGTCGTAAGAGATTAAGTGCTTAACAGCTCCATTCTGTTAATTCACTGTATTTTGTTTTAAAAGAATTTGATGCTCTTGTTTGGAATGACGGATGAAACAGTCGTCATTTAAATTTCAACGAGAGCTTCGTTTATTAAATTCACGAGATTATAGTCGTGTTTTTGATAAAGCTTTCAAAATTAACAATAAAGTTTTTACTTTACTTGTTCGAGAAAACGATTTAGGCCATCCCAGACTGGGCTTGGTTATTGCTAAAAAGAATTTAAAGTTTGCTCATCAAAGAAATTGGGTTAAAAGAATTCTTAGAGAAGCCTTCAGGTTAAATCAATCTAGTCTTAAATCTTACGATATGGTGATTCTTACCCGCAGAGATATTGCTGTATTGCCTAAAACAGATATAATCCACCTTCGTGACGATTTATTCGAAAGATTTCGAAAGAGATGCAAATAATCCTGATTACATTTATTAGGTTTTACCAAAAAACATTAAGTATGTTTATTGGTGGAGAATGTCGTTTTTATCCTAGTTGCTCTAATTATTCAATTGAAGCAATTCAAAAGCATGGCAGTTTAAAAGGATCCTGGATGATGATTAAAAGAATTTGTCGATGTCATCCGTTAAATTCTGGTGGGATTGACCCTGTTCCCGAGCCTCGCCAATGTGGACATAAGCACTAATTTTAAGAGAATTTATTCATTATGGAATCAGCCCGAACTATATTATTTGTTCTTTTTGCGTTCTTTACGTTTTTGCTTTATCAAGCGTGGCAAGAAGATAATAAACCAGCCCCTGTGCAAAAAGCGCCTGTTGAAACTTCGCTAGATAATTATCAAACAGCTCCAGATAGGCAATTGACACAGCAAAGCCCATCTTCAACTACCGATGATTTGGCTGCTCAGCTACCGGATAGTAGCCCCACACAAGAAGCAACCAGTGCTAATAAACAATCAAGCAATCCAATTGAGGTGGTAACGGATACTTTGCGAGTGTTGATATCTCCCGTTGGTGGTAATTTAATTTCTGCTGAATTGTTTAATTATAAAGAAACAAAAAGTAAAGATTCATCGCCTATTAATTTACTAGAAAATAGGAATGGTCGAGTTTTTCTTGCTTTATCAGGACTATATGGAGAAGGCGCACCAGATTTTAAGGATACTCAAGCTGTTTATCAATCAGCTAAAACTCGATATGAGTTGGCTGATGGAAAAGAGTCTATTGATGTTGATTTAACCTGGATAAATGCCAATGGCGTTGAATATATGAAGCGTTTCACTTTCCATAAAAATCAATATTTAATTGACGTTAAGTATTTTGTTAATAATCTAAGTAATACAAAAATTGCTAATAGGATGTTTACTGCATTAAAAAGAGATCTTTTGCCTAATGATTGGGAAGTCTCTGAAGGGATAGGAATGCAGTCTTATTTGGGACCAGCTTATTCAACAGAGGAATCTAAATATGAAAAATATGAGTTTAGTGATCTCGAAGAAGCTAATTTCACCGCAAAGACTAAAAATGGTTGGGTGGCTATCCTTCAACACTATTTTGTAACAGCCTGGATCCCTGTTACTGAAGAAATTAATCATATTGATGCAACATCAAAAGATTTAGGTAAATCAGGTCTGGCAAGAATTCGTATTACTCAAGACTGGGTTTGGATTGAGCCTGGCAAAATAGGTGAGTTTTCAGCGAAGCTATACGTGGGCCCTAAAATTCAATCTGAACTAGAAAAAGCCGCAAAAAACCTGGATTTAACGGTTGATTACGGTTTTTTGTGGTGGATAGGTCAGCCTATTTTTTACCTATTGATATTTTTCCAAGGGTTTGTGGTTAACTGGGGGCTTGCAATTATCTTAGTGACCATTGCAATTAAGATGTTGCTCTACCCATTAGCCAGAGCTCAATACCGCTCTTTTGCCAAGATGCGTTTATTACAGCCTAAAATGGCTGCTATGAAAGAGCGATATGGTGATGATCGTCAACAGATGTCGATGAAAATGATGGAGTTATATAAGAAAGAAAAAGTTAATCCATTAGGTGGTTGTTTCCCACTGCTCATTCAAATGCCAGTGTTTATTGCTTTATACTGGGTATTAATGGAAAGTGTTGAATTACGTCATGCACCTTTCTTTTTATGGATTAATGACTTAGCTGTGAAAGATCCATATTATATTCTGCCTTTATTAATGGGCGCTAGTATGTATTTAATGCAAAAAATGCAGCCGATGGCGCCAACAATGGATCCCATGCAACAAAAAATGATGCAAATGATGCCTGTATTTATGACTATCTTTTTTGTATTCTTTCCTGCTGGATTAGTTTTATACTGGTTAATGAACAACTTAATTTCAATTGCTCAGCAGTTGTATATCACTAATCAGTTTAATAAAGAGCAAGAAGCGAAAAAGAGTTAACTGAATTGTGCTCTTATGACACACTCATCTCAAACGACAATTGCAGCTCTTGCTACGCCTCCTGGTAAAGGGGGCGTTTCTATTGTTCGTGTTTCAGGACCTTTATGTAATGAAATAGCTGAAAAAATTCTCGGTCATTCCATTCAGCCAAGAGTTGCAAGCTACCTCCCCTTTTATGATTTAAACAAACAACAGCTCGATCAAGGCATTGCTTTATTTTTTAAAAGCCCAAATTCATTTACAGGAGAAGATGTCATTGAGTTTCAAGGTCATGGCGGACCTGTCGTTATGGATTTGCTGATTGAGGCTATCTTAGCTTGTGGTGCTCAAATGGCTAAGCCGGGTGAATTTTCTGAAAGAGCGTTTTTTAATGATAAATTAGACTTGGCTCAGGCTGAAGCTATTTCTGATTTGATTAATAGTGGTTCCAGACAAGCTGCCAAATCAGCGCTACGTTCGTTAACAGGAGAGTTTTCACAAAAAATTAATCAATTGGTTGAAGCTGTAATTCATTTGAGAATGTATGTAGAAGCTGCAATTGATTTTCCTGATGAGGAAATTGATTTTCTAGCCGACGATAAAGTGACTAATCAGCTTCAATCTATTATGCAAAACTTACAAAAACTGTTAGCTAAAGCACAACAAGGTAGTTTGCTGAGAGAAGGGATGAAAGTTGTTATTGCTGGTAAACCTAACGCTGGAAAGTCGAGTCTACTGAATGCGCTTTCAGGTAAAGATTCTGCTATTGTTACCGAAATAGCTGGCACAACTCGTGATGTGTTATCAGAACAAATTAATATTGATGGGTTACCACTTCATATTATTGATACCGCAGGATTGCGAGATGCGAAAGACATTGTTGAGCAAATAGGGATAGAAAGAGCTTCAAAGGAAATAGAGCAAGCAGATAGAGTGTTATTGGTGGTTGATTCTAGTGATAATATCACTCATCAAATAAAAGAAGAAATCAAACAATATATTTCACCATCAATAGAATTACCTCCTGTTACCTTGATTCGTAATAAATGTGATTTAACTGGAGAAGCTGAGAGTATTAACTCTGATGAGCAGCAAGTAACAATTACCCTTTCAGCTAAGTTAGGAGTTGGCATGGAAAACCTTCGTTCTCATTTGAAGCAGGTGGTTGGCTATCAAGCCAGTGAGTCAGGTGTTTTTATGGCTCGACGGAGACATATTGATGCTCTCGAAAGGGCTTCTTCTCACCTTGATATTGGTTATCAACAATTATCTCAGATGGCTGCCGGAGAAATACTAGCTGAAGAATTGAAATTAACGCAAAACTGTCTAAATGAAATAACAGGTGAGTTTACTGCTGATGATCTCCTAGGAAAAATATTTAGCAGTTTCTGTATTGGAAAATAAATAACCTCAGCTTTGGGTAAGAAAAGTCATCAGAGCGTCTATTTTTGTGGCTTTCAGTGTTAAGCGCCTTTGCAATAGCTCGCTATTGCGGCAGTCACTTGCCTTGATATCCACAAAAATAGCCATACTGAGCCAAGTGGAAACGGCCATTCAATTTAGTTGGGCTTTAAGTCATTGAAAATAAAAATGATTCTATTAATTATTTTGAATTTCCTTATCCAGAGTTGAGGTTAAATAAACCTTTTATTTTTTTATATGATTGTTGTTTGATAGTTCAATTGAAGCAATTTCTCTTAATTTATAAGGAATGGTAGAACGGCCACTGAAGTGGTATTGGCTAAGAAAAAGCCTTTTGGAGTCAACCCTCTCAACTCTTCCATGAATCGATGCTTTTCCTTTTAAATGTAAAATTACTTCTGCACCAATATAATTATTGATCCCATAATAACTAATTGGTAAAAAGCTTCGATCAAATGATAAGTTATTTTGAGTCTTGGTTTTATTTCTAATAGCCTGTGTTAAATCAAAATCTTTGAAAAATGAGTTTACTTGATGTTGGTTAAGCTTTGTTTTTAACCCTATTTTTTTAGGTAGCTGATTGGCAGGTATATTCATCAGTTGAGACCAAGTATAACCTGTTTTAGGTGAGTAAATTAGTTCGAATGATTGTGGTGATAAAATAAAATGTGAGTATTTTTCAAGAAGTTCTTCTGACAATGAGTAGTGATATTTTTCTGTGAACTGTTTAAGTTGCCCGCTAAATAGTTTTGCTGGTTGCTCTTTCTTAGCTAATGTTTTAGTGCAAGTTGCTATTGATTCTTGTAGCCAGGTTAAATCTTTCGCTTGAATATGGAGTGCGCCTAAAAAAGCATCTGCAAAGAGATCTTCAGCAAAGTTATCAAACTCTGATGTGACTTCTGCATCTATAAACCCAATGGTGTTTAGGTAAGATTGGATGACTAACTTGGATGTGTTTGGAAAAAATTCAAACTGAGTTGTTAGTTCGAATGGAAAGGGAGCTGGTGGTTCTGTTAATATTTTTTCACACTCGGTTGGAAAAAAGTCCAATTGTTTAGTTGGGTGTGCAATATTGGAATTAGCAAAAAGAGCAAAGTTGTTTGTTGTTATGGCTTTTTTAATATGAACGGTTAAATTTTTTGGAAATTCCTGGTAGGTTAGCCAATCGTCAAGATCGAGCAATGAAGTTACCCCCGGAAAAATAACCTGAGTTTGGTCTGAACTAGCGATTGTTGCATTATTTTTGTTAATAAATAAGACATCATTTAAATAAAGCGTACCTTTCCAATCAACCCAAAACCAAGCGTAATCAATCGTTATGTTAGCTGGCCTGAGTTGCACAAAATTTTTTAACGCACTATTAACTTTCCACAGAAACAGGATATAAGTTAAAAAGGCTATAATAATTAATATTTTTATTGCTTTAGCTAGCATTACTTACCATTGAAAATCGAGTGTTACTCGGTATTTGTTTTTATTTGGACTTTATATTAAAAGTTATTAAGCTACCTAGTTTGCCTAAAAATGTTAATATTAGCGGTAAATTCTGTAATTAGCCTAGACAAACTACGTAGTTTGGATAAAAAGTTGTTAAATAACTATAAATATCGTTCAATTATTAGCCACTTTTAGGTAAAATCGCCCTCCATTTTTTATCTTCAGGAAAGCCCATGGTTTTTGATGAAAGTTTTGATGTTATTGTTGTTGGTGGTGGTCACGCTGGAACTGAAGCTGCCCTTGCCTCTGCCCGTTTAGGAGCAATGACCCTATTAGTAACGCACAACATTGAAACTTTGGGGCAAATGAGTTGTAACCCTGCAATTGGCGGTATTGGAAAAGGTCATCTGGTTAAGGAAGTTGATGCTATGGGTGGAGTGATGGCAAAAGCCATTGATCACTCTGGTATTCACTTTAGAAAGTTGAATGCGAGTAAAGGCCCTGCAGTACGGGCAACCCGTGCACAAGCAGATCGAACGCTGTACAAAAACTTTGTACGTGAAGCATTAGAGTCACAAGAAAATCTAAGAATTTTTCAACAGTCGGTTGATGACTTAATTTTGCAGCAAGACAAAGTTGTTGGTGTTATTACTCAAATGGGATTACGCTTCAACGCAAAAACAGTGGTGTTAACTGCAGGTACTTTTCTTGATGGTAAAATCCATATTGGTTTGACTAATTATTCTGGCGGTCGTGCAGGCGATCCCCCCTCTTTAGGTCTTTCACAAAGATTAAGAGAGCTACCTTTTCGAGTTGAAAGATTAAAAACGGGCACACCACCGAGAATTGATGCACGTTCTATCACTTTTGATGGTCTAGAAGAGCAACATGGCGATACCCCTGTTCCTGTTTTTTCTTTCACAGGGAATGCTTCGCAACATCCTCGGCAAATACCTTGTTTTATTACTCATACCAATGCGAAAACTCATGAAATTATTAATGCAGGGCTTGATCGTTCTCCTATGTATAGTGGGGTGATTGAAGGCGTTGGCCCAAGATATTGCCCTTCTATTGAGGATAAAGTGAATCGATTTGCTGAACGCGACTCACATCAAATATTTATCGAACCTGAAGGACTAAATACCCATGAGGTTTATCCTAATGGTATTTCAACCAGTCTACCATTTGATGTGCAACTAGCGCTTGTTCGTTCAATTAAAGGTTTTGAAAATGCCCATATTACAAGACCTGGGTATGCAATAGAGTATGATTATTTTGATCCGAGGGAGTTAAAGTCTTCGTTAGAAACTAAACATATACAAGGCTTATTTTTTGCTGGTCAAATCAATGGTACTACTGGTTATGAAGAAGCCGCCGCACAAGGCTTGATAGCAGGATTAAATGCAGCATTGCAAACTCAAAATAAGCCGTCTTGGTCTCCATCACGTGAAGAAGCTTACATTGGAGTAATGATTGATGATTTAATTACTCGTGGTACTCAAGAACCTTACCGTATGTTTACCTCAAGAGCAGAATATCGTTTGATTTTGCGAGAAGATAATGCGGATTTACGTTTATCTGAAAGTGCTTATAAGTTAGGTTTATTAAATGAGCAAGCATGGCAACATATTGCTGACAAGCGAGATGCTATTGAAACTGAACTTGCACGTATGAAATCTGACTGGGTTCAACAAACGGGTCAAATTGCAGATAAACTTAACCGGCATTTAGAAAAACCGCTTTCGCGGGAATATAGTCAACTTGATTTACTCAAACGGCCACAGCTTAATTACGCTTTGCTTGAACAAAGTATTCCTGGGCTTGGAGAAGGTTTAGCTGAAGATGTAAAAGAGCAAGTTGAGATACAGGCTAAGTATGAAGGTTATATTAATCGCCAAAAAGATGAAATTGAACGAAACCGTAAGCAAATGGATGCACCTATTCCTGAGGGATTGGATTACGCCTCAATTAGTGGTCTTTCAGCAGAAATAGTTCAGAAATTAGAGGCCACCAGGCCAGAAACGATCGGGCAAGCAAGCCGTATTTCCGGGGTAACACCCGCAGCAATCTCATTATTGTTAATAACCATTAAAAAACAAGGCATTAAGCTTTCTAAAAGAGCTTGATGGTAGGAATAAAATGCGAGATATACTCCAAAATGGTGTTTCGGAACTTGAATTGGTATTAACAGAGCATCAATTGAATCAATTGATTACACTGCTAGAGCAGTTATTGAAATGGAACAAAGCCTATAATTTGACCGCTATTACTGAAGTGAATGAAGCGCTTAAGTTACATTTATTAGATAGCTTAGCTGTTGTCCCCTATTGGCATTTTGAAAAAACATTGGATGTTGGAACTGGTGCAGGTTTTCCAGGCTTGCCCTTAGCAATAGCGTTACCGGATCAAGAGTTTCATTTATTAGATAGTAATAGTAAAAAGGTTAGGTTCATAAAACAGCAGATACATGAGTTAGGGCTTACTAATGTCAAAACTTACCACTGTAGGGTGCAAGAGCATCATAAAGAAGAATATGACTGTGTTGTATCGAGGGCATTTGCTTCGTTGAAAGATATGCTTGTTGCCACTGAAAAGCAGGTAATAAAAAGTGGGCGATGGATGGCTATGAAAGGTGTTTATTTAGAAGGTGAGTTAACTGAAATACCTAATTGGGCTGTAGAGATCCAATGCCATCAGGTTAAAGTGCCATGGTTGGATGCTGAAAGGTGTTTAATCGAGTTGGCTCGACGAAATGATTGATCCTAATGGCGATCAATCTATAATGGATTGCTTGCCTGCTTTAGATCAACAGACTAAATTGGTCAGGTTATTTAGTAATATTATTAAAATCAACTAGATAGCTTGAATTTGTACTGAATTTAACTCGATAAGCCAGTACGAGAGAAAAAATAAGAGGTAACTTGTGGGAAAAATCATTGCAGTAACCAATCAAAAAGGTGGTGTTGGAAAAACAACCAGCAGCATTAATATTGCGGCATCATTAGCTGCCACCAAACGTAAGGTACTACTTGTTGATTTAGATCCACAAGGGAATGCTAGTAGCGGGTGTGGTGTCGATAAAGATGATTTAGAGCTCCAAGTGCTTGATGTTTTACTCGGAGAGGAATCTGCTAGCGACTGTATTATTAATGCTGAGCAAGCTGGAATCTATTTATTACCTGCAAACTCTGATTTAGCGGCAGCAGAGGCACACCTGCTTAATGCTGAAAATAAAGAGTCACGATTAAAAGCGGCCTTAGCACCGCTGGTTGATGATTTCGATTATATTTTTATTGATTGTCCACCATCATTAAGTATTTTAACTGTCAATGCTTTAGTTGCTTCTAATAGTGTGATGATCCCAATGCAGTGTGAATATTATGCTTTGGAAGGACTTAGCGCACTATTAAAAACAATTCAGCAGATTACTGAGCATGTTAATCCTGAGCTTGAAATTGAAGGTATATTGCGGACTATGTACGATCCAAGAAATAGACTTGCGGTGGAAGTATCTGGACAACTTCATGAACATTTTGGTGATAAAGTGTATCGTACTGTGATCCCTAGAAATGTTCGTTTAGCGGAAGCGCCAAGCTATGGCTTACCTGCTTTGCTTTATGATCGCTTATCGCGAGGCGCCAAAGCTTATTTAGCTTTAGCTGGGGAAATGATCAGACGACAAGAGTCTATTGCTGATTCATCGGTTGCCTAACTTACAGCCACTAACTACTACAAAAATAGAGAAAATTAATGAAGAAAAAACTCGGCCGCTCACCATTGGACGCATTTCTCAGCAAACCTCAAAAAACTGAAAGTGGTGAAAAACAGGAAAGTATTGTTCCTAAAGGTGAATTGCAAAAGCTTCCTATAGAAAAGCTTCAGCCGGGTCAGTATCAACCGCGTAAAATTATGACCGATGATGCCCTTGAAGAGTTAGCTAGCTCAATTAAAGCTCAAGGTATTATCCAACCAATAGTTGTTAGGGCTGTTAGTAAAGACAAATACGAGATTATTGCTGGAGAGCGCCGTTGGCGAGCCTCTCAACTAGCTCAACTTGATGAAGTCCCTTGTTTGGTTAAAGAAATACCAGATGATGCAGCCATTGCAATGGCGTTGATTGAAAATATTCAACGTGAAGACTTAAATGCAATGGAAGAAGCAACGGCTTTGCAAAGACTAATGCAAGAATTTGAACTAACCCACCAACAAACTGCCGATGCAGTAGGAAAAAGTCGTACAACTGTAACTAACTTGCTTCGTTTATTGAGTTTGACCGAGGCTTGTCGAGTGATGCTTGAACGTGGTGATTTAGAAATGGGTCATGCAAGAGCTTTGCTTTCACTGCCAAGTGATGAGCAAACAATGGTCGCTCGAACAGTTGTTGCCAAAGGTTTAACGGTGAGAGAAACTGAAAAACTAGTAAAAAAACAACTTTCTCCAATTAATTCTAGTCAGCCAGAACAAGCGGTTGATCCACATATTGAACAGTTAGAGCGTAATATTGCAGATAAAATTGGCGCTAGCACTAAGATTCAACATGGTGCAAAAGGTAAAGGAAAAATTTCAATACAATATAATAGTCTCGATGAGCTCGATGGAATATTGCGTCATATGGGAATAGAACAGCTTTAAATATTGTAAACAATTAAACAGCAAACAGGGCTTAAGATAAGCCCTTTTTTTATCTATAAATTTATTCAAATACAGGTTTTTTAACAATGGCTATAACTTCTATTGAGCAATTGCGAGAGATTGAGTCCTGGGTATCACGCAAAACACTCGCTGTTTGTGTGAACGTAATTGAAGAAACATATGATGTAAAAACTTTTCAATTTAAAGCCGAAAAAGAGCAACTATTCCACTTTAAACCTGGCCAGTTTATCGGAATTCAATTAGAGGTTGATGGAGAAAAACATAACCGCTCATATACAATCGCATCCTCCCCTACTCGCCCACACTTACTTGAGTTAACAATTAAACGAGAGGTTGGCGGTTCTGTTTCGCCTTGGATGCATAAAAATGTGAAGCCAGGTACTCAGTTAGAGTTACGTGGACCTGCAGGCCGCTTTAACTGTATGGATATAGAATCTGACAAAGTATTATTAATTTCGGCTGGATCTGGGGTTACGCCAATGATGTCGATGTCGAGGTTTTGGTGTGATCAGGCAATAGATAAAGATATTCAATTTATTAATTGGGCGCGTTCTACACAAGATATTATCTTTCGTCGTGAGTTAAGCTTACTCGATCACCAACATTCCAACTTTAATGTTGAAGTGGTTTGTACCCAGCCAGGATTAAGCGAAAACTGGTTAGGACGACGAGGCCGAATCAATAAAAACTTATTGGCTGATTTAGTGCCTGACTTAAATGAGCGGACTATTTTTTGTTGTGGACCAGATGGTTTTATGCAGCAGGTTAAAACTTGTTTAGAGCAATTAGACTTTGATATGATCAATTATCATGATGAGACGTTTGATCCGGGTGGCAAAAAGAAAGCTAAGTTAGCTGCACAGAAAATAAAAATTGAAGCAGAAGCGAACACCAGTATAGCGCCATTATTTAATTTAACTTTTGCTAAATCGGGCCAATCCGTTGAAGTGAGCAATGATAAGACTTTGCTAGAAAGTATCGAAGCTGCCGGGGTTGTTATCGACTCTGCATGTAGAGAAGGAAACTGTGGTAGTTGTATCGTTAAGAAGGTTTCAGGTGAAACGATAACAGAAAATGAATCTGGTTTAGATGAAGAAAGCAAGAAAGAAGGTTTTATTTTAACTTGTACAACCCATTTAAAGTCGGATGTTGAATTGGACTTATAAACGGTATTTTTATTAAGGAAATCAAAAGTATGAGAAAATTAGTTTTATTATTAACAGTCGTGTTTTTCAGTAGCAGTGTATTAGCCGAAACGGTTTACTTTAGAAATCGAACCATTATTGGTGCAGGTATATCTGTTGTGAATGGTAAAAGTTACTTATTTATCAATATTGATGGCGATAAGTCTGGAATGGTGAATTGTTCTACAACTCATCGTTTTGTGATTAATAGTGATTCTCCTAGTTATAAAGAATTGGTTAGTATTGCTATGACTGCTTACGCTAGCAAAGAGAAAAACGTTGATATTATTGGTATTAATACCTGTAATTATTTTTCAAACTCTCAGGATTTAATGGGGATCAAAATAGGTAATATGCCTTGGTAAATTGGTATTGATTTAATTCTTCTAATAAAGGCAATATATCTCTGAGTTAAGCGTTAATACCATAGAATTAACAATAACGTAGGGGTATTAGCATGTTAAAAGTAGAAGAAAAAAACGACATAACACCAATCTGTCCTCATTGTGAGCAACCAATAACGACTCTATGGTTTAGGAAAATAGAGTCATTTTTAGGCAAGCGTTATATTTATTTTTGTTCAACCTGCAAAAAAACGCTAGGCATTTCCCATCGAAAAGGGTTCTGGATGGGATAAAACGAGTATTATTGCCTACTCATCGCCGTTTAATATTTTTAGAATTAATTCAGGATCCGAAAAAGGAACCAGGTGCTCCTGGCTTTCTATTGAAATATATTGACCTTTTTTAGCTTTTTTGATCAAAGATTGATAATAGTTTTTACCATCTGCTTGCCATTGCTCTAGCTCCTTTTTCATTTGTTGACTTTTGCTTTGATTAATGTAACTTTGCTCAAAGTCGGTATCAATAATGCTGAGTTTAATATCAGCTGGTATTTCAAAGCCAATGGCTGAATCAAGGTCTTGATCATAGATGCCTATTTCTTTGAATAGATTTTGCAGGTTGATTTTATTCAGACGTTTTTCAAATATTTGTTCAACGTATTCCCAGTCAACTTTATCATCAAGTGCCAATGATTTGAGATGTATTAGATCTAGTTCATTTTTCTGTTTCGCCCTTTCATTATATTTGCCTTCAGCAATATATTGGTTATAGGTAACCAGGTTTTTCTTAAAAGGATACGCATCTTTTTTATAACGCTTTATTGAAACTTCTGTTAGAACATCAGGATCAATCATAATAATTGACTTAACTTGATGAGAAGGTTTAAGGCCAAAGTAGTGAAGTAAAGCGATATTAGAACTAGCAAATGCAACGATATGAATATTTCCTAATTTGAGCTGTTCAAAGGCCAAGGCTAAATCTTTTCCAAAGTGAGCATATCCAACGGGTGCTGACGGATTTGCCAATAGCAGCCCTGCCCTATCAATGGATATTACACGATATTTCTTTGTTAACTTTGGTGCTAGTCGAGCAAACCAGGCTGAATCGGAATTCCAGTTATCTGTAGGTCCAGAAAGTAATATTACCGTTTCTTGGGTTTGTTCAAAGGTTTTGCCTTTAGCTTCATCATTCAGCCACTCAGTCACATAAACTTTATGGTTGTCTAATGTAATCGATTGGCTATAACGTTGCGCCACAACATTCAATGTAAAAATATTGCTAATGAAAAAAGTTATCAATATTAGATAAATTGCAGGGCAAACGCATACTTTGTATTAATTTTGGCCAAATATCAGCTCAGAGCGAAAGTTATCACTCCATCCCGCTTGTTTAAGTTTGCCCCTCATACTATTTTTCTGAGGATGTAATCTCGCCAGGTTTAAAGCAAAACGTCTTATGATAGCTACATTCTCAGCACCATCCCCACAACGTATGCGACTATCATCTTCTTTAAAAGTCACATCTAATACCCAATGCACTTTGTTTTCAACTTCCCAATGACTACGGATTGCGTTACCAATTTTTTTCGCGTCCGGCACCAAAGAGCTAATGTAGTAAAGGGTTTCTTGCTGAACCTTTTTGTCTTTTAAATGACGTTCCCGCTCAACCTCGATGACACTTTGAATGTTAGGCCATTCCTGAGCTTCACTAAGCCATTCGTTCATACGAAGTTGACGGTATTTCCTTACTTCAACTCGTCCATGCCCGCTATCGACTTCCTCAAATTCTTCTATAAAATCAGGTGTTTCTCGCTTGACTTTATGAAAATAGGCTGCGATTTCTTCACGCAATTTCTTTTGATTCGATTTGACACACAAAACAAAGTCCGCTTGCTTTTCTACGATTTTTCTCACGACTTTTTTCTGTGTATTCATCGCATCCGCGCTAATCAAAGCCCCTTTGATATTCAAGTTGTCCAGCATGTCGATAACGGAAGCATTTTCGTTTTTCTTACCCGATGATTTCGCTTGGGCTATAACCAGACCCTGCGATTTACTCCAGGCGGTAATGCTATGGAGCGCGCCATACCGGTCGCCATCAAAGGAATGCCTTAATGTTTTACCATCAATCGCTATCTGCTCTTGTCCTTGTTCAACTCTCACCTCGTTAACCCAATTGATAAAAGCTTGATTAAAGGCTTCCGGTTCGATCGCTCTTACGATTCTGGCAATCGTATCATCAACTGGAATGTCATTTTTAAATGGTCGATATTGCCTTAACCATTCGAGCTTCTCATCCCCAAACTCTTTAATATCTTTCCATCCCTCGGCGCCTGATAATACGGCACTGACGCAGAGAAATAGTACATCCAACAGGTCATGTTTTACATTGATATGGCTTCGCGGGTCTTCAATTTGTGAAAAATGCTCGATTAATGTCATGTCGGTATCTCGTTATATTCGATACCGATCTGATCTTTATTTTCTCAATAAGTTCAATAAAGTATGATCTTGCCCTGAGATAAATTGGTTTTATCAGAGTTTTATTAGCCATGTAATTTTACTGGGTTATTTATTGGAGATTCAGTATGTTATTTATTTTAGCATCAAAAAATATCGCAAAATGCTTAAATTACAGATATTTACCCCAAAATAAACAGTGTTTAAGTTAATCATAAATTTTGTTCAGGTACTGGCGATTTTTAAAATACTAAAAAATACCTGAAAATACGTAGAATAAAGCTAATGCAATACTTGCTTAACAAAGCATTGATCTCTATAATTTGCGCCGCATTTAGACGGTTGTTTTTTACAGAAATGTGACATCAACCAGATGATTTGGGTTTGATTAAGATTATTTAGGTGAGGTAATGAATGAGCCAGATCTTAATCCAGCGCGGATTTCAACAAGCCAAAAAGCTTTTGTTAATACAAACATTTTTAGTAATGGTTGTTGCCTGCTTAGGTTTGTTAAAAGAATTAATGGTAGCAATTGCCTTGCTATCAGGCGGATTAGGGATTGTTTTGGCCAATACCTACTTCGTTTATAAGGCATTTTCAAAGTCAGGGGCTCAAGCGAGTAAACAAGTTGTACGTGCGTTTTATTTTGGGGAAACCGTTAAAATAGCATTGTCAGTCGGTTTATTAGTTATCGCTTTTATTCTCTTATCTGGTTTTGAATTATATGCCTTAATCGGATATATAGCGGCGTTGCTGTGTCAGTGGTTAACGCCTGTCATTATCAAAACCCATTAATTATTAGGACTAATGGTTTATGAGTGAACAAACAAGTACTGGTTATATTAAGCATCATCTCCAGAACCTTCAAGCGTGCTCTACTGAGCAAGGTTGGGCTTTCAACACAGCTGAAAATCCGACGCTTTGTAAAGGTAACTTTCAAGCTTTTAATGTAGATAGTTTATTTTTCTCTATATTATTGGGTTGTATTTTTCTCTGGGTTTTCAGAAGTGCGGCTAAGAAAGCAACCACAGGTGTTCCAGGAAAGTTTCAAGCATTTATAGAGCTTGTTATCGATTTTGTTGATACCAATGTTAGAGATACCTTCCACGGTAAGAATAGAATGATAGCCCCACTAGGTTTAACTATCTTTGTTTGGGTTTATTTAATGAATATTATGGATTTAATCCCTGTTGATTGGATCCCAACAGTCGCTCATGCGATTGGCATACCCTTCTTAAAAGTTGTTCCGAGTACTGATGTTAATGTGACTTTTGCTATGTCGCTTTCAGTCTTTGTTCTAATTATATTCTATAGCTTAAAAATTAAAGGGATAAAAGGTTTTTCAAAAGAACTGATGCTTAATCCTTTTAATCATTGGGCAGCTATTCCTGTGAACCTGATATTAGAAGGTGCTGCGTTATTAGCTAAACCTATTTCATTGTCACTGCGATTATTCGGTAACATGTATGCAGGTGAATTGATTTATATTTTGATTGCTTTGATGGGATTGTATCAATTACCACTGCATTTTGGTTGGTCTTTACTACATGTATTAGTTACCTTCTTGCAAGCATTCATTTTCATGATGTTAACTGTGGTTTACCTCAGTCTGGCTCATGAAGATCATTAATTTTTAATACTTACATTTTATAACTTTAAACTTAACTATTCCTTACTAGGAGAACAAAATGGAAACAGTAATCGGTTTTACCGCAATCGCAGTAGCTATCCTTATCGGCCTTGGTGCATTAGGTGTTGGTATTGGTATGGGGCTTTTAGGTGGTAAATTCCTTGAAAGTGCTGCTCGTCAACCAGAACTAGCACCAATGCTACAAGTAAAAATGTTTATCGTAGTTGGTCTACTTGATGCGGTTGCTATGATCGGTGTTGGTATCGCGTTGTTCTTCACTTTTGCTAATCCTTTTGTTGAGCAATTAGCAGCAGTAGTAAAATAATCAACTCTTGAGTCTTCAATTAACCGACATTAGAGGAGATTAACGTGGATTTTAATTTGACTTTGATAGGCCAAACAGTCGCAATGATATTGTTTGTTTGGTTTACCATGAAATATATTTGGCCACATCTTGATGCTGCGATTACTGAGCGTCAGGAAAAAATTGCGGAAGGTCTATCTGCTGCAGATGAAAGTCAACATAAGTTAGCTTTAGCAGAAGAAAGTGCAACTAAGACCATGCGTGAAGCCAAAGAAAAAGCAGCTGAACTGTTAGATCAAGCGAAAAAGCGTCATGCAGAAATTGTTGACTCTGCAAAAAATGACGCACGTGCTGAAGCTGATAAGATTAAGGCTGGCGCACAAGCTGAAATTGAGCAAGAAGTCCATCGTGCACGCGAAGAGCTTCGTAAGCAAGTTTCTGTATTAGCTGTTGCTGGCGCAGAAAAAATTCTTCAACGTAGCATCGACGCATCTGCGCAAGCGGATATTCTTGATAGCTTAGTTGCTGAACTTTAATTGAAATGAAGGTGGCCCATGGCTGAATTAACAACTCTAGCAAGACCCTACGCAAAAGCTGCGTTTGAGTATGCATTAGAAGCACAACAGCTGGCCTATTGGTCAGATATGTTAGGCTTTGTAGCTCAAGTAGTGTGTAATGAGTCGATGCAACAGCTATTAACAAGCCCTCATTTTACCAAAGAAGACCAAAGAGATGCGATGTTAAAAGTTTGCGAAGGCGGACTGGATGAAAAAGCGAGCAATTTTATTAAGTTGTTAGCGCAAAATGGCCGTCTCTTGGCTTTACCTGAAATTGAAGTGTTGTTTAATTTTTTACGCGCTGAGTTTGAAAAAACAATTAAAGCGCAAATCACTTCAGCAACAGAGTTAAATGAGCAGCAAATTACCCAATTAAAAGAAAAGTTGGCGGCAAAATTAGGTCGTCAAATTGAAGTTAGTGTTGATATCAACGAAGATTTATTGGGTGGTTTAATTATTCAAGCAGAAGATTTAGTCATCGACGGTTCGGTTCGCGGTAAGCTAGCCAAATTGTCTGATACTTTGAACGTATAAGGAACAGAGCATGAGCATGCAGCTGAATCCATCAGAAATAAGTGAGTTAATCAGACAACGAATTAACGATTTCGAAGTTGTCTCAGAAGCTCGAAATGAAGGTACTATTGTCAGTGTATCTGACGGTATCTTAAAAATTCATGGCCTTGCTGAAGTAATGCAAGGGGAAATGATTGAATTGCCGGGCGGTAAATACGGTTTAGCACTTAACTTAGAGCGCGATTCAGTCGGTGCGGTAGTGTTAGGTGAATACTCAGATATCGTTGAGGGGCAAAAAGCAAAGTGTACGGGCCGTATATTGGAAGTTCCTACCGGGGAATCATTATTGGGTCGCGTAGTTGATGCGCTCGGTAGCCCAATCGACGGTAAAGGTCCAATTGAAAACGCAACCTTTGCACCTGTTGAAAAAGTTGCACCTGGTGTAATTTCACGTCAATCAGTTGATCAACCTGTTCAAACGGGATATAAAGCTGTTGATGCAATGATTCCTGTTGGTCGTGGCCAACGTGAGTTAATCATTGGTGACCGTCAAACAGGTAAAACAGCTTTAGCAATTGATGCCATTATTAACCAAAAAGATACAGGCATTCGTTGTGTGTATGTTGCTATTGGTCAAAAAGCTTCAACTATCGCAAATATCGTACGCAAATTAGAAGAACATGGCGCAATGAGTAACACAGTAGTTGTGGCTGCTGCGGCTTCTGATTCTGCAGCACTTCAATTTATTGCACCGTTTGCTGGTTGTACAATGGGCGAATACTTCCGTGATAAAGGTGAAGATGCGCTAATTGTTTATGATGATTTAACTAAACAAGCTTGGGCTTATCGCCAAATATCATTATTGCTACGTCGTCCTCCTGGTCGTGAAGCTTATCCTGGTGATGTTTTCTACTTGCATTCACGTCTATTAGAGCGTGCAGCGAGAATTAATGCTGAACATGTAGAGAAAATTACCGATGGTAAAGTGAAAGGGAAAACAGGTTCATTAACAGCATTGCCTATCATCGAAACTCAAGCAGGTGATGTATCTGCTTTTGTACCAACGAATGTTATTTCGATTACAGATGGTCAGATTTTCCTTGAAACTGACTTATTTAATGCGGGTATTCGTCCTGCGGTTAATGCTGGTCTTTCAGTTTCACGGGTTGGCGGTGCTGCACAAACTAAAATCATAAAAAAATTAGGTGGTGGTGTTCGTTTGGCACTAGCTCAATATCGTGAATTAGCAGCCTTTGCTCAGTTTGCTTCTGACTTAGATGATGCTACTCGTGAACAGCTAGAACACGGTCAACGTGTTACTGAATTAATGAAACAAAAACAATATGCACCTATGTCTGTTGCGATTATGGCTGTTTCATTATTTGCTGCTGAAAAAGGTCACTTGAAAGATATCGAGCTGAATAAGATCGAAGCTTTTGAATCTGCATTGCTTGATTATATGAATAGTAATGAAAAAGCACTAATGGATAAAATTAATGAAGCTGGCGATTACAATAAAGATATTGAAGCTGAATTAGAAGCAGCCATTACTAAATTTAAAGACACGGCAACTTGGTAAATTTATAAGGGGACTAAACTCCCCCTTTCCCAAGATGTTTTGATATACGTTAATTATTTTTTACTAAACTAACTGGATCAGTCTATGGCGGTCGGAAAAGAAATTCGTACCAAGATTGGAAGTATTAAAAATACTCAGAAAATTACCAGTGCTATGGAAATGGTTGCTGCGAGTAAAATGCGTAAAGCGCAAGATCGTATGGAAGCAACCAAACCTTATGCTGAGAAAATACGTGGCGTTATTGGCCACTTAGCGATGGGAAATACTGAGTATAAACACCCTTACATCATTGAAAGAGAAGTAAAACGTGTTGGTTTTATCATTGTTTCAAGTGATCGTGGTTTATGTGGTGGTTTAAATACTAATCTTTTTAAAGAAGCACTCAAGTCAATGCAAGAGTGGCAACAACAAGAAACCGAAATTGATTTATGTTTAATCGGCTCAAAAGCTGGTGCTTTTTTCAATCGATTTGGTGGAAATGTTGTCGCTAAAACTTCAGGTTTAGGTGATCGTCCTACTATCACTGACTTGATTGGTACGGTTAAGGTGATGCTAGATTCTTTTGACGAAGGTCGAATTGATCGTCTCTATCTAGTACATAATGAATTTGTTAACACCATGACTCAAGCGCCTAAAATTCTTCAAATGTTACCTGTTGAAAAACAAGAAGAAGATGAGTTGAAACATCATTGGGATTATATTTACGAGCCGGATGCAAAAGAGTTATTAGATGTTTTGTTGGTTCGTTACATCGAGTCTCAGGTTTATCAAGGCGTTGTTGATAATATTGCTTGTGAGCAAGCGTCTAGAATGGTTGCGATGAAAGCTGCTACAGATAATGCTGGCGATATTATTGATGATTTACAGTTGGTTTATAACAAGGCTCGCCAAGCAGCGATTACTCAGGAAATCTCAGAAATTATTAGTGGTGCTGCTGCTGTATAAGCATAGACGCTAGTTTAAGAGATTTTAGTTAACGAATTTTAAAGATTAAACTTAATAGAGGAACAAACAATGAGTAACGGTAGCATTGTTGAGATTATCGGGGCAGTAATTGACGTGGAATTTCCACGTACAGATGTACCCAAGGTATATGACGCGCTCAATATTGAAGGCAGCGAATTAGTATTAGAAGTTCAGCAGCAGTTGGGAGACGGTGTTGTTCGTTGTATTGCGATGGGTTCTTCGGAAGGTATGAGCCGTGGTATGAACGTAAGCAATACTGGTGCCGCAATTCAAGTTCCTGTTGGTCAAGAAACGCTTGGACGTATCATGGATGTTTTAGGTAATCCTATTGATGATAAAGGTCCGATTGGTGAGCAAGAGCGTATGTCAATTCACCGCGAAGCGCCTAGCTATGAAGAACAGTCTGCTGCTAATGAATTGTTAGAGACTGGAATTAAAGTTATTGACTTGGTTTGCCCATTTGCTAAAGGTGGTAAAGTCGGTCTATTCGGTGGTGCCGGTGTTGGTAAAACAGTAAATATGATGGAGTTAATTCGTAACATTGCAACAGAGCATAGTGGTTTCTCTGTTTTTGCTGGTGTTGGTGAGCGTACTCGTGAAGGTAATGACTTCTATCATGAAATGACAGACTCAAAAGTAATCGATAAAGTATCACTAGTATACGGTCAGATGAATGAGCCTCCAGGAAATAGACTTCGTGTTGCTTTGACTGGTTTGACTATGGCGGAAAAATTCCGTGATGAAGGTCGTGATGTTTTATTGTTTGTTGATAATATTTATCGTTATACACTAGCAGGAACGGAAGTATCAGCCCTTCTAGGTCGTATGCCTTCTGCGGTTGGTTATCAGCCTACATTAGCTGAAGAAATGGGTCGACTACAAGAGCGTATTACTTCTACTAAAACAGGATCGATTACTTCTGTTCAAGCGGTTTATGTACCTGCGGATGATTTAACGGATCCATCTCCAGCAACAACATTTGCTCACTTGGATGCAACGGTTGTATTATCTCGTCAAATTGCTGAGCTTGGTATTTATCCTGCTGTTGACCCACTTGATTCAACATCACGCCAACTTGATCCATTAGTGATCGGTCAAGAGCATTATGAAGTAACACGTGGTGTTCAATCAGTATTACAACGCTATAAAGAACTAAAAGATATTATTGCCATATTAGGTATGGATGAGTTATCAGAAGAAGATAAGCAAACAGTATCTCGTGCACGTAAGATTCAGCGTTTCTTATCTCAGCCGTTCTTCGTAGCAGAAGTATTTACTGGTTCTCCTGGTAAATATGTATCGCTAAAAGATACGATTGCTGGTTTCCAAGGTATATTAAACGGTGAATATGATCACTTACCAGAGCAAGCATTCTATATGGTTGGTACTATTGAAGAAGCAGTAGAAAAAG
Organism: Aliikangiella litoralis; assembly: GCF_052495765.1. Next base: position 5,929,261 of record NZ_CP199292.1, on the reverse strand, counting down.
CTAAGACACTTTAATATTGGCTTCTTTTCTAAAGGAAATTTAATATGCCTTATACATTTCAATTAGATATTGTTAGTGCCGAGAAATCGATTTACTCTGGCACAGTCAATTCGCTTGTAGCTACCGGAGAGTTAGGAGAGTTAGGTATTACTCCTGGCCATGCTCCTTTACTTACCTCGCTTAAACCTGGGGCGGTAAAAGTAACAGACCACGAAGGAAATGAAGAGCATTATTATGTTTCTGGTGGAATGTTAGAAGTTCAACCACATGTAACGACAATACTTGCCGATACAGCAGCTAGAGCTGACGATGTTGATGAGGCGGCTGCAATTGCTGCTAAAGAAGCGGCTGAAGCGGCGATGGCTGACCAAAACTCAGAGATTGAGTACTCTAGAGCAGCCGTTGAGCTAGCGGAAGCTGTTGCCCAGTTACGTACTATTCAGTCTATTCGTAAGAAGGCAGGCAAGTAACCCTGTCTTTTTATAGAATGTACGATAGAAAAAGCGCTAAATTAGCGCTTTTTTTGTTTTTACTGTCCAGTCCTGAAATAAGTTGACAGCTAGGAGACTTATTTATGGAAACTAATGAAAAATGGAGTTTATCTTAAAATATTTGAAATTAATTCAAACCTTTTCTTGTTTGGTTACGACTATATAAAAAAATAAGACTGAAACAGAGAAATGACAATGAGACTTTCCTTATTAAAGCCGCTTTCAGCCATGCTTGCAAGTTTTGTTATGTGTATGACATTTGTCATTAGCTTTTCAACAGAAGCATTTGAGGTGTCAGAATTAAAGCACTATATTAAAATTATCAATTCAGATGATATAGAGAAAACAAAGTTTATTGTTAATGATAAGGCGTTTTCTTGGAAGGATTTAAGTGAAGCTCAACAACATAGATACTTTATTAGTCGAAGTGGCAGAGAAACTATAAAAGAAGTTTGGGGTAACATAAGTTGTAAATTGTAAATGCGGGTCAATGTTTTTGATGATGATCAATATTTTTATTTGAGTTGAATATTTTTTTATGCTGTTTTTAAGAGTATTAATTATAACTAAATTAGAATTTTAAAATCTTTTACCCAAACTAATTCACAAGCACCACCACCGGTATCTTCGCGGGTTAGCGAGCTTTTCCAGCGCCAGCCCTTACTTGATTCGACCTTAACTAAACTCCCAAAAAGTTGAATGATTTGACCTTTTTTAACACGCTTAAGAGCTTTTTTCACATTATCATTTGCTGGAATCATATGCATGTTTGCACTATGAGTTTCAATTTCTCTTCTAGGTATAGGGAAAGTTTCTGCATTCCACCGATACCAGCGTCCAGATTGTGAAATATTTATTTTACTGATGACACTTTCATCAGACATTCTTCCCCATCCTAAAGCTAAATCAATAGGCGATAAATCTGAGCCTTGATCAAAAAAGTAATTTTCTTTGCCTAATACCTTCGCGGTGAGGCTAAAATTAGCGAGCTCAGTAATTTTATAGTCACCCATTTTCGTTGTAGTTGGTGATGTAAGTGTTGATTGATAAGGTGGGAGAGGTGCTCTTATACCAGGATCAAGTATTACATTTGAGCTGATTAAAAGTTTCCACGTAATAAACAACATAATCAAAATAATTAGTAAAGTTTTCATATACTTCCTTTTACTATTAATACGCCTATTTTGATTAATAGCATAACTGAACATATAAAAAATTAAATTAAATTTAATGCATAAAAAAAAAACTTATAATAACTTTACGAGATTAAAAGAAAAATTTTTTCAAAAAATCAAGCAATATCTCAAATTTAAAATATACTTTTTCACAATACTACTACACTCAAACCGAGTAATTTAATTCTAAAACAAGAAGTAATTATTAAATTAACTAATAACTAACTAATAACATAAGAAAGCGAGGAATATTAAATATGCCTACCCTTTTTGATTTTAAGAAGAGGAAACCTTTTACTCTTTTCTCTCTTACAGCAAGCGTGGTTGCCACTTCCCTAGCTTTATCTCCGGGAGCAACTTTTGCTGAAGAAAGTACCGAAGCGGATAAAGGAGATAGCAAAATAGTTATCGTGGGTTCTCGTATTAAACGAGAAGACTTTGACTCCGCTAGTCCAATTATTACCATAGATGCAGAATCTTTAAAACAAACGGGTTATACCAATATTGAAGATGCACTTAATGAGCTTCCTCAATTAGGTATCGGAACTAATCTGGCAAATAACGGAACTGCTGGTACAGAAACAGGGACTTCATTTGCTAACTTACGTTCAATGGGTTCAGGGCGTACGTTAGTCTTAGTCAATGGCAAACGAATGGTTCCTTCTAGTTTGTCGCAAACTTCTGTTGACTTATCAAACATTCCTGTTGCCTTGGTTGATAAGGTAGAGATCTTTACTGGTGGTGCATCAGCTGTTTATGGATCTGATGCGATCGCTGGTGTAATTAATGTAACTTTGAAAACCGATTATCAAGGTTTTAGAGTGAGTTTAGGTGGAACAATTCCTGAACATGGCGGGGCAGAAACTCAGTCAATGTCGATGACAATGGGGGGAGATTTTGGTGGTGGTAAAGGTAACATATCTGGAGGGTTAAACTATTCTAATTCAGAAAGATTGTTACAAACCGAACGAGATTTTACTACCGGTGACGGCTATATCAGTACGGTTCCTAATCCTGCGAATACCAATTCGTATGATGGCATCCCAAATGTCTTAATTATTAAAAACCGTACAATCAGTCAATATCCTGAAACAGGTGGGGTTTCGTATTGGAATCCTACTCTTGGCGTTGTTGAAACCTATTATATGAATGCGAATGGTGAGTTAGTTTTTAATGATTTACCACAATATAATGGTGTTAGAGAAGGTGGCCCAGGGTTTGTATTTGGTGATTACTTATTTCAACTAAGAAGTAAACAAGAAGTATTAAACTCTTTTATACAGCTAAACTATGAAATTGATGAAAGTATGGCTTTTTATTCAAGCTTACAAATAGCGTCAACGAGTAGTGATGGTGATTTTCAGCCCAACTTTTTACCTAACCCTGTGACCGTAAGAAGAGATAACCCTTTTAATACAGCTTCTGTTAATGCCTACATGGATGATCGCGGTATTACCGAATTATCACCTGCGACTGGGCAGTTTATCTTTAGAACCACAAGTGATTTAGGAACTCGTCAGCAATTTAATGAAAGAACCACCTATACCGCTATTTTTGGTTTAAATGGTTATGTTGGAAACTGGGATTGGGATGTGTCAGTTCAACATGGTGAATCGAAATCAAGTACCGTTGGTGGTGTTGGTTTTGCTTACACAGAAAGACTATATGCGGCTTATGATGTTGTGCAAGGGGCCGATGGACCTGAATGTCGCACAATGGTAGAAGCTGGGTGTTTACCATTACGAGTATTAGGGCAAAATACAGATCAGGCTGCTATTGACTGGGTAACTGCGGTGACTATGCAAAGTCAATTGAATACTCAGTCTATTTTTTCTGGATATATTACTGGAGAAATATTTGAACTACCTGGTGGTGGTGCTGATATCGTATTTGGTGCTGAGTATCGTGAGGATACCATTTTATTTAATCCTGATCCTGCAGAGCGTGAAGGTCGTGTTTTGTTAGCTGGTGAAAATAACCCAATACCAGAATCTAATTTGGATGTTTCGGAGATATTTACTGAGATTAATTTGCCAATACTTGAAATGTTAGAAGTGGGCGCAGCGTATCGATCATCGGACTATAGTACGGTTGGAAATGTGGACACTTGGTCTGCAACCGTTGATTTTAGCCCAATTGATGATATTGCTTTTAGGATGACGGGGTCAACCAGTATTCGTGCGCCTAGCGTACATGACCTATTTAATCCTGGTAATACTTTTTTTAATAGTATTAATGATCCCTGTGATGTCAATTTTGTGAATGGTGGGCCAAACCCTGCTGTTAGAGCTGCAAACTGTGCGGCTGAAGTTGGCGCAGGTTATGCGGATCCATTAATTGGAACCACGCGGGCGACATTATCAGGCGGTAATTCTGAGCTTGAACCTGAAGAAGCTGATACCTTTACTGCAGGGTTTGTCATAACTCCAACAGCCATACCTGAGCTTAATGTTTCTATTGATTGGTGGAAAATTGAGTTAACTAATAAAATTGATACAAAATTAGTTAGTCAAATATTAAGTGATTGTTATGATACTCCTGGATTAGATAACGATGCTTGTGGTGCTATTGTTCGTCGTGGTAGTGATGACGCTATCATCAAAATTGATGGTGGCCAGGTCAATATTGGTAAAGTTGATTTGGAAGGCTACGATATCGGCGTGGAGTATAAATTTGATGCATCCAATTGGTTTGATGATTTGCCTGGTAGATTTGGTTTTCGTTTAATCAGTACCAAGCTTGAAGAAAATACTATCGATGATGATGGTAGTATTGTTATGCAAGCTGGTGATTATGATAATCCGGAATGGTCAGGTACTTTTACTTTAGAGTATGATTCAGACTCTTGGGGAGTTAATCTAAATACTATATTTAGAGGTGCCTCAAAGGCAGATCCAGATTTAAACACTGTTGATGATGATGGTAACCCAATTAACTATGATGAGGTTTATCCTAATGGTAATGGAGAGGTTGATGCGCTCTATCGTTTTGACCTAAATGGATATTATTCTTTGTCAAGTTCAACGACCTTATCTTTTGGTATTCGTAACTTGGCTGATGAAGAGCCACCTAGAGTAACTGGTTTTTTCACAGGACGTAATGGAACCGTAGACACTATTGGTCGGACTTATGTGATGAATATAACTATGGATTTATAGTTTATTTAAGTACAAAACCAATCAACTACAATAAGCAGAGCCTGGCTCTGCTTATTGCCTGTTATGTTATAAAACCTAACAACGTGGATAGAAAATATTTATTAAGCTGTTTTTGCCTAATTATATTTGAAGCTTTACATATCGTGATTGTTCCTATAATAACCATTTAGACCGATTTAATAACATCCTATATGACTGCTATAAGTAAAGTGTGTTTAGCAGCTAAAAAATTCAAATGCGTATTTTATTAGTGAATACATCTTGTAACTAATAAATAAAATATAAGCTTGTAACTATATGTATTCTATTGTTTTATTAGGGTTTTAACTTCAATACTAACTAAGTAAGGTTTTGAGGAAAATGATGAAAATAAGCAGGATGTTGGGCTGGGGAGTATTATTGGTCTCTATTATCGGTTGTGCTGATAAAATAAGAATTAAACCTAGCAGCAATAGCGTCAATATCAATGAAAAACCCTCTATTCGAGAAAACCGGGATTATTTAAGCCATCAGTATGCAAAAGTCAGAAAAAAGCAGGTGCAATCCGTTGACTATAAATTGAGCGTTAGATTTGATGAAGTGAAAGACTCTTTTATGGGTACTGCGACTGTTAATTTTAGTATGGTAAAAGGCAATTTATCGCCTTTAACAATTGATTTTGATAAGGGTACAGTTAAGTCAATTTTAGTTAACGAAAAACAGGTTAGTTGGGATTACAATCAATGGTTTATCACTTTAGCTGCCGACTTATTTAGAGAAGGCAATAATACAATCAAAATTGATTATTCACGTCCCTATTCAACCGATGGGTACGGTATACACCGTTTTAAAGAAAAAAGTACGGGCAATGTTTACATTTATTCGCACTTTGAGCCTTATAAAGCTCACCGTTTTTTTCCTCACTTTGATCAACCAAACTTAAGAGCTACTTATACTATTGATGTTGTTGCCCCAAAAAGTTGGCAAGTCATTACTTCTATTTTGGAAGAAAGAGTTGAAGAGTTAGAAAGTACAAAGCACTGGTTTTTTCCACAGTCAGCTAATTTCTCATCGTATGTATTACCGATGCATGCTGGTCCTTATAAAGTTTGGCATGACAAAGCAGGAGAAATTCCATTGAGATTATTTGCTCGTCAGAGCATTGCACCTTATGTAAAGCTTAATGAATGGTTTAAACCAACAAAGCAAACCTTCAAGTTTTTCCAAGAGTATTTTGATATCCCCTACCCCTTCGTTAAGTATGACCAAGTTATTTCTCCAGACTATAACATTGGTGCAATGGAGAATATTGCAGCAGTCACTTTTAACGAAAGCTTTATAAGTCGAGGAGAAAAAACACGCTCTAGTAAACGTCGCCTAGCAAATACGATTGCCCATGAAATGGCGCATATGTGGTTTGGTAATTTAGTCACTATGGATTGGTGGAATGGCTTATGGTTAAAAGAAAGTTTTGCTACTTATATGGCAAATTTAGCTTTAGGAGAATCAACAGAATATAAAGAAGTTTGGGATGCTTTTTATTCTGGTACAGAGCAATGGGCTTATTCATCTGATCAATCTGTAACAACGCATGCTATTGAGTTGCCTGTAGCAACAACTTCTGATGCCTATACAAATTTTGATGGTATTACTTATGGTAAAGGTGCTTCAGTTTTGCGTCAGCTTCCCTTTTATCTTGGAGAAGATGCATTTCGTCAAGGAGTAAGTAATTATTTGAAAAAATATGCTTATCAGGCAACTACTTTGAGTGATTTTATGACCGAGTTAGGGAATGTTGCTCAACAGGATCTGACAGAATGGCAGCAACAATGGCTTTTTCGTGCAGGTGTTAACACGATAAAAGTTAATTATCAGTGTGAGAATGATAAAGTTAAGTCAATGAGTTTAATCCAAACCGCACCAGAAAAACTACCAACACTAAGAAGTCAAAGAGTTCAAATAGGTTTGTATCAAATTGAAGCAAATAGCGCTAAATTATCGGTAGCCTTACCTGTTACCTATAGTGGTAAGTTTACCAATATAGCCTCAGCAAAAAATTTACCTTGTCCAGATGCCGTATATCCAAATTATGATGATTGGGGTTTTGTAAAAGTCGAATTAGATGAAAAAACAATAAAAACTTTGGAAGGGTATATTAATACTTTTCCTAAAGTTAAAACTCGATTAATGCTTTGGCAAAGCTTATGGGATAGTGTTCGTGATGCAAAACTATCAGTACTCGACTATGTTAATTTTTCAATTAATAACTTGCAAGCTGATGATGACCTAAATATCGTCAGTGATGTATCCAGCAGCTTGTCAGCATCATTTAGTTATATAGGTTTCTTAAGTGAGAATAGCCAAACAAAAAAGAAATATAGAAGTGATATAGAAAACTTTTTTTGGCAAAAAACAATTAATGCTCAACCTAAAAGTGATTTACAAAAAAATTGGTTTAGTTACTTTGTAAGTACTGCTCATACCCCAAATGGATTGAAAAAGTTAATCGATCTTTTAAGTGAAAAAATATATCTTGACGGGTTAACAATTGATCAAGATCGCAGGTGGCAGTTAATTCAAAAGTTAAATCAATATGAATTTGGAGAATATGATGAGCTTTTAAAAATTGAAAGGCAAAAAGATGATTCTGATAAAGGAATGAAAAATGCACTGGCTACGGAAGTAATTAGGCCTAATGTTAAAACTAAGGAAAAGTGGCTTAAAGTTCTTATTGAACAACCACAAAAGTATAAGTTATCTACTGCCAGATATATTATGGAGGCATTGTTTCCTAGCTCACAAGTCGGTATACATGCAAAGTTTTCTCAACAAATATTAACAGCGATACCAATGCTTGATAAAAAGGTTGAGCAAGCCTTTACACGATCTTTTTCAAGTTATTTAGCTCCTAGCTTATGTACATCTGATAGCGTTAAAAAACTTGCTGAAGCTAATAAAATGTTTAGCACATTAAACCCAAGTATTGTAAAGTCATTTAAACGAACCCATCAGAATGATGAGCGTTGTGTTAATATATTAAATAAAATGCAAGAAGGCGTATAAAATATTTTGTTACAACTTTTAAGAGGCTTGTTTAAATAGTATAAATTTAGATAAGCCTCAATTAAGTGTTTAAAATATTTCACCAACGAATCTCCGTTATTCATCAACTAATCATGTCAATTCACCCCATTACTCTTGTTTAAGAAGCGATGTCCCATTAAAAAGTAAACCTAATCATTATTAATTAGGTTTTTTCAATGCGGTTAATTGGTTTAATATTTTTCTCTTTATTTTCACTATATTTAAGTGCTGCTGAAACTGTAAAGTTGAATCGTTATACGAGCCTAGAAGGCTGGCGAGTAAACTCATATTGGATCGAAACGCCAAAAAGTATTGTTATTATAGATACTCAACTTTTACCTGAAGATGCTAAAAAGCTGGCAAGCACGATAAAGTTAACAGGTAAACCAGTTAAATCTGTTTTTATAACTCACCCACATCCTGATCACTTTGCTGGTTTAGCTGTATTAGAAGATGAATTCGGTCATTTTGATATTTATGCTTCCAGAAAGACCGCTATTAAAATGGAAATAGCATTAAAACAGTTTCTAAGTAGCGGTTTTTCTAAGCCTTTTGGTGAGCGTGTAGAAAAACGTTATGTAGCGGCCAATAAATTAGTAAGAAATGGCGAGAGAGTTAAAATTGATGGCTTAACTTTTAAACTGGATGATTTAGGTCCTGGTGAAGCCGAAAATAATAGCGTTATACATGTAGAACAAAAGAACTGGTTATTTACTGGTGATGTAACGATGCATTATATGCACTATTACCTTGGTGAAGGTCGCTCACAATCAGTACTTAAGCAACTTCTTTATTTAAAAGAAAACTATCCTGATGAATATTATTACACTGGACATGGTGAGCCTGCTCGCTCAAATATTTTAGATAGTCATATCGAATATGTTCAATTTATCAGAAATAAAGTTTTTCAAAAAATCAGCGATAAAAGCCATTTAAATGAAGATAAAACTCATTTAACCAGTGGTAAGCGGCATGAATTGGTTATGAATATTTTAAAGCAATACCCTGATTTAGGTGATTATGGGTTTGATGCAAAAAAAATATTAGCAATGAGTATTTATGGTGTTGAAGCTGAACTTCTATCTCATAAAAAATAAAACTGAACACTTTATATTAAGCTTAAAAGGAGAACATTAATGTATAACTCTAATATTGATGAAGTTAATGAATTAAAAGTATCCATTGGTAGTGTTTTATATGATGCATCTAGTCAATGCTTATCTAAAGGAGCGGATACTATTTATCTGCGTAATAAGTTAAATGAAGTTCTATTTCATATGGTTGTAAATAAACATAGAGTTGTTTCAAGAGAAGAGTTAATCCAAAAAGTATGGAATGGTAATTATTATACAGGAGTAAAAGGCCTTACTCATAGCGTATGTAAGTTAAGAAAGACATTAACTGACTTAGGTGCTAATGAGGTTAAGATTCAAACCTACCCCAAGCAAGGATATTTGTTATCATATAGTTAAACCACAACCTTACTATTAAAAGCTTTATTATAAAAAATATTTAGTGAGTTTTGTTCTATTTTTTAAAATTTTTTTATTGAAAAGATGGAAGCTGATCAATCTCAAATATATAATTTTTTTATAGCTTGTATCAAACAATTAATTTTGAGACTATTAGTTTCTAAACCTAATTTTTCATTGCTAAATTTGGGTATTGGTAACTTTGATGAAAATCATAGGTTATTAAAGCCATTACCTTTAGCTTATATTTGATGCAGAAAAGCTATATCAACAAAAGGACTTTTTATGAATAGGCTAATTTTATCGGCTTTCCTTCTTTTTACATCTTTCCATGTTAATGCATTAAAAATAAAATCTCACATCTGGGTAGCTGAACAAGTCTTTAAAGATATATCAGATGATGGCCATGTTTCTATTATGGTTAATGGTCAAATAACGAAAATAAAGCTTAATGAAGTAATTAAAGACTCTATTATTGCTTACCCTGACTCTTTTTATTCCGGTGTAATTGGTCCAGATGCTTTCCCTGATGTGTTTTCAGGGCAAGCTATTGTGCACCCTGGTATAAGAGATAAGGATTCTTGGGAGATTGAGGGTTGGCAGACGGATGATTGGATGAGATGGTTAATTAATTCTGAACTTAAAGTTTTAAATGAAGTTGAAACATCAGGAAAACTATCATGTGGAGGGATTGATCTAGATAGTTTGGATGATGTTACAAATGCTTTTATTGAAATACTTGAAATTGATAAAAATCGTGAGTTGGAAGCTAATATGACTAGCGAGTTTAAAGATATTAGAGATGTATTAGCGCAAGGTGAAGTGCCTATAAGTTACTCAGAAAGCATAGAGCAAGAAGGAATTATGAGTAATCGAGATTGTTTTTCAATTAAAGCTTCACCGACTACGGCATTTGCTTATGGATATTTACTACATGGCTCAATGGATTTTTGGGCTCATACTTATGTCAACCAATACAGTGGTGATCTTTTTGATATATTCGATGGTGAGTTAGAAGTTGAAAAAAGACATATTGCACTGGAATCATTAATTGATAAGCACTTACCAGAGGCTGGATTAATTAAACCAATAAATAACATTCCAAAATCATTTATTGCAGATAAATTAATTTTTAATGAAAAAGTCCAAGAGCAATATAGTAAAAGTAATGCAACTGTTCATCTATCGAGCATTTATTCATTACATAAAGAAATTGAGCGCGGGGTTAATTCAAACATATTAAGTGAACTTGATCGTGAAGTTGCAAAGTTATTAGCTACAGAGCTTTTTGGGATAGAAATTAATTCGAGCCAAGCTAATCGATTAATAGAAATTGCACAAAAGATTAATGATTCAGCTAATGATGCTATTGACATAGAGCAGAAGTTGGTTGATGAATCCGCTCAAATTATTAATGAAGTGTTGGTTGAAAATGCAGCACTAAAAATTAGATTAATTGAACAGTTAAGAAATAGTGCAAACCAATACTTAGATCTAAAATATCGTGTTACTTCACTGACTAATCAAATAGAACAGTTATCGATAGATATCGGTGAAAAGTTATTTAGAAAAACTCGCAAAAAAGTGTGTAGTAAAAAGAAAAAGTATATATTCGGTAGTATTTGTCTTGTACATAAGTGGGTCGAGAAAACGGTTTATTATTGGTCTGATCATCAAAAACAATTGATTAACCAAAAAAGTAAGCTAAAAAAGTTCAAGAATCAACTTGAGATCAGAATGATCAATAGACAGGCTGTTAATCTCAAGAAAACCATCAATGATATAACAAAAGTTATTGTTGAAACCGTGAATGTTAGTAATGAAGTTTATCAAAATAACATAAATTTGATTCAACGTTTTACCCAAGATATTAACATTATTCGTAGTATTTTAATTAGTTGGAACAATGATATTAAATTATCTATGGAAGAATATGTTGCAGCATGGGGAAAAACAATGTTCTCAACTGCAACACATGATGGTTTTACTGTGGAGCATTTAACTTATTGGAAAAACTGTTATATGCCCGCTATTATTGGCGTACCATCAGAAATCACATTAACAACCTGTGCTGTTAATAATTATGTTCATACTGTTAATGAAACTTTAGACTCGATGAGTACATACCTTGGAAGTCCTTTATTGAGTGTAGTATCTGGTGCAGTTGAAGAATTAGAGCAGCAGTTACTAAGTCCAATATATAATTTGAGAGATGTAGCTGAAGCGAAAATTCAAGAAAAACTTGAAGAGTTTGTTCCTGATGAAGTAAGCGAAATTGTAAAGGTGTCAAAAAGCGAATTGACTGATTATGAATTTGATGAGTTATTTTTGAAAAGCTATGCTCATGATGAAAAGGTTTTATTAGCTATTGATAACATGAGTCAACGAGTGCGGGCAGACATGTTTATTGAAAATAACGTTTTTAATAGTAATAAGTTTCCGGTTATCTTTAATTCTATCCAAATGTCAAAACTAACCTTGCTTGATAAAACAGGTTTAAATAAGCTAGCGAAAAGCGTTGGTTTTGTATCATCGCCTATTTATGGAACAGATCTTTTCAAGAGTAGTCTGAATATTCTGGTTGATGCCGTTAGTTCAATCGATGGTAATCATGCTTGGATGGAGGTTGCACCTGAATATGTTAGAGAAGAAAGCAAACCTGATAATTCAGCTCAAGCTTATCGAACATTTGGTTACTCTTCAGCTGAAGGTAAAGGGTTTGTATTTTGGCAAGATCCCTATTTAAGAGAGAATCTATTTTTAAAAATGTTTATTGGCCCTCTATCCCCATCTCTTGAGTCTCCAGGTAGTGTTAACATGCAATCAGTTTTACCTAATAGTTATCCTTATCGTGGGTGTAAAGATAACCCTTACCCAATAGAGGATGTGGTGTATTCATGTGGTGCTCGGATTGGTGATTGGCTGCCTTCTGTTCTTCACTTGCTTTTGTAGATGATTGCTAGTGGTTGACGAGGAGATAAAATTCAAAGTGATATAACTTTAAAAATAAATAACTTAATAAAACAAAACTACGTTAGCTTGAATTGATTTTAGCTGTTTTGGCAAATAAAGTTGGTGGGTTTTATTATTTTTATCACTTACATCATAGCTATTATGTTGACTACTATATTAAGTACATTACAAATACAAGCATGTTAAAAATATTTAATATTTGTAACAAAGTTTATATTTTTGCAGTGAAAAACCTAATGAGTAAATCTATTTTTTTCAATTAAGCTTTAATTTCAGTCGTTCGATTAAATTTTTTATTCATATGTTATATTTACTAGTAATAAGAGCCTCCCTTCTCTTCATCGCTTAAAGCTACGCTACCGCTACGTTAGAGTCGTCGATTGACTAAAAATTCAATGTTTATTTGTTTTTGAATGTTTAAAGTTGAAGTTGCAACTAAAGTTTGTTCTGGTAATATTTTTTATGGCCTAAAGTAAAAAATAATAATAAAAGGCTAAAACCCTAACGAAACAAAGATGAATAAATTGCGGGAGTTAGTATGAAAATTAAGAATACTCAACGATTAATAACACAAGCTGTTCGGTCAGCTTTGATGATAGGTGCATCATCATCGTTATTGATAACGTCTAATATAATAGCTGCTGAAGAAACTGAAAACAAAGCAGATGAAACACAGAAGATATTAATTACAGGATCGCGTTTACCTAGAAATGAAATTTCGCAGCCCTCTCCGATTGTTTCAATTGGTGAAGATGAGCTAAAAAGCTTTGGTACACCGGATCTAGGAAGTATATTGTCGGAGCTATCAGCTGTTGCTGCAACTGATTCTTTAGCTGGAAATGCAGGTGCCGCAGGTGCAGGGAGTGAAAACGCTGGAACGAGTTCTGCAAACTTGCGCTCTTTAGGGGCTAACAGAACTTTAACACTGGTTAATGGTAAGCGTCATGTTGCAGGATCTCAAGGTAGTGCTCAGGTCGATTTGAGTACAATACCTGTGAGCCTAGTAGAGCGAGTAGAGATTATTACTGGTGGTGCATCTGCTATTTATGGATCGGATGCTGTAACAGGTGTTATCAATATTATTTTACGTGATAACTTTGAAGGGTTTGAGTTCAATATGAGTGGGGCGACATCACTCGAAAGTGTTGGTGCCAACTCTAGTAATGTCAATTTTTTAGCTGGGGCTAACTTTGCAGAAGATAAGGGAAATGTGACGTTTAGCTTTGGAAGAGAATATACTCAAGAAATATTATACACTGATTTACAGCATTTAAATAATAATCGTCCAGTAGAAAACCCTGCTTCTCAGGGGGAAAATGATGGTATTCCAGACTTTATGTATGTGCCTAATAATGGCTCGGAAATGATTAATAGATTTGGCGTATTAAACCCTTTTTCAGATCCACAGTATCGTTATACTTTTAGAGAAGATGGCACACCAATTTTACAAACCACAAGAGAGTTTACGAATAGTTTTGCGTTTGGTAGTTTTCCTGACGGTTGTGATACCTGCTTTTTAGAAGAAGATTATTTTAATTTGTTGCCTGAAGTTGAAAAAATAACAGCATTTTCGAGAGCGAACTATAGTCTTAATGACAACGTTAATTTTTATGGTGAATTTAAGTTTGTTCGATCAGATATTGAACAGCAATATCAGCCTGGGTTTATTTTTGGAGGTATCAATATAAGTCTAAATGAAAACCCATATATTGACCCTGGCTTAAAGCAGACCTTTTTAGACTTAGGTGCGAGTAATCTTAGAATGGCAAAGTTTTTCGATGAACTTGGGAATCGAAAAAGTTTAAATCGACGTGAAACAGTAAGATTTGTTGCGGGTGTTAATGGCTTTGTTGAATTAGGAACAACAGAAATTGATTATGATCTATTTTATGTTAATGGAAAAACTTCTAATCGTAGAGAAACGACAGATGTTTTAATTTTTGGTAATGCATTTGCTGCTTTAGATGCTGTAATTGATCCGGCTACAGGTCAAGCGGCTTGTCGAAGTCAAGTACCAAGTGCTCAGGGGAGTAATTATATTGACCCAGCAACTTTTAATGCCGACCAGTGTATGCCGTACAATCCTTTTGGTTTTGGTAATGCATCACAAGCTGCGAGAGATTTTGTATCAACTGATGTTGCTTCAGATGATGAGATTGGCCAAGAATATTTTGGGATTCACTTCACTTTTGATACAGGTGAGTTTTTGAATTTACCAGGTGGACCTATTGGAGTTGCTCTTGGTTATGAGTATCGAGAAGAGTATTCTGGTGAAACTACAGATGCAATTACTAAATCTGGTATTACAAATGATGAAGGTTTAGGTACGCCCAATTCTTTTGGTGAATATGACGTAACTGAGTCGTTTATTGAATTTCAACTTCCAATACTCAGTAAAGTGAAATTTGCTGAAGAACTTACAATAGATATGGCTTATCGGAATGCTAAGTATTCTCATGCTGGTAAAGCAGACGCCTGGAAAGTCGGTTTGATGTATGCACCTGTTGAACAAATTAGAATAAGAGGAACAATTGGTGAGTCTGTACGTGCACCTAATATAACAGAGGCATTTGCTCCTATCTCTCCCGGCTTTTTTAAAATAGACGATCCATGTGATGCAGACCTATTAGGTGATAATGAAAATCGTGCTGTTAATTGTGCTGCTTTGGGGATTCCAGCAGATTTTCAGGCTAATGATAATGAGTTTGTTAATACCCTTTCTGGAGGAAATCCTGAATTGGAAGCAGAAGTTTCTCGTTCAGCGACATTTGGGTTAGTATGGACTCCTGATTTTATTGAGGATTTTTCTGTTAGTATTGATTCATTTAAAGTTGAAATTGAAGAAGCAATTATACTATTAAACCCGCAAACAATAGCATCTAATTGTGTTGGGGCTTCTGGTGGACCTGATGAGTTTTATTGTTCTAAAGTGACACGTGATTTGAACACTGGCGATATTCGTTCTGTTGAAACGGAGTATATTAATGCTTCTAGATTAAACGCAGAAGGTATTGAAACAGAATTCCGTTATAAAACAAGTTTAGATACTATTAATCTGCCTGGGGTTCTATCTACTAGTTTATTTGTCAGCAAAATGGAAGTTCTTGAGCAGTTTGAATTTCAAGATAGGCCTGATGAAATTAACATAAATTTAGGTGAAGTTGGAAATCCAGAGTATCAAGCTCGATTAGCTTTAGGCTACAACCTTGATGATCTAACTATCAATTGGACTTCTCGTTTTATCGAACGATCTGCAACATTTGATCAGTCAGGTATTGCATCTGAAGAAGATTTATCACCAGCTTACGTTGGAAGTTTAACAACGCATGATTTATCAGCGAGTTATGTAATTTCTGATAATATGAGAATTTATGGTGGTATTCGAAATATTAACAATAAATTACCACCAAGTTTTACTCAAAATACCATTTACGATATTTTAGGTAGGCGCGCTTTTGCTGGTATACAGTTTAGCTTTTAGTTAAATAGCTCTCGATTTAAAAGTGATTAGTAATAGAGGCATCGATTTCAATTCGGTGTTTCTATATAGTTATTTTTAATAGAGTAGAGCTAATTGTTTTAAGTATAATATTATTTTAATTTTATATAATTGTCTGTTTTATATTACTTGAATGCCTTAATTTTTTGTTTGGTTGACTGTTTTTTAATGTTATTGAGTTTCATCAACTAGTTATATGATTTAAAAACTTTTTTCAGATAGTATTAGTTGAATAATTCTCCAATGATTAACCATGATTGATGTATAAATTTATTGAGGTATTTCTTAATTTTTTGTAGTTAAAATTTTTTTTATTAAAAAGGAAATGTCATGAGAAAAATTAGTCTTTACATTATGCTTGTTTTTTCGGCTTACTATTCATCATTGATTTTTGCTAGCTCATCTGAACCTTCTGTATATGTTCAATGTAATACTTGTTATAACTCACAAGATTTTCAGCAGGCAGCTATTCAACATATGTCAACAGCACCTACTGGAAGTTTTGATCTAGCAGTAATCAATACTGCTAATTATGAAATTTGGTTTGTCAGTGTAAATGTAGTTAATACCGGACCTTTTGGCAGTATGGGGGGGGCGCAGGTAAACATTGTTTCTGCGATGAGGGCACCTCAAGCTGGTATAGATGAATTTAAACAATTAGATGAGATGATGAAAGTAACACCTGTGGTTGATTTTAGAGAAATAGATACATCTATAGGAATAGAAATATGTAGTGCTGGAGCTGGAGCTTGTGCAACACTTTCGACATTTTTAAGACAGTTGCCCTTAACACAGGCCTATACAAGTGCTAGCTGGATGACTCGAGCCTGGCGAAGTATAAGGGGGAATAAAGAGCTAAAATATTTAGTGATTTTTGAAGATGGTTCTATGGAAGTTTGGAAACTAGAAGGCAGCACGAGTACCGCAGCTGCTTTTTATCCTATTGAAGGTAGTGCTGTGAATCCTAATGCGGTTCCTACAAATATCGCGTTAGCTAGTTCTATGTATGGAAATGGCAACGAGATCTCTAGTGGTAGATCTGTACTTTTGGGTAGTGGAACTCATGCAGGAGGTTGCAGAAGTTATCTTGTTAGCGTTCAAGATGGAACTATTGTATCTTCCATTAGTTCGAATGTATGTTGGTAATTATGAGAGTGAATCCGAGTTAATACTACAATTAATTTTATTGGTTGATGTGTTTTTGTGAATATTCAACATTGTTTTTAACTTGATTGGCTCAGTTAAATTATTAATACACTAATCTAATGATTAGTGTATTTCTATTCAATCCCTAACAATTGCAATAACCTATCTTTATAAGTTTGACTGACATTAACCTTTTCACCTGTTTTTAACAAAACACTATATTGCCCATCTGCAAGTGTTAAAAACTCGCTTACTTGTGAATGTCGAATCATGGCGGTTCGGTGCACTCGAATAAAGTCGTCTTTAGATAAGTGTTTTTCTAAATAGCTTAAACTAACCCGATGAAGAATTGTTTTATCTGCCAGGTGTAATTCAACATAATTACCTGCGGTAGAAAGCCAGTTAATTTTATCAATTTCTATTAATTGAATTCTTCCAACGGAACGAACAATTAATGTTGTTAAGCTTTCCTCATTTTCATCAGATAATTGTTCTAATTGCTCAACCTGTTTTATCTGATTTTGATTGTTGATTAAAAGCTGCTCAACTCTCTCGATTGTTTTAGAAAAACGTGAATCATCAAAAGGTTTTAAGAGATAATCAAGTGCACAAAGTTCGAATGCTTCGACAGCATGTATATCATAAGCAGTAACAAAAATGATAAAAGGAGGATTATCAAGTTGCTGTAACTGCTGACAAACTTTAAGCCCATTTAACCCAGGCATTTTTATATCTAGAAATACTACATCAGGTCCTTGTTTGCAGACACTTTCAAATACTTTGTCTCCGCGGTTACATTCACCGATGACTTGCCAGTAAGGGTAATCATCTAAGGAGTATTTTATGTTTGCTCTGGCTAAATTCTCATCATCAACGATTAATGCAGTAAATTGACGTTTAGTTTTCATTGTAATTTATCCATGAGCAGGTATTTGGAGTTTAACTTGATAAAAATCACTAGTATTGCTGGTTTCCAACGTCACGTTTTCTTGATACAAAATATCTAGACGGGCTTTTAAATTAGTTAAACCTATCCCCAATCCCTTTGATTTTTTTATAGTTTGTAGGTGGGAGTTTTTAACTAATAGGTGAAGGGTGTCTTTATAATGATTGGTCTGCTCATGGAGTGATTGGTTATCGGTTATTTCTATTAATAAGTTCATGGCACTACCTTCTGCTTCCAAACCGTGCTTAATTGCATTTTCTACAAATGTCTGTAGTAAAAAAGGTGGACATATTTGGTTTTGTACACTTCTTTTATCGAGTAGCTTAATGGATAATTTTTCTTCGAATCTTAGAGACTGTAAGGATAGGTAATCTTGAACAAAGTTCAGTTCATCTTCAAAGTTCACATATTTTTGGTTACTTGCTTCTATAGCGTAACGTAATAAATCACTTAAGCGCCTAATCGCAGTTAACGCTCGTTTTTTATCTAAAGTGCGAACTAAGCTAGCAATTGAGTTGAGGGCGTTAAATAAAAAATGAGGTTCAAGTTGCGATAATAAAGACTGAATTCTTAATTCGCTGAGTTGTAGTTCAAGTTCGACATTAGTTTGTTTGGCTTTCAGTGCCTCCAATCGATTAGCATTTGAGCGTCTATAATAAAGCAAAGCTAAACAAGCTCCTAAAATAACCGCATAGAGTAAAAAACAATACACCCAAATAACAATTGGTAAAGCAATAATACTATCTATTAATGGAAATAATTCGGTTTTTCTCATTATTGAATAAGAAGCCGTTTCCAGTATTACCACAACTGGTGCCCAGCTAACCAATAGTATTAAAGAAGTTGCCAATATAGACAGTTTTTTTTGTTCTTGCTGTTTTTGTAAAAACCAATAAAAAACAGGTGTGATTAGCATCCAGGGGATAAAGCTGATTAAGTAACCTATTATTCTGATTGGTACATCAACCTCTATCCCTGCTCGGTTAGCGTCAATAAAAGATGCAGATAAGCTGATAGTTACGAATAGAGCCCAGACAACAAAGTTTGCTATCAATGCTTTTGTATTAAAGTTATTTAGTTTCATCAAGCAAAGCATAGCGAATACCAGCAAAACTTGAAAGGTGGCTCATACCAGTAAAGCGGCGTTTTATGTCATTCAACCGATTCATGACTTTATGTTACTTGTAGGCAAGAAAGGTTTAATTCACGAGTGAATCTGAGTAAAATAGTCCACTTACTTTCACAAACTACGGAAAAATACTAAGAATGGACATCCAAGTCATTATTCTTGCTGCGGGTAAAGGCAGCCGAATGAAGTCTCGACTTCCGAAAGTTCTGCATCAATTGGCTGGAAAACCACTGGTTCAGCATGTCATTGATAGCTGCCACTTAATGGGAGCTAACCACTGTCATTTGGTTGTTGGCCATGGTGGAGAGCAGGTAAAAAATGCTGTTCGAGGCGATCATATAACTTTGTCATTTGTTGAACAAACAGAACAGCTAGGTACAGGACATGCGGTTCAAGTCGCTTCCGGAGGTTTAAAGGATGATGTTCCTACCTTGATTTTATATGGTGATGTGCCGCTTATTCACCATGAAACGTTATCTCAGTTAGTTGAAATACACCAAAATGATCCTAAGGGCATAGCTTTAATGACTTGCTTTTTGGAAGATCCTACTGGTTATGGACGCATTACCAGAGATGAGAATAACCAGGTTACCGGTATTGTTGAGCACAAAGATGCTTCTGAAGAGCAAAAACAAATTAATGAAATTAACACTGGAATTTTGTGTTGTAATTCATCTCAGCTAAAAGTATGGGTTAATCAATTAAGTAATAATAATGCTCAAGGTGAATACTACTTGACTGATATTATTGCCATGGCAGTACAAGAAGGTAATCAAGTGACTACTGCTCAGCCTTTAGCAATGTATGAAGTTGAAGGGATCAATACACTTCGTCAATTAGCTGAACTAGAGAGAGTTTGGCAGCTGCAAATGGCTGGAGAGTTGATGGATGGTGGTGTTACATTCCGAGATCCAACTCGGTTTGATTTGCGTGGTACTCTTTCTTGTGAATCTGATGTTGTTATCGATGTAAACTGTGTTATTGAAGGTCGTGTTGTATTAAAAGAAGGTGTTCGAATTGGTCCGAATGTTTATTTGAAAGACTGTACCATTGGTGCAAATACTCAAGTTAAGGCCAATAGTGTAATAGAAGAGTCTATAATTGACCAAAGCTGTGGAGTGGGTCCGTTTGCGCGATTAAGACCCGGCACTCATTTATGTGATAATGCCCATGTTGGTAATTTTGTTGAAATGAAAAAAACGACACTAGGTGAAGGTTCAAAAGCTGGACATCTTGCTTATGTTGGTGATAGTGAAGTCGGTAAGAATGTCAATATTGGTGCAGGCACGATTACCTGTAATTATGATGGTGCTAATAAGCATAAAACTATTATTGGTGACGATGCTTTTATTGGTTCTGATACTCAATTAGTTGCGCCTGTTAAAGTCGGTAAAGGTGCGACAATTGGAGCGGGTACAACTGTAACTGCTGATGTTGAAGATCGGGCTTTGTGTGTGAGTCGCGTTAAGCAAACACAAAAGATTGGTTGGAAACGCCCAACCAAACAAAAATAATATAACGGGGTATTGAATTAGATGTGTGGAATAGTTGGAGCAGTAGCACAGCGTGATATCGCTGAAATATTAGTTGAAGGACTAAAAAGGTTGGAATACCGCGGTTATGATTCGGCGGGATTAGCAGTCATTTCTAACAATCAGATCGCACGTTTACGTAGAGTGGGTAAAGTTGCTGAATTAAAAAAAGCTATGGATGAAAGCCCCATAGATGGGAGTATTGGTATTGCTCATACTCGTTGGGCAACTCACGGGGAGCCGAATGAGAGTAATGCACATCCCCACTTTTCCAATGACGGTATTGCCATTGTTCACAATGGAATTATAGAGAATTATGAAGCCTTAAGAGATGAGTTAAAGTCTCAAGGATATGTTTTTAGCTCTGATACTGATACTGAAGTGATGGTACATTTAATTGAGCGCGAAAGAAAAAATTCAGAATCATTACTAGAAGCTGTTTTAAGTGCGACCAAACTATTAGAGGGAGCTTATGGCACTGTTGTCATGGAGCGTTCAAATCCAGATCACTTAATTGTTGCTCGTTCAGGCAGTCCATTAGTTTTAGGAAAAGGTATTGGTGAGATGTTTATTGCGTCTGATCAGTTAGCCCTACTTCCTGTTACTCGACAGTTTATGTTTTTGGAAGAAGGTGAAGTCGCTGAAGTATCACGTCGAGAAGTGAAAATACTTTCACCTCAAGGCGATATTATTGAGCGTAATTTTGAAGAGTCTAGTATTCAGCATGATGCAGGTGATAAAGGACAATTTCGCCATTTTATGATGAAAGAAATTTATGAGCAACCGACTTCAATTAACAATACTTTAGAAGGTCGATTAAATGCTCAGTCTGTTATTGTTGAATCTTTTGGAAATAAAGCCCCTGAATTACTAGCAAAAGCAGAATCAGTTCAAATTATTGCGTGTGGAACCAGTTATCATGCAGCAATGGTTGCTAAATATTGGATTGAGTCTATGGTATCGATCCCTTGCCAGGTTGAGATTGCAAGCGAATACCGATATCGTAAAAGTGTGGTATTGCCTAATTCGCTTTTTATTAGTATTTCTCAGTCAGGCGAGACTGCCGATACACTTGCTGCGCTCAGAATAGCCAAAAAACAAGGATTTATGGCAAGCCTTACCATTTGTAATGTGCCTGGCTCTTCTTTAGTGCGTGAATCAGATATGGCATTCATGACACGGGCTGGTGCAGAGATTGGGGTCGCTTCAACAAAAGCTTTTACTACACAGTTAACAGGCTTGCTAATGTTAGCCACAGCGCTAGCGCAAACTAAAAAAACGCTACCTGAGTCTGAAATTGGAGAGATTGTTAATCAGTTAAGGCACTTACCAACAGATATTAACGAAGCGCTTACTATGGATAAGCTGATTGAAGATGTGGCCGAAGAGTTTAATGAAAAAGAGCATTGCCTCTTTTTAGGTCGCGGAGAGCAATACCCAATTGCTATGGAAGGTGCGCTTAAGTTAAAGGAAATCTCCTATATCCATGCTGAAGCCTATGCGGCTGGTGAGTTAAAACATGGTCCGTTAGCTTTAATCGATCAAGATATGCCTGTCGTGGTAGTGGCACCAAATAATGAACTTATCGAAAAATTGAAGTCGAATATGGAGGAAGTTCGTGCGCGAGGTGGCCAATTATATGTGTTTGCTGATAAAAATAGCGAAATCGTTGAAAATAATGGTATTAAATTAATACATTGTTCAGCGAGTAGTCACTATGTAGCGCCTATTATTTTTACTGTTCCACTTCAGCTCTTGTCGTATCATGTTGCTGTGATTCGTGGAACTGATGTTGATCAGCCAAGAAATTTGGCTAAGTCAGTCACTGTCGAGTAACTGGCAAAACTAGATAAATTAACAGAGGTCTTGATGAAACTTACAAAAAATATACTTATGGCGCTCTTTGTGGGAGCTTGTACTCTTAGTGGTGCGGTATCAGCTGAATCTGGCAGTTTTGTTGCTGGTGAGCATTATCAAATCATTTCACCTAAAGAAAGTGAAGAGCCTATTGTTGAAGAGTTTTTTAACTATGCCTGTGGCGCTTGTTATTCGATGGAAAAGGTTATCAGTGAGATAAAAAATGAAAATCCGACCGTTAAATTTAAAATCATCCCTTTGGAGTTACGTCCTTCTTGGAAAGTATATGTTAAAGCTTACTATATTGGTGAAAAGTTAGGTGTATTAGACAAAAGTCATGAAAAGATCTTTCGACGCATTCATGTTGAAAAAAGACACTTTAAAAATGATGATGATCTAAAAGACTTTTTTGTTTCACTTGGTGTTGATGCAAAAGCCTATGATGATGTCGCTAAGTCATATTGGTTGAATACACAGCTTCGTTTATCCAAGCAGTATGCAATGAATGCCAAAGTGATTGGAACGCCTACTTTAATCGTCAACAAAAGGTACAAATTAGATAATAAGAAGCTTGGTTCTGGTGAGCGTATCAAGCAAGCAGTTAAAGAGTTATCTGGTTCTAATAACATAGTAAAAGTTACCGAACAGCCAAAGCAATAAAAAATTAAGCGCCGTATTTCGGCGCTTTTTCTAATTTGACTTATCTGAAATACATTCTTACATTCTCTATTCAACTTATTCCAACTTTATTGAGTTTTTATTCGACTTACCACTTGTTGTTAGTTTTTACTATTACAGATAAAAAGTAGTTTGAGTTTTAATAGTTCCTTAGGAGGAGTATTTATGAAAAAGACACTTATAACAATTGCATTAATTGGGGTTGCAAATATTGTTAGCGCTGAGTCAGAAGTATGCCGTTATTCAACAGAATATAATGTTGATATCGATGCTAATCGAGTGCTATTTAGTCGTACAAATGGCGAGCGTTATGAGTTTGCTGGCGATAAATTGCTCATTAATAACAAAGGTGTGGAATTAACCAAAGCTCAAAAGGAGGCTAGCCTGTCTCTTCAGAAAAAAGCCCGTGAAATGGTACCCCAAATAGCAGAAGTGGCTATTGAAGGAGCGGAACTTGGTATTAAAACGGCTACAATGGTAATTACTTCATTATTTGGCGATGATAAAGCTGCTCAAACGGATTTAATCAAACCGATTGAAGTTGCGGTAGATAAAATAAAAACGAATATTACAAAAACTCAATTAAATGTTGAGGCAGTAGAAAAAGTGATTGAAGATGGATTTGATGAAGAGTTTGAGCAAGTGCTTGAAACGGCTATTACTAAGTATTCTGGTAAAATCGTCGGTAACGTTTTATCTTCTGTATTTTCAGGTGATTCTGAAGAATTAAAGGATCTGGAGTTTCGTATGGAAAATTTAGAGCATGACATTGAGCAATACGTAGAAGTTAATGCGAAGGAGCTAGAAGAAAAAGCAAACTTATTATGCAGTGAAATGGTTGCAATGGATTCTTATGATTCAGTTCTAGAAAGTGTCGATGGTTATCCAAAAGGAGGCCTGTTTTTTAAAGGTGAACCAAAAGATTATAAGTTTAAGGGATTGAATATAAAGAAATAATTAAATTTAAGAGCGTAGATTTTAAGCTATGCTCTTTTATTATCTACGAATAGTAAATCGCCTTTGGTGGTTAAAAGTCCATTTAAAATCAATACTTACCGATTAACTTAAATACTAACATCAATAATGTCTGTTTTCACGATTGCAAATAGAAACACCGATCACATAGAATAAGCACCAATTTCGCTCCTTAATCAAAGTTGTTTATTATAAAGGCTGCCAGTGGCTTATCGAGACAAAAAAAGTACTAAAGTAAAGGGGGCGTTATTATCTGTTTTGGTAAAATTAGCCTATCGATTGCCTGCACCTGTTACCTACTGGATAAGTTTGTTTTTTAGTCGATTAAATTTTGTATTGAATGGGAAAGCTACTCGTATTATGAGGGCGAATTTACAAATTTGTTACCCAGAACTGAAAAGCCAACAAATTAACCAAGAAATCTTAAAAATTAACCGTCAAAGCGCTTATCTTTTTAGTGAGTTTGTAACGGCTTGGTTTGCTGGTCGAGTTAAATTAGAATCTCAGATTGCACAAGTACATAACCAAGCGCTAATTAATGAAATAGTTGAAAAACAAGGCTCAGTAATTATAGCTACGGCACACATAGGAAACTGGGAGTATTTATGGCAATGGGTGCAGTTGAATTATCCTGCTTTTGGGATGTATCAGCCTGCAAAGTTTGAGCAATTAGATAAAGTTATGCTTGAATCTCGTACTAAATTTGGTGGTAAAGCCTATTCAACTGACCCTAGAGGCATTATGGGGTTATTAAGAGAGTTAAAAAATGGGGGGGTGATGATGATTCTACCTGATCAGGCCCCTCGTGAAGGAGCAGGTATTTATTCGCCATTCTTTGGGCAGCCAGCTTATACGATGACACTCTTGCATAAACTCTTGAGCAAAAGTCAGGCTAATTTATTGTTTGGTAATTGCATTCGTAATAAAGATGGTTCATTTGACATTTATTTAGAAAAGCCTCAGTTTGATTATTCTAACCGCTCAGTGGAAGAATTTAATCAGCAGATGAATCTGCAACTTGAGGCAATCATCAATACTTGGAAAGATCAGTATCAGTGGAGTTATAAAAGATTCAAGCGTCAACCTGAAGGAAAAAACCTCTATTCATAATAGGCTATTTGATTTTAATGAAAGCAAGCGTCCATATTTTCTAACCAAACTGCAGCTTCATGTTTGCCTGGCAAGTTAAATAATACCATCATTACGACCCACTTCAGTTGGTCTAAATCAACCTGTTTGTCTGATTTTAGTGCCAATACACGATCAATAACAGCTTCTCGACTATGTGGGTCGAGTACACCAACTTGCTCTAAAAAATAGAGAAATCCACGGCTAGAAACAGAAAGAAAATGTTGTTCATAAGGATGAAAAACACGTGTGCTTTGTTGAGAGGTTTCGCTAGGCGCAAAATCTTTAGAGCTAGTATCTACTAAGCCATCTAGCCAATCTAAAGCGCAATTAATTTCACCACTCTTGAAGCCTACTTCTTCTAGTTCACTCACTAGTGCTTGAGCTTTTTCAACCGGTACAAATTCATCGTCTTGAAAACGTTCAAAGATATACATCAGTACATCCATTACTTCTGCTTTCATTAAGACTCCCCAAAAAATTAATTTATTGGCGGATATATCCACCTGCGGTATTGATAACCCACCCTTGTAACTCCAGCATGAGTAGTTTATTGGTCACAGCTTCCACTGTCAATTCACTCCTTAATATGATGGTGTCTAGTGAAGTAATATCATAATCAATAAATCTAAGGAAGTTGGCTGTTTCTTGATCAAGCTGAGCTTTTTCAGTGATTGTTTGTAGAGTTGGCTGACCTTTATTAATACTTGGTAAATCTTCTAGAATATCTTCAATTGTTTCGACTAATTTTGCACCCTGTTTAATTAAGTAATGGCAGCCTTTTGCCAGAGGGTTATGAATTGAGCCTGGGACCGCATAAACCTCTCTACCCTCTTCCATTGCGCATTTGGCGGTTATTAGCGTGCCACTTTGGGCCGCAGCCTCAATGACTAGTGTGCCTAAACTCAAGCCGGCTATAATTCGGTTGCGTTGTTGAAAGCTACCTGCGTTGAAATTATCATCTGGAAAGTTTTCTGATACCAAAGCACCTGTTTTAGCGATTTGGTGGGCTAGTTCTCTATGGTGTGCCGGATATACTCGATTTAAGCCTGTACCCGCAACCGCTATTGTAAAACCTTTAGCCTTAAGAGATGAAATATGAGCCTCACCATCAATGCCAATAGCCATTCCACTGGTAATTGTGAGCCCGTGCCCACATAGACTTTGGCAGAATGATTTTGTATTTGAAAGTCCTTGTGCTGTTGGTTGACGTGAACCAACAACTGCTATTTGAGGATATAGTAATACTTCGGGATTTCCGAGTACGAAGAGTAAAATAGGTGGTGAGTGTATTTGAGCCAGTAACGGTGGATAAAGTGGAGTGTTAATAGGAATAAGGTGGCAATTATCTTTCTTTGCCCATTTTAGATGTTGCTCAACAATCGTAAAATCAAATTGAGTAATTTGCTGAATAATACTGTTTTTGATAGATGCCGAGCGAAGCTGGGTAGTTGAAGCATTAAAAATTGAACTTGCGGAACCAAATTGTTCAAGTAATTTTAAGGCGCCAATATTGCCGACGCCTTTAATTGATTTTAATGCTAAAAATGCTTTGAGTTCATCCGTGTTAGTTGCCAATAGCTTTCCCTGCTAGCCAAAGTTTTTAGTAAGAGTTTTATTCTAGTAAGGCATTTTGACCTTATCAAATACATGAATTGTTTTTTCTGCTTTTAAAACTAGACCGAGGCTCACTTTTTCAAAAGTTCTAAAGATCATCAGTCTACCTGCTAGTTCATCTGGTAAAGTGACCGTCTCTTTTGAATTGGTCACAGTATCAGTTATTTTATCCCAAGTGCTTACAGAGTCATCATCTTTTCGTCTCTGAGTGGCAATATCATCAACAATTGTTGCACCACGACGATAAATTGATAATACATGACCAACCTCCATATTTTCTCGCTCGCCTCGGTTAATAACTACGACGTTGTATTGGCCTATTTGTTGTACTCCACCGTAAACTGAAATTATTTGACCGCCTTCGAATGATTTTGGAGAATGCGGGAAGTAGACTGGACGCAACTGCTCATCATTTGTTGGCCAAGCTCTATCACCAACACGTAGTTCTAAAGTTGATTTTTTAACTTTCATTACCGCAGGATCACCAGGCATAATCTTTTGCCCTTCCGCAACGTGGATTGCTTCAATGCCCAATAGTTCTTTAGTTTCTGGATCGATGTAGGGGTCACCTCTTCTAAAAAAGCTATATTTTTGGGCTGCCTCATCAATGATACCACGCATATAAACTTTATTGTTTTCTGCTGCTAGTAAGCGGTCACTATCGCTACCTACAACATATGGAGAATCTTCAAGCTGTTCTTCAGAAACTACTTGAGCAGAAGTTAAGAATGGTGCTATTGCATCTAGTGGCAATGTGGTTATCGCTGAATCGGCGGATAATTCTCGAGCTTTTGGCCGCAGTTTAACTGTACCATTAGGTAGCCGATTAGTTTTCGTTATTCTCGGTTGCCCATCAACATAGACTAACCCGATGATATCTCCAGGAAAAATCAAGTGAGGATTATTAACCTGATCGTTCACATGCCAAATTTCTGGCCAAAGCCAGGGAGATTGCAGGAATTTCTCGGAAATATCCCAAAGTGTGTCCCCCGGTTGAACAACGTGAAACTCAGGGTGGTTTTGTCTTAATTCGGCCGCACTACTAAACCAAGCAGACAAGCTGAATAGAGCAGACAAAAGGCCAATGGTAATTTTTTTCATTGTGCTTTCCCTTTTGATATATTCTTTAGGCGATAAAAATGCCCCTTAATGGCCATTTTAGCCTAAAATTTGTCTAAAAACCCAGTGTATTAACAACAAATTTTCCAGTATGATCATTATCTTAGCAGTATTACTTATGATTTTACTAGAACTTACGTCACAGAGTTACCCGCTACATGTCTATATTAAACATTCTTGAATACCCTGATAAACGTCTGCGCACTGTTGCCAAACCTGTTATTGAGTTTGATAAAAAGCTACAAGATCAGATCGATGATATGTTCGAAACTATGTATGCAGCACCCGGAATTGGTCTTGCTGCGACACAGGTCAATATTCATAAAAAGCTATTTGTTATTGATGTATCTGAAGATAAGTCTTCTCCCCTAGTCTTTATTAATCCCGAAATAGTTGAATTACGTGGGGTTGAAGAAATGGATGAAGGTTGTCTCTCATTTCCGGGCGTCTATGCAAAAGTTGAGCGAGCAGATGAAGTGACGATTAAAGCACTGGATAGAGAAGGTAAAGAGTTTCAGCTTGATGCAGATGGGTTGCTTGCTGTGTGCATTCAACATGAGCTCGATCATACGCAAGGAAAATTGTTTGTTGATTATTTATCGCCGCTCAAACGCCAAAGAATTCGCAAAAAGCTAGAAAAAGAGCAAAAAGCAAAAAATAAATAAATTATTTAACCACATAAAGAGAAGTTATTTATTAATGAATAATCATTCGTTAAAAATTGTTTTTGCAGGTACTCCTGACTTTGCTGCTGTTGCATTACAAGCAATATTAGAAGCTGGTCATCAGGTAATGGCTGTTTATTGTCAGCCTGATCGACCAAGTGGGCGTGGTAAAAAACTGGTTGCTGGTCCTGTCAAGAAACTAGCAGAAGAAAAAGGCTTACCAGTTGAGCAGCCGCTTAATTTTAAGGAAACTTCGGATATTAAAAGGTTGAGTGATTATCAAGCTGATTTAATGGTGGTGGTCGCTTATGGGTTATTGTTGCCACAGTCTGTGCTTGATACACCCAAATATGGATGTCTGAATATACATGGTTCTTTACTACCGCGATGGCGAGGAGCAGCTCCTATTCAACGAGCTATTGAAAATGGTGATTCTGAAACCGGGATTACTATTATGCAAATGGATAAGGGGTTAGATACTGGAAATATGTTATTAAAAGTTAGCTGTCCAATAGATAAACAAGAAACAGGTAGTTCATTACATGACAAGCTAGCTCAGTTGGGCGGTCAAGCGATTAATCAATATTTAGCAACCTACTCACCTGAATTTTGCGGTGAAGTGCAAGATGATAGTTTGGCTAACTATGCGCATAAACTGTCTAAGCAAGAGGCACAAATTGATTGGTCAAAAGATGCCAGCGACATAGAAAGAAAAGTTAGAGCACTTAATGCTTGGCCTGTTTGTTTTACTCATGCTGGGAATAAGCGTATTCGAGTCTGGCAGGTGGAGCTCACTGATAATCACTCTACAAATGCTGCTGGTAGCGTTATCGCTATGTCAAAACACGGTATTGAGGTTGTTTGTGGGGATCAAAAAACGCTATTACTGAAGGAATTGCAGCCTGATGGTAGCAAGAGAATGGATGCTGTTGCATTGTTAAATTCACGTAAAGATTGGTTTATTGAGAACCCTGTCTTGGGTCAACATGACTGATCCGCGCCTACAAGCCATTCGTTGGCTATCTCAGGTTGTTGATAAGGGACGTTCAGTTAATCATTTGTTAGCAGAGTATTCAACTAACCAAGAACCAGCGTTATCACCTCAGCAGAAAGCGTTGGCAAAACAGTTGTTATTTGGGTGCTTACGTTTTTATTTCCAGCTTAAAACTCTAGCAGATAATCTAATGGCTAAGCCTTTAAAGCCCAAAGATCATGATGTATTAATGAGTGTTATATTGGGTTTGTATCAAATAAAGTATTTATCTACGCCAGATCATGCGGCAATATCAGAATCCGTTGAACTTGCTAAAAAACTGCGCAAGTCATGGGCGACAGGTCTAATAAATGGTGTTTTAAGAGAATATCAGCGTAATCACGAAGCCATTGAAGCAAAGCTACAAAAATCGATTCAATTCCAAACTGCTCACCCAGGGTGGATAGTCAAGAAAATCAAACAAGATTGGTCTGATGAAGCAAATGGTATAGTGCAAAATAATAATCTGCAGGCACCAATGATATTACGAGTTAATCAATTGCGTTTAACTCGAGAGCAATATTTGAAACAATTGGAAGTATTAGATTTGTCCGCCAAACTGCATCCAGTCGCATCCGATGCGATTATTTTGGATAATGCTGTAGATGTAATGAAATTACCTGGTTTTACTCAGGGTGAGGTGACAGTGCAAGATGCTGCAGCACAATTAGCTGTTGAAATGCTAGATTTGCAGCCTGGCCAAAAAGTGCTTGATGGATGTGCTGCTCCTGGCGGTAAAACGACGCATATTTTACAAAGAGAAAGTTCGGTTCAATTAACCTCTGTTGAATTATCTCCTGCAAGAGCTGAGAAAATCAGGCAGACTTTAGCCCGTATGCAGCTAAACAGTCAGGTAATGACTGCGGATATTACCCAAATTGAGCGTTGGTGGGATGGTCAGCTATTTGATCGAATTTTACTCGACGTTCCTTGTTCTGCAACTGGTGTGATACGCCGTAATCCAGATGTAAAGATTCACCGTAAAGTAACCGACATTCAGCCGTTGGTTACTTTACAGCAGACAATATTAGATCAGTGTTGGTCATTACTAAAGCCAGGTGGTATTTTAGTCTATGCAACTTGTTCAGTGTTTAAAGTGGAAAATGAACAGCAAATTCAGATCTTTCAAGCAAAGCATAAGCCGACCGTACTACAAATGCCAGAAGCAATCCATAATTCTTTGAGTCGGCGGGCAGCTGTTGGTTATCAAATTGTACCTGGAGAGTTTCAAATGGATGGGTTTTATTTATGTGGTTTAAGAAAATTTGAATAATGAGGCGAGCATTATGCAATTTTGTAGAATTGGGTGTATCGTTAGTTTAAAAATAGGTAGGCCTGCGACTCAAAGGCAAGTTTGATAATGAAAATAATTATTTTAGGTGCGGGACAGGTTGGCGGTACTTTAGCTATCAGCTTAGCGGGTGAAGACAATGATATTACCCTTGTTGATACTAATCCCAAAAAACTACGTGCTTTGCAAGATCATCTCGATTTAAGAACAATCGTAGGCTATGGCTCTCACCCGCATATTTTAAGGCAGGCAGGAGCTGAAGATGCAGACATGATTATAGCGGTCACGAATAGTGATGAAACCAATATGATAGCTTGCCAAGTGGCTTATTCTATTTTTAAAACGCCAACTAAAATAGCGCGAATTAGAAGTGCAGAGTATTTAAAAGAGAAAAAGTTGTTTGATACTAAAAACTTGCCTGTTGATGTTGTTATTAGTCCAGAACAGTTAGTGGTTAAATATATTCGTCGTTTGGTTGAAAATCCAGGAGCATTACAAGTTGTTGATTTTGCTAATGGTTTAGTTCGACTCGTGGCGGTAAAAGCTTATTATGGTGGTTTGTTGGTTGGTAATGCGCTATCAGCTTTAAAGGATCATATGCCAAATATTGAAACACGAGTGGCAGCAATTTTTCGCCGAGGTAAGGCGATTATGCCTACAGGTGATACTGTTATTGAAGCCGATGATGAGGTTTTCTTTATTGCTGCTAGCCATCACATTAGGCAGGTGATGGGTGAATTACAGAAATTAGAAAACCCATACAAAAGAATAATGATTGCGGGTGGCGGAAATATTGGTAGAGGTCTCGCTAAGTCATTAGAGGAAAACTATCAGGTTAAGTTAATTGAAGCCGATCCTAAACGGGCACTAGCAGTTAGTGATGGTTTAGAAAATACGATTGTGTTGAATGGTGATGCGAGTAGCCAAGAACTGCTAATTGATGAAAATATTGATAAAATGGATGTTTTTATCGCAGTAACCAATAAAGATGAAGCCAATATTATTTCAGCTATGCTGGCTAAACGATTAGGTGTACGTAAAACAATGGTACTGATTAATCGAGTTGCCTACACAGACTTATTACAAGGTAACGAAATCGATATTGCTTTATCACCTCAGCATACAACCACAAGTAGCCTGCTTACTCATATACGGCGTGGTGATGTTGCCAATGTTTACTCTTTGCGTAAAGGGGCTGCTGAAGCAATGGAAGCTGTAGCACATGGAACAGAAGAGACTTCTAAAGTTGTTGGTCGTGCAATTGGTGAAATTGAATTACCAAGAGGGACTGCTATTGCAGCCATAGTCAGAGATGAAAAAGTTATTATTGCCCATCACAATATTATTATTCAGTCTAATGACCATTTAATTCTATTTTTAGTTGATAAAAAATATGTTGCCGAAGTGGAACAATTATTTCAGGTTGATCTTACTTTTTTCTAATTTCGAAATTTAGTAACCAAAGAAAATATTATGCAAAGTCAGTTAATCGTCCGAATACTAGGTATTTTACTGATGATCTTCAGCGTCACAATGATGCCACCTATTGTGGTGGCATTAATTTTTGGCGATGGTGGTGGTGGCGCATTTTTTTCCGGATTTTTTATTAGTTTATTTACTGGATTAGTACTTTTTTTACCACACAAAAAGCTTAAAGGTGAGTTACGAAATCGAGATGGATTTTTTGTTGTTGTTCTATTTTGGACAGTATTAAGTATATTTGGGGCAATACCACTTTATTTAAGTGATATTAATGATTTCGGCATAGCAGATGCTGTTTTTGAATCTTTCTCTGGACTAACTACAACAGGTGCGACGGTTATTAAGCACCTGGATGAATTGCCACACGCAGTGTTGTTTTATCGGCAACAACTACAATGGTTAGGCGGTATGGGAATTATCGTTTTGGCTGTTGCAATATTACCCATGCTCGGTATCGGTGGAATGCAGCTTTATCGCGCTGAAACTCCAGGCCCTGTTAAAGACTCAAAATTAACACCTCGAATAGCGGGAACAGCGAAAGCGCTTTGGTATATTTATTTAGGATTAACCACTGCTTGTGCGGTGTCTTATTGGTTAGCTGGAATGTCATTGTTTGATGCTATTTGCCATAGCTTTTCTACGGTTGCCATTGGTGGTTTTTCTACACATGATAAAAGTATTGGCTGGTTTAACAGTTCAGAGATTGAATTGATTTGTACACTATTTATGTTGATAAGTGGTATTAATTTTTCACTTCACTTTGCTTCAGTAAGAAAGCTCAGTATGCAGCCTTATACAAAAGATCCAGAATTTAAAGTTTATATCTCAATTATGGCTATTGTGACTTTAATTACGGCATTAACTTTAATTATTAAATCAGGAGATGGTTTTTCTGATGCCGTCGGTGATGCTCTATTTCATACGGTTTCTATGGCGACAACGACAGGTTTTGCCACTCAGGAGTTTTATGCTTGGCCAGTTTTTTTACCAGCACTTTTAGTGTTTGCAAGTTTTATTGGTGGATGTGCTGGTTCTACTGGTGGTGGTATGAAAGTCATTCGATTTTTGCTTTTATTTAAGCAAGGCTCAAGAGAAATTAAAAAACTGATTCATCCTAATGGTATTTTTAAAATTCGAATTGGCGAGACAGTTCTTTCAGAAAATATAATCGAAGCTGTCTGGGGTTTTTTTGCAACTTACGTTGCATTGTTTTTTGTATTTATGTTAATTTTAATGGCAGATGGACTTGATCAAATTACGGCTTTTTCTGCTGTTGCAGCGTGTATGAATAACTTGGGACCTGGTCTAGGTAAAGTTGCTGCCAACTATGCTAACATTAGTGATTTGGCTAAGTGGATATTGTCATTAGCAATGTTATTTGGCCGATTGGAAATATTTACGCTATTAGTATTATTTAGCCCTGCATTTTGGCGAAGTTAAAGTCGGTTTTGCGAGAATAAAAATAGTGGTTAAAAGAGAGTTTAAAATGAAAATAAAAAAGCTGATTATGATACTGACTTTTAGTTTGGCTTTACCTGTATTTGCTTCGGTAAAAACCAATGTGGATGAAGTTGCTGAACAATATGTTCAGTTGGCATTAGCTTTAGGGCAGCACGATAAAAATTACATAGATGCTTACTATGGACCTAGCGAATGGAAAGACGCGGCTAAAAAAAATAAAATTGAATTAAAGAAAGTCATTATTGCAGGAAAACTTTTGCTTGATGTTTTATCAAGTGAAAAAGCAAAAGAAGAAATTGAACAGTTACGTTTAGCCTATTTAAAAGCACAAATAAACTCTATGGTCTCAAGAGCTTTAATAGTACATGGCAGTACAAAATACGATTTTGATCAAGAGAGCTTGATGCTTTATGATACTCAAGCACCAGTGAAAGATATGTCAGAGTTTGAGGCGATATTAAAAAAACTAGATAAAACGCTACCCGGAAAAGATTCATTATTAATTAAAGTTGAAAACTTTCGAAAACAATTTGTCGTTCCTAAAGAGAAGTTACAAGTTGTTTTTGATGCGGCCATAAAAGCTTGTAGAGAAAGAACAAAACAGTTTGTCCAACTATTAGATAACGAAAATTTCACCCTAGAGTTTGTTACTGACAAACCTTGGAGTGGCTATAACTGGTATCAAGGAGAAGGTATTTCGTTAATTCAGGTAAATACTGAATTACCCATTGATATTTCTCGCGCAATTGATTTAGGTTGCCATGAAGGTTATCCAGGTCATCATACATACAATGGCTTGTTAGAAGCTAACTTGTATAAAAAACGAGGCTGGGTTGAATACTCAGTATACCCTCTGTTTAGCCCACAATCTTTGATTGCAGAAGGAAGTGCTAACTATGGTATTGAAATGGCCTTTCCTGGCAAAGAAAAAATTCAGTTTGAAAAATCTGTTTTATATCCATTAGCCGGAATCGATCCTAAGTTAGCTGAAAAACACTCAGCAGTTTCTGAATTAACTGCTCAGTTAAATTATGCTGGTAATGAAATTGCTCGCTTATATCGCAATGGAAAAATAGATGCGTCGAAAGCTCAAGAAATGTTTCAAAAATATACGCTAATGAGTGCTGAAAAAGCAAAACAGCGAGTGAGATTTGTTGATACCTATGGAGCTTATGTGATTAATTACAATTGGGGCAAAGATATGGTAAAACAATGGGTTGAGTCAGGTGCTGATAAAACACAAGCTGGCCGCTGGAAGCGGTTCGCTAAATTGTTATCTTCACCAAGGTTGCCTTCAACACTTAACTAGCAGCATATCATCGGTGAAGTATTAAATATATTTTAATCATTATTTGATAAAATAGTGATATAGTAAACGATAAGTAGTGACTAAATAAAAAGGGCTTTTAAAATAAGTGAGTAAAGATAAATCGATTAATATTCAATCTCCTTGTATAAGCCAGTGTTGTTTAGATGAAAAGGATATCTGTGTGGGGTGTGGTCGTCATATTGATGAAATTACCGGTTGGCATAGTGCTGATAACGAAAGAAAAATACAGATTTTAAAAAACTGCCAAAAGCGTAAACAAGATAGGCCAAATTCGTTTTAGCGATTAAAGCTAATCACTCGTTAGGATTTTATCAATTTCTTTTTGTCGAGCTTTTGCCGACTCTTTAATGCTGAGAGCAATTAAGTGTGCTTGTTTATCTTCTTCTGCTAGCTCAAGTAGTGGAACCTGAGATGGCAGTCTTTGATAATCAAAGGCAACAAAATTTAAAAATGCGCTAACACACTTCATTAGTTTATTTCCACCTATGTCACGATAAACATCTGTTTTAACCATCATGGAGGTTTTTCCAACAGCAACTACCTTGGCTGTTGTCTTAATGTTATCGCCGACCATTATAGGTTTGGCAAAGTGAACGGCCTCTACTGTGACTGTTGAAACTTGTTTTTCACTAAAACGTTTTGCCGCCATAGCTGCCGTGGTATCCATAATTGCCATAACATCACCACCAAACATATTACCGCTAGGGTTCGCTTGGTTGGGGAACACTAAGTTCCAGTTGACCATTTCTTCTGCACGCTTTTTGGTTCTGGTTTCGGTCATGTTGTTTGCTCTACTCGGTTTGTTGTAAAAATATTAGTATGGTATATAGTCTAACGCGATTTTTGTTAAGTGCATAATCGCTAGTTGTTATGGTTTTGCTTTTTGTTTGAGCTATTTAAGCATTGGTGAAATCAATTGGGCTGCTGATAGAACGAGTATTATAAAAGATGGGGCGTGGGTAATTAAATGATTCCATATAAATTTGAAGAAGAACTACAATATGCAATTTATTACGCTAATAAACTTAATGCAACTAAGATACTTGATTTGTTAGAACAAGGCAAAGTGGCCAGTTCTAGCGAGGCTGCTGATTTAAGCGAGTTCTTTTGGGAAATGGTAAATGCTTCAATTGAAGACGAAAAGCAGGATGTCCAATTACCGTGGAAAGAAGGAGCAGAATTTTGGAACGAAAAAATAATGAACACATTCTCAGGTTATTTAGAAAAATCAGGTTATGAAAAAGAGTGGGATGATGTTTTTGATAGGCAGTAAATAGTTAATTTCAAATATATATTGGTATTTAATCTAACCTAATACAGTTGGTGTGACATCACTGCTGAAAGACATGGGGTTTGATTCACTTGGTTCGCATGGCTGTGTTAGACTATCAGAAGATAATGCAAGGGCCTTGTTTAATTGGGCTCCAATGCACACTCCAGTTTTTATTGATATGGCATAACTGATCATGAAGAAATTTGGTTTACTTTTGTCAATTATTGTTTCTTTTGCTATAGGCTATTATATTAGCTTACTTCAAGAATCCTTGAAAAAAGCAAATCAAGGAGAAGATATAATAGCTGAAGAAATTGCTTTATTGGAAAAGTTTAAAATTGATATCCCCTGTAGTGTATTAAAGGAAAGTGCTTACCAGTTAACTGGCCAAAACAGTAATAATGGCTTTATCATTTGGAGATACAAACAGAATGACAAAGCCATCAGAAAACTGGTAGTGGATGAAGATTTAAATATCGCTGAAGAATCGCTAATAAATACGTGTGATTGAATCCCATCGAGGGATAAACATGTTTGAGAGTGGACATCTATAACTTTTAACAAGGTAAGGGAATTAGCGTATTCAATAAAACGGGAATTAATGAGTCTCCTATGACTGGTTGGGTATGGCGTTTTCCTCCAAACAGTAAACCTCCTCTAGGGTTAAAGTTTGTATAAGATAAGCCTCACCATTTTTGTATTGCACCAATTCAAAATATGCCAATAGATCAATACAAAGGCTTACTTGAAGAGATGGCGTTAAAAGCAGTGCGTGTATTTAAGAAGGAAGGTAAAGTTGTATGAATGCAATTACTTTAGAGTTTGCGGAATCGGAACTAAAAATTATTCTTGTATGTAGATATTAATTTAACCTCAGCTCTGGATAAGAAAAATCATCAGAGCGTCTATTTTTGCGGCTTTCAGCGTTAAGCGCCTTTGCAATAGCTCGCTATTGCGGCAGTCACTTGCCTTGATATCCACAAAAATAGCCACACTGAACTCAAGTGGAAACAGCAATTCAATTTAATTGGGTTTTAAGTCATTGAAAATAAAAATGATTCTATTAATTATTTTGAATTTCCTTATCCAGAGTTGAGGTTAATTTATAATTGTCTTTTTTAAACTTATTAAAAATCAAGGAAAAGTAAACGATGAAAAAATATTTGTTCTTTCTATTAGCCGCTTTAGTAAGCTTGAATGTTCAGGCTGGTAATGCCTGGTACTGGGGAAAAGTTATTCAAATAAATACTAGTGGTAATGATGGCAGTTTTGAAATACTAATAGATAATCCAAATATCGAGAATTTCTGCTCAGATAAGTTAGTGTTCTTCAAAGCAAGTAATATGGGAGCTGAGCGCACTAAAGCTGCATTATCTCTTGCTGTTGCTGCATTTATGGGGGGGAAAGAATGGGGAGTTGTTGTTGACTTACCTTCCTCTGTAAATCGATGCGATGCTTCACCTACCGCAAGTCAAGGCGCTGGAATCCGATAAAATTTTAACAAAGCGCTGCGTTGCTCACTGCATGCAACGCTTTGCATATCTGAAATTTTACAGTTCTGTCAAAATAGAAACCCAAAATTGTCTGCCAGGTTCATTGACTCTAATTGCCTCAGGATTGAAAGGATCCATATTGGCACGGCTGACATGGTAGGCATAATCAGTATCTAATAAATTACTGATCCCAGCAGATAGCTGCCAGTTATCGTTTAATTGGTAACGTAATTTTAAATCAAGTACTGTCCAATCGTCAGACTTTCCAGCATCTAATCCACTGCCTGTCATCATATTATCATCCACATCTTCTTGGCTAAGTGCCCAGCGAACATCAATCCAGTAGCTGAGTTGATCTTGCTGGTTTGAAAATTGAATTAAACCTTCAACAGGTGGAATTTGATATAAGGGTAAACCTGTATCATCATTTTCACCATTTACGTAGGCAAGGTTGGTATAAAAAGTCCAAGTATCACTCAGCTCTTTTTGTAAGGCCCACTCAAATCCATTAATAGTTGCATCTACATTACGATAAATCGTTGCCCGGTTATTCGCAATAATGCCTTGTTGCCCTCTTGCTCTATCACGCAAAATAAAATCATCAATCGAATCATGGTAAATAGAAAGTTCATGCCAACCGCTTTCAAAACGCCATTTTGCACCTAGTTCTAACTGGTTATGTCTTTCTGGTTGAATGTCCGGATTACCAACCCAACGCATCATCGACATATTATTACCAGCTGCGACATAGCGCTCAGTGGCGTCTGCTGTGCGCACGGTGGAGCTTAATCCTACCCAATAAAGTGAAGAAGGCGCTTTGTAGTAATAACGAGAAAAACCACTGATATTATTCTCTGTTGCTTTCGAAGGAGTCGCCGCATAATAAGCTTGAAATAGTGCTAATGCATTGGGTGTATTTTGTAGCTCGGCTGTTGCCTTAACTTGATCATAGCGAATACCAGATTTAAGGCGGTGAGCCTCATTCATGATATATTCAGCTTCAATTGCAGCACCTTTAATATCTAATTCATTTTCAGGCCAGATGTTCGCTTGTAGTTGGCTTGGTGTTCCCATCATTCCCATATATCGTTCTGCGTGACGCTCAACATTCTGCCAGTCTAGACTTGCTTGCCAAATAAACTGCTCTGAAGATTGCCAATGCTTTAGCCACTTTGCACCACTAGTTTCAGAGTGTGCGTCAGTCAGCATTCTCATTGGAGCGGTTTGTTGGCGTAGGCTGTAGTTGTTCATAACATGGTGAGCTTCATTCCAGTAAATTTGATATTCACTATAATCACTTGAGAGCTGATCACCATTTAGATAGATTAACTGGGCTGCATCCATATCTGTTGTTGGTCCGTCCATCATTGTGCCTGCAAACAAAGCATCGGAACCTCGATTAGCCATTAATGATAGTCTTAATTCGCTAGTATCATCAGGCGTATACCCTGTGACTAGCGTATTTGAAAGTGTTCTAAAAGCGGTCCGAGTTTGCTGATTGTTGCCATCTTTATAGCTATCTTGATCAAGTATCTGGCTAATTAATCGGAAATAGCCTTGTTCTCCTCCTGTGGCCAGATCGGTTCCTACTTTATAAAAATCGGGTGAATAAGCGGCCATCATTTTACCTGATATAACTTGCTCATTGAGTTGGGGTCGGTAGCGTTTAAAGTTGATGCTGCCTGAAGGGCCACCAGAGCCGCCGACTAAAGTTTCTATTCCTTTAATGATTTGCACCTCATCCCAACCAAAAGGTTCAGTATAAGAACCTGGCGAGTCCATGCGGTTTGGGCCAGCGCCATGTAAAAAAGCGCCTTGCTGCAATAAATTAAGGCGTGTTTGACTTTGCCCTCTTAATACAGGATCGACACCATGTCCTCCAGCTCTGATGATTGAAAAACCAGGAAAGCGGCTGAGCAGGTCACCTGCATCAATAACTACTTGGTTATCGTATTCATCTAATTGTTCTGTTGAGCCTTCAATACTTTGCTGAATCGGAGAGCCAGTAATTAACAGCACACTAGGTTCGTCGTCATTAGTATTTACGTCGGCGTAAATAGTACTAGAAGCGAAAGTGAGCAAATAGAAGCTGAGTAGTTTAGATTTGTTCATTTATCAATCTCAATAAAAAATTTGAGCGAATGGTAAACCTAGTGATGATGAGATCCTATGCGACCAATTGTCGCAGTGGTATTTTATTGATAGCCAAGTAAAATAGCTGGCAGGTGGAACAAAAATTGGTTTAGCCTATAAGAATGAGTCTTAATGCGGGCTAGATAGGGTGTTAAATATTATGCAAATGCAATCTGTTTTGACTAACCGTTATTCTAATCGGGAAAATATACAAATATTAAATCGAGTCAGGTTGATCGCGATCAATGGCCAATTAATATTGATCTTATTTGCAACCTGGTCGTTAGATATTCATTTACCATTAAACTGGCTTTTAAGCTTATTAGTTTTAGAAGTAATTTTTCAATTATATTGTCATTATCGAGTGAAACAGTTAGCTCCTATTA
Source organism: Aliikangiella litoralis (assembly GCF_052495765.1). The sequence goes on along the minus strand of NZ_CP199292.1, from coordinate 5,888,756 downwards.
AATCAAATGAGCTTTTTGTTTCGATTGTTTTTGATTCTGTTGTATTAGCCGGTATCGTTTATTTTTCTGGTGGTGCTAACAATCCGTTTATTTATTTACTGTTAATATCTACAGCTCTTGGTACTTTTATGCTAACACCAATCAGTTTATTGTTAGTCGTTATTATTCAGTTATTGCTCTATTCCCTACTTAATATTTATCAAAGACCATTAGAATTAGGCGATTCCAGCCCTCTGGCATCATTTCATTTGCACTTAGCGGGTATGTGGGTCAACTTTGTATTAACCGTGATCTTAATTGCAATTTTTGGTTTGTTAACAAGACGAGCCATGTTAGTCCAAGAAAATAAAATTCAAAATTTTAGAGAAGCTCAACTAAAAGATGAACAAATACTTAGCTTAGGTATTATGTCTGCTAGTGCGGCTCATGAATTAGGAACACCATTATCAACAATGGCTATTATTGTAGAAGATTTGAAGCATCAAGAGTTGCCGTCTTCGGTTAATAACGATATGGATTTATTGGCAACACAAATAGCCAATTGTCGTCAAATTATTCAAGATTTAAACGATCAAAGTAGTTACACTAGAAAACAACTTACTAAACAAAAGGTGAATGACGAGTTAACATTTCGACCACTACTTAAAGAACAGTTAGAGCTGTTAATTAATAATTGGTTAGTTTATCGACCACAAGTTCAAGCACAACAATTTTGGAGTGATGAGTTTTGTGATATTAATCAGTTTATATCAATTAGTGTAGAGCAGGCATTAACTAATCTTTTAAATAATGCGGCTGATGCTAGTTTAGACAATCATTCTGATATAGTCGAAATTAAAGGAATGCTTAAAAATAAACAATTAGTTATTGAAATAAAAGATTATGGAAAAGGGCTTTCGGAGGATATAAAAAGTTCGTTAGGAGCAAGTATACAAGACACTAAAAAAGATGGTGGTTTAGGTTGGGGATTATTTTTAACTAATGCCAGTATTGAACGTGTAGGAGGAAAAGTTAGATTAATAGAATCAGAAGCTGGCGGAACAATTACTCAAGTTTTTTTACCATTAATGGAGAAAAAATGATTTTAACTTTTATTATTATTGATGATGATGTGACTTATCGTGAAGTTCTAACTCGCAGTTTAATTCGACTAGATTGTCAAGTGAAACACTTCGCACACCCCAAAGAAGCATTAGAAGATATATCAATGACAGACAGACCTATTATTTTATTAGATCTTAAACTTGAGTCTGACTCTGGTTTACGTTGGGTGAAAAAAATCCGTGATGCCAATACAATGAGCCAAATTATTTTACTAACGGGCTATGCTAGTATTTCCACAGCAGTGGAAGCCATTAAATTAGGCGCTGATGATTACTTATTAAAACCAATAACAGCTCGAGAAATTTTAACTCATATTAAAAATAAAAAAAGTGGGCAAGATACACCAATTAGTGACAAGCCAATGTCAGTAGAAAGGCTTGAGTGGGAACATATTCAAAAAGTTTTAATCGACAATGATGGAAATATTTCTGCTGCAGCTAGAGCATTAGGGATGCACCGGAGAACTTTGCAAAGAAAATTAGCTAAAAAGCCTGTTCGTCACTAAGTAATAATTACAAGTGTAAAAATTCACAAAGGTAAAATGGTTATAAAATAACAGCAATTTAATAACAAAAAAAATTTGTAATTAGTAAAATTTGCCAGTCAGTCCTCAAACTAAATATATTTTTAATGTTAACCTAATTTTTCATTTTAAAGGATTATAAATATTTTGTCGTTTAGAATGAAACTTAATATTATTTCGCGTTACATATATGGTGAATAAAATTGTAAAAGGAAATTGTAATTTTATAACCTTAAATCTGTGACATATTACCTAAAAGAAGTCTATTTAATTGAAATATTGCACCAATTAGAATAATCTTTGCCGTATCTGAGATGTATTGTGTTTTTGTTCTCAGGTGTGAGTGGATTGAAAGATTGAAAACTAAAATATACTAAAAAAGCGGAGAACCAGATGTTTAAGCCAAAAAAATATATTGCTCCAGCGTTGATTGCTATGTTGTGTTTTAATGCACATTCGGCAACTCAATCGTTACAAGAGCAAGATTTAATTTATACCACTGATCAGATGTTCAATTTTAACATTGAAAACTATCTAAATGACAAAGCGCCGCATTTAGCACCTTATGCAGAAACTATCTCTCACTGGGCTGGATACTCAAGTATTAGCCCTAAAGTTTTAATTGCTTTAATGGAACATCAAACATCATTAGTGAGCATTGAAGACGGACAAGCTATGTCACGCCCATTTGGTGATTTATCTGAAGAAACCAGTTTTCGAGAGCAAACTAGAGATGTTGCTATGCGTTTAGCAAAATTGCACTATCAATATCGTGATAATGGTGTTTTACAAACGGCAGATGCACGCTCACTAACAGAGCTTATTTCTTCTTCACCAAGCTTTAATCAGAGTGCATCAGCGCAAAATGCTGGAGAGCTATTTGCAGAAAAATTCTATAAGTTATTTCCTGCTAATGAACTCACTTCAAGTTCAGCAATGACGTCGCAGCAAAACCCATCACTAGTTCCACCTTCTAACTTATTACAGTTACCTTACCCGGTAGGAAGTTCATGGCGCTATGGTGGTACTCACTCAAATACTGGTAGTGGTACTGTGTACTCTTCTCTTGATTTACATAACGGTGGTTCATGGGGAAGCGATTTAAGTAATCTTTGGGTGAAAGCTTCTGCACCTGGTACTGTCAAAAGACATTCAAGTTGTAATATGGAAGTTATTCATGCAGATGGTTGGTCGACTCAGTATTACCATTTAGATAACATTCAATTTTCAACAAACCAAAGTGTGAGTCGTAATCAGAGTATTGCTAATTATGCAAGCAATAAAAATCAGGCTTTATGTCAAGGTGGTCAATCAACAGGCCCACACCAACACTTCAGTCTAAAGAGAAATGGCTCTTATGTATCGTTGAATAATGTTCGTTTATCTGGATTTAGAGTGAATGCTGGTAATAGTAATTACGATACTAACTGTAACAATTTTTGGTTAGAAAGCCCCAATGGTCAAAAGAACTGTGCTGGTACATCACTGTATAATCCAGGTGTAGGCAGTGATCCTGATCCAGATCCAGATCCAACTCCAGGTGGCAAGTTACAAAATGGTGTAGCTAAAACAAACTTAAGTGCTAATCGAGGTGGGGAAATTGTTTACACATTAGCTGTGCCTTCTGGCGCAACAAACATCAAATTTAATATGAGCGGTGGTTCTGGTGATGCAGATTTATATGTTAAATTTGGTTCTAAGCCAACAGATAGCAGTTACGATTGCCGTCCTTATAAAAATGGTAATTCTGAATCTTGTACAGGCTCTTCAACTGGCGGTACTTACTATGTGCGTTTAAAAGCATACAGCAGCTTTTCTGGAGTGAGCATAGTTGGTAGTTACACAACTGGCGGCGATCCTGGTAATGATCCTATTGATGCAACGGAAACTAATATTTCCGTATCTCAAGGACAATGGAAGCGTTATACCCAACAGCTTGCAGCGGGTTATTCTAAGATGACCATTACTATGTCTGGTGGCACTGGTGATGCAGATCTTTATGTGAACTATGGATCTCAGTCAACAACAAGTAATTATGATTGCCGACCATACAGAAATGGTAATAACGAAGTTTGTACTTTCAATGCTCCTAAAGCGGGGACTTGGTATATTGATTTACGTGGTTACACTAATGCTTCAGGTGTTACAATAAACCTAAAAGCTAACTAGTCTTAGTTATATTTCAGAGGGGAGCTTCTCCCCTCTTTTAATCTCTCCCTGTGATTTTCCAATCAAAGCATTTCAAATATAATTATAAAAAAAATATTTATTATAATTATATTAATTAAAACTACCATTTACCAAGCTGTGCTTTTATCTTTTTTTAAGTGATTAACTATACTAACTTTATTAAAAGCTTTGCTGGTTAATCCATTTAAATGTTAAAAAATTTTTTATTTCCAATAGTATTGGTTCTGATATTGTTAGCTGTGTGTGTTGCGGTACTGTTACCACAGGTAACCGAAGCAACAATGATTGATGCGCGTATTCAAGATGCGAAACGCACAGTTGAACAATTTAAGACATTACGTGGTTATTACACTAAGAATGTTATAGCGAAAGCAAAATCTTTTGGTATGGAACCACACTATGAGTATTCAGGTAAGCAAAACCGGATACCATTACCTGCAACAATGATTCATGATTTAAGTGAGATTCTTAGTGATACGGGGACACAAATTAAGCTTTATAGTCCCTTCCCTTTTCCTAATCGCTCTAACCGCCAGTTAGATAGTTTTCAGCAAAGAGCTTGGGAAGCATTGGTTAATAGCCCCAAAAAGACTTTTATTGAACATTCAAAAATTAATAATCAAGAAGTTATGAGAGTCGCAATTGCTGATACCATGCAGGCGCAAGGGTGTGTCGATTGTCATAACTCTCATCCTCAAACACCGAAAAATAATTGGAAGTTAGGAGATGTTCGCGGAGTTTTAGAGGTAATTAAACCGCTAGAAGAAGTGTATGATATTTCTAATCAAACACGCACAATGATTATTGCGGGAACGATAATTGTTACTTTAATGATCGGAGTATTAGTATTCTTTTTGTTTAGTCGGGTTGTTTTAAGCAGAACTAACTCTTTGTATAAAGCCTTTTCTGAGTTAGCTGATGGAGAAGGAGATTTAACGATTAAATTGGAAACTGGTCGCAGGGATGAAATTGGTCGAGTTGCTTATAATTTTAATCGATTTTTAACAACATTTCGTAATATCGTCAAAAATGTAATTAATGCCGCATCAGAAGTTGATGAATCTAATCTTAATGTACAATCAAAGACTAATATCATAGTTAATAAAATAAAAGCCCAAGAAGAGCAATCTGAAATGATTGCAACTGCCATTAATGAAATGAGTAGCAGCATCAGAGATATTTGTATGAATACAGAAGATGCAGCCGAAAGTTCGCGACAAACTAACCAGCAACTCGGCGATTCTAGGGAACAAATGCAAACAAGTGTTGAACAAATTAAACAGTTAAATAATGAAATGAGTGATATTGGTAGTGTTATTGCAGAACTGCGAGGACAAAGTGATCAAATAGGCGTAATACTCGATGTTATTAAATCAATTTCAGAGCAAACAAACTTACTTGCTTTAAATGCTGCTATTGAAGCCGCTCGTGCAGGAGAACAAGGACGGGGATTTGCAGTGGTAGCAGATGAAGTTCGTGCTCTGGCACACAGAACACAAGAGTCAATTACTCAAATTCAAATGACAGTTGAAAATTTACAATCTATGGCTGAAAAGGCAGAAAATAGTGTGCTTAACGGTTGCAAGCAGACCTCAGAAACTCAAAACAATATAGAGGATGTGAATCAGCATTTACATGATGCAATGAAACTAGAAACTGTTGTTTCTCAAGCTATAGAAAGTATTGCAACAGCAATGGAGCAACAAAGTGCGACATCTAGTGAAATGGATCGTAATATTATTCAATTAAGAACCTTAGCTAATGAGTCTATGGTTGAAGTGAATGATATCGCTGAATTATTGAGTGGTGTATCGAAAAGTACAAAAAAATTAACCATAGAGTTAAATAAATTTAAATTGTAATTTGATTAATCAACTGAAGACTAAAATAGAAAAGAACAATCAATCTAATTATAATTCAATGGCCGAATTACTATGTCAAAGTTATTGTTAAAATTTACATTTGAGATTTATTAATTTAAAACTAGTTGTTAACTTACAGCAATAGCAGAGAATCGCTCTTGGATATCTCAAGTAAAAGTATTATTCTTTAGCGACTTAAAAATATTGGCTGACAAGGATTTTTTGATGAAATGGATTAATTTTATATTTGCAATTGTTCTTATTTTTAACACTACTCTCCTCTTTATATTTTTAAAAAAAAGCACCGAAAAAAATAATTTCAACAGAGAATATTCCCAAGTTTACTTAAAAAACAATAAATCAACTCAGCTTAGTGAGGTAGAGCAGCAGTATTATTATTTATCAGAGCAGGTGCAAGCGTTAAGCGGGCAGCTAAAAAATATTGAAACTTATTTAACTAACGATGAAAATATTCAGCCAAATCTAATTAAAGTAAAAAAACAAGAAACTAATTTATTAGAGTTGTCAGAAACGATTAATCAAGCAAATGAAAAAGGTGCAATCGCTGTTGATAATATTTTGATCGCCGGTACGCTTGATCAAAATGGTGCTATAACTCTCAGACAAACTATGGCCCAAATGTCAGCTGACGAACATCATAAAGTTTTACAAAAACTTATTATAGCGATCAATAATGGTAACCTGGTTATGCAACCAGGTGCTTTATTGTAAACACTACAAGCACTCTGCTTTTAGTGGACAACAAAACTTGACTATACATGGAGGTCATATTATGAAGTTAAAATCAATTGTTTTACTCACCACTCTTATTAGCCCTAGTGCTTTTGCTGGATATGTTAACCATACACAGGTTAGTGTTAATACAGGGACAAAAACAGCTTATGGTTCATTAGTAGGAGCAAGAAATAGTGCTGATAACCAACAGTATATAGGTTGTGCTTATGTTGGAGTAACAAACAACCCTTATGGCATTTGTCACTCTAGAAATGCGGCCGGCACGTCAGGATATTGCACAACCACTCAAGCACATCATGTTGAGCAAATTAGAGGTTTAAGTAACGAGTCTTATCTTTATTATCAATGGGATGAAAATGGTAAATGCACTTATATCTATTCTGGGACGAATTCGTATTACCACGAATAATCATGATGTCAAGCAAAATCAAGTTACTTGATTTTGCTTGTTTTTCCTTACAGACAAACTTTTAGTTGATTGAATAGAATAAAAGTATCAATATGTTCATTATCTGATGAGTTGATTCAGACAGCAATACTATTAATTTTCCAATTTTTAAAAAATTTGACTAAAGTAGGTTTAACGTCATGTCAAAAATTTCTACCTTAGAAGAACTTGATGCATTATATGGCCCGCCTGTTGAACGTGCTTTATGGAAAGAAATTGATTATATCAATGAATATTATCAACAGTTTATTGAAGCTTGCCCATTTTTAATACTCGCAACTTATGGTGAAAAAGGTATCGATTGTTCTTCTCGTGGAGATCCTGCCGGTTTTGTTAGAGTGGTTAACAAAAAGAATTTACTGATCCCTGATAGACGGGGTAATAATCGTTTAGATTCTTTGCGTAATATTATTGTTAACCCCAATGTAGGATTAATTTTTATTATTCCTAATGTGGGTGAAACGATCCGTGTTAGTGGTACTGCTGAAATTATTACAGATAATAAGCTTTGTGATTCTTTTTCAATGAATAACAAGCCCGCCAGTAGTGTGTTGAGTATTTCGGTAGAAAAAGCCTATTTTCAATGTCAAAAAGCAATTGCTCGTTCTCAACTTTGGGATAGCTCTGTTTATATTGATCGAACGGAATTGCCGACAGCGGGTCAGATGGCACAACATTTTTCTAAAGAGCACAATAATGAATTTGATGGTGAAGCCTATGATAAAAATTACCCTGAGCATATGAAAAATACGATTTATTAAACCAGTTATTTATCATTGATATTAACGCTTCAAATATATTAATAAAAAAGCCCCTGTTGGGGCTTTTTTATTTGATAACAGCTAATAATGAAAGAATTGCTTTTTTTACTTCTTCTGGCGTTGACTTCTGTTTGGTCACATCAATATTTTGATTAGTATACATTTCATTAAATGTGCGACAAGGATGTGTTGTTACCATTAAAGTTGCCGTTACTCCTTTTGATGTCCCAACAATTGCGTGTAGCTTATCAGGTGGCAAAAAATAACTATCTCCAGAAGTATGCTTGATTATATGCTTCTTATATAATTGAGCTGTTCCTAACGCTATTGGTTTTTGACCATATTTTTCTCCAGAAAAATAAAGTAATGACTGCAATTTAACATCATTAACTCCGCCTAGCTCCCACATTTCTGATTCAATATGACCTGCAACAACTCTAGAAGCAAACCACCAGCGATGATTATGAATGGTTTCCTTGCCCACATTCCCATTGCTCCAGATATGGAGTCTTAGCTTGTAGCCATTTTTATCAAGGATTACCAGTTTAAAAAAACCGTTTCCATGTTGATATGAATGAGCGGCAATCTCTTTTAATAACCGACTACTATTCTTTAATTGACTAATTCCTATTAAAACCTGAGTTAGTTTGGTATCGGTAAACTGATTAATACTATCTTCCAGATTTTTAATTGACTGCTCCATTGTTGTTGGTTGAGTTAAAATGGCTTCAATTTTATCGCCAAACGTATCTATCTCTTTTCTTAATTGTTTCGCCTTCATTTGGAATTCTCCAGTGAACGAAGGCAGCGCTGCTTTCTTTGGTTAGTGATATTTTGTTAATTAACGATTGTTATTGTATGATTTACGGGGTGGCATTACAGTGTGGCTAGAAAACTGTTAACTTGTTAAAATTCAGTGGGTTACAATGTTTTTGGTATTATTTTAAGGTGATAAAGAGATATGGAGGCACTAATTAAAAAAATACAAGCTGAGTTATGTACTAAACATGATTTTTTTTGTTTGCTTTGGTATCTTTATCATTACACTGAAGTGCTTGAAAAAGATGTTCGAGAGCTCATGGAGGGGAAAAAAAATTTTGATGAGCGTGATGAGTCAACGGTAATTGATCATCGTCAAGCGACACAATATGCAAAATTAGGTTACTTTAAACAAGGTGATTATAAATATTTACCTGCGAGTGTGCGGTTAAATATTCCTTTGATTTTTCGTTATTTTTCGCTAAGTGCTGAGGAATGGTTTAGCTATGATAAAGTTTACAACTTTCCTCAACCCAATGTTCAATTTATAGGGAGAAAGGCCGAGCTGTCCAGTATTCATGGTTTACTGAGCAAAAAACATAAACGTGTTGCTATCATAGGCGTTAGTTTGAATGCGATTGGAGGACAAGGAAAAACCAGCCTTAGTTTAGAATATGCGCATCAGTATCAATCTGAATATAGTTGTATTTTTTGGATTGATTTTAATCAAGGTAGTCCGGCTAAACAACTAGAAGAATTTTGTATAAAAAGTTGTAAAATTGCAGAATATGATAAACGCTTGGCTAATAAACAAGAAACTAAGTTGAATTACTATTGGCGGCTTTTAAGTTATCGATTTAGAAAAAAGTGTTTATTAATATTAGATGATGTGCCGCATGATGCCAATGTTGCAAAATTTTTACCTCAAACAACGGACACTAATATTCATTTTTTGCTGACAAGTAGAAAGAAAATATTAAAAATTAAGGCCGAGCCTATGAGACTAACACCGCTTAATGCAGAAGATGCAGGGTTATTATTTATCGAGCGATCTGGGCAAACATTACTCAATGCCCAAGATCAACAATTACAATTATTAGTTACAGAACTGCTAGGTGGACATGCTCTTTCAATAGCTTTGATCGCTTCCTATGCTAAAACGCATCAGATTAAAGATTTAAGTGTATTATGTGAAAAAATTAATCAATATGGCGCCAATCAGGTAAGTGGAGACTACTTAATTGACGAATATCCACATTCTTTAAGGGCTGCTTTTGATCTCAGTTTTAATGCAGTTTCTAAACAATCTCAATTGCTATTATTACTTTTTTCTTTATTTCCTCGTATTCCAATTCCCCACCGAGTTTATAAACAATGTATTAAACATATACGGACTGAACAACCGGAATTAAAAATTGTTGTTAGTGAGTTTAACCATAATGATCAAAAACCGGCATCATTAAATGAATTACTAAACCTTTGCTTAATTGAACAGAGAAGTAGCCAACAAAACTATTATTTTATTCTCCATGAAGTGATTTATGATTTTGTGCGTAATCAATGGAAATTGACTTCTGAAAATTCTTTAGAACTATTGCAAATAGAGTCTGAATTTATAAACTCTTCAATAATATTTGCTAAAAATATGGTTGATGATCATCGTGTCAGTCACGCTAAAAGCTCGCAAACTAAACCTAAAGATTTAACGGCTGAGTTACGAGCTATTTCGGGTTTATTAACGCCTTTAGTTGATGAGCGCCGTCAACTTTTTCCAACAACGGAAAGACTTAATTTATGCTTGAATTTTTGGTTTGAAAACTACCGATTTCATCAGTTTGTTTATGATTCGGAAATTCAAGATTTTTTATTACCTAATTTAGAATCAATTAAAAACTATTTACTTAAAAAAGATCAATATACAGGGTTAAATCAGTTTATCATTGCTAAGTTGTTGGGACATGCATACTATGCAATGCCAAAAGAAAAAGGTGAAGAAGCCGTTGAGCTATTTAAGCAAGCTATTCTTGTTGGACAAGAATTAAAAAAGAAAAATCGAGCAATTGATCAAAATGTAGTTGATACCATTAAATGGTATGAAATATTTTTAATTGATCATCTAGTGAATGTGGCATCAAAAAATCGATATAAAAATAAGGAAACGATTCCTTTAGATCAAGATCCTGATTTTACTAATGAATTATCTTTATTGGAAAGTGAACTTCCTGACTCATTAATGGATGTGGACACACCGATTGAGCTAAAGGATTATCGTTTATTATTACGTGCGGCCCATTATTGGGGACATCGAGGTAATCAAGATTCCTATACATTATTAAGACAAGTTGTTACAAGGCTTTTTAATCATGAAACACCTATTTTACTTAAGCAAGCCAAAGCGCATTATATTAGAGCGGTTAATTATCGGTTGGCAGCATTAAGATTATTTTTTCCTAAAACTTATGATAATGACTTAAGTATCAGTATGGGGAAGCTTCCTTACATCAGTGATTGGATTGATAACTTAGTTATTCCTTCTCCTAAATTATATATGGAAGATTTTACACATTACTTTCAAGGAGTTGGAGATACTGCTCATCAGTATCGTGGTATTAATTTTATTGATGCATTAGAGATTTGTTATTTACTATTAATTAAATCGAACAACCCATCATTAGATAATTTGAATAACTCGTATCGAGCGGCAGATAAACTCTGGCGATATGCAAGTTACTCAAGCGAGAAACAACGAATATTACGTACTGAGCCACCAATTAAGTATGTGCTTTGGATGTGTAGTTCAAAAGTGATTATGGAATTGTTGTCAATATATATTAACCAACATCAATTAACGCCATGGAAAAATATTCAGGAAACGATTGTTAATGAAGTGAAAGTTATGAGTAAAGAATTAAAGGTAAGTTATCAGTTTGGTGCAGAAGAACAAATTAAGCAAATAGAAGATATATGGAAAGTGCTAGAATCATTATAAGTCAATATGGTAAAGATTTTTTTGATACAAGAATATGATTATAACAAGGAAATTTTCACAGTCATTTCATTAAGAGATATCGTTATGTCTAATATTTTTGTCATTAGGTTGGCACAATAAAGTCAGTATTCTATACTCGTTAGCAATCTCTAGACTGTGAGCAGCAATATTGAGTGATAGTTATCATTGAATAATCACACTGAGTTAGTTAAATACTTTTAAGTTAAAATCTAAATAAGGAATATTCAGATGTTTCAAAAGTTTACTTTACCAACGGCTCTATTTTTTCTAATTGGAATTTATTGGTTTTTACCTTTGGTGAACGCGCAGTCAACACCAACTAAAATGAAATCTTATCAGTCTAAAACAGTTCAATGTCCTATTTCGGATAAACAACCAAATACCTTCGCGCTTTGTGCAACTGCAACTTGTTGGACTTTGGATGGGGTTGCTTATTGTAAATGTGATGTAATGAATGAAAAAAGTATTTCAATCAGTTTTGATTATGAAGAGAATGGCCAATCTAAAAATGTTTGTAATTTATTGCTTGACGGAAATAATAATGGATTTACCGTTAGTACCTATGCAACCCCACGGCAGATTGAAACAGATTATAATCCTAAAATTGAAAAATTAGGTCCTCCTATGGGATATTATACTTGCCCGACTCTATCAGGTTCACAGGCATACGGTGCACAATGTGATGGCGGAATTTGTTTTCAAAGTACCCAAGGACAATATTTTCCGGGGCTTGGGCATATTAAACGAGGAGAAATTGTATGTTCTTGTCCTCCGACTCTAAGTAGCTCTCCAGGCTTTCAAATTGCTGGGCCGTGGAATTGTGAGCCTGGTGATACCAATGAAAATAATCAATGTTGCGATAAAAGTTATTATGATCAAATGTGCTTTGTAACCAATGTAAAAAGCACTGGAACAAAGCTAGCTGTGAGTGCGCCTATTGGTGGAGCAAAGGCATTTTCTATCTTGTTAGATGGTAAGCCACCGAGTTTAAATACTTGCTATTAATTTTAGGAGAATAGAAGTTTTAATTAAATGTAAGAAAACTTATCGAGTTTGAAAAAGATTTTGATAAGTAATAAATCTAATGTTAGTTTGAGAGTCTATAGCGATCAAACCACAGTGGAATTATATTGATGGATCTTGCTTCAAATTTAGATACCCTCCTTCCTTTAGCATGTGAATGGGCTAATCAAATAAGTCATGAAATACAAAACGAAGGAAAACCATTAAGTGTTGAAGAAATTCGTATTGCAAAAATGGTTGGTGTAAATTTCCCTGAAAAAGTACGGGTTTTTGAAGCGCCTTCGCTAGCTTTACCCAAAAACGTTTTACTGAAAGAAGCGGCATTAGCTACTGGATTATTGGGCGATAATATGGCTGGCTTAACATTAGGTCATTCGATTTATATTCGGCAAGGACAAATGAGTATAAGGCTTCTCTCTCATGAATTGAGACATGTTTATCAATATGAAAAATTGGGATCGATAGAAAACTTCATGGTAGAGTATCTTTCCCAAATAATAAAATATGGATATTATGACGCTCCATTAGAAGTCGATGCTAGAACAAACGAAATAACATCATTATTAGAAACATGATGGGTTAAAAAATTATGCCGATTGATTTTGATTATACGACCTTCCAGGGAGGTGTTTTATTTCGAGATGCTTATTGGACTCACCCGCCAACTCACCCGCTGAGTTATTGGATACAAAATTTTTGGCAACTCAATGTACCGATCGGTCATTATAATTATCGCAGCATACCCGATAACTGTGTTGATTGGATTATTAATGTTGATACACCCGAAGATAGTTATATTATTCCCCCTTTTTTATCATCTATTGTTTTTGAATTAACTGGACCTACTGCCTATTTTGGTGTTCGGTTTCGCTTGCTAGGACATCAGAGTATTATTGAGGATCCTTTAGGTGTTTGGGCCGAGTCTAGCGATAATATTAAAGCAAGTGATATTATTCCTCATGTTTTGTTTGAAAAAGTCCAAGCTTGTATTATACGAACAACTGAATTTAAAGCGCGTTGTCGGCTAGTATCTCAAGTATTATTGGATGAAATAAAAGAAGTCTTTCTTGATAAGAGATTAGTGAATTATATTTTATATTGTCAAAACAATATTTCCTCTCATATCGATCTTTCCAATAAGCAATGTGCTGAATTTGGCTTGTCATCTAGACAATTACGTCGATTAAGCCAGCTTTACTTAGGGTTATCGCCTAGAGAGTTTGCAAGGGTACTTCGATTTCAGCAGATACTTAAGCAAATGAATTTGTACCCTGCACAGACTAACTGGTCTGATTATTACTATGATCAGTCTCATTTTATTAAAGAGTTTAAATTGTTGTCGGGATTAACGCCGAAAGAATTGGTTAATTTGTCCGTTTTGTACAATAAAAAGTAAGCTAAATCTGAGATTATTTTCCTACTTAATTTTAATGATAGGTAGGAGTTGATCCAATGATAGAAATTGATGCAATGTTTCCGGTAATGGTAACCTCAGACTTGGAGGCAGTTAAACAATTTTATACAACTGTTTTTGGTTTTAATGCTGTATTTTTTGATGCGACGTTTTATTTGCATTTGGTTTCGCCTGATACCGGTGTACAACTTGGTTTTCTAATGCCAGACTTAAACTCGCAGCCGCAGTTTTTACATTCGATTATGTCAACAGAAGGATATGTAATATCACTAGAAGTTAAAGATGCTGCAAAAGCTTACGCTGAAGCTAAAAAACTTAACTTAGAGTTTGCCATGGATTTAAAAGAAGAGGCTTGGGGACAGATTCATTTTATGCTTACTGACCCTGCGGGTTTCCGTATTGATATTGTTCAACATGTAGCGGAAAAATAATTGTGTTTTAGTTGGTATTAAGCTGCCACAATAGAATTATTGTGGCAGCTTAATTAGAAATAATCGTTTTCCGATAATTTATAGCGAAAATACTAATTACCCTCGTTTTATTTTTTTGCTCTCCTTTTGAACGCGATGATAATATTGACTAAGTTTTTTATCATTGGCCCGTTTTTCAGACAAACTGGCACTATTGATCGCTTGCTCTTTTGTCAACTTGAGATAATTGTTAAATCGACGTTGTTCTAGTTGTTGAGAATCGATCGCTTGGATTACGGCACAGCCTGGTTCGCTTTTGTGTTGGCAGTCATTAAAGCGACAATTTTTCGCGAGTGTTTCAATATCCGCAAAAGTTGTAGCAATGCCATCCTCACAGTTAGATAATTGTAGTTCACGCATGCCAGGTGTATCTAGAATCATTGCACCGTTTGGCATCATTAATAAACTACGCTTTGTGGTTGTATGTCGGCCTTTATCATCATCTTCTCGAATAATTCCTGTTAGTTGTGTCTCTTGACCTAATAAACCATTACTAAGCGTTGATTTTCCAGCACCAGAAGAGCCCAATAATGCAATTGTTTTGCCCGTTTGGCACCAAGGCAAAAGTGTTTTAAGCGAGTTATTATCTAGGCAATTGACTAACGCTATACAAAGTAAGGGATCAAGTTGTTGAGCTTGTGTTTTTAGTCGATTAGAGTGTTCGCAAATATCTTCCTTGGTTAACACAACCACAGGCGTTGCTCCTGCTTCATTGACAATAGTTAAATACCGTTCCAGCCGATTTAAATTAAAATCGTCATTCAATGAACAAACGATAAATGCAGTATCAATATTGGCTGCAATCAGTTGTTCAGCAAGTTGACTACCGGGTGCTTTTCGCTTAAAACAACTTTTACGTTCTAAGGCGCGGACAAAGTTATTGTGCAGGTCAAGTAGTACCCAGTCTCCGACCGAGAGTGGTGGCATCGATGTTTTTATCGGTAAATTCTGCTCGCCCTGCTCTGTGATAACGGTGAGTGTAAATTTATGTTGCTCTATGATTCTAGCAGGCTGTGTTGAATCCCATTCTTCAAGGGAAACTTGTTGTTGAAAAAAAGGTTGCCAACCTAAGTGAGTTAAAGACAAATGATTAGTCATAGTAAACCCTGGACGCAAATGCGTCATAAAAATCTAAATTAAGAGCTGAATGCTCCCAGCTAGTCCGGGCTCAATAAAACGGTTATTAAGGTATTGAAATGCCTTACGCGTTTGCCCAGTTAGGTTTTACTACTATCATTATTAACTCTTCTCACTTAAAATATTAAATTATACTAGCACAATTAAGAGTGAATGTTATCTTTTTACATCATTGAGAACGTGCATGTTTAGGAAAGATAATGTATGCAATACTATTAGCGCCACTGCCAGGAAGAGGCTGTCCTATTCTAAATTCAAGCTCAATATTTTGGGCTTGCGCAGAGAGTAGTAAAGAATACAATGCTTTGTCTGATTCCTTAAAACCTAAATAGTAATATGATTTAGTTTCATTTGTTATACTAACATCACCCGATTGTTCAGCAGAACAACTCGCTTTATCTAAAATTACAACATGCTGTTGATTCTCACCATTATGTGCTCTATTAACATAAAAGCCTCGAATTTTTGAGTAGATTGTTGTGCTAGTGGTCACTCCATCTAAACAACCTGCATTTGACCATTGAGAAAATACGCCTAGTGCTAGAAGTACCATTATTTTTTTCATTATTTTTCCTTGTTTTAATTTAAAATTTTTTTTGAGTGAAAATTTAAAACTAATAATTATTTATATATCAACAATATTCAGAATTCAAACAATCTTTTGTAATTTTCAGACATTTTTATCTTTCTAAGTACTAATATACTTATTTATGTAGAAGTAATGTATATGTTACTCAATATTTGACTACAGATAACTTCTAAATGGATAATGGTGCTCTGCCTCGTATTAATTAAAATACTATTGCTAGAAAATCAGGTAGGTAAATTTTATGCAAATAGCGATAAATATAGTCATCACTTTGGTTTTATTGTATTGGCCTGCAATGCTAATGATGTCACCTATGATGTTTGCTGCGCCCGGCTTTGACAATGATAAAAAAGGTATTGTGACTACGCTTTTGTTTATGTGTTATCCCATAGGTGTATTTTTGCTTTTATGGGGATTAGGTGGAAACTATTTTGGAATGAGTGGATTCAAACTGGCCGGCATCTGCGCGTTGATAAACCTACTTGTATTCTGGTTCTTTGGTTATTTTAAACTGTTATTCAATTTACAAAAAGGCATCACTAATTCAGGGTATTCTGTAACTGATAATCAAGCCTACTTTTCAGCAAAATTAATTCCAGGCGCTGATAGTAGTTCATTTAAAATACTAGAAGACGAAACGGGATTGCCAGCTAGAGCAGACTATGCTGCCGATAAAAATAATCTCTACTATCAAGGAAAACTTGTCGAAGGAGCATCTGTCGAAAACCTGCAAAAGCAACGAGTGAATAGTAATGATTATTGGCTTAACAATACTCAGGTTATTTATAATGGTAAAATTATTCCAAAGGCAAATCCACAAAATTTCAATGGTTTTGAAGATCACCATAGTTGGACTTATACGGTGAATAATGATGAGTATATTGTATTTAGTTACGGTGTCGCTTTACCATCGGTCGACAGAAAGACATTTCAACCTTTAAGTGATTTTATTGCAAAAGATAACCAACAAATTTTCTATAAAGAAAAGCAGATACTAGCGCAGGCTGACGCGGCTACATTTGAATTGTTTGATGATCATGATTTTGCTAGAGATCAAACTAAAGTCTATTATATATCGGCAGATCCACCATTTGAAATTGAAGGCGTTGATCCGGATAGTTTTGAAATATTTGATCGGGGTTATGTAAGAGACAGTCAAAATGTTTATTATGTGCACCAGTATGAACGGATCGAAAAGCTGAAAGTTGATGCCGCCAGTTTTGAAGTAACCGATTATGATGAAGCAACTCAGTCAACCGCGAGAGATATAAACCATTATTATTACGATAATAAAGTCGTTGGTGATAGGTAGTCTGGGGCTAGATGCTTTTTATTAGATGTTTTTATAATCATAGCCCATCTTAATGGTATATCAGAGATGGGCTTGATTAATCACTTTTCAAATTACAGACCTAATAATAATCTCTCAGGCTCTTCTAATAATTCTTTGATAGTTACCAGAAATCCAACAGCTTCTTTACCATCAATCAAGCGGTGATCATAAGAAAGTGCTAAATACATCATTGGTAATATAACCACTTCTCCGTTGACAGCCATAGGTCGTTCTTGAATTTTATGCATACCTAAAATAGCAGTTTGTGGCGGGTTAACAATCGGTGTTGACATGAGTGAGCCAAAAACGCCACCATTAGAAACGGTAAACGTTCCCCCCATCATATCATCCATTGAAAGTTTTCCACTACCTGCTTTTTCGCCATATTGTCGTATGTTACTTTCAATTTCTGCCAAACTCATATTATCGACATTGCGTAATACAGGAACGACCAAACCGCGTGGTGATGAAACAGCTACCCCTACATCTTGGTAACTATGATAGATAATGTCATTGCCATCAATAGAAGCATTGACTGCGGGAAAACGTTTTAATGCTTCAACTGATGCTCTGACAAAAAATGACATAAAACCTAAACGTACATTGTGACGTTTTTCAAAATCATCTTTATACTTTTTACGCAAATCCATAATTGGTTTCATGTTAACTTCATTAAAAGTGGTTAGCATGGCCATATTTTGTTGTGCTTCAACCAGTCGGTTGGCTATTTTAGCTCGCAGTCGAGACATGGGTTCTCTGCGTTCAAAACGATCGCCTTGAGTTGCTGCAGATTCTTGTGGAATAGCCGCAGCAGGTGCTTTGTTGGTTTTAGCTGCTGAGCGGTTTTCAATATAAGCGGTGACATCTTCTTTTAAGATACGTCCATTTTTTCCTGTGCCTGTAATGAGATTGGGATCAATTTCATATTCATTGAGTAATTTGCGAACGGTTGGACTTAAAGCGGAATCGCTATCGGAAGATTGAACTTCTGTAGGTTGAGAATCTGCTGGCTTATCTTCTTTTTTCGGTTGAGCCGATGCTCCTGCATTGAAGTGGCCTATTACTTCATCGCTAAGCACTGTTTCACCTTCATCTTTCACAATGTCACCTAAAACGCCATCATCAGGTGCTACAACTTCGATGACAACTTTATCAGTTTCAATATCAACGATTAATTCATCTCGAGCAAACGCTTCACCTGGTTTTTTATGCCAGGTAGCAATGGTGCCATCTGCAACAGATTCGGGAAACGTTGGAGCTTTTATTTCGGTAGCCATATTGGTTCCTTTCAGATCTAATTTTATAATAATATAAGTTTAATTTTTTAAAATCATTAACCGTTAATTGCTTGATCAATGAATTCTTTTAATTGTTTTAAATGCAATGCTAAATAACCCGCCGCAGGTGCAGCAGAGGCTTCTCTTCCTGCAAATTCAACAACAAGTTTATCGTTATGTTGGCTAACAACGTCTTTTAAATGATGATGGGTACTAAACCAAGCGCCTTGATTTTGAGGCTCTTCTTGGCACCATAAAACTTTTTCAAGGTTTTTATATTGGCTTATTGCCGTCAATAGCTCTTTTTCAGGGAACGGATAAAGTTGCTCAATTCTTACTATGGCAATATGTTTTGCACTGAGCGCTTCACGTTTTTCTAGTAGATCATAATAAACACGACCACTACACATTATCAGCCTGGTAACCTTTTCTACAGTTAAAGATTCTGTCTCAGCAATGACATTTTGAAAGCAGCCAGTAGCCAGTTCATCCATTGTTGATATCGCTTTTTTATGCCGTAATAGACTTTTTGGAGACATGACAATAAGTGGTCTTCTTAGCGGGCGAATGATTTGACGCCGTAAAAGGTGAAATATTTGAGCGGGCGTTGTAGGCACGCAAACTTGAATATTTTCTTCAGCACAAAGTTGTAGAAAACGTTCTAACCTTGCCGATGAATGCTCGGGGCCTTGTCCTTCATACCCATGAGGAAGAAGCATAGTCAGGCCACATAATCGTCCCCACTTATGTTCACCACTAGTGATAAATTGATCGATAATCATTTGCGCGCCATTAGCAAAATCACCAAACTGTGCTTCCCAGATAACCATAGTGGCAGGGTTGGTGGTTGCGTATCCATATTCAAAACCTAAAACTGCAAGCTCTGAAAGAAAAGAGTCATAGATAGTAAATCGTCTATTCACATTCTTTAGATGTTGCAGTGGAATATAGGTTTCTCCAGTTTTTTGATCGTGCAATGCCGCGTGTCTGTGTGAAAAGGTCCCTCGTCCGACATCTTGACCGGTTATTCTCACGGAGTTATCTTGCTTAAGAATACTGGCATAGGCAAGTGTTTCAGCAAACCCCCAGTTGATAGGGATTTCCTCGTGAGCCATAAGTAAGCGATCTTCTATGACTTTTTTGACTTGCCGTTGCAGCGTCAGCCCTTCAGGCATTGAACAAAATTCTTCGGCCAGTTCAACTAACTTTTGTTTATTAAATGTGGTATCGCATTGAGTTTGCCAGTGATGACCGAGATATGGGCTCCAGTCAAAATATAAGGCTCTATCGGGATTGTGTACTAACGTTTTGACAACACTATCACCCTTATCAAGTTTGGCGCGATAATTGTCTGTAAATTGTTTAATTTCTTCTAAGTTAACCTGATTTTCTGTTACTAATTGGTTGCTGTATTGTGTGTATACGCTGGGTAGCTTTTTAATAATATTATACATTTGAGGCTGAGTGCCTGAAGGTTCGTCGGCTTCATTGTGCCCTCTTCTTCGGTAACAAACTAAATCGATAACGACATCTTTTTTAAAACGATAACGATAGTCGATAGCCAGTTGGCTCACAAATAACACGGCTTCAGGATCATCGCCATTAACATGTAAAATAGGTGCTTCAACGACTTTTGCAACATCGGTGCAATATTCAGTTGAGCGAGCATCTTCTTTTTTACTGGTGGTAAAACCGACTTGATTATTAACAATAATGTGAACTGTGCCGCCTGTTTTATAGGCGCGAGTTTGAGACATTTGTAAAGTTTCCATCACAACGCCTTGACCTGAAAAGGCTGCATCACCATGAATAATAATTGGTACAACCGTATCACCACTTTTGTCTTTGCGTTTGTCTTGGCGGGCTCTTACTGAGCCTTGTACAACCGGTGAGACTATTTCTAAATGACTTGGATTAAAAGCCATTGCTAAATGAATTTCGCCACCAGGAGTCATCACGTTTGAAGAAAAACCCTGATGATATTTAACATCACCCGATCCCATTCCATATTCTGCTTTACCTTCAAACTCATCCATTAATTCGCCGGTTTTTTTACCTAGAATATTAACTAAAACGTTAAGCCTACCCCGGTGAGCCATGCCAATAACGACTTCTTTGGCTTGGTAAATACCAGATTTTTGAATAAGTTGGTCAACAATTGGAATTAAACTTTCTCCTCCCTCTAAACCAAAGCGTTTTGCACCTGGGTACTTGGCTCCTAAATATTTTTCTAAGCTTTCTGCAGCCATTAGTCGATCAAAAAGATGTAGCTTAGTTTCTTTATCTAGTTTGGGGTGTGATTGAACGGCTTCTAGTCTTTCTTGAAACCATTTTTTCTCTGCACTATCGACAATATGCATGAACTCAGCACCAATAGAAGCGCAATAAGTTTTATTAAGACCATCGACAATGTCTTTTAATGTTTCTTGCTCTCCCCCAAAATAGAGAGTTTGTGTTTGAAACTTGGTAGATAGATCAAGCTCTGATAAGCCATGATAGTCTAGATTTAGATCGGCAATTTGTGGTCTTTCCATTAAACCGAGTGGATCAAGGTTTGCTTTTTGATGACCTCTAACTCGATATGATTCAATTAATTCTAATACGGCTACTTGTTTGGTTTCATGCTCTAAAGAAACAGTCCCACTAATTTTTTTCTTTTGAGCTAATTCATAAAATTGCTGTTTTATCGGTGAGTGTGGTATGTCTTTTTGTTGGCCGTTTGCTGATTCTTTAATGAGGGATTCGAAATAATCGCGCCATTCAACAGGAACAGAGTCTTTTGATTCTAAATATTGTTCGTAAATTTCTTCAACGTATGAAACGCTTCCACCTGATAGGTGGCTGGTTTGTTGCATCCGATCAATGTACTTTTCTTGCATTTTAGTTCTCTGGGTTTAGTAGTCTAGTATTCTGTTGATTTTTTTGATTCTGGGTGCTTCTTCAATATGACATAAAGTATTATATTATTGTAGGCAGCATTTGCTAAAAAGCTCGAAAATTGGGGTAAAAATCATCAAATGTCTTTAATTTTTAGGAATATGTGCAGATTTTAAATTCTATTAGTTAATCTAATTGGCCAAATGTTCGTTGGTCATTGATTTGTCATATTGTATTTTTATTAGTGTAATATATACCCTTAATTGATGAGCGATCCTAACTGGTTCGCAGAGTAAGATCCACTGAATAATCGCAGAAAAGTGTTAAAATTTTGAGCTTTATATTATCGTTCGTATTTCACTACTTTTAGCTAATGATAACTATATCAGTAATGATAATCATTATCAAATAGGGTGGGTTTTATAAATTAATCTTAATAGAGGGTGGATGGTTAAAAATGACTAGGAAATGTTGATTTTTTATATTCGACATTCCCTATTCTTAATTTAAAAATCTAGCTGATTTTTCTGAAAAAACAGTTAAGCCAATGGTCTATCGAAAGTTTACCAGAGCCTTGTAATAGCAGTGGGATTAGCATCACTATAAATAATAGTGGTAGTTTGTAATTACCGAAACCATTATCAGAAATGGTATATCCTTTTAGCAAGTCACTCAAGGTGTTCCACTCTGTTGGCCAATGGACGCCAAAAATAGCAACAATAGAAAGAATAATAAGGCTCAATGACCAGAATCGGGTAAATAGCCCCAGCGCTAAACCGATCCCGCCTAGCACTTCAAACCAGGTTGCAATAAACCAGCTGATTTCTGTTGAAATTAAATTGAAAGGAAAAGGGAAATTTTCTTTAATGTTTTCAAACCAGTTTTCACCATTTAACTTCATTAAGCCGGCTTCAAAAAACTCCCAAGCAAGAATCAGGCGCAAAAATAATGTTGCTATCCAATTTGAAGATTGATTTAGGGGGCGAATTATCTGCTGCCATAATAAAAGCAATTTTGTCATACAGTTTCCTCATAATTTGACACTCTTATTATTAAAGATGAACAAGTCGTATGAATGTTTCATTTTACTTTCCATACCAGCGTTCCATTGCTAGCTTGTCGAGTATAGATAATTGGCTTTTAGCATGAATTGTTTTTTGCTGATTATTTTGTAGATCAATAGTCAAAGGGTAGTTCATGATTGAGAATTCATCGTAAACCGTTGAGAAAATGAGAGTAGCGTTAAGAGTTGAGTTAATCTCTTTGCATTTGTTTTGTGCTTCTAAGGTAGTGTGACCAATAGCCTGCATTTTTGGTTCACACGCCTTTATTTGTTGCTGAATAGGTCTTTGGCTAAATGGCCACTTGGGATTTCTATATTCATGTTCAAAACCTAAAGCATGACCAAACTCGTGTAATATCAGTCGTTTAGCTCTTTCTGAAGATAAGTCAATATGATTGAGTTCTGCTAGTTGTAGGGTTGGTGATTTTGAATTTAAATTACCATGATTACCTAAAATTGAGCCTGTATGTGCTTGAAAGCTGATTCTTATATGGCTTAGTGTTGGGGCTGATTTAAAGTTATCGTAAAAACTTAATTTCAGAGAAGTGTTTTTTGTCCAGATAGGAGCATATTGCATCACTCGTTGTTTTTGCAAAGGAGTGCCATCGACAAAGACTACATTTAAAGTCGCATTTTTAGGCCACATTTTTGCCTTAACTAAAACTGCTGCTGAGCTTTCCAGAGAAAACAAACAGAACGCAAGCAGAATGAAATAATGAATTAATTGAGGCATTGCTTTAAATTGTGGTTAATTGACAGAGGTTCAATTGTCTAAAATAAGAATAGCCTGAATCATACCCTTTAATGGTTGGCTGTTCAGTGGAATTTAGATAAAAACTTAAAATTCTGTGCATATTGTCAGGCATTCTTATAAAATTGTGCTTCTTTGAGGTTATTGAGATAATAATATGCTTTCCCCTGTAATTGCTCCTTCTATTCTTTCTGCAGATTTCGCTAAACTTGGAGAAGATGTTGAATCGGTTATTAGTGCTGGTGCAGATTGGGTACATTTTGACGTGATGGATAATCATTATGTGCCAAACTTAACTATTGGACCAATGGTTTGTGAGGCATTAAGAAACTATGGGATTAAAGCACCGATTGATGTACATTTAATGGTAAAACCCGTCGATCGTATTATTCCTGACTTTGCTCAAGCTGGAGCGAGTATTATTACCTTTCACCCTGAAGCGAGTGAACATGTTGATCGAACTTTGCAACTCATTAAAAGTTCTGGCTGCCAAGCTGGTTTAGTGCTTAATCCTGCTACCAGTCTTCATTGTCTTGAGCATGTTATGGACAAACTAGATGTCATTTTATTGATGTCAGTAAATCCTGGTTTTGGTGGTCAGTCGTTTATTCCTCAGACACTAACTAAATTAAAGCAAGTAAGAAAATTAATTGATGAAAGTGGTTTGAATATTCGCTTAGAGGTAGATGGTGGTGTGAAAGTTGACAATATAGGCGAAATAGCTGCCGCCGGAGCCGATACTTTTGTTGCAGGTTCTGCAATTTTCAATGCGGATGATTATGCATCTACAATCAAGCAAATGAAAACAAATATTCTACAAGCAAAGGATGCTTAGGTAATTAGCAAGTTTTTATTGATATAGACAGTGAAAGTGGGTGGAGTTGTGAGTAGCCGATGTTATGCTCGTATATTGATGGTCGATAATTACGACTCTTTTACCTACAACCTGGTTCATTATTTAGAGAAGCTTGATGCTGAAGTTATAGTGAAACGTAATGATCAGTTGACCCTTAGTGAAATTAAGCAACTTGCGCCTTCCCACCTAGTCATTTCTCCCGGACCGAAAGCGCCCGATCAAGCTGGATTATCATTAGATATTATTCAGGCTTTTCAAAAAACTATACCTATTTTAGGGGTTTGCCTTGGACATCAAGCAATTGGCCAAATGTATGGTGGAAAAGTGATTAATGCTAAAAAAGTAATGCATGGTAAAACTTCACCAATCTACCATAGTGATCAAGGTATTTTTTCTAATTTACCGCAAGGATTTCTTGCAACTCGTTATCACTCTTTAGTATTAGATGAAAACAATTTACCGGATTGTCTAACTGTAACTGCCTGGACTCAAAACGACAAAGGTGAATTGCAGCATATTATGGGCATTAAACACCGTGACTTACCGATTGAAGGAGTACAATTTCACCCTGAGTCGGTGTTGTCTGAATATGGGTTAACTATGCTACGCCAGTTTTTAAAAAATAATTAAAGATGAATATCTCTTAACGACTTTTATTATTTATCCTGAGATTATATATAATTTGTACAAACCTTTGTTAAAAATGTGTAAACCTCGCTATAACGCTTTCTGTATATTCATTAAGATTACTTGTGAGAAATGGAACTTCTCTAAGCCTTTTATTGATTTGTGATAAATATTGATTATGGATTTCTGTCATAGTTGAAAGCGAAAAATTTCACTTTGCTATTTATCATCACAAAAGAACAACCTAAAGAGTGATTGTATGAATAGAAAGAAACAGTTGAATTTAAAAGAATTATTTTTTGCTTGCGCATTAATTATAATGACTGCGTGTGGTGGTTCAGGTGGAAATGAGACAGATAATCCTGATCCCGTTAATCAATTTAAATTAACCACCTCGGTTTCTGGCCAAGGCAGCATCTCGTCTAGTCCGGCAGGTATCGATTGTGGTAATGACTGCCAACATGAATTCGCAGAAAATGCCCAAATAACATTAATCGCTTCGTCCGCTGCGGGGTATGAACTATCTAGTTGGAGCGGCGACTGTGAAGGTTCCGCAAGTTGCATAGTGACAATGGATCAAGCGCGTAGTGTTACTGCCACTTTTGCAGAAATATCACAGACTGTTTTTTCTCTTAACGTTACTAGCTCAGTTGGTGGTCGTGTTGTATCAACGCCGGCGGGTATAGATTGTGGCAGTGATTGTAGTGAACCCTTTAATGAAAATACCAGTGTTGAGCTGAATGCGACTGCGGAGCAAGGTTATATTTTTGATCGTTGGGAAGGTGATTGTTCAGGTGGTGATGATTGTAATTTGCAAATAGAGGCTGACAAATCTGTCTCAGCCATATTTCGAAGTACTGCCGGCAGTTTATCGATTGAAGACATGGGAATGCATGAAGTTGACTTTGGAGAAGTGTTTACTTACCAACCGGTAATATCAGGTAACTTTTCTATTTGTAGAAAAGATATGGGCCATGATGAGGTAAAAGTTGACTCAGAAACTGGGGCAATTTCCTGGGATACGAGTCAATTGGATTTTGGTCGAGGTTTTCATATTCGAATCAAATGTAGCAGTTATACTGAGTCGGCTTATGCTTCGCTAGTTGTTCACGTAGATCGAAGCGGAACCAGTCGTTTAAGAGTTGCTGGTGAAGGTGGTGTATCTCCTTATATTGGTGTTGCGGGTCAAGCCATGTCCAGCGGTGATACAATCGTCTTTCCCGATGGATTGTACCCAGTTTCTGTAACTGCTGATGAATCTTTTGAAAATGCTTTTAAATCAACCGCACCTACTAATGGTACTGCGACTCAATTTAGTACCATAATAGCGCGCACCCCTGGTGGTGTATTAATTAGTGGTGCTGCACAGGCCGATATTCCAAAGCAAAAAAATGCTTTTCAATTTTCTGCCACTGATTATGTTGCTGTTGTTGGATTTGTGGTTGAAGATGTTTTAAGAGAATCTCTTTCAACTGTTGGTCCAGCTAATCGTTTGTTAATTGATTTTGTTGGTGCTGCAGGCGCGGGAACTGAAGGTAGAGCCTGTTCCAATTTTACTGAAGCTGCAAGTGGTCAGTGTTCTAAAGCGGGTATGCGGATTAACGGTGGTACGCCGCTTTTTCAAAATAGTTACGACTGGGGACATAATCGTTATGGAATTATGACCAGAAGTACTTCCGGTTCTATTACAAGACGTTCTTTTGTCAGGTTGGATGAGCATCGAGGTGATCAACCCTATGGCGGTTTCAGTAACTATTGTGATAGTGCACATTTAAGCCAAGATAACACTGTTTTTGATGTGTTAGCCATTGCAGCGCCCCACTACAAAAACTATGCGGGTTTAGAAGCTTATCCGGCGACAGGTTGTGAGAATGATCCTGCGACTTTAAAGACAGAAGGCTTATTAGCTGTGAATAATAAGTTGTCTTTATCTTTGATGGATCAAAAGGCTGGGCCTATTCATATATGGGATCATATTGTCTCTTATGATTCAGAAGGAACATGTACCCCACAATCTAGTCGTTGTGGTAATTGGCTTTTACAGGCCGATAAAGAAACTCACGTAGAAAATTCATTTTTTGGTAAGGCACGCGGTTTTGAAGGGCAAACTAGTACTGGTGCAGCATTTGATAGTAGCGATGTGATTCTCCAAAATTCAGTTACAATTTCTGATGTGCCTGGTCAGGCGAATGTTGGTTCTCCACCAAGATATTTACCTGAAACCTTGCTTTATTTTCGCGGCAAGTCAGATACATTTTATGGCGATACCGGATATGATCAAGTAACAACGGCTAGGCGCTGGCCAATTGGTGGTGAAGATATCATTGCCGCTAATATGCGTCGTTATGATAACCCAGATGCAATCTCTGTTGGTGGCGGAACTGTTCATATTTCAGGTGATCGAGGTGCTGCTCAGCAAGGGCAATCCATGTCTGAATATTTTTGGGGGTACATTGACAATAAAATTCCACCGTTAGTAGTCAGGGTAAAAAATAAAGAGAGTTATCATCGAATCGCTTGGGAGCATTTATCGGGTTTAAATAAAGATAGTGTGGCAGGTTGGAAGGTTATTTGTGTTTCTGATAACAATAATTTGTTAGCCGTTTTAGAAAAAGATCAGTTGGTTTATCAAGATCAACAAAAGTCTTGTACCGAATATGCTGTTTTAGCGGTTTATTCCGATGGCGATAGCGGGTACGCTTATGTTGAAGTGCCTCAAACACCAACTACTCCTCAAGTTTTAGTTGAAAACTACACTGAAAAACAAGTGCCCTTTCAGTTATCCCAAATAGGTAATAACGGTTCAGGAATTACCTGGCATGCAGAACTTCAACAGTATTTAGTAGTGCAAAATAATGCGGCTACTATTTATCGTTATGATAGCGAGTTTAATTATCTGGGCAAAATTACTAAAGGTGGTAACATTAATAATGATACTGAAGGTTTGGCATTTGTTGGTGATAATCAAGTCATGGTAGTTACTGAAGCAAATGTAGCTCATAAGGCGGTGATTGATGAAACAACAACAGTCATCAATGGCAATTACGATATAACGCCAGCTTATCGTTTATTGGCACCTAGTCCAGTTAGTAATAAAGGATTAGAGGGAGTTGCCGTTAGACCCGCAGACGGCAGCCAACCAGCACGAGTATATGCCTGTCAGGAAGGAACTGGTGCTAATCAAAATGCTTTGATGAAACTTGTTTATTTTGATCTGCCAACGCCAGATCCGACTGATTTAATGTCTTATGATTCAGATTTAACAGTGGTAGAACCTTTTAATGCTGAAAGTGCTTTCAGTGGCGTAATTACCGATTGTGCAGGAATGGCTTATGATACTAGAACTCACAACTTGATCATTGTGAGCCAAGAGAGCTCAAAAGTGATTCAGGTTAATCCCGCTAATGGGCAAGTGATTTCTGAGTTAGTTTTAGAAGGCGCACCACAGTATGAAGGTGTGACGATTGGCCCTAATAACGAACTGGTCTTTATGAGTGAACCTAATTGGGTTCATATTTATCAATAGTTTTCTGTGCATTTAAAATTGTTGATAGATGAAAAATTAATGAGATAGATTGGTTGAATTGACTCCTTATTGAAGTTTTCAGAGAATCTATCTTTTTCTTTGTTAAGGCAACCTGTTTTCTAATAACCACTGTGTTGATTAACCTCGAACTGAGTTGTAGTATACTCATTCATTTGTTTAACCTTGTTGGTCTATGTGGATATAGTTGCGCGATTATTTCGCTTAAATCGTTACTTGAATATTCTGGCGCAAGAAGCCCCTTTTTCTGTTGCGCGTTTAGAAGTACTTCGACTAATTAAAGCTCAAAATCCAATTACTTTGCGGCAATTATGTGATATTCAGCAAGTCACTATGCCTACTATGTCTAAACTCGTTGATGAGTTGCAAACCCTCGGTTTTGTTATTCGGGCACAGTCTAAAGATGATGCACGTCAAAGATTGATTGTTCCAACACAAAAAGGTATTCAAGCGCTGAGCAAAATGGAAGAAGAAAGTCTGGCTTTTTGGCAGAAAAAACTCAATAAATTGGATGAGTTACAGCAAGTTAAGATCGAGCAAGCATTAGCTCAATTAGTTAATACACTAAAATCTGACTAGTTCTTTATTACCAATTCCTTTATCAGAGTAACCTAAACAACTCCAGATTAAATATATCTTGTTATCTTACTGTTAGACTCAAGTATTTGAGGCTTCCTTGGCTTTAACTTTAGACTCAACATTGTCTTTATCTATAGGCTCCTGCTCAGTTTGTTTTTGTGGTGTTTCAAACGTAAAGACTGAAATAATAATTAACAATGCTGCTAGCCATAGAGTACTAGTAGCACTGATCATTGCAACAATACTGCCCACAATAGCGATGACAACATTGGTAAAATAAAATACGCTTACTTGTAATCCCATCACTTTACCTTGGCCGAGATGACCGAAATATTTAGATAACATTACGGGAAACACTAAGTTGATGACCGCAATGACTGCACCTGTTAGTGCCATTGGGATATACACAAGTGGTGAAGTTAGCAAAGTAGCGATGATAATTAGCAAACCAAATAGAATATTGCCTGTTAATAGGGCATTTTTATTGCCAATCATTTCAGGGATTTTGCCCGCTACAGTGGCGCTAACCAAGATCATAAAACTGGTGATGGAAACCGTAATCCAGGCAATTTGTTTACTATCATAGTTGAGAGATTCAACTAACCACAATGGATAATATTCATAAAAAGCGTTAATACCTAGCGTGTAGAGAAAATAATAAATGAAGAATTTTCTGACTGGTTGAAGGCGAAGTAAAGTTGCTGAGTGATTTTTGGTTATTTCATACCAGAGTGTTTGCTCAGATTCTTTTTGCGGTGTTTGTTTCGGCAAAATTAATACGACTAATAATAATGAAATAAAAACTGCTGCACTAGCAAAATAAAATGTCACATCAATGCCATAAGGCGCTAGATACCCGCCGAATAAAGGACCGACTAACCAACCAGCGTAAACAGTTGCATATAATAGTGACAAAGCACGATTTCGGTCAATTTGTGGGTGAAGTTCAACGGCTATGGCGCGTGCTATGGATATATTTCCTTCACAGAATCCGGTCATAACTCTGGCTATAACAAACGCAATAAAGTGGCTTTGTTGAAAGGCTAACCCGGTAAGAATATAACCAACTACACTACCAACCAGCGAGTAAATTAATATTGGTTTTCTACCATAGCGATCTGATAAGGAACCGATAATATTGCTGCCAATTAATGTACCTAATGGATAAGAAGCTAAGGTGATACCAAGCAGTACTTTTGGATCTAATCCCATAAAACTGATCAAAGGATCACTCCCACCATTAGCAAAGTAGGGAGATAGAACTGGATAGGGTAAAGCAATTCCTGCCGTACCTAAGAGTGAGACCAGCATAATAGTTGCTAGTATCATGTTGGCTTTTAATTTATTCAAGTTAGAACCCAATATTATATAAAGTTATTAGTTTACATAATAAGTAGGTAATTTCTCAAATGCTAATAGGCAAAGAATATTATTAAGATACGATTTGGCTATACCGGATTTAATTTTTGAATAATGTTGAATTTTACTGGTGTTTAACTAGTGATTAGCGTAGAAATTAACTATCATCAGATTTTTATCGAATATACATAATATATCGTTCTTTTTTTATACAAAAAATCGGTACAAGCTTGTAAAAATCAGTATAATCCTCGTCCGATTTTAATAAAATAATTGATGATGCGAATAGTTGTGTCTCAGCTAGTATAATAATAGACAAACTAGGTTAAATTGTTTGTTGTGTTTGCTTGAGTGCAGCATTGTTTTACTTCACAAATATCGATGGGGAATTGGTGTGAAGCCAACAAATATTAAAGATCCAGAATACTTTCACAAAGTTGTTGATTGCCAGCATGCTTGTCCTGCTCATACGCCAGTACCAGAATATATACGGTTGATTGCGGCCGGGCGTTATGACGATGCTTATATGATTAATTGGGAATCTAACGTTTTTCCAGGAATATTAGGCAGAGTTTGTGATAGACCATGTGAGCCTGCATGCCGTAGGGGAAGAGTTGAAGAAGAGCCTGTTGCAATCTGTCGATTAAAACGAGTAGCTGCTGATAATAAGCTAGACATTACCGATAGGCTACCTGAAATCGCACCTAAAAATGGAAAGAAAGTGGCTTTAGTTGGAGCTGGACCTGCATCGCTGACTGTTGCTAGAGACTTGGCTCCACTCGGATATGAAATTGAAGTGTTTGATGAGCAAGATATTGGTGGCGGTTTTATGCGCAGTCAAATCCCTGCTTTCCGTTTACCACTAGAAGTTTTAAATGAAGAAGTTAATTATATTCTGGATATGGGAGTTGTTGCCCACTTTAAGCATTATGTTGATAGTTTAAAGTCGTTGTTAGAAAAAGATTACGATGCAATATTTGTTGGCTCTGGTGCTCCAAATGGAAGAGATCTAGCTAAATTACCTGGACGTCAAGAAGGTGATGATAGTATTCATCTTGGTATCAATTGGCTTGAAAGTGTTGCTTTTGGGCATACTAAAGCAATTGGTAAAAAGGTAATTGTACTTGGCGGTGGTAATACCGCAATGGACTGTTGCCGAACAGCTCGCAGACTAGGGGGAGAAGATGTGCGAGTGGTTGTGCGTAGCCCAAAAACTGATATGAAGGCTTCTCCTTGGGAAATTGATGACGCAGTTGGCGAAGATATTCCGATTTTTGAAAATCACACGCCGAAAGAGTTTGTTGTTGAAAATGGCAAACTGACAGGAATGAAGTTTGAAAAAGTTCGTGCAGAGTATGATGCAGATGGTAAACGAAGCCTAATACCAACGGGTGAAGAGTTGGTTTTTATGGAAGCCGATCAAATTTTAATTGCCATTGGTCAGGACAACGCCTTTCCTTGGATAGAAAGAGATATTGGTCTTGAGTTTGGTAAATGGGATATGCCTGTTGTTGATGAAGATACCTTCCAGTCTACTAATGAACGTGTATTTTTTGGTGGTGATGCCGCTTTTGGGCCTTCAAACATCATCACTGCCGTGGCTCATGGACATCAGGCAGCCATTTCAATTGATAAGTTTTGCCAGGGAAAAGATGTGAGTGAGCGTCTTGCTCCTCAGGTTAACCTTTTATCACAGAAAATGGGCTTCCATGAATGGACTTATGATAACCATATCGATCATGATAAACGCCACCTAGTGCCACATATTGATAAGCAAATTGCGATTAATAATCTAAAAATAGAAGTTGAAAAAGGTTTTGATAAAAATTTGGGCTATGAAGAAGCAATGCGCTGCCTGAACTGTGATGTGCAGACAGTGTTTACTGATAACCTCTGCATCGAGTGTGATGCTTGCGCAGATGTTTGTCCGACAAGTTGTATTAATTTCACAGATAACGGCGAAGAGGATGACTTAAGAACAAGATTACTAGCTCCGGCTAACCTGAAAGATCAAGATCTTTACGTATCCGGTGAATTAAAAACAAGCCGAGTGATGGTAAAAGACGAGAATGTTTGCCTTCATTGTGGTTTGTGTGCTGAGCGCTGTCCAACCTCAGCTTGGGACATGCAAAAATTTTCATATTCAGTAACTAAGGCGGGCAAAGAATGCGCATAGAAGCGATAAATGATTTTGTAATTCGCTTTGCAAACGTTAATGGCACTGGTTCAGCTAGTGCAAACAATATGTTTTCAAAAGCAGTATTTAGAATGGGCGTACCTGTTAGCCCTAAAAATATTTTTCCGTCGAATATTCAAGGACTACCTACCTGGTTTGAAGTGAGAGTTACCGAAAAGGGACATTTAGGTAGTCGTGGAGACGTTGATTTTGTTGTTGCCATAAATGGGCAAACACTAAAACAAGATTATGACTCTTTGATGCCTGGGGGGTATTTTCTTTATGATTCAACTAAGGCATTACCAAGAGATTTTCAGCGTGAAGATATAATAGAAATCGGTATTCCGCTCACTCAGATTAGTATCGACAACTACACTAACCCACGCCAACGCCAGTTGTTTAAAAATATTATTTATGTTGGAGCACTTGCCTATTTATTTGATATGGAGTTTGAAGTGTTAACTGGCATGATCAAGGATCAATTTGCTAAGAAAGAGAAGTTAATTCCACCCAATATTGGCGCTTTAGAACTTGGCTACAATTATGCAAAAGATCACTTTAACAATGTATGCGGGTTAAAAGTACAACGTCGTGATAATGTTGGTGATTCAATTATGATTGATGGTAACAGCGCAACTGGTTTAGGTGCTATTTATGGTGGCGCTACTGTGGTTGGTTGGTACCCCATTACACCGTCGACTTCTGTGGTTGAAGCTTATGAAAAGTATGCAAAAAAGTTTCGTGTAGAAAAAAACACCGGTCAAAATAAGTTTGCTATTTTACAAGCTGAAGACGAGTTATCTGCAATTGGTATGGCAATTGGTGCTAATTGGAATGGTGCACGGGCATTCACTGCAACATCTGGTCCTGGATTATCATTAATGAGTGAGTTTTTAGGGTTAGCATATTTTGCTGAAATCCCGGTTGTATTAGTTGATGTTCAACGAAGTGGGCCCAGCACAGGAATGCCCACACGAACACAACAGTCAGATGTGATCTCTGCTGCTTATGCCTCACATGGAGATACTAAGCATGTCTTGCTAATTCCATGCGATCCGGCGGAGTGTTTTGAAATGTCTGCGGCCGCTTTTGATTTGGCAGAACGGTTACAAACACCAGTTATCTTATTATCTGATTTAGATTTAGGTATGAATGACCACATGTCTCGTCCCTTTGTATGGGATGACAAGAGAGCATATGATCGTGGAAAGGTTCTTTCCGCAGATGATCTTGATAATATGAAAGAAAGATGGGGGCGCTATAAAGATATCGATGGTGATGGTATTGGTTATCGTACTTATCCAGGAACCCATCCAACAAAGGGATCTTATTTTACTCGAGGTTCTTCGCACGATGAGTATGCTGCTTATACAGAAGATAGCAGCGTTTATGAAGATAATATGCAACGATTGGTTCTCAAGTGGGAAACTGCGAAGGATTTGGCTCCTCGTCCACAAATCAAATACCGAGATAAAAACTCAAAAGTTGCTGCTATTTTTTATGGAACTAGTGCTCAAGCCAGTTATGAGGCTATAGACGGGCTAGAAGAAGCGGGTATAAAAGTGAACACTTGTCGTATAAAGTCGTTCCCATTCCATAATGATATTAAGGAATTCATCGCGCAACACGAAACTGTTTTTGTTATTGAGCAAAATCGAGATGCTCAGATGCGTACATTATTAATTAATGAATTCAATATTGGTACAGAGAGGTTACGATCTATTTTGAATATTGATGGTATGCCTATCAGAGCTCGTCGTATTAAAAGAAAAATTGAAAAAATGTTAAATGGTGAAGCGGTTAGTCCCTTTACCACCGCCAATAGCGGTAAAGAGGTAATCGCATGAGCTACTTAAGATCTAGTTTTCGTCATCCGCAAGCTGCAACAAACGAACTGGGTTATACCCAAGCAAATTATGAAGGTGCTTTATCAACGCTTTGTGCTGGTTGTGGCCATGATTCGATTAGTAATTCAATTATCAATGCGTGCTTTGAGCTATCGTTAGAGCCACACAAAATTGCAAAAATGTCAGGTATCGGTTGTTCGTCTAAGACTCCTGCTTATTTTTTATCAAATTCTCATGGGTTTAATTCGGTTCATGGCAGAATGCCATCGGTGACAACCGGGGCTAATATGGCCAACCGTGATTTAACTTATATTGGAGTGTCTGGTGATGGAGATACTGCATCAATAGGCATGGGGCAATTTATGCATCTGGTTCGCAGAAATCTTAATATGGTTTATATTGTGATGAACAATGGTGTCTATGGTTTAACTAAAGGTCAAGACTCTGCTACGGCTGATTTAGGTAGTGCCAGTAAAAAAGGTGTACCTAATATGTATGAGCCGATGGACTTATGTGAGCTAGCCATATCATTAGGATCTGGGTATGTTGCAAGAAGTTTTTCAGGTGATAAAGATCAGTTAGTTCCATTATTGAAAGGTGCTATTAAACATAATGGTTTTGCTCTGATAGATTGTATTTCTCCTTGTGTGACTTTTAATAATAACCCCGATTCGACTAAAAGCTATGAGTGGGTGCGTGATCATAAAGAAGCAACGGGAACATTTGATTTAGTTCCAAAAGCAGAAGAAATAATAGTTAAAGCTCCAGGCAGCGAAAAAGAAACAATTACCATGCATGATGGCACTATGATTACTCTAAAACGCCAGTCAGAATCACTAGATATTAAATGTAGAGAGTCTGTGTTAATGGCTTTGGAAGAAGCTAAACAAAATAAGCAGGTGCTAACAGGTTTACTTCACTTAAATGTCGATTCTCAGAATACTCATGAGATTATTAATACTTCCCAGCGTCCTCTTAATACATTAAATGAGGCTGATTTGTGTCCTGGAAATGAAGCACTTCAAGCATTAAATCAAAGTTTAAGGTAGAGCATGAAAACCAAAGTTGCAGTGAATGCCTCATCTGGAAAAATGGGGCAGCAAGTTATTAACCAAACCATTTCTAACGCAAACGCTGATTTGGTTGCCGCGCTCTGTAGGCCTAATCACCGATTATTAGGACGGCAGGTTCGTTATACTGATATTTATTATTCTAGTAATTTGGATGAAAGTTTGCAGCAAAGTGAAGTGGTTGTTGATTTCAGTTTGCCTGAAGGAACCTTGCAATTATTGAAAACAGCGTTAATTACTAGTACTCCTGTATTAGTTGGTACAACAGGATTTAGTGCTGAGCAGCTTAATGTATTAAAGACAGCATCCAAAAAAATCCCTATTTTACTTGCTCCTAATACCAGTATTGGTGTCAATTCAACTTTAGCATTGCTTTCAATGGCTGCAAAAATGTTAGGAAAAAAGGCTGATATTGAGATTATTGAGTCTCACCATAAACATAAATTAGATGCACCTTCGGGGACTGCTATACGTATGGGAGAAGCCATTGCTGAAGCGATGAATGAAAATTTTGATGATTTAAAAGTGACTGACAGCCGATTTGATAAGCGTTCACGTAAAAAAGGTGAAATTGGAATGTCAGTGATCAGAGCCGGTGAGATTATTGGTGAGCACAAAGTACTATTTGCATTAGACAATGAAATAATTAGTATTGAGCATAAAGCTCAAAATAGACTTTGCTTTGCCGAAGGTGCTGTTTCTGCTGCTGTTTGGCTAGCGAGCCAGCCTGCTGGTTTTTATACCATGCAGGATTTTTTAGCGAGCAATTAGTATTGGTTTTTACTCAGTTAGTATTCTTTAATACCATCAGCAGTTGCCAATATCAGGTGATCTGCTGATCTTTTAGCAAAAAGTCCATTAGTTACAACACCAACTATTTGGTTTATTTCGGCTTCTAAAGCTTTTGGATGATTAATTTCTAAGTTGTGTATATCGAGTATAATATTTCCGTTATCTGTTACAAATCCAGTTCGATATGCAGGATCACCCCCCAGTTTAACTATTTCTCTAGCAACATAGCTGCGTGCCATTGGCAGCACTTCAACTGGTAGCGGAAAGTTACCAAGTGTTTCAACGTACTTGGATTCATCAGCAATACAAACAAACTTTTTGGCGACAGCTGCAATAACTTTTTCCCGGCTTAGCGCTCCTCCGCCACCTTTAATTAAAGCAAGGGAAGCATTAGATTCATCGGCACCGTCAATATAAACTGGAATATCCGTAGCATCATTGAGATCTATAACATCAATTCCGATTTGTAATAGTTTTTCGGTTGATGCATTTGAGCTAGATACAGCCGCCTTAATTCTATGTTTATGTGCTGATAATAAATCAATAAAGCAATTAACGGTTGAACCTGTTCCGATACCGATAACTTCGTCATCTTGAATGTACTTTAATGCCGCTTTTGCTGCTTCGATTTTTAGCTCATGTTGATTCATGATGACACTCCGTTAACCTTTTTAATAGGGGAAAATATTTTGTTCGCGTTACTTAATTTTGATTGTCTTGAATAATTATACAGGCTTTATTGGCGACTAGAAATGATACAAATGTGAGTAAAATGTGAGCTGTGTTTTATTTGAGCAATAAATTATTTAATAAGCTTGATTCTAATAAAAAACAAGAGTATGTTATCTGTCCGCTTTGAAAAACAAGCTTTTTAAAGTGGGAATAGAAGGATCAATTGTAATTTTCTAATTACAGTTAAAATAATAAGGACTCCTGATATAAAAATAAAAACTGCTTACAGCAAGTTGGAGACCAAATGAAACGTAAACCAGATATATTAGTTGTGCTGGCGGCGTTACTCGGAATTGGCATGATTTTATCAAGTTTTAGTGGTGTTAGTGTCGCTAAAAATGTGCCAGTTGAAGTTTCGTCAGTTAAGTAAATCTATTAATTTCTTACCAGTGTTAAACTCGGTAACTATGAATCTGACCTTTTTATGAAGTGTTGGGAAGTTCGTTGTGAGTTTAAGTTTTAAAAATTCAATCAAAACCGATCGAGTTAAGTGGTTTGACTTATTCTTTGGTTTGAAATGAGCAAAATCCTTTATCTGTTAAAATACCGTCAAGTGGAAAATCCCAAGGTTCGGCTGGAATTTTTTCAACCCGTTGCTGTTCATATGCTAATCCAATGCATAGTGGACGCCGAGGGGCATTCTTAAGATGTGCTAGAGTTGCATCATAAAACCCTCCTCCCATCCCTAACCTATTTCCTGTTGAGTCAAATGCGACCAGAGGCATAAGGATTAAGTCGAGCTCTGAAACTCTTATTGCATGGTTAACAGGCAAATCGACTTCTTGGATATTTAACTTGTTAGCTTTTAGGGGAGTGTCTTCACTATAAGGCATAAACCAGAGTCTATTAGGTTTATTCGGTTTTAATTTAGGCAAGTAGCAAATTTTTTTATCTCTAATCAGCTGGTTAACAACGGGCGTAGTATCTATTTCTCCATCAAATGATAAGAAACAAGTAATATTTTCAGCACGATCGTAAGCTGGGTGAGCTACAAGGTGGTTGCATAGTTGCTTGCCTGCTAATGTTGCTTGCTCACTAGTGATACTGTTTCTCAATTGTCTGAAGTTAGCTCGAATTGATTTTTTTAGATTTTCGATTGATTCAACCATAACCGATAATAATTGATGAAACGGATGATGATATACTAAATCTCACCATGACTAATAGAATCTACGGGATAAAAAGTCACCACCCATTTTGCCGTTTGCTGGTCTCGCCCATGAACCCGAGGGTTCAAGGGGGAATTCCGTAGTTAAATCAGGCTTTCCGATACGAGCCGGACTTGCACACCATTAACTAACAAGAGCTCCCAGAGTTTTAATTATCGGCTCAAGGACTACAACAGCTAGGCGCACAAAACAGGCGGTGGCTAAGAGCTATGTTAACTCCATTTGGGCACCAGATGCTAGTGCTGAATCGATTTGTTCTTGTAATTTTTTGATGCGTTCATCAGTTTGTTCAAGAATTTGCGAGTCGTTTGAGCCACTTTGCTGAAATTCATAAGTTAAGTTAAGTGCGGCCATTACTGCAATACGGTCAGTGCCAACGATACGCCCACCAGACTTAATTTCACGCATTCTTTTGTCTAAATCACGTGCAGCCGCTTCTAGTTGTTCAACATGATCTTCTGGGCTGGAAACATGATACTCGTTACCCATTATATGTACTGTGACCGGTTTGATCTCTGACATTGCTAGCCCATACCCTTTAGTTTACTGATCATGGCTTCGATTTTCTCACTAGCTAGTTTATTTTTTTCGATCAAGTGATTTCGATCATCACGGAGCTGACGATTTTCCTTGAGTAAAGCCTGATGTATCGCAAGTAGCTTGGCAATGCTACTTTCTAGTTGTGAAAGATTTGAAGTATCCATAGCAAACTATTGTTTTTTAGAATGATTTCAATATAGAGCGCAAGACCTTCCCGGTCAATGGTATAATCATTAAAATTAGTAATAAAATGGCATTATTGAGCCTTTAGAGGGTAACTAAGTGGATTCAGCCGATAATCAGGAATTTGATTACGAGGAAGTAGAAAGTATATTAGCCGATGCTGATTGCGATGCAAGTGCTGCACAAATCCAGGCTATTATGTGTGGAATGTTGTCTGCTGGCATGTCAGCAACAAACCAGCAATGGTTTTTTACAATTGCAGATATGGTTAATGAAGGGCGTCACTTTTCAGCTGAAGTTAAAACGATGATGCAGAGTTTGTTCGAGTGGTCGGCTCTGACAATTAATCAGCATGATATTCTAACACCTATGCTACTACCTGATGATAGCTACCCTGCTATTGATCAACTTGAAGCATTAACTGATTGGTGTCAGGGATTTTTGTTAGGCTTTGGGTTACAAGTCGGCGAGCAGTCTATTGATAATGAAGAAATCAAAGAGTCATTGACCGATTTAGCAGAAATATCCAACATTGAACTTGATGCTGATGAAAATGATGAAACACAAGAAGCTTTAGTGACCTTAACAGAGCATATTAAAGTGGCAACTCAACTAATATACTGGGAAATGGTTGTGAAAAAGCAAACACAGATAGTTGATCAAAATACAACACTTCACTAGTTTTTAATCAGTATTTTTGTATTAAGTTTTGCATGAGAGCAGGTATGAACCCAGGCGTTTTTAATCTAGAATAGAATGCATAATAAAAATGGTCTAATCTCTAGACTGCTCAACTAATACCATAACTAACCAGTAATTAAAGAAAGATAAGAAATTTAACTATGATCTCAAGAGCTGAATTTGCACGCCGCCGCCGTGAGTTAATGGATCTGATGGGAAATAATTCAATTGCAATTTTGCCCTCAGCTAAAGAATGTACCAGAAGTCGTGATACTCACTTTCCTTTTCGACAAGATAGTGACTTTCATTATTTGACGGGATTTCCCGAGCCCGATTCTGTATTAGTGTTAATACCAGGTAGAGAACATGGTGAATATGTCATATTTTGCCGAGAGAAAGATCCTGTTATGGAAACTTGGCACGGCAGGCGTGAAGGACAATCTGGAGCTAAAAAACATTATGGTTGTAATGATGCATTTCCAATTGATGATATTGACGATATTTTACCAGGATTAATGGAAGGTAGAGAACGTATCTATTATGAGTTTGGAAATCATGATGATTTTGATAATAAAATTATGGGATGGGTTAATACGTTGCGAGCGCAAGTTCGAAAAGGTGCTAATCCTCCAGGTGAAATCATTGATTTAAGCCACTTTTTACACGATATGCGTTTGATAAAAAGTAAAGCCGAGTTAAAGGTAATGCAAAAAGCAGCAGATATTAGTGCTGATGCCCATATTTCAGCAATGCAAATATGTAAACCTGGAATGAATGAGTTACGTATCGAGTCAGAATTGCGCTATCAGTTTGCCAATCAGGGAGCGCGGTTTGAAGCTTACTCTTCTATTGTTGCTTCGGGGGAAAATGCTTGCATTCTGCATTATGTTGAAAATAATGCTGAGATGAAGGATGGAGATTTGTTATTGATAGATGCTGGTGCTGAATTAGATGGTTATGCTGCTGATATTAGCCGTACCTTTCCTATCAATGGCCAATTTAGTGAAGCACAAAGAGAAGCTTATGAGTGGGTGTTAAAGGCGAATATAAAAGCCATTAAAGCTGCCAAACCAGGTAACCCTTGGTCTGCACCACATGATACAGCGGTTAAAGTTTTGACTCAGGGTTTGATCTCTATGGGAATTTTAAAAGGTGATTTAGAAAAACTGATAGAAGAAGAAGCATACAAGCCTTTTTATATGCATAAAACAGGACATTGGATAGGATTAGATGTGCATGATGTTGGTGACTATCTCCAAGATAGAGAGCCCCGAATATTAGCTGAGGGCATGGTACTAACTGTTGAACCTGGTTTATATTTTGCCCCAAGAACAAAAGGATTAGATGAAAAGTGGTGGGGAATCGGTATAAGAATTGAGGATGATGTCGCTATTACTGCAAAAGGTAATAAGGTTTTGACAAAAAAAGTTCCTAAAGATGCTGATAAAATTGAAGCGTTAATGGCTAAAGTACTTAAGTGATAATGGTTGGTAACAGATGAAACCCTTTGATATTACTATAGTTGGGGGTGGAATGGTTGGCGTAACTGCAGCGTTAAGTTACGCCCAATTAGGGTTAAGAGTCGCGCTTATTGAAGCAATAGAGCCACAACAGGCAAGCAGTCCTAGTTTTGATCAGCGAGCGATCGCTCTTTCTGCATCCTCAGTCGCTATCTACAGGTCTTTAGGCTTGTGGTCTCAGATTGAGCCTGTGGCTCAGCCGATACATCAAATACATGTTTCCGACCAAGGACAGATGGGGTTTACGCGTTTAAAGGCATCTGAACAGGGAGTTGAGGCTTTGGGGGAAGTTATTCCCTTAGATTTGGTTGGGCCCATATTATGGCAACAGGTTAAGTTGCAAGATGGGATTACAACTTTTTGTCCTGCTGAGCTAATCTCTGTTACCAATAATGAACAAGATTGCCTCTTAACAATTAGCCTTTCAGAGCAAAGGCAACAGCAAATAAAAGCGCGGCTTGTTATTGCTTCTGACGGAACTTTCTCAAAAGTCGCTAATTTAGCTGGCATTGCTATTGAGCGAAATACTTATCAGCAACATGCCATCATTGCCAATATTCAAACTGAAAAACCACACCAAAACTGTGCTTATGAACGATTTACCAGTAATGGCCCATTAGCCCTATTACCATTAACACATAACCAAATGAGTTTAGTATGGTGTCATCATGTGGACGAAGTAGAAATGGTGATGCAATTGAAAGATGAGCAATTTTTAGAGGCATTACAAAAGGCATTTGGTTTTCGGTTGGGAAGAATATTGAAGGTAAGTGCTCGCTACCAGTATCCGCTCAGCTTACATAAAGCACACCAACAGCATATTGGACGTATTGTGTTGTTAGGTAATGCTGCACATACATTGCATCCAATTGCAGGGCAAGGTTTTAACCTTGGGCTGAGAGATATTGCAATGTTGAATGACTTACTTGCCGATGCGATTGTTAGTGATAAAGAAATCGGAAGTCAGAGTTTCTTACAAAGTTATGTTGACTCTAGGGTAAGTGACTGGTCACAAACTATTGTGGCAACTGATTTACTGGTCAGGCTTTTTAGTAATGATTGCTTGCCACTGGCAATTGTAAGAAATAAAGCGATGAATTGGATTAACTTATCACCTTTTGCCCGACAACAATTAAGTCATGCTGCAATGGGATTTGCTGGTCGTTCTTCCCGTTTAGCTAGAGGCTTAACAAATCAGTCAATATTCAATAGGTAAGAGCATGCAGGCAAAGTTAGATATAATAATTGTTGGCGGCGGCATGGTCGGTTTGGCTATGGCGGCTGCTTTAAGTGGTACTAACCTTAAGATTGGTGTTGTTGAAAAGTTAAATTTTGACTTGTTGACCAGCCAAAATTATTTATCAAGTGAAACTCCTTTAGCTGAAGAATTCGATACCAGAGTAAGCGCGATTAGCCCAGCTAACCAAGTTTACCTATCGCATTTAGATGTTTGGTCTAAGATCCCCTTGTCTAGAATTGCCAACTATGAGCAAATGCATGTTTGGGATGGTGATGGAAGTGGTGAGATTACATTTGATGCTGCGGAAATGGCCAAACCTTACCTTGGGGCAATTGTAGAAAATCAAGCCTTGCGTGCCGCATTATTTCATCGGTTAAGTATGGCTAATAATGTTAAATTTTTTGTTAACCAGCAAATAAAGCATATTACTACTTGGCAAGATAGAATTGATATTGAGCTAGATAATCAATCAATATTATCGGCTCAACTACTAATTGGCGCTGACGGGGCACAGTCGGCAGTTTGCAAACAGTTGGCAATTGGTGGTAGCCGGGTTCCCTATGCACAACAAGCTTTTGTGGCTAATGTTAGAACTGAAAAAAAACATCAAAACACAGCTTGGCAGCGATTTACACAATATGGTCCAGTGGCTTTTTTGCCATTACCACAACCTGACTTATGCTCTATAGTTTGGTCAATTGATAGTGCTAAAGCTGCTCAATTAAGCTTATTGGGGAGGGATGAATTTGCTGAACGGTTAGCAGTTGCCTTTGAGTCTAAACTGGGTAAAGTAGAATTATTAACGGAGTTTCAATCATTTCCGCTGATAAAGCGGCATAGTAGTTGTTATTTGGCGCCACGTTGTGCACTTATAGG
This sequence comes from Aliikangiella litoralis, assembly GCF_052495765.1. Next base: position 5,845,618 of record NZ_CP199292.1, on the reverse strand, counting down.
TGATGCTGCGCATACCATTCATCCACTTGCTGGGCAAGGCGTTAATTTAGGTTTTCAAGATGTAGCACGTTTAAGTCAGCAAATACATGAACAATTGAGCTATGGCAGAGATTTCGGTTTGATTGCTAATTTAAGAGCATTTGAGAGAGAAAGAAAAGCACAAAATTATATGATGCAAAATGCTATGAGTGGCTTTAAATGGCTGTTTGGTAAACAGATATTACCTGTGACTTTATTAAGAAATTATACGATGTCGGTATTTGATCGTAACTTATTTATAAAGAAAATATTGATGAGTCATGCTATGGGCATTTAATATTTTTATTAATTGCTAAGTTAACATTAAGTTAGTACGACGATTTTAACCGAGATTTAATTGCAATATGCTATTCTTTAGACTGGGTGCATAAGCCAATAAATAACAAAAGCTAGTCAAATAATAGATAGGTGTTTTCTTGCAGATTAAAACCGGCCGACAATTTAGAAGTTATGTTATTAGCTGGTTTTTGGTACTAGTTGGCGTTATTGTCGTACTGGGGGGAGTCAGTATCTATCGGCAAGCTCAAGCATATTTATTAGAAAATTTAAAACAAAATAAGTCAGAGCAAATCCAATCTATGGCTTGGTTAATCGATGGTGATAGACATCGTTTATTAACTAATGCACGAACAATGAATACACCAGTATATAAATATTTGCTACAAGTATTCTCCCAATTTTCTGCTAGCCATCACCAAGAGCAACTTTATTCACTAAATTATGATAGTAGTCAACAAGCTTTTAAGACAGCTATTGATAGCCGAAAAGCCCTTTTTGATTTAATACAAATCACTAGCCCGTTATTTGAAATATTAGTCACAAATGATCAAAGTGACCAAGTTAAATTGTACTCATTTGGAAAATATTTTGATGAGTTAAAATTTAAATCTGAAGGTCAGTTTTTTCATGCAAAGCTGATTAACAAACAGCAGAAAACGCTATTAACAATTAATGATAAAAGTATATTAACAATAGATAATAAACCTTTGTTAAAAGCTTATTATAAAAAAATATGGTTAAGCAAAGATAAAACAACTTCTCAAACAGCAAAAATTGATCTGGGTAAGCCCGTTGATTTTCAATATCGATTTGTAAAAAAAGAGAGCTTATTAAATTTACCAGGAAAAACATATGTAATATCTAAATCAGTATTACAACAATTACAATCAAGTTTATCAAAAGATGATCCAATAACAATAAAAGAAAATGAAAACAGCAATCTTTTAATTATTTCACCAATTAAAACTCAGAAAAACAAAGTAAGTAGTTTATTAGTTTTAGAAGTTAAAGCAGCATATATAGAAAAAATGGCAGATGATTTTTTACAAGTGGTACTGCTAAGTTTTTGCTTGTTAAGCATTTGTTTATTAATTGCTGCAATTTATTTTGCAAGAAAAATTACCGATCCTTTAGAACAACTAACAAAAGCAATTTCTAGGTTGATTCAAGAAGACTTTAATTTTAAGCTTTCTACTAAAGGTTTTGGTAGTTTTGGCTTTATTGCGCAGCAATTTAATATGATGTTAAGCCGAATTCAAGCTAGCCGTAAAGATTTGATTAAGATGAATAAAGCTTATAGTCGCTTTGTCCCGCATCAATTATTAAAACAACTAAGTGCTTCTGGTGTTAATGATATTTCATTAGGGGATTGTTGTGAAAGAGAAATGACAGTGTTATTTTGTGATATTAGAGGATTCACAACACTCTCTGAAACTATGTCTCCTCAAGCCAACTTTTTGTTTATTAATCGTTACTTGAGTCAAATCGCTCCTGTTATTAATCGGAATGGAGGTATTATTGATAAATATTTAGGTGATGGGATTATGGCTTTGTTTCCGAATGGTGCGGATCCAGCATTGAGGGCCGCCAATGAAATGCTTGTTGCATTAGAAAGTTATAATAAAAAGTTGCGTCATAAAAATTTACCAACTATCGAAGTTGGATTAGGTCTTCACTCAGGAAAAATGATGTTGGGTACTGTTGGTACTCAATCGCGGATGGATGCTACTGTGGTTTCTGATACAGTGAATGCTGCTGCTAGAGTTGAGTCAATGACAAAAGTATTTTGCACTAAAATATTGATTACTGAAGAAACTAAAAAGCAATTGAAAAATATTGCTGATTACAAAATAAGATTTATTGCGAGTTGTTTTATTCAAGGTAAATCTAAACCTGTGACTTTATATGAAGTATTCGATACTGATTCTGTGAGTTTACAAAAAGAGAAACTTGCCAATCAGGCTTGTATGATTCAAGCTTGGAAGACTTATAAAAATGGCGATAGGATTATGGCTATTTTAATGTATCAGAAGCTACTGGAGAAAAGCTCTTCAGACAAATCATTGTTTGCTCTCATTGAATGTTGTGAAAAAGCTCGTTTATAACTAAATATAAAATTGCAATTAATTAATTATAGGTAAATTAAATTCTACCGATAACCCACCTCCCTTTCTATTAAATAGTCTTAATTGTCCATTATGCGCACTTATTATTTCTTTGCATAAAGCTAAGCCTAAACCGCTTCCACCACTTTTGGTTGTGTAAAATGGAAGTAATGATTGTTTGAGTTGGTTGTCTGTCATTCCGACACCTCTATCTGTAATCGAAAATAATAATTGTTCATTAAATTGACTCACTTGTATATTAATATCATTTTCTGAACTTTTGGACTCTCTAGCATTTTTTATTAAGTTAATCATTACCTGTTCAATTTGGCTTGCATCAAACTGTGCATGTGATTGATTAAACTGATTAGATATTTTTATTTGTGTAATGTGCTCTAAATCATTAATAAATTTAGATATTTCTACACTTCTATATTGTGGTTTAGGAAGTCTAGAAAATTTTGCATATTTTTCAATAAACTGATGTAAATGCTTTGTTCTCCGTTGAATGGTTTCAAAAATATCTATTAAAAATTCATCTTGTGGTCTGCTACTTAAAATTTTATTAGCGGAATGAGCTAGAGATTGAATAGGTGTTAGTGAGTTATTTAACTCATGACTAATTAATCGGATAACCTTTTTCCAAACCAGCAACTCTTCTTTGTTAACTTCTGTTGTCATATTTTTATATAAATATAAATGATGTAACTGTGAATTTAAATTGAACTCCTCAAAAGTCAAATAAAACACGTTTTTTTGGTTTTCGAATAACTCACTATAGAGTCCGTTCTGTCGTTTTTGAGTGGCAATTGCTAGTTCTTTTGGTAAGTTGCATAGTAAACTGGAGAACTTTAATCCTTCGATTTTTTGTGTTTGTTTTAAGAGTTTTTTTGCTGCTATATTACTATAGACAATATTATCTTTATTACTTGTCAAAACAATGGCCATGGGAGTCGATTGAATGACAGTATCTAGTAATAACTCTCGTTGATGCAGCTCCATTCTTTCCTGGCGTAAAATGTGAGCAAGTTGATTGTAAGTTTGTATACTCGGAGCAAATTCTGGAAAATCATAGTCTGCAATATTAATGCTAAAATCATTATCTTTAAAACAGTTGAGTCCTGTTTCTATTGATTCAATAATCGACTGGAATGGTTGGTAAAAATAATTAACTAGAAAACGACTGATAATAATTAATGGCAGAAAGATAATCGGTAACCATATAACTAAGCTAATATTCAAGTAAATACCGATATAAACTAATGTCAACACTATTAAAATAATCGATAAAAAACAAAACCATAATCGTTGTTTTAGTATATTCTTTTGCTTTTTCATTAATACTCAATATTAAATTTTTTTAATCGACGATAAAGTGCTGAACGACTTAGGCCCAAACAACGAGCAGTTTCCATAATATTATGATTGTTATCTTTCAATGAATCAATAATCACTTGCTTATTGATTTCTTGTATAGCGCTCTGTTTTTTTTGAACGTCTAACTTTATATTGATATGTTCAAGAGTAATTATTTTATTCTGTGCTAATAGCATTGCTCGCTTCAATACATTTTGTAGTTCGCGTACGTTACCTGGCCAATGATAGGATTGAAATAAATTGATAACTGATTGTTGAACTTTATAGCCTGAAGATAAAAACAAATTAGTTAAAGGTAAAATATCTTCTTTTCTATCACACAATGCAGGAACCGCAAGTTCAATAACATTCAATCGATAAAAAAGATCTTCTCGAAATCTTTCTTCTAAAATTGCTTGTTTTAAGTCTGAATTGGTTGCACTAATAATACGCACATTTACTTTAATTGTTTGATGGCTGCCAATTCTTTCAAACTCACCAGTTTGTAATACACGTAAAAGTTTTATTTGTCCTTCATGTGATAAATTACCTATCTCATCTAAAAATAATGTTCCATTATTAGCTGCTTCAAAGCGTCCTATTCGTAATTTTGTATTTCCTGTGTAGGCGCCTGCTTCTGCACCAAACAATTCGGCTTCTAATAGCTCTTGTGGAAGTGCTCCGACATTAACTTTTATAAATGGTCCTTTTGAGCAACTTGAGTTTGCTTGCACAATTTCTGCAATTTTTTCCTTTCCTACGCCATTAGGACCCGTTATTAGTACTGGAACATCTGAATGTGCAATTTGGGTCGTCATTTGTAATAAGCGAGTCATTAAATCACTTTGGTAATGAATTCCACACAAATTAAATTCGGTTTTTAATTGTGTATCTTGATTTAATTTATTTTGGTGATAAATTGCATGGGATTGTCTTACCTCCTCTAACTCTAATAAATTTTTTATAGAAACCATTAGTTTGTCATCATCCCAGGGTTTACCAATATAATCTGCGGCACCATGTTTAACTAAATCAACAGCTGTTTCAACATGTGTCCAGGCGGTAATAATGATTATAGGAATATCTGGATTTATATTTCTAATTTGATGAAATAGTTCAATCCCTTCTTTACCTGAAGTCATATCTTCTGAAAAATTCATATCTTGAATAACTAAATTAAAATCACTTTCATTCAATTTCAAAAGACCTTCATTAGGTGAGTGCACAACTACTGCATCAAAGCCTTCAATTTTTAGCATTACCATTAATGCTTTGGTAATGTCTTGGTTGTCGTCTATGATTAAAATTCTTGATGACATGGAAAAAGTTCCTTCATTAAATCTATTTTAACCTAAAATATCACTATTTTAGGTTTAGCTGCTACGTGTCACAATTGCAGGCTCTACATCAGAAGCTTTTCTGGCTGGGTATAAAGCAGAAATTATACTGATTATAAAAACAAATACTATAATCATTAATATCCAACCAATATGAATAATATTAGTTCCGTTTTCTTGTGACATTAAAATAAGTAATATTAATGAAAAAATAATACCTATAAAAATTCCTATCCAGGTGATGATTGAATTCTCAATAAGATAATAGCGTATAATTTGCCACTTTTTTGCACCTAAAGCTCTACGTGTTCCTATTTGCTTTTTTTGTTGGGTAACTAAGTAAGATATTAGTCCTGATATGCCTAAGCCTGTAATAATTAATAAAATAAAACTGATAAATAACATAATCAATGCTCGACTACCACGACCATCATACATCCTCTTTTGAGTTCTTGTTAAAAATTCAACTTTTTGAATAAAACGGCCGGGTATTTGATATAATTGATTTCTAATCTTTTCAAGTATAGCGTCTGTTTGTTCTGGTGTAACTCTAACAAGATAATTAGGATCTAGTCCATTTATATATTCAACTTGGGGATAAATGATAGAACGATATGACATGCCTTCTGCATTAAGTCGTTCGCCATTCATAAAGTTACTATAAACACCAATGATCTCAACTGGAGGGCTATTTTTATTAAGGTAAACAAAACGACCAACAGGATTTTCTGAAGAAAAAAGAGCTTCAGACATTTGTTGGCTAATCATAATGACTGAAGGTTTAAGTTTTTGATTTTTATCGCTAGTAATTATTTCTGTTTCATAAAAGCTTCTACCCTGTAAAACTTTTAAACCAAGAACATTTAACCCATTAATATCAAAGTTAAAAATACTAGTTTTAAAAGATTGAGCTGTTTCTCTGTTTTCCAAGTAAATATTCGTTACCTGTTCAGCTGCAAATGGTGTTTGAGTACTTAAAGTGACAAATTCAATGCTCGGAATTGTCTTTAATAAATCTAAGTCATGGCTAACAACTTCGCGTAAGTTAAGTGACTCATCATAAATTTGTGGATTTATAACAATTATGTTTTGCTGATCTAAACCTGAAGGTAAATTCCATTCTTTTAGTGTTGATGTTGTCACTAAAACTGAAATGATCATCACTGTTAACGTAATAGCAACTTGTAGAATAATAAGAGAAGCAAATGCCTTACGATGTTTTAAAGACTTTATAATTGGACCATATTCCATAGTTCACCTATTGAGTTTTTAGTTGGCTAGCTGGTGGGGTATTACAAATTTTCCAAACAGGAAATAGACTGATTACTAGTGAACTACCAATGGCTATGGTAAGTGCTTGTAATATCATAATCCAATCTAACTGATATAAGTGTCGAATTGCATTTTGAGTCACAGTATAATCTGACTGGTAAATATAAATCTTCATCATTGCTTGTAATCCAAAATGGGAAAGTAAAATGCCTAATATTCCTCCAACAAAAGAAATTACTGTGATTTCAATTAAATATTGAGTCAGAATGATATGCTTTTTAGCACCCAAGGCTCTTCTTAATGCAATTTCAGGTACTTTTCCCATATATTTAGTAAACAAAATACCAATTGTATTTAGTAAACAAACTAAGAAAAATAAAATAGCTAGAACCATAAAAATAAACATCCCCTGATTATTTTCAATATTTAATTCAATATATTCTTCAAGACTAAGTAATATTGGCTTTTCACTTCTAGGTATTCGCCCCAAGGATTTTTGTTGAGATACATATTCTTCCAAATAATTGATATAGTCTTGCCTTTTATTTTGATCTTTTAAATTAACCCAAAAATTAATCCAGTTACATTCAGAGGCTTTTAAGCCAGCAATATTAGTTTGTGAAAATGATTGTTTCAGTGCTTCATCTTTTTCCCAACAAAATATCCTTCTTGGTAAATTAATATTCATAGCAAGTGATGAAGGTATGAAAATGTCGTCGAACCGAGTATTGCTAAATGAACGATCGTAAAATCTTGATTTAGGTCGCCAACGTGCCAGAACACCTAAAACCGTTAGAGTAGTTGAGTTTATTCGAATAGTTTTACCGACACTATTTTCACCGCCAAAAAAATACTGATTCATTTCATAGGATAATACAATTACGGGGCTAGCATCTTGATCATCTTTTTTACTCCAAGTATTACCATATAAAAAAGGTGCGTTAAACATATTGAAAAAGTTTTCTAGGCCAGCCATGATTCTAACTTGGCGAGGATGTATATTGCTATTTTCGCTGTTAAGAAAAGCAAAGCTTTTCCACAGGTAAGTTTTTTCTGAAGAAATATTTTCGCTATTAAATAAATTTATTGTATCTTGAAAAGTTAATTGTGGCATGCGTCGAATATTAGCGAGTTTTCTTGCATTTTTCTCGCGACTATCAATGAGTACAGTATGCAATTGATTTCTTTTTTCATACACAGGGATTTTATTAGCCTGATAGCTCATTGTTGTCATTGTTGTAAGTAGAGCTAACCCAGTAGCTATTGCACAAATTGTTAATATGGTTAATCCGGGACGATTCGCAAGATTAGTAAGGGCTAGTTTTAAATTGTATAAAAACATTTTTATCTCCCTATACGGCGCTAATGATGTCAGACTTTGGGTTTTCTTCTGTATGCGGGAACTCCGAATCTGTAGCAATAATTGAATTAACTTGTCCATCAAATATTTGAATTTCTCTATCTGCGCGTTTAGCTAAAACAGGATCATGTGTGACCATCACAATGGTTGTACCCTGATTATTAATCTGTTCAAGTAGTTCCATAACCTGACGAGCCATTAATGAGTCTAAGTTACCTGTTGGTTCGTCTGCTAATATTATTTTAGGCTCGCCTGCTATTGCTCTTGCTATTGCTACTCTTTGTTGTTGACCGCCGGAAAGTTGTGCAGGTAAATGTTCTGAACGAGATAATAAGCCGACCGTTTCTAAAGCATGATCAATTTTTTCTTTTCTTTCTTTGCGGTTAAAACCTCTGTAGCGCAAAGGTACATCAACATTATCATAGACAGGTAGTTCTGGTATTAAGTTAAAGCTTTGAAAGATAAAACCAATTTTTTCATTTCTAATTTCAGATAATTGATTATCTGTTAGGCTACTAACATTAATACCATCGAGAAAATATTCACCTTTTGATAAGTTTTCTAATAGCCCTGCGAGGTTTAAGAATGTTGTTTTACCTGAGCCAGAAGGTCCTGTTACAGAAACGAATTCGCCGCTATTTATCTTTAGATTTACTTCTCTCAAGGCGTGAGTTTCTATCATTCGAGTTTGATATATCTTACTGATATTCTTCATTTCTAACATGTTAAACTCCTAATTTGATAAATGAATTTTTTGATCTTCAATAAATGCTTCTATAGATGAAATAATAATTTCTTCACCGGCATTTAAACCTGAAATGACTTCTACTTCTGAAATACTATGCGTTCCCAATTTGATAGGCCGTTTTTCTGCAAAATCATTTTTAATGACAAAAGCAAATTTTCCACCGCCTGTTTCAACAAAAGAACCTTTTTTAACTTTAAGTACATTGTCTTTTGATTCTATAAGAATACGCGCAGAAACTCGTTGATTTTGTCTTAAATTGACAGGGATTTTATTAGTGAACTTTATTCGCCCAGTGACTTGTCCGTTGGCAACTTCTGGAGAAATGGCGGTTAGGTTTCCTGCAAGGGACTTACCATCAAAATTAATTTCTGTTTTTAAACCAACACTTAAATCATCAGCATAGCTTTCAGGTATACCAACTTCGATTTCAAAAGCAGAGAGATCAACTAATGTTAATAAAGCTAAATTTTTGCTAACAGTATCTTTTTCTCTGACTAGTAAATTACCAATTACTCCTGTCACTGGAGAGCGAAGTTGTAATTCTTCAACTTGGCGTTTTAAATCGGTAACAACAAATTTTTGTCGTTCTAATTGGAATACTTTTGTTTTTAACTCAAATTCAAGATTTTCTTTTTGGAGTTGTGCTTTCTCAATTGCATGTTTATGCTGTAATTCAATTTTTGCTAACTGTGCTTGTTGAGTTTCAAAGTCTACTTGACTTATTACGTTGAGTTTAATATTGAGTTTAGCCCGTTCAATATTTTTTTGAGCTAAAGTAAGGTCTACTTTAGCGAGTTCTATTGTTTGTTGATAGTCAAGAATAGACGTTTTAATATGGATTTTTTGTTTTTGATATTCTAACTCTAGTTCTGCTAGTTGGTTTTTTTGTTGAGCAAATTGGCTGTTGAGCTCGGGGCTATCAATGGTTGCCAATAGTTGGTTTTTCTTGACTTGATCACCTGCTTTTAAAAATAGACTGATTGTTCCTGTTGTTGGAGCAAATAAAGTTGGGCTGATCGCTGCTACAATGCGGCCTTGAACAGCAATGTCGCGTTTTAAACTTCCCTGTTTTACAGTTGCCAGCTGTATTGCTTGCTTAGAAATGCTTTGTTCGACGGAGAAAATTTGATTGAACCGACTCACTAGTAGTATAACCAAAATAATAACGGCAATAGTAAACGAGATAAATATCGATCGCTTGAACCATAATGGGCGAGCATTTAAAATAACTTTGTCTTGATTCGACGTGTCTTTGATTTTTCCACTTATTGTCATTACATATCATTGTTCAATAGATGAGATAATGATATCTATAATCAATGATTGTGCCAATTCTTAACTTTATGATTTTAAAGAAAAAAATATATTTCATTATGTTCGGTGAGTGTTCGGTGAGTGTTCGAACAGCTGAATATCACCTTGTTTAACATTCAGCTGTTTTTTAATTAACGCTTTAATCCCCACCAAGGGTCATCCATTGGTAATGGTGATGTAAGGGTATTGAGAAAGCTTTCTAGCTCAAGGGTTTCTTGTGGTGTTAGTTTTAGCGGTAAAATATCAAAGTGTGGTCGACTTGGATGCTCTTGCCGATTATAAACTGGTGGAGTAGGTACATTGTAGTGGTTAATAACTGCTGGTAGTTGAGCAAATTGTCCTGTTTGCATATAAGGTGCGGTAGCGCCAATGTTTCTTAAAGTGGGAGTTTTGATTGCCCCAACTAGCTCTAATCCCTGAGTCTTTAAGAAGCGCATTTCAACACAATCTTGCTTGTTGGCATCACTCCATTCTGACAAACATGTAAACTCATCAGCGACTAGTGCTTGTACACCAGCGTAACGCCCTAACTCTACAGGAATATCTGGTAAATCAGGGGCTCCAATATTATGAAATTCAAAGTTGGTAAACAAAGCACCATTATGACAGCTTGCACAATTAGCTTTACCAACAAATAGACGCATACCTTTAACTTCTGCTGGCGTTAGTATATTGGCTAAAGCGGTTTGCTTGCCATCAACCAGTGCGTCAATAAATTGATCAAAACGAGAATGAGGAATTTTCAGTTGGCGCTCGTAAGCCATTATCGCTTTACCTGCATTGGTAAAAACTTGATTGACCCAGTTTTGTAGTGTTTTGTCCATTTGTTGCCACTGAGATATTGCTTCTTTATCGCCTACAGGTGAAGCTTGTAGAGGCAGTTTATCCAAAGTGGTAATATCAACGTTGCCAAATATTTCTTGGTATTTTGAAGCATATTTTTTTAGTAAAAATCGCACGTATTCAACCCGTGTTGTACTAAATTCATTTGGATTTTCTATAGGTCCTAGTGCTTGTGACCATAAGCTATCTTTACGTCCATCCCAAAATTGCCAAGGGCTATAGGCTGCACCTAAAATAGTTGGTGAGCTTCTACGGGTCGTTCCAACTGCTTTTGAGCGGCTTAAGCCATCGGTGAAATAGAGTTCTGGTTTATGGCAAGAAGCACAGGCGACTTTTTTATCTCGACTAAGGTTTACATCAAAGAATAATGTTTTGCCAAATTGTGCTGCTTGTATATTGTCAGCAAACTGGTTACTAAGGGACTTCGGAGGTGGGGCGAGTTGAGATAAAGAAAAGTTTTTCAAAAAATTTATATCAACAGTAGTAAATTGGTAAATTGAAGGATCTATTTTTACCGCTTTGCTTGGTGTTTTTTGTGGTTCTTCAGAGCAGTTGCTAAGTAAGCTGATAAAAATAATACTTACTAAATAGGTTTTTCTGCGTTTTGTATTTAATTTATTTTTGATTGACTTCAGTAGCAACATAATTATAAAACCAGATTAAAAGTAAAAAAATCGGGTGAGGACGAATCAGGATTAGAGTCAGAAGTAGGTAAAATAAATTTGATAACCCACCAACCTTTCATTTGAAACTTCATTCCGTCTACTATGTAAACACCAGGTGCAATTTCATGTGTAACCTGTGGTGCTGTTGGTAAACCGTGGACATGCCCAGGCATATGGCCTTCAATTTTAATTTTTGCATTTTCTAAAGGCTGGCCTTTTAAGTCACTCACTAACAGTCGCCATTGATGTATTTTATTGAGTGGTACTGCTGCAACATTATTATTGTTAACGGCTTCTGAGTGTACCTCAATATGGGCAAAGTACTGTTGTTGACGAGAAAACTTAAAAGCACTAATGTTTAAGTCTGGTGGAGCATTTTGCTCGATTAATGCTGGTATTTGAAGAGACATATCTTTGCGCTGATCTGTAATATTCTCCATAGGTGTTTGGGTTTTGTTCAGTAAGTTTTTATGTACGCTACGAATTTTTGCATTGTGAGCAAAGAAACTTTTTACAGAATCATCCATAGTTAAAGGTTCATGATTTTCTAACCAATTAGGCCAGAGTGTAATAAAACCTTTTTCAAAACTTTTAGTCGCTTGCTGTGTGAGTTGTACACTTTTATTTCTCAGTTCTGCACCTTGTTTTTGGCTTTCTTCAAGTTGTTTTACAAGTTCGCTAATTTGGTTTTTGCTTGCAGTTTTGTTTGCTCGTAACTTTTTAAGCTGTTGACGAATTGCATTTGCATTTAAAATAATTTCTCGGGATTTTTCTTTGGCTTGGTTAGCTTGTTCTAGATATTCTACAGATTGCAATAAGTCTTGATTAATCGAAGGCGTTTTATTTTGGGTAAGTATGATCGACGAATAACTTAAAGTAAAAGTGAGTATTAATGTTTTTATTATTTGCTTCATAATTGATACTTCGCAGAGATAGATATTACGTAGAGATAAACCGGGTATAGGCAAGGCGTTATTTACCGCCCTGCCCTAAGTTTAAGTGACTATTTGAAGGTGATTTTCCAACTATCAATGGTTCCTACATCTCGAGCTGCCAAATCTCTAACACGTAACTTCCATTGTCCTGTTGCTGTTTTATTGCCAGCTTCAACGGTGTAGGTTTTATTAATGTTGTTAGATGAGCCACCTGATCGGTTGTGAACATTATAAGCAGTACCGTCAGGGTGAATTACATCTATAACCAAGTCACCAATATAAGTATGGGTAATATTGACCTCTACACTAACACTACCTGCACTACCGGTTCTGGTTGAATCAATAGGGCTAGTTACTCCAGTACTGTTATTATCTTGAATATTGTAACTATTCGTATTTTCAAAAGAGTCGCTTGGTGGTGGTGGTGGAGGCGTATCACCAAAGCTAACGGTGTAATCCTCTACTTCCCCATAATCAAAATTACCGCAAGTTGATGTTGGGGCTGCCTTGTAGCGCATAATAATTCTCATACGCGTTGTACCTTCGGCTGTTGAAGGGACATCAATTGTTCCACTCACACTGGTTTTTGAAACATTTCCTGCGTCATAAACCAGCTCATTTGTCTCGAAAGTTCCATTTTTATTAAAGTCAATCCACGCTTTCCAATATTCATCATAAGTTTGATTTCTAAAACCTGGCGTAAACTCAAATGAGTTAGCACCAGTCTGTAATGGAATGGTTTTACTGGTAAAGTCTGTATATTTTGCACCGCTAGATGGGTTATTAAAATTACCAACGGTTACCTGACTGATCCATTCATAAGATGCGTCATTACTTGCGACTGCACAATAATCTCCTCCTGGAGGTGGAGGTGGTGGTGGTGGTGTAGTGCCGCCAATTGCATCCCAATCAGGTTTAACGACAAATAACCCATTGCCAATATCGCTCATAACAATATTGCCACTGGCAAAATAGGGATAGTTACTCCAGGTACCTGACATTTGTGATGAGTTTGAGTTTGGAATGGTATCGAAGTAAGCAACTTCAGTCATGTTTCCGTTATTAATATCATCGGTTTTTAAAATACGTAACCCTGCGCGATAATTGGTTTCAATGACATAATTATTTAAAGTGTAAAGATTGTGATCAGTGGCCTGAGTTGGTCCAACATAACGGCCTATTTCAGATGGGTTGCGTAAGTCACTTACATCCCAAATATAAGAAGTTGTGTTGATACCATTTTGTCCCTCGTCAAGCTCGTCATTCATGATTAATATTTTATGCTCATCATTGAGGAACCAGCCTTGGTGAGTGTAACGAGCTCCGCTATATCCGCTACGAGATATTTGTACAGGATTGCTTTTATCACTCACATCAACAATTGTGATGGTGTCTTCATTATATGCCACGCATATTTCTTTACCTTGATAGCGTGTATCCGGTCCATTGTAGTTAACACACTGGGCATCATGAGTATATCCATCTGAAGAAAAGCAACCGGCGTAACTAGGTGAGCGTGGGTTGGAAACATCAATCATAAATAAACCACCACTACATTGATTACTTCCCACTGCGTAAGCAAAACCACTATCCTCATTGATGACGATATTGTGTGCATTACCAAAGTCACCCAAATGTGCTGTTTCAGTCAATGTTGAGTTGGGTGATGTGTTACGTAAAGTTCTCATATCAAAAACTTGCAAACCATGTTTATTGCCTGATATATCAGAAACAACAAAAGCATGATCATTATAAACTTTGACATCTCGCCAGCTAGATGTTGCGTTATTATGAGATGGTAAGAAGCCTAAATGTACAGGGTTAGCTGCATCTGTGATATCAACAAAGGCGGTTCCGTGAGTACGGCCAACAATGGCAATCTCTTTACCATTGACAGGATCAGTCCAACCCCAGATATCATTTAAATTTTGTGAACCGCCACCGAGTTGAGATTTTGGCAAAAAAGCTTGTAGATCAACCTTGTTGCATAAATAACCGTTGGCATTTCCATTAACACATTGGTTCGATAATGAAGAAGGAGTCATTAGCATGCGCATTTGTGCGGCAGTAAGTCCCTCGTTTGAATTATCGAATACAAAAGTATCTTTATACATACCACTATGGGCCCAACTTAGTGAGCACCATACTGCACTGACTGAGAGTAATAGCGGAGCTATTGGTTTGGTTTTCATAATCTTGTACCTATGGGTTGGTGTATAGTCTTATTTTTTTCGACGCGACACAACAGGGAAAACGATTGATAAATAGCAGCTCAAAACAAAATAATTTTGTTAGAGAAAATACAATCGCTAAATCCAAGACAACGACGGATATGCATCTATTAGAGAGATAATTTTCACTAAAGATGGCTGCATACAAAGCTGAGTTATTAATTTTATTTAACTTTTGATTGCAGTCTATTTTGGTCTGTTTATTAATTAGCCGACACAACTATAGACAGAGATAAAAAAGGTTTCAATTGTATAACTTGGTCTATTAAAGCTGATTTGAGATATTTTGGGTTATTGTTAACTTAATCACACTTATTTATTAAGTTGATTCGATCTATTAATGACATTGAAATACTTAGCATGATTAAAATTGATTAAGTGGTATTTTTAAATAACGAGTTCCATTAACTTCTGGCTTTGGATATTGGCCGGCACGAATATTAATTTGTAATGCCGGCAAGAGAAGTTTGGGTACTGCTAATTGACTGTCGCGCTCACTTCTTAATTGGACAAATGCCTTTTCACTGACGCCTTGATGTATATGAATATTTTTTTCTTTTTGCTCTGCTACCGTTGTCACCCAGCGTAGTTCTCTTCCTTTGGGCATATAATCGTGACACATATAGAGCTTTGTTTTTTCTGGTAATGCTAAAATTTTTTGGATTGAATGGTATAGTTGGCTTGCACTACCTCCTGGAAAATCGCATCTTGAAGTGCCAAAGTCAGGCATAAACAAAGTGTCTCCAATAAAGGCGCAGTCATTAATAACATAAACACTACACGATGGCGTATGACCTGGGGTGTGAAGAATTTTTATCGTTTGATGACCAAATTTTATTTCTGATTTATCAGCCAATAGTCGATCAAAATCTTCTGGTTTAGCCGCTTGTTGATCGGTTAAGCTGTATAAATGATTAAAAGTATTTTGCACTGTAACGATTGATTTTCCTATACCTATCTTGGCCCTTGTTTTTTCTTTAAAAAATTGTGCAGAAGTTAAGTGGTCAGCATGAGCATGAGTTTCTAGAACCCATTTTAAAGTTAGCTTCTGATTATTAATAACATCTAAAATCTTTTGTGCACTGGCATAACTTGTTGAAGCAGAAGCCGCATCAAAGTCCATTACAGGATCAATCAGTACGGCATCAAGCGTAATGGGATCAATGACCAAATAGCTTAAAGAAAATGTATCGTCATGAAAAAATACTTGAATGTTTAGAGACAATGAATTGATCCTGATTAGTTTTTTAGTAATAGCTTTAATGATAAGCCATAAATTTTATATTTAATAATATTAGCACCAGCTAAAGTATGTTGCTAGCTTATTTGGGTTAATGTTTTTAGTTTTTACTTATTTGTCTTTCATTGAAATAATTATCTTACCTGTTCGTTAAGAAAAGCACAGAACAAGTGTCAAAGAATTTTATTGGTAGTAAGTGATGCTTTGTTTTGATTTATGAGATGTTAGTAATTGTTGTTGATATTAAAATGATATGAAAATATGTCTTAGATACTACATGTAAAGTTGTACCCAAAATACTTTTACATTTCTTTTTATAATCTTTGTATTTAGTAAGCAAAAAACCTATATTCAGGAGAATATTGAATGAAAAAAATTAATCGTTTTTTTTGCCTATTTATTATGGCAATCTCAAGCCAATTTATTAGTGCACAAACACTTTATTATGAAGCCGAAATTCCTCAAACGACTTATAACCCAATTTATCCAACGCTTAATTTGCAGCAATTGAATAAAATCAAATTAACAGCATCCCAATCATCATATTCACCAGAGCCAGATATAAGCGCTATAGAATTTCAGTTTCAAGAAGCAACTGATTTTACCGCGAAGCATTTTAAGCGTGAAGATAACCGTTATATCGCGATAGTAGATGATGTTTGGGTATTTAGGCAGCTTGCAGTAGAAGTTGAGCTAACCAATCATAATCTCAGCGATGCGAAAATTAAAGTTTACATTGTTGACCATACAAGCTATCTAAATAATAGGCCATTAATCAATGGCCATTTATTGCTCGATGTTCATGCAAACTTATTAAATACAACACCGAATAAAGTCATTGATTCAGTGAATTTAATGCGTGAAAATAAACAGTTAAGCCTGACGCTTTTCCAGCGAGTATCTATTTCTATCGAGGGTGAACAAGGATTTAAAATTTCCTCAATTTGGTACGGTAAAGGTGAAAGAACTTTTTATGTGCATGCACCTTTTTATGGAAATGATAGTAACCGATTCAAAGCGATTGGAATTAAAACCGAATCAGAAACTCTTCCAAGTGGGGAAGTCATACAATTTATTTCGGTTGACTATGAAGATGAGTTTGGTAATGTGCAATCTACGCCAATGGAAGATTTAAAAATTTATTTAGATAGAGTTTATCCTCCTATTTTTTAATTGTTTGCTGGCTGGTCTACTGACCAGCCAGCTTAATTATTTTAAAACGATATAAATAATATCTAAATGTAAACTTATCGAGAGAAAGAATGAAATTTTTGCATTCAATGATTAGGACTAATAAACCGCAAGTATCGTTAGATTTTTACATTAATGGTTTAGGTTTAAAATTAATTCGTAAAAAAGAAGTCCCTGAAGGTCGGTTTACACTATATTTTGTTGGTGAGTCTGAGGAGTTACCAATGATTGAGTTAACTCATAATTGGGACGAGAGAGAATATTTTTCAGGCGATCAGTTTGGACACTTAGCGTTTGAAGTAGAAAATATATACCTGCTTTGCCAGCACTTAATTGATATGGGAGTTGTAATAAATCGACCACCAAGAGATGGTAGAATGGCGTTTGTGAAAGATCCAAATGGAATTTCAATTGAGTTATTACAAAAAGATAGTAGTCTGCCAGCTGCGGCACCTTGGACGGAAATGGAAAACAGTGGAAGCTGGTAGTTGTATTAACTTTGTATGCTAAGTTATTGAATTTTATTTAAATATTAAAAATAACTATTCAATTTAATCACCAATTTAAACATAGTCGATTAAGCTATAATATTATGCATCAAATAATTAGATGGCTTGATAAATCAATAGACGCTGAATGTTATAACAAAAAGTGTAGTTGCTTTAGTTCTAATCAGCCGTATTGCGCTGTATAATCCGCGTCTAAATTAGTCCTCAGGAATAAAAAACATGGGTAAGCAAACTCCTTTTATTGATTGTCATAATCAAGCAGGTGCCAAAATTGTTGATTTTGGTGGTTGGGACATGCCATTACATTATGGTTCGCAAATAGATGAACATCATGCAGTAAGGCAAGATGCTGGTATGTTTGATGTATCTCATATGACAATAGTTGAAGTAATTGGAGAGGATGCTAAGGCCTATTTGCAACGTCTTCTTGCTAATGATGTTGCTAAATTAAAAGAAAGTGGAAAAGCGCTTTATAGCGGCATGCTAAATGATGATGGTGGCGTGATTGATGACTTAATTGTTTATTATATTAATGACACAAAATATCGCGTAGTTGTTAATGCATCAACCCGCGAAAAAGACTTAGCCTGGATGAGTAAACAAGCAGCTAATTTTTCCGTTGAAGTGGTAGAAAATAATGATTTTGCTATGCTTGCTGTTCAGGGGCCTAATGCAATTGCTAAAACCAATAGCGTCCTTTCTGAAGCTCAACAAAGTGCAGTTGAGGGGCTGGGTGTGTTTGTTGCGGCGGATACTGAAGGTTTCTTTATCGCGCGCACCGGTTATACAGGTGAAGATGGTTATGAAATTATGGTGCCTTTAGCAGAAGTGAATAGTTTTTGGAATAAGTTAGTCGATGCGGGTGTGAAACCTTGTGGTTTAGGGGCTCGTGACACATTGCGATTAGAAGCTGGTATGAATTTATATGGTAACGATATGGATGAATCGATATCGCCTTTAGAGGCTAATATGGCTTGGACAATAACCTGGGAACCAGCAGAAAGAGATTTTATCGGTAAGTCAGCTCTTCTTGCTCAAAAAGAAGCGGGTGTAAAGAACAAACTTGTTGGGTTAGTACTGGAAGGTAAAGGTGTTATTCGTTCGCATATGAAAGTCGTTGTGGATGGCATCGGTGAAGGTGAAACAACTAGTGGTACTATGTCACCAACTTTAAAGAAAAGTATTGGAATGGCAAGAGTTCCAAAAGCCACTGGTGAACAAGTTATGTTAGAAATTCGCGGAAAATTGATCCCGGCCAAGGTTGTTAAGCCTTGTTTTGTTCGCAAAGGTGAGCCTTTGGTGTAAAATGGCCGAAAAGTAACCAATACTAAAAGATATAGACTATAAAAATTGAGGAAATTAAGATGAGCAATGTCCCTAGTGATTTAAAATATGTAAGTTCTCACGAGTGGATTCGTCAAGAAGATGACGGTACTGTTGTTGTTGGGATCACTGATCACGCGCAAGAATTATTGGGTGATGTGGTTTATGTAGAGTTGCCGGAAGTTGATAGCGAAGTCGCCTTGGATGACGAAATTTCAGTTGTTGAATCGGTGAAAGCAGCTTCTGATATTTATGCGCCGCTTTCAGGCACTATCATTGAAGTTAACGAGCTGCTCGAAGATGCACCAGAAACGGTCAACTCTTCACCCTATGATGATGGTTGGATGTTTAAAATGAAACCTTCTGAGCCATCTGAAATTGAGAATTTGCTCGATTCAGAAGCTTATCAAAACGAAATTGAAGATTAATTTGAGGCTACCTAGCTTTAACTAGGAAGCTGATGAAAATAGAGCTAGCCTCGGTGATAGCCGGGGCTTTTTCCGTTTTTTACGACTACTTTCAAAAAAATTAGCCGTAGTTTACTTAGAGAATTATGATGAAAGAAACCCTAAACGAATTATCCAATAGTCAAGAGTTTATCCAGCGCCATGTTGGGCCAGATGTTAAAGAAACAGAGCAAATGCTTAAGTATTTAGGTTTGTCTTCGCTTGATGAATTACTTGAACAAACTGTGCCTAATAAGATCCGTTTAGAGCAAGAAATCAATATTCCTAGTGCTCGAAGTGAACAGTCGGCATTGGCTGATATTGGTGAATATGCCTCACAAAACGAATCTTTTCGTTCTTTTATTGGAATGGGATATTACACGCCTAAAACACCAACGGTTATTTTAAGAAATGTTTTAGAAAATCCTGGTTGGTATACTGCCTATACACCTTATCAACCAGAAATAGCACAAGGTCGGCTTGAAGCAATATTAACGTTTCAACAGCTAACTATTGATTTGACTGGTATGGAGTTAGCAAGTGCCTCATTACTCGATGAGGCGACCGCTGCTGCTGAAGCAATGGCAATGGCAAAGCGAGTTTCTAAAAACAAAAAATCAAACCAGTTTTTTGTTGATGAAAATGCATTCCCACAAACCGTTGATGTATTAAAAACACGTGCAGAACATTATGGTTTTGAACTAGTGTTTGGTCATGCGACTGATGCTGTCAATCACGATGTTTTTGGTGCAATTATTCAGTATACAGATAAGAGCGGCGAGGTTGTTGATTTACAAAATATCATCAGTGGGTTACAAGATAAAAAAGCTGTAGCAGCCGTAGCTGCCGATATTATGAGCTTGGTACTGCTTAAAGCGCCCGGAGAGATGGGAGCTGATATTGTCTTTGGTTCATCGCAACGGTTTGGAGTACCTATTGGTTTTGGTGGTCCACATGCCGCTTTTTTTGCGACTAAAGAAAAACATAAACGCGCCATGCCTGGTCGTATTATTGGGGTTTCTATAGACAGTAATGAGCGTCAGGCTTATCGCATGGCCATGCAGACTCGTGAACAGCATATTCGCCGTGAAAAAGCGACATCAAATATTTGTACTGCACAAGTTTTATTAGCCAATATTGTTGCTTTTTATGCGGTATATCATGGCCCTGATGGTTTGAAAAGAATCGCTAACCGTATACATCGCCAAACTGCAATCTTGGCACAAGCATTGAGCAATAAAGGTGTTAAATTAGTCAATGAATCTTACTTTGATACTTTAACTATTGATGCCCAAAATAATAAGGAGGAAGTTCTAGCTCGAGCACAGCAAGCTAAAATTAATTTACGTATCGATGCTAGCGGTCAAATTGGTTTAAGCTTAGATGAAGCGACAACTAATGAAGAGTTGCAGACATTATATCAAGTAATTAGTGGTGACACTGGTACGATTGATTTAGAGACTTTAGATCAAAAAGTACAGTCGAATCAGGTGATAGGAGCATCTTCATTAAGAAATAATGAAATTCTTCAACACCCTGTTTTTAATTCTCATCATTCTGAAACTGAAATGTTGCGTTTCCTAAAGCATTTAGAGAATAAAGATTTATCATTAACTCACTCAATGATTGCATTGGGTAGCTGCACAATGAAGCTAAACGCAACCTCAGAAATGATTCCAGTGACCTGGAAAGAGTTTGGTTCTATACATCCCTTTGCACCATCTGAACAAACGTTGGGCTATCAAAAAATGATTGAAGAGTTAGAAGGCTGGCTAGCCGAAATTACTGGTTATGATGCAGTAACTGTTCAACCAAACTCTGGGGCACAAGGTGAATATGCAGGCTTATTGGCTATTCAAAAATACCATGAAAGCCGTAATGAAGGGCATCGTAATATTTGTTTAATTCCAAGTTCAGCCCATGGTACTAACCCTGCTAGTGCACAAATGGCAAATATGAAAGTGGTTATTGTTAATTGTGATGAGCAAGGTAATGTTGATTTTGACGATCTAAAGGCTAAGGCAGAAGAAGTTTCAGATAATTTATCTTGTTTAATGATCACCTACCCTTCAACTCATGGTGTTTATGAAGAGTCCATTAAAGACATTTGTAATTTGATTCATGAGCATGGTGGTCAGGTTTATATGGATGGAGCCAACATGAATGCACAAGTTGGTATTACTTCACCTGGCTTAATGGGATCGGATGTTTCTCATTTAAATCTACATAAAACTTTTGCAATACCTCATGGTGGCGGTGGCCCTGGTGTTGGACCAATTGGTGTAAAAGAACATCTTATACCATTTTTGCCAAATCACTCAGTTAGGGAACTAACTTCTACAACCAAAGGAAATGGTGCTGTTTCGGCAGCTCCTTATGGTAGTGCTGGTGTATTGCCTGTATCTTGGATGTATGTTGCTATGTTAGGCAAAGAAGGTTTGGCGCACTCAACTAAAATAGCGTTACTCAATGCAAACTACCTAACGACCCGATTAAGTGAACATTACCCTATTCTTTACACTGGTCGTAACGACAAAGTTGCCCACGAGTGTATTGTTGACTTACGTCCAATTAAAGCTGAAACAGGCGTAACAGAAGTTGATATTGCAAAACGATTAATGGATTATGGATTCCATGCACCAACTATGTCTTTTCCTGTTGCAGGCACTTTGATGATAGAGCCAACAGAGAGTGAGTCACTTGCTGAAATTGAACGTTTTGCTAACGCGATGATATCAATTAAGCAAGAAATTGAAAAAGTTCGAAGTGGTGAATGGTCGTCAGATAATAATCCGCTATGCAATGCGCCACACACTCAGTTTGATTTATTGAATTGGAATAAGCCTTATTCAATAAAAGAAGGGGCTTACCCTGTGGATGGACAAGAAGATAATAAATTCTGGCCAACTGTTAATCGAATTGATGATGTTTATGGTGATAGAAATTTGATGTGTGCTTGTCCTGCACCTGAAGATTATCGTTAGTTAATTATTTTATTTAGTAAAAAAGGCGAACTTTAATAGTTCGCCTTCAGTGAAAGCTTAAATATCGTTATTGATTTTTATAATTGATATCGATAAGTAAGCGTATAATCTGTTTTATCATTGGTGTAATTTCTTAGTTCTAAACGAAAACAATCAGCATTTCCTTTGGTATCAAAAGTTAATGTTTCAGGGTTTTCTAAAGTAAAACCTTGCGCGACAAGTTCACCTGCTGAATTATATAAATGTAAATCTAAGTCGCTTTTAATACCTGTAAAGCTAACTGAAACATTAATGATGCCACCCGAAACAGAAAAGTCGTAGTATTTTTCTTCTGCATCAATACTACCTTGATCAGTCATTGTTACTATTTCAACAGGCTCTTCTGGGCAGAGATTGTGTGTTACAGGTATAACACCATGATTATAATCAGCGATTGCAATCATCTCTGGGCAACCATCTTGGTTTAAATCTCCAAAAGCCAATCCTTCAGGATCGTAATGACTTGCATAAGGAATTGACACTCTGATTTCTTCTCCATATCCTTCCGCACTATTTAAATAAACCCCCATCGTAGTCCAACCACCATGTAATACAACAATGTCTTCAAAACCATCACTATTTAAATCGGCTATTTTTAATGTTTCAGGTATATCATAAGTTGGCAATTGAGTGGGTCCATCAAGCTCTCCTTGCGCATTTTGTGTGTAAACCCAAAGATGAGTTGGTGAATTTCTTCCTCGGCTTAATACAACATCATCGCGTCCATCTCCATTAATATCACCAACATCGATACCGCTGGTGGTTTCTGAGCTACCAACAAAATAAGTTTGCGGGGCAAGTAATTGATTGTTGCCATTGTGTAAATGAACAGAAAAGTTAGGTGTTGAGTAAGATTGACCAGACATAACAACAAAATCGTCTAGGCCGTCAGAATTTAAATCTCCTACAGCTTGATCATTATAGCCACTGGCATTGGTTGCTAAGTTTGAAGTTGATGAAAATCCTCCTTGACCATCTCCAAAATATTGTGTTGCAGGTGCTCTCCAAGGTAAGCCTAAAATATCCAGTTGGCCATCTAGATTTATATCCATTGTGCTTAATGTGTCACTGGCAGATGAGGTTACTTTTTGTGTCGAAAAATTACCATCACTAATATAGTTGATGATTGTTAATCCCGAACTGTGACCAATAATAATTTCTTCTTTTCCATCTTGATTTAAATCTGACAATTCCAGACCATTACGGTTAGCTCTGGCATCATAGCTAACGCGTTCAGGTTGACCAAGTCCATTTTCATTTGGATGAAAAATAAATGCGGAATAGTCATTTTCAGAATCAAAATAAAAATCACTAACAGCGACAAGTTCAATATCGCCATCGCCATCAATATCACCAAATTCAACAGCACCTATTGATGTTTTTCCGGGTTTGTATGCTTGGCCGACAGTAAAGTGAGAGGATTGAGGAGATTGCCGTTGAGGTGACAATAAAGAATGTTGTTTACTTTCGGTTAAACGACGGTCGCTGACTAATTGACGCCCATAAATATCCTTGAGATTAAAGAGATTTCTTTCTGGAATTATTTGTTGTTTTTCACTCGTTAAATCATTCTCATATGCTGAACATGCGGTACTTAAAATTCCTGCTACAGAGAGTGCAATAATATGTTTATTAAAAGTCATATAAACTCCTTTATCAAGACTAATTAGATAAATTTAAGGTTGTATATTTATAAATGCTGAGGAACAGACATTATGTGAGTTGAAGGTGTTTTCAACAGCAAGAATTATAAGCTGGCGCTGTCTCAAATTATGAAACAGTCAGTAAAGAAACTAGTACCTTATTGAGATTTTTAAGTTAAAATTGCATTGATAGATAAGATTGAAAATAAGGTTTATTTCGCTAAATTGATAATTATTAATTTGGTTGAATATATTATTTAAGAGTATTAAAAGAAGATAATATTTACTTGGTTGATAGTGGGTTTATTTATGAGTGAATTAAAAAAGCGTTTACTTCAATGGGATGGGCAATCCACCGAATTTTTACAACAGATTTATATCGAGTTTGAAAAACAAGCTGATTTGGACAAGTTGTTATTAAAATCACTAAAATCTCCAGATTTACAAATAGCAACAAGTTGGTTGCTCAAAACTTATTTAAGCAATAAAAGGGAGTTATCTGAAAAGCAAACTTCTCATTTATATAAAATAGCTAGTCAGTTTAAAGCTTGGCAGTCGCAATTACACTTTCTGCAAAGTATTCATTTCTTGTTAATTAGCCCTAAGGATAAATTATCAGTAGAATTTTTTCTACGCAGATGTTTGGTAAGTGATAATAAGTTTGTTAGAGCTTGGAGCTATCATGGATTTGATGTTTTAGCTGAACAGTACCCGGAGTATAGAACAGAAGTAGAGCAGTTCTTTGAGATGGCTTTAAAAGATGAAGCTGCATCTGTCAAAGCTAGAATAAGAAACTTAATAAAAACGCGAAAAGGCTAAGCTTATCTACAAACGGCATAAAAACTTGATTCCAGTGTAAGCAAATATACATTTTAAGATACATATCCAGAATGGTTTTTTATGTAAAAATAATGATATAGTTTGCTGATTATTTAAATGATATCGAAGCCAAAATGGAAATTCTCAATATTACCAATGGTAGCAATGCTGTTGATTTAATGAATAAAGCAGGCATTCAAGGAGAGAAAATACCTTGGGATGATTTGTTGCATGAAGGACCTGTTCCTATTGCTGGTGATTTAGAAGCACTTTCTCGTATTAGGGTTGACTATATTACTTCATGTGGTTGGGGAGATAAGGCATCAGTCAGTCAAAAGTTTAAGCAAAGAAATGAATGCTTACTTAATTATTCAAGATATAACCAGGTTGTATTATGGTTTGAGCATGATTTATATGATCAACTACAGCTTATTCAAATTTTGGGTTGGTTTAAACAACAAACAAAGATAAATACTGAGCTGAAATTAATTTGTAGTAGTCAGTATTTAGGTCATCACACTGTAGATTCTTTAGTTAAATTAAAGGATATAGAGCAAATTATTTCTACCCAACAATTAGATATAGCGTGGCAGGTTTGGGCTGCTTTTACTTCTGATAACCCTTATAGACTCAATGAAGTCATAAAACTCGAGTTAAGTGAACTGCCCTATCTAAAAAATGCCTTATTAAGGCTGGTTAAAGAATACCCTGATAGTGAAAATGGTCTACCTCTGACAGAGCACCTGATTTTAAAATGTTTGAAAGGTGCTTCTTTATCGCCCATTGGGCTGTTTAATATTTATCAAAAGCAAGAAGCTGCTGAGTTTATGGGGGATTCAACTTTTTGGTCACGACTTAACGTTATGGCTAAGTGCAAATTTCCACTTGTTAAATATCAAGTCAATGAAGATATTTCTTATCCTATTAATCCGTCACAAAGTGTCAGTATTACTGATTATGGGAGAGAAGTTCTTAATAATAAACATCATTGGTTTTTAGAAAATGAGATGAGTAAGTCAATCGGAGGGGCCAATATTTCCCCATCTAACTATTGGTGCTGGCATGAAAAAGATCAGCAATTAAAAAACAATGAAATATGAGAAGTTTTGTAACGTTAATAGCGTAATAAGAACTTATTTGACATATTATGTCTTTTATTGTTATTATTTGACATAATATGTCGAATGTGAAGCTGAAAGTTCTTTTAGTTGTTATTTGTTTTAGATTCGCTGTATTAAGCAATATGTTGTCATTCTTAATAGAGGGTTTTGATTATGGATATTTTGAGCAAACTTTTAACTGCTGTACGTGGAAGTGTTAGAGAGCTCGGTGAAGCGATTGTTGATGAACAATCATTGAGAATTTTTGAACAGGAAATTTATGATTCAAAAGAAAATCTAGCAGAAGCTAAAGGTAGCTTAACAGAAATTGTCGCGAAGAAAATTGCGACAGAAAGGAAGCTAGTAGAAACGAAAAAAAGTATTATAGAGCACGAGTCTTATGCTGTTAAAGCTTTGGAGCAATCTAATGAAGCTCTAGCTTTGGATATTGCCAATAAAATATCGCAGCTAGAAGTTGAAAATGAAAACCTTAAGCAAGAACTTACTCATTATGAGCAAAATATTTTAAGCTTGAAGAGTCAGATTGGTGAAGCAGAAGAGATCATCAATAATTATGAAAGAGAATTAGCTGTAGTTAAAACTCAAGACTCGCTATTAAAAGCGACCCAATCAGTTAAGCAGGCTGCTACTTTAAATGAGCTAGCAATAGACTCTGCTGGTGATACACTAGAAAAAATAAAGCAAAAACAACAGTTTATACAAGATAAAATGGATGCAAGTGTGCAATTAAACTGTGAGTTAAATGATGAAAATTTGGAGCAAAAGCTAAAGTCAGCAGGAATTAAGCAAGATGTACATTCAGCGGAAAATATCCTAGCAAGAATAAAGCAAAAAAATCAAAAAGCTTAATTTAGATTAGATGATTAAGTTGATATGATGCAATAAATATTTTAGAGGTAAATTATTGAATGTGAATAGGCATGTAACCAAGAACTATCAATTTGTTTTATTTTTAGTCGCTGTAATGTGGTTATTGGAATTTGCTAATATTGTGGTTTCGCATGAACTGAATGCTTATGCGTTATCACCAAGACAATATGAGAAATTGCCTGGTGTTATTACTATGCATTTTCTACACTGGAATCTTACCCACTTAATATCAAATTCTGTTCCACTGCTAATTATGGGGTTTTTCGTTAGCGCTTTAGGTAAAACTAAAGAAGTTACAATCACCATTATGCTAGTTAGCGGTATACTGGTTTGGATATTTGCAAGGAACGGCATACATGCTGGTGCATCTGGTTTGGTAATGGGGTATTGGGGCTATCTCATTAGTAGTACATTTTTTGAACGAAATATAAGGAATATATTAATCGCTATTATTACAATTTTTTTATATGGTGGTATTGTATTCAGCCTGTTAGATTTTAGAGAGACAACCAGTTTTGAGGGGCATTTATTTGGTTTTTCCGCTGGCCTTTTGAGCGCATGGCTTTGGCGAAAGCGAATAAAATAATTAAATAGAAGGAGGTCAATGTGGAGACATTTTTAATTAATATCAGTAGCTTTCCAACGATTATCTATAGTATTGCGCTGGTAGTAGCAATTGGTTACTGGTTATTAGTACTGCTTGGACTATTTGATTTTGATCTAATTGACATTGATGCAGATACAGAAATAGATGTTGGTGTAGACATCGATGTTGATACCGATATAAATCAGGCTGGAACAGTAGCAGGTTTTTTAACAACGCTTGGTTTAACGGGTGTACCTATTACAGTTGTTATCAGTTTACTTCTTTTAAATGGGTGGTTCATCTGTTACTTCATTAGTGAATTGATTCCACAATTCCCCAATATTATTAAATTACTGCAAGTATTAATTCAGGTAGGAGTTGTCATCATTAGTTTTATGCTGGCTTTACCGGTAACCGCAGCAATAATTAAACCTTTACGACCGCTGTTTAGAAAGATCAATCAAGAGCCTATTAGTACATCTTTAATTGGGAGAACATGTCGCATCAGAAGCAGCCGAGTAGATACTGAGTTTGGAGAAGCTGAGTGTTTGCACCATGGTGCTAGTCTAATAATAAAAGTTAGAACTCTTGGTGATACTAAGTTAATTACTGGAGATTTGGCTATACCAATTGAGTATAGTGCTGAAAATGGTACTTATTTCGTTGTACCAGAAAAAGAATTTAAAAATCAAATTTAATAAAGAAATTTAGTTACTCGTTAGACGTTAATAGTTTTAGTTAAAATTTTTCGGAGAATAAAAATATGGAATACTTAATGCCAGTTATCACCTACGGTGGAATTATATTACTGATAATAATTGCCTTAGCAGTTATGTTTAGTGCATTTTATAAAAAAGTCCCACAAGGATATGCATTAATAGTTAATGATATGTCCTCTAAACCTAAAGTACATTTTACGGGAGGGATGGTTCTGCCTGTTATTCATAAAATGGAAGTGATGAAAATATCATTAATTACTTTAGAGATTGATCGTCGAGCTAATGATGGCTTAATTTGTCAAGATAACTTAAGAGCGGATATTACAGTTGCTTTCTATTTACGAGTCAATGAAACAAGAGATGATGTTTTACGTGTAGCTAAAGCAATAGGTGTTGATCGCGCATCAGACAAAGAAGCGGTTAATGAATTGTTTAATGCGAAGTTTTCAGAAGCATTAAAAACTGTTGGTAAAAAAATGGTGTTTCTCGATTTATTTGAAAATAGAATATTATTTAGAGAAAAAATCATTGAAGTCATTGGTGATGATTTAAATGGTTATGTATTAGAAGATGTTGCGATTGATTATTTAGAGCAAACTCCTAAATCAAAATTAGATGCGACTAATATTCTAGATTCAGAAGGGATTCGTAAAATCACTGAAATTACAGCGACACAGAATATTGAAACTAATCGTTTAGAAAAAGATGAAACATTAGCGATTACTAAAAAGAATGTTGAAACCAAAGAAGCGCTTTTAGCTTTAGAAAGACAACAGGTTGATGCTGAATCTAAACAAACGCGAGAAATTGAAACTGTAAAAGCAAGAGAACAAGCCGAAACTAAGAAAGTTCAAGAAGAAGAAAGGCTAAAAGCAGAGCAAGCACGAATAGAAACAGAAGAACAGTTAGATATAAGAGAACAGGTCAAGTTAAGACAGGTAGAAGTCGCTGAGCAAAATAGAGAAAGAGCCGTTGTTATCGAGAAAGAAAAGGTTATACGTGCTCAAGAAATGGAAGCTGTTAATAGAGAGCGTGAAGTAGAGCTATCTATTATTGATAAAGATAAAGCATTGGAAGAAGAGAAAAAAATCATTGCGCAAACGATCAGTGAAAGAATTGCGGTTGAAAAGAAAGTTGCTGAAGAAGAAGAACGTATTAAAGAGGTTCAACAAGTTTCAGAAGCAGATCGAGCTAAGCAAGTTAAAATACTTGGTGCAGAAGCTTCAGCTCAAGAAGAGCTTGTTCACACTGTAAAGCGTGCAGAAGCTGAAGAGCAAAAAGCTCAGTTTAAAGCAAAAGAAATTAATGTAATTGCACAAGCTGAACTTGAAGCAGCTTCAAAACAAGCTGAAGCTGAAAAGAAAATTGCTGAAGGGGATCAAGCAACTAAAGCGGCTACTGGTTTGGCTGAAGCAAGAGTCTTAGAAGCAAAAGCAGATGCTTTTGAAAAAGAAGGTTTAGCACAGGCAAGAGTTCAAGAAGCGAAAGCAGTATCATCTCAAAAAGAAGGTTTAGCAGAAGCTAAAGTCTTAGAAGAAAAATTAACCGCAGAAGCTCGTGGTAACGAAGAGCTAGGTCGGGCTGAAGCTGTGGCATCAAAAGAAATTGGTTTAAGTGCTGCCGAAGTATTAAGAGAAAAAGGGAAAGCTGAAGCTGATGCATTAGTCGAAAAATTTGCCGCAATGAATAACATGAATAAAGAATCAAGAGAATTTGAAGAATTCCGTTTGAATCTGGAAGTACGTTTGAAAGAGGTTATGGCATCGATTGAAGCAAATAAGGAAATATCTTCTGATCAAGCAGAAGTACTTGCTGCCGCATTAAAGAATGCCAATATCGATATTGTGGGTGGTCAAGGTGATTACTTTGATAAGTTAGCTAAAGGAATGGGGGCTGGTAATGCGGTTAATGGATTTATTGAAAAAAGTCCAATAGTACAAGCGTTAATGGAAAAATTATTAGGTGGTGCAAATAGTTTACCTAAAAATATTGCGTCATCAGATAAAGATAAAACATAACTTGTAGTCAATATAATAGCTATCAATCAAATTTATGACTGGTAGCTATTCCCCATAAAAATCTCAACTTGACAGAGTTGACTTCGGTTTTAAAAGAACAAAGTAATTAGGGAAGGTAACGTGGCACAAGATACTCAAAGCACAACAATTATTGAGCAAGCTGTTGCTGAAGGTGGAGCTTACGATGTTATTAGACAGCGCTTAACAGAACAAGGACGACAATTCGAAAAGCTGGTTGGAAACATTAATCAAGAACGCCAAAAAGAGTTCGGTTCTACCGAAATGAAAGTTTTAGGGCGACTGCGTCTTAGAACCGAAAATAACTGTCAAGCACAAGATCTTGTTATTGTTGGAAATCATGTTTTATTTGGTTATAACGTTTTTATTGGATTAAAAAAAGAAACCAGAGTAGAAGATGTTTTTTCTTTATACCAATTGACCGAAAGTAATGGTGAGTATGATTTAAAAGCGGTTGCTCTCAGTGACTCGTTTCTATCTGACTCTCGTTTCCAAAGCGATTTTAATGAGTTGTATGCCTATTATAAAGATACAGCACTTTCACAGTTAGTTTTAAAAGATAACAAGCTATTAGCCTCTTTCCAAATTGGTAAAAAGCTCACTGATATCAGAGTGTTTCGCTGGGAAGTCTCTGCTGATGGAAAAAGAATTGACTATATTGATAATCGCGGCGAAAGAGATATTAAGTTACCTGCCAGTCATGACTTTGAATGGATTGAATGTCGTCGTGAAGACGTTGTTGATGGACGTAATCCACATATCAACATTCTAGATACCTTATTTGTTGATTCTCTTCGCGGTGATATCACCATCAAAATTGAAAATAATACTAATGTAGGGCTTGGTATATATTCGGAACCAGTTGAGGAAAAAAACCAGGCGCTTGATGATGCAGAATTTTACTATGCCGACCTAAATCAAATTATTCTCTTAAAAATAAAGCCTTACCTTGAAGAAAGCTACCGCTACCTGGTTTTCAACCGTTCAAATCAATCAATACAAAGAATTGATGCTATTGGAGATGCATGTATTCAATTGCCTGAAGATCACGGTATCATTTTTCCTGGCGGGTATTATTTAACAACTGGTGATTATAAAACTTTTGATGATGATCTAAAGGGGTTGGTTTATAAGCGAACAATGCGCTCTCCCAATGGAGAGGATGTTTTGTATGTCTTTTATCAACCTGCCACTAATATTATTGGTCTTTATGCTTATAACTTAATTAACAAATCGTTGCAAAATCCATTATTTGGACATGGTTATGGCTTTTACGAAGATGGTCGTATGATCATTTTCTATGCTGAAGATGAGCCAAGTCGTGTCCATCCTATCCAAATTTGGCAAACGCCCTATTGTTCAGAAGTTTATGCGAGTGCACAACCCGTTGCACAAAACTTCTATGGAAAGATTGGTAATGCCGACTTAGTCAGAGGTATTTCTGAACTTTATAGTATTGCTAAAAGTGTTTCCTTAGAGGATGTTTCAGCACAACATTATCACGATTTAAGTTTGCGCTGTGAGAAAATATTTGATGCATTCTTTTGGTTAGAATCTCCAGAACTAGAATCAATAGCTGCACTTACTAAAGAAATTGGTAGAACGGCTGAGTCGGTCATTGATGAATATGAAAAAGTTGAAAGTATTAAAAACCAATCGACTAAATCACTTGCCGAAGCAGAAGCAACTCAAAAAGAAATTATTAGAAGTATTGAACCAGAAAGTTGGCATGTTCCTCAGGATTTTGTTGATGCACTAACCCAAATTAGACAACATCGAGGTCATCTAATGACCATTCGAGAATATCGATATATTGATATTTCTCAAATTGATCAACTCGATCAGGAAATATTAAAAGTTGAGGATCAGATTAGCCAAAATACCGTGACTTTTCTTTCTTCCGATGGTTCGTTGAAAAGTTACTATAAAGATTTAGAAAAAGTTGCGATCGATAGTAAAAAATGCAAAACGAATGCAGAACTCAAGCCTTTTGTTGAATCGTTAGAAAAGCTAGCTTTAAGTCTTGATTTAATTTCTGAAATGATGGCAAGTTTAAAAATTGAGGATGCAACAGTACAAACTAAAATTGTTGATACTGTTTCAGAATTATATGGAAAATTAAACCAACAAAAAGCGCATTTAGAACATCAAAGGAAAACTATGGGTGGTGCTGAAGCAACTGCTCAATTTGGCGCTCGTTTAAAACTACTTAATCAAAGTATTCATAATGCTCTGAGTCTATCAACAACACCTAATAAATGTGATGAACAATTATCTAGATTGCTCATTCAATTAGAGGAACTAGAAGGTGAGTTTAGTGAGTTCGATAGTTTCATTGCTGATATTATTGCAAAACGTGAAGAAATATTTGAAACATTTGAAGAGCATAAGCAAAGTTTAATTGAAGCTCAGCAGCGCAAAGCTGGTTCTTTGGCTGACGCGGCGGAAAGAATTTTACAAAGCATTCAAAGAAGGGTTAAGCGTTTTACTCAGCAAGATGAATTAAATACGTTTTTTGCTGCGGATGGATTAGTTAATAAAATTAAAGATATCATTGAGCAGCTGAAAGATTTAAAGGATAACGTAAAAGCTGATGATGTTGATGCAAAGCTAAAAGCAATTAAAGAGCAGTCAATTCGTTCTCTAAGAGACAAAACAGATTTGTTTGAATCTAATGGACAAGTTATAAAGCTTGGTCCAAAGCATAAATTTTCTGTTAATACCCAAGAACTTGATTTAACTATTTTACCTAAAGATGATTATTTATCTGTTCGATTAACGGGTACTGATTATTTTGAGCCAATTGATGATAAAGCACTGAATGACTTAAAAGTCTATTGGAATATGAGCTTACCTTCTGAAACTGATGCTCTTTATCGTTCTGAATACCTAGCTTACAGCATATTGAAAGCTGCCGAATCTAATCAAGGCGAGCTGACTTGGTTGCAATTGACTACAGCAGCCTCCGATATAAAAATGTTGACAGAATTGGTCGCTGAATTTTCAACACCTCGTTATCGTGATGGCTATGAAAAAGGTATTCATGATCACGATGCTGCATTAATTTTAAAACCATTAGTCACAGCTTATGAATTAGCTGGTGTTTTTAAGTTTTCACCATTAGCGAGAGGCATTGCGACAATTTATTGGGCTAATTGTCAAAGTGAAGAAGCACAAAAGCTTTGGCCGATTCGAGCTAAAAATGCGTATCAAATGGCTGTTTTATTCAAAGATAATAAAGCCAAAAATATTTTAAGTAGAGAAATATTTCAGGCTATTTTAGCTTTTACAAAAAATTCTCAACTTGAATTTGATGAACTTATAATCATAAATGCTAGCGAATACTTAGTAGAAGAGTTATCAAATGATAATATTAGTTTCTCGACTACAAAATATGCAATACGACTTTGTGAAGAGTTTAAAACGTATTTAGAAAGCAATAATATATGGCGTGATTATCAAAGATCGATGAATGATTTGAGTGGTCAAGTTGGCAAGCGCTGGGCTTTAGCTGAGTCCTGGTTGTCTGCATTTATTAGTGCACAAAATAAAGATCACTTTAATAATTTTGTTGGTGAAGCTATTAGTATTTTAAATGCTGAACAAAGAGTTAGTCGAACAGAAAAAGAAATTGATATTCAATTTGAAATAACCGATTTATTAGGAAATCATCCTAAAATTGAAAACCGTTCTTTGGTCGTTCAGCTCGACCAATTTCTTAATGTTAACTATCGACACATTAATGAAGTGATTCCTGGTTTTGAAAATTATTTAAGAGTTAGACAGAATATCATAGAGGAACAAAGGCAATTTCTTAGGTTAGATGAATTTAAACCAAAACCTTTATCTTCGTTTGTTAGAAATCAATTAATCAATGATGTTTATTTACCTATTATTGGTGATAATTTAGCCAAACAAATGGGAACCGTTGGTGATAGTAAGCGAACAGATTTAATGGGACTGTTGTTAATGATTTCTCCTCCCGGATATGGAAAAACGACATTAATGGAGTATGTTGCAGAACGTTTAGGATTGATTTTTATGAAAATTAACTGTCCTGTTATTGGGCACTCTGTAACATCTGTCGATCCTGAACAAGCAGATAATAGTGCTGCAAGGCAAGAATTAGAAAAGTTAAATTTAGCTTTAGAAATGGGCAATAATGTCATGTTGTATCTGGATGATATTCAGCATACAAATAGTGAATTTTTACAAAAATTTATATCGTTATGCGATGGTACCCGACGCATAGAAGGGGTTTGGAAAAAACGGACAAAAACTTATGATATGCGTGGTAAAAAGTTTTGTGTTGTAATGGCCGGAAATCCTTATACTGAATCGGGAGAGGCATTTCAAATACCTGATATGCTAGCTAATCGTGCTGATATTTATAACTTGGGTGATGTTTTAAGCGGTAAAGAAGAAGTTTTTGCATTGAGTTATATTGAAAATGCATTAACTTCAAATCAGGTGTTAGCGCCTTTAGCAACAAGAAGTATGCAAGATGTATATAAGTTTGTTGATATGGCAAAAGGTGTCAATATCGCAACAACTGATTTATCTCACCAATATAGTAGTGCAGAAATAAAAGAAATTGTTGCTGTTTTAGCTAAATTGCAAAAACTCCAGCAAGTTGTATGGAGAGTCAATCAAAGCTATATTGCAGCAAGTGCACAAGATGATAAATATCGTACTGAACCAGTGTTTAAGTTACAAGGTTCTTATCGAAATATGAACAAGATGGCTGAAAAAGTTTCTGCAATAATGACTGATGAAGAAATTGATCGATTGATCAATGATCATTATCAAGGAGAATCACAATTACTAACCAATGGTACGGAAGCTAATTTATTAAAATTAGCTGAAATTAGAGGTTGTCTTACTACAGAACAAGCCAGCCGCTGGCATCAGATAAAATCAGATTTTCTACGTAATAAGTCAATGGGCGGGGATGATGCAGACACAGGCGAAAAAATTGTTGTGCAACTCAATGACTTAGTTAGTGGTATTAATGAGTGGCGTAATAGTCTTAGTTTGCAGACAAATAATGAAAAAACAGGTGCTGTACAAGTTAATCAATCAAATGTTGAAGTTATTGATGCCATTAAAGTATTCTCAAAACAATTAATTAGCGTTGTTGAAGCGCAAAAAGAAAACAAAGTTATTGACTCACAAGTTAATTTAAAAGAAATTCTTGAATCTACATTATTTCCTTTATTAAGAATTATGGACGGTAAATTAGATCTCGATTTAGGAACTCATAAGAAAATGTCAGAAATTAATGAAAAGCTTGATTTTATTGCAAGGGAAGCTAAAGCATTTAAGCAAGTTAAAACCGAAAGAAGTTATAACAAACAGAGTAAAGTGAAAACATCTGAAAAAGGTAAATGAAATATATGTCAGTGATTTATGTTCATAGAAATCATCAGCTATCTATTAATGAACTTAAAAATCGAATAGATCAAATTGTTGTTAAAATTCAAGATGAATTGGAGTTCCACACTGAATGGGAAACAGATAAAAGTCTTATATTTAGAAGAAAAGGGGCAAATGGTGGAATTGAGATTGATGAGGAAAACTTTGCATTAACACTTCGTTTAGGTATTATGTTTAGAATGCTGAAGAGTTCTATCGAAAATCAAGTAATTGAAATAGTAGATAAACACCTTAAGTAATACAATATATAAACTAGTTGGTTTTTAAGCTTGTTTATTTAAAATAAAGTTCATTATATATCCGATGCTAAGCAGATATATCAATAATCTAAAGTAGAGAAAAAATGACCATTCAAATTAATAATAAGATACCATCAGTCAAAATTAAAATAGTTAGTCATAATGAAGTGTCGGAAGTCAATACAACTGAATTATTCGGTAGCGGTAAGTCTGTTTTATTTGGTGTTCCAGGTGCTTTTACACCAACTTGCTCACAATCTCACTTACCTGGTTATGTCGTTAATGCAGATAATATAAAAGCAAAAGGTGTTGATCGTATTGTTTGCATGTCAGTTAATGATGCTTTTGTTATGAAAGCATGGGGTGAGGCTAGCAATGCTGAACAACTAATCATGTTAGCAGATGGTAATGGTGATTTAACAGAAGCGCTAGGGCTGACTTTAGATGCAAGTGCTGCTGGTATGGGTAAGCGTTGTCAACGATTTGCAATGATCATAGAAAGTGGTGTTATAATCGATTTGTTTATTGAAGAACCAAAAAAGTTTGAAGTGTCTAACGCTGAGTCATTAATGACTAAACTATAATTGATTTTTGAGATATTGTAACTACAGTTGTTAGTATTGATGAAAGAGTGCAAGAAATGAAGTGTTACTCAAACCCACTAGTGACATCAATTTATTGATATCCATAATGGCAAGATTATATCAACTATTTAATAAAATATAGATGGAACTAGGTTAGATGAAATTAAATAATGCAAATTAATTTATAATAGAGGTGATATAATGAAGAAATTGTTATTAATATTTTTAAGTTGTGGTTTTTTGTCAAGTTGTGCAAGTATTAATTCTGACAATAATAAAGATACTTCATTGATTTATCAAGAATATGCTTCAGAGCAAAAATTAGAAGCTGTGAATAAAATTTTATTATTCAAATTACATGGATGGCGTTATTTGGATCAAAAGCACCTCATTCTAGAAACTTCTCCAAACAAACCATATCTATTAACGCTGAAGTCTCGCTGTTCAGAATTAAAGTTTGCCCATGCTATAGCTACCAAGCATTCGGTTAAGGGAAGCTTGAGTATTAATTTTGATGCAGTTTATGTACCTGAATTTGAGCAGAAAAAATGTTACATTAGTACTATTCATAAAATGAATAAAGAACAAGCTAATGAACTGGTAGAGCTAAGTAAAAGTAAAGAGACTGCTAAATAACCTCTTGTATTATTCATTGATAGTTATTAATAATGTTCACCAACATGAATTATAGATGTTGGTGAAAAAATGGTGAGTGTCCTATATGTCTTAATCTATTAAAAATATTTATAGAGAAATTAAGGTATACCTATTCTCCATTGATAAGCATTGTTTAAAACATACTTATCCATTTTTTGTCTATATTCAATTTTCTAAACCTCTAATTTCGTTTCCGAACATTCGACCTAATTAATATAAAAAGCAACTGCAGATTTTGTTATTAAGTTATTAAGAGTGATATAGCTAAATAGGTTTATTATGGCATAATACTCACATGACTTATCCGATAGCATTTCGCCAACACGTCTTGGCTTATAAACAGAAACACGGTTTAACCTTTGAAGAAACCGGAGAGCACTTTGATATATCCATGCGAAGCCTTCTTCGTTGGAATAAAAACATTGAGCCTTGTGCGAAAAAAAATAGACCCAGCATCAAGCTTTGCATGGAGACACTGAAAAAAGATGTCGAAGATTTCCCTGATGATTATCAATGGGAACGAGCCAAGCGCTTTGGTGTTTCGCAACCGAGTATTCACGATGCTCTCAAACGGTTAAATAAGAGCTATAAAAAAAACACTGTGCCACCCCAAAGCAGATGAATTAAAGCGGGCGAGGTTTCAACAACAACTTAGTCGGTACGAGCAGTTAGGAAAGCCTGTCGTTTATTTGGATGAAAGTGGCTTTGCTCAATCCTCACCTCGTACTCATGGTTATTCGGACAAAGGTCAACGCTGTTATGGTGTTCATGATTGGCATGCCAAAGGTCGTATTAATGCTATTGGGGCAATTATCCGAATACCTTTGTGACTTTAAGTTTGTTTGCCGGAAGTATTAATGCGGATGTTTTTCATGCTTGGGTAACACAAGATTTGTTACCTAAAGTTCCCTCTAATGCGGTGATTGTGATGGATAATGCCAGCTTTCATAAGCGTAAAGACATCTGTGAAGCTATTGAGAAAAAGGGATGTATTTTGCAATGGTTACCTCCTTATAGCCCTGACTTAAATCCGATTGAAAAAAAGTGGGCGCAAGCTAAAGCTATCAGACGAAAAAAAAG
The DNA here is from genome assembly GCF_052495765.1 of Aliikangiella litoralis. The sequence goes on along the minus strand of NZ_CP199292.1, from coordinate 5,807,612 downwards.
ATGTTCCGTTGATGAGCTATTTCAGGAGGACTGTCTATATGACAAAATAAACTGATCCAGCTATATGACTTTTTAATTTGATATTTTTAAACTAAAAATGTTGCTGATTATATATCAAAAAATTTTATCAATTTAAATTCAAAAACATTATATTAAAAAAAATAACTGCAATTATTAAAAAATATATAATTTTTTTCATATCATAAAGAGAGATTTATGTTTTTGTTGGTTACACATAGATAAAATTTTAACTGACTTTATTCTAATGAAAAAATTGAATTTCAATTCTTGCATTAATTTTTAGAATAAAATATCAAGTAGAGATGATAGGCTTTGAATAATAAATAATTATTTTTTATTGTAGGTTAAAAATTAAAAAAACGTTTAAAAAAATTAAACCTCATTAAAATTAAGGGTTTGATTATGCCTTGAATTTGTTTTTAAACTAAAATACTATCCCTGAAAAAAGTAATACGTGTCACTTGTTTATCATAAAAATAGATTACTTTGATGTTGTTTGAATAGTGCTTGCTTAAGATAAAATGTTTAGTTTTTTGTTTGTAAAGTACTTGCTTATTTTTTAGGGTTAATGGAAGTATTGTAAAATATAAAAAAACAAAAAAATAATTTATAAGTTGAGATTTTACTAGCAGTTAGTTTTTTTATTTTCATTATAGTTTTTATATTAAGCCCTTCATTAAAAATACAAGCGTTTATCTTTTAATAGAGTTAAGCATCATTAAGTAAATTTATTAGAAATAGTGAGTCATATTTAATCGCGAATAAAAACTATGTACGGCAGCAGTTTCCATCCACCCTTAAAGGAAGGTCGTATCATATAATAAAAGGAGTTTATGTGTGCAACGAGATATTGCCATTGTTGGTATTGCATGCCGATTTCCAGATGCTACTGATTATAATGAATTTTGGCATAATCTGGAAAATGAAAAAATTTCAATTAAAGAGATACCCAAAAACCGTTGGGATAATGAGCGATACTATTCGGCTGATCCTTATGCGGAAAAAAAGAGCATAAGTAAATGGGCTGGATTACTCGAGCAAATAAATTCTTTTGATCATGAATTTTTTAATTTAACAACAAGAGAGTCTCAGACAATGGACCCTCAGCACAGAATCTTATTAGAGGAAGTCTGGCATTGTGTTGAGGATTCTGGTATTCCGTTGACAGAACTGCAAAATAAAGTCACTTCTACATTTGTCGGTATGATGTCTGTTGACTATATGCAAAGCATGGAGAATAGTAGTCAGGAAATTAACCTAGATAATCAATTAGGAAATTATTTATGTGGCAGTTCTAATCGCATTTCTCATCTTATGGGGTTTAGTGGTAAAAGTTTTACTTTAGATACTGCATGTTCATCATCTTCAAGTGCTGTTCATGAGGCAAAGAATGCATTGATTAGTGGTGAGTGTGATTATGCTATAGCTGCCGGTGTGAAAATTATCTCAAATCCTTTTCAATATATTTCTTATTCAAAAGCTCGATGGGTTAGCCCTACGGGGGCTTGTAAGGTGTTTGACCAAAATGCTGATGGTTTTGTTTTAGGTGAAGGTGTTGGTGTATTTCTCTTGCAGAGAATTGATGATGCATTAAAAGAAAAAAATAATATACATGGTGTTATTAAAGCTAGTGCCGTTAATCATTCAGGGAAGCGTTCGCTTAGTTTGTCTTCACCAAGTATTGAAGCGCAGCAGGCAGTCATTTTTGATGCTTATCAGGAGGCTGGTATATCACCAGAAACAGTTAGTTATGCTGAAGCACAAAGTGTTGGTTCGGCAGTAGCTGACTCAATAGAAATTGAAGCACTTAGCCGCGCCTTTAATCAATATACTAATAAACAACAGTTTTGCGATATTGGCTCAGTAAAGCCTAATATTGGTCATATAGAAAGTGCTGCTGGTATGTCTGCTATGATCAAAGTTTTGATGATGATGAAGCATGAAAAAGTAGTTAAATCATTAAATATTAATAATCCTAATCCATTAATAAACTTTAAAAATTCACCTTTTATCTTAAGTCAAAAGAAAAAACAATGGAAAAGAGTTAATGGCAACCCTTTGAGAGCGAGCATCAGTTCTCTTGGTTTTACTGGTACAAATACCCATATCTTATTAGAAGAATCGCCCGTTTTAAAGTCAGAATCCGATCAACAAAAAAATAATGTAAATTGTAATTTACTTTTCTTTTTGTCAGCAAAAAATAAGAAGGCTTTTGAGCAATTATGTAGAAGCTGGAAAAAGTTTGTTCAATCTGTATCCTATCAAAAATTGAGCTTGCGTGATCTTTGTTTAACACAAATGTTTAGTCGACAAGGGTATGAATATCGATGGTCATGTTTAGTGAGTAGTAAAGATGAATTAACAGAAAAAATTAACTCTGTTGATATTTTAAATATAAAAGAAACTGCTGCTCTATCTATTTACTATAGTTGGAATAAATGGTTGTGGAATTCTTTTTCTCAAGTGGAAAATTATGTTGAAAAATCTACCTTATTTCAACAAAGTTTAACGGAGGTTGTTGAGCAGTTAGAGTGTGAAGGTTATTCGTTAACTTCTAGTTTTTATCATGAAAAATGGAATGATAAACAATTACCTATCTTTAATTTTATTATTCACTACAGCTTTTTTTTAACGTTGAAAAGGTTGGGAATAGAACCAACTATCGTATCTTCTTATAATCAAGCAAGCTGGGTTGGTCTTGCTATTGCTGAAATAATAACGTTAAGTGATATCATCAAAATATTGAATGGTGATATACAGTTAAGTGAAATTGTATTAAATCGTCCAAAAATAAAGTTTTACGACCCTGTTTCTCAACAAATCATCCAACCATTTCAATTTTCAGCAACTTATTTTTCAGCTTTGTTATCAGATCTTGTTATTGAAGATAGTGTACTTCAACATTATATTAATATGGCTAGATATTTATTTGAAAAACAGTATAACTTTAAAAGATATTTATTATCGTGGAGTCAATGTTTTACAAAATATGGTTTTGATCTTCTTAAAGTGTTTCATGATGATAGTGAAACACAGCACTTTGTACAAGGTTTTATACATCGACAACTTTTGCTTCAATTGATATTAACTACCTGTGTTGTGCAGTTTAATCAAAAATGGGGGTTAACTGAACCTAAAGTCACTGAAGATAAACGTTTTTATGAAATTTTAAATTTGATTTTAAAGAAAATAATGAGTGTTGAATTGGTTTTTGATTTATTGTTTTCGAATAAATCTGATTTAGATAGTATCTCTAGTAGTTTAAACCAACAATCACATTTTAACTTTGCATCAAATTTTTATTTTGATCAAGATTTAGGTGAAATTAAAAATAGTACTGAATGGATTGAATCCTTGCTTTCATTTGAGCAGTTCAATGAAACATCGGTAAGTTTAGTTGTTTCTAAAAAAGAAAATATCAACTGTCTTCTTAATAGCACAATACTTGAAAATCAGACAAATAATGACTCTTTAATTTCTTTATTAGAAACTTTGTGGAGCCGTGGGATTAATATAAAGTGGCAGATGTTTTTTGATAATATAAAGTACAAAAAAGTTTCTTTACCACTCTACCCTTTTCAGACTTATTGTCATTGGTTTACTACTGAAGATGTTAAAAAAAATGATAAAACATCAATGACTGAAGTGAAAAGTAAGGGTGATGCTGTTGAAGCTGTAGCATCAAATACAAAAACCACATCGAAAAGAGATTTTTTTAAATTAACAGAATTACAGTTGTCTTACTTGTTCGGTAGAGTTTCATCAACTTATGATAAAAATGGATGCGCTAGTCAGATATATCAAGAATTTAACGCCGAAAATATAGATGTAGCTCGATTGGAAAGAGGATGGAATCAAGTGATAGTCGAGCATGAAATGTTAAGAGTAATAATTCAACATGATGGCACGATGAAAGTTGATGAAAGTAAGAAAAATTATTCGGTTAAGTTTTATGACTTTAGTGAACAGTCGCAATTGAAACTAAAACAAAGAAGAGAAAATATAATTCACCAAGCATTCCCAATTGGAACTTGGCCACTATTTGAATTAAGTGTAACTAAAATTAATAATCAACACTTTCGTATTCATCTTCTAATTGATTTATTAATTGCTGATGGAAGAAGCATACGTATGTTATACGAACAGCTATTCCAATATTATAGAAACCCTCAATTATATATTAAAAATTCAGCTCTTTCTCTAGAAACATATCAAATGTTATTACAAGAAGCTGAAAGTACAGATGAGTTTAAACAAGCAACACTTTTTTGGGAAAAAAGATTTAAAAATATTGTTTCTGGGCCAATGTTTGATTTTGTCTCAAGAGACTATCAAGTTAAATCTAGTCATAAACGTGTTTCAGGTGTTTTAAAATCATGGGGAATAGTAAAAGGCAAAGCTTTACGTTTGGGAGTGAAACCTAATATTGTATTACTATGTTGTTATGCCGAGGTTTTATCAACTTGGAATAAGCATTTACCATTAACTATTGTTTTGGTTAATTGGCAACGCCACAATATTCACAGTGATATCAATAAAAATATAGGTGATTTTACTTCGCTTTGTTGGTACAGCACTTCTGGTAATGATCAACGTCCTTTTATTGAACGTTTATATGATGCACAAAAAAATATTGAACTAGATTTTAAACACAACATTAAAAGTGGTATTTCTCACCTTAGTAAAGAAAGTAGAAAACGTGATTTATCATTTCCTATCGTAATGACTGATATTTTTGATGGTTTGTCTAATGAAAACCATAAAATATTTAAAGAAGGTTATGGCATTAGCCAAACTTCCCATGTCTTATTAGATAGTCTCTATGTTGATTATGGTGAGTCATTATTTTTTCATTGGGATTATGTAGAAAACTTTATTCCTACTAATATTTTACAGAAAATGTTTAGTGATTATGACAAGCTTCTTGATAGTTTAGCCGATGGTTATCAAGGATTTTAGAAGAAATTCATTTTAAAATAATTCATATAAGGAATTTACAATGATAATTGATTTTGAAGATGATGATTATATAGAAGACAAAGATATTAACAATGGCTTAGATATTCAAACTAAACTTTCAGATGAAGAGAAATTCAAAATCCTTTATCAATGGAACAATACACAAACGCATTATAATCAAGAACAATGCCTTCACCAGCTTTTTGAATTACAAGTTTGTAGAACACCTGACTTGATTGCAACAGAATGTAATGGTATGCAAGTGAGCTATCAAGTACTTAATCAAAGGGCCAATCAACTTGCTCGATACTTTGTTAAGCAAGGAATGAAAGCTGAACAGCTTATTGGGATTTGTGTTGAAAGATCTCATAATATGATTGCGGCATTGCTTGGAATTTTAAAAGTCGGTGCTGCTTATGTCCCACTAGAGGCTAGTCAATCTAAAGGTCGCATTAAAACTGTTGTTGATAAAGCTGATATTGAATTGATTGTAACCACTAATGCAAATGAATCAATTGTTAAAAATATTGAAAGTACAAAGTTGCTAAATATTGATAGCGATATTAACTTGATTTCATCACAATCGGTCGATAATTTAAACTCAGCTAACTGTAATTCAAATAATTTGGCTTATATTATATTTACTTCTGGCAGCACAGGAACACCTAAAGGAGTAGCTGTTAAACACAAGCCGGTCATTAATTTGATTGAGTGGGTTAAAAAGGCATTTCATATTGGTACTCAAGATGTTGGATTGTTTACTACATCACTTGGGTTTGACCTTTCCGTATTTGATGTTTTTGGTTTGCTAGCAGTAGGAGCAAAAATTAGAATTGTCAGTGATAGTGAAAAAAAAGAAACAAAAACTTTAGCAAATATTTTAATGCAGGAGCGTATTACTTTTTGGAACTCAGCTCCTGCGGCATTGCAATTATTAGTGCCATTTTTCGAAGAGCAAAAAAGTAGGATCACTAACTCGAAATTACGATTAGTTTTTCTTAGTGGTGATTGGATCCCTCTTTCTCTTCCTGATTCGGTACGTCAATTTTTTTCTGCTGCAAAAGTGATTAGTCTTGGTGGTGCTACAGAGGCGACAGTTTGGTCAAACTTTTTTCCCATCGAAGACATTGATCCAAACTGGCGAAGTATTCCATATGGCAAACCAATTCAAAATGCACGTTACTATATTTTAGATGAAAACCTTAATCCATGTGCTATTGGTGAAGAGGGAGATCTTTATATTGGTGGAGATTGTCTTAGTGAAGGTTATTTAAATGAGCCTGAATTAACAAAAAATGCTTTTATTTCTGATCCATATAATCCAGATAGTGATAAGAAAATGTATAAAACGGGTGATTTAGCACGATTTTATGCAGATGGTAATATCGAGTTTTTAGGGCGCAGCGATTTTCAAGTAAAAATACGAGGTTTCCGTATCGAGCTATGTGAAATTGAATATAAATTACGTAGTCATAAAGATATTAAAGAAGCAGTTGTCGTGGTGCGTGAAGATACTCCAGGAGATCAGAAACTAGTCGCCTATGTGATTACTAATGGACAACAGATGCCAGTTATTAAAGAGCTACGTGAATTTTTAGCGCAAGATTTACCAGACTATATGTTGCCTAATATTGTTACTGAAGTTACATCTTATCCTACAACTTCTAATGGTAAAGTTGATCGCAAAGCTTTACCCTGGCCTGTTACTATTACAAAAGAAAAAGTGGTATCAAAATCCAACACAATTAATATAAACAACCAGGCTTTTGCTGCTTTTGAAGCAACTCCTTTGAGTGATAACGGACCGATTGATTCTGCCTTTACCTTTGTTAATCAAGAGTTACCAAAGCAGATAGTTGAGTTTGAAGCTATCATTAAGCAGCTAACAAATTTTCTAAAAGAGCAGCTTTCTTGTGACAATATAAATATTGATGCTGATCTTTTTGATTTTGGTGCTACTTCACTGAATATTATTAATTTAGCTAGAGAGATTCAAAAAATATATGGTGTTGAATTATCAATAGAGGAAGTACTGAAGTCTCCAAATATTGAAGCTATCTGTCATTATATTATGGAGGAGATGACAAGTGCCTCTAATGTACCTTTGCAGGATCATAATGTATATGAGGCTCAGCAACAAGAAGAATTGACACAGCACTTTAATGAAATAGAAAAAGCTCAGTTGAGTAATCCAGTTATTACTGAATGGTTAGAAGTATTTTTATCAGAAAGGCTTGGTTGTGCTAATTTAGATATTACAAAAGACCTATTTGATTATGGAGCAACCTCGTTAAATATTATTCAATTGGCTCAGGCTGTACAAAAAAAATATCAAGTAGAGTTATTAATTGAAGATGTTTTACAGTCACCTTCTATTGAAGCTATATCAGCTATTATTATTTCTCACTTGAAAGACTTAGATCAAACAAGTGAAATACTGCTACCAGAAAAAAATTCATCCACTACAATAAATGATGCTCAATCTCCGCTGATAGAAAAACACAATGAATTTCATGCAATATTATCAATAAATTCATTAAGCAGGCTATTAAATTTACTCCGTGAAATTACACTCGATGGTAAAGCAAAATATCTTTATCCTGCATCAGGGGGGCTGTATGCTATACAAACCTACTTATCAATCGATAAAGGTAAAATCCCAGGTCTTGATGGTGGTATTTATTACTATCATCCCGTTCATCATCGACTTTACAAAATCAATGAACAACAGAGCATTAATAAGTCTGTCTATCATCCTTACTATCATCCTGCCGTTGAGCAATCAGCATTGGCAATATTTTTTGTTGCTCAGTTAAAAGTTATCAGGCCGTTATACAAAAAATTATCTAATCAATTAGTACGTTTAGATACAGGTTATATGGCAGAGCTATTGAAAAGTAATCAAGCGTATTTGGGGATACAAATAGAGGAAGTATTAGGCGTCGACTTTGAGTCGATTAGACCTTTATTTTCACTTGATGAAAGTCATAGTTTCACCTTGTGCCTGCTTGGTTCTTTAACCCAACCATCTTTGAACAGACAGGAAAGTTTTGTTGATTTTATGCAAACCAATGCTTTGTCATTTACAACGCATTTTAATACAACAGATAGCCGCGAACAGAAAATTGTGCCAGAAGAAGATTATGCCTCGGTGGATTTAAATGAATTAAAGAAATTACAGTGGAATCTTCGCCCAGTCGAGCAAAAGCAATGGATTGATTTAAAAGCTCATTCTTTAGATAAAAATCGATATTTACGTCGCTCTACTCAGCGTAACTACGAGTCAGCGTCTGTGTTACAAGAGTCTTTATATCGCTTATTAGCGTTGCTAAAAAGTAATGTTATTAATGATTTTATTGAAGTATTCATATCGATTAAAGCACAGGGAACCGTTGAAGGCTTGGCAGAAGGGTTTTATCGCTACGACCCTAAATATCATAAACTAATATTTATATCTGATGAGGTGGTTGAACGAATTAGAAGTTGTCATTACCCCTTTAATCGCAAGCATTATGATCAATCTGCCTTTTCATTATATCTTTTTGCTGATATTAAAAAGCTTCAACCTATTTATGGCGAACAAAGTGAATATATAGTCAGTTTATATGCAGGCATGCTAGGCCAGCGTTTTATGGATCATCAAGCAGAACAAGACATTGGTTTGTGCCCGATAGGTGGTGTACTTGATACTAAGGGAATCACTGAACATGAAACCTTAGCAAAGGAGTACACATTATTACAGTGCTTTATTGGTGGAACGGTTTATTATTCACATGGACAATCGGAATCAAAAGATATTTATAGGGAACAACAAAATAAAATTACCGATGCTGAAAAAAGAGATAAAGTGGAAAATGATATTGCTATTATTGGTATGGCTTGTCGTTTTCCTCAGGCTAATAATGTCGATGAATTTTGGCATAACTTAGCGGCAGGCCGTTCAAGTCTTACAGCACCTCCCGAGCAAAGAAAAGAAATTTTCAAAACATCAGTTGTCGATCAAAGTGATGGCAATATTATAGGAGGGTTCTTATCTAACATTCAGCATTTTGACAACACACTTTTTAAAATTTCGCCATTAGAAGCTAAAACAATGGATCCGCAAGAGCGATTATTGTTAGAGCTTGCTTGGGAATGTCTGGAAAATTCGGGGTATCAAGCAGAAAGCCTGAATCAAAGTACGGAAAAGGTCGGTGTTTTTGTGGGTGCTATGTGGGCTGATTATCAAAATCATGGTGTTAACACTGATCCTGAGCAATATTCATTACCAACATCATTTCATTCCGCTATAGCTAATCGGATATCTTATTTTTTTGATTTTAAAGGTCCAAGTATAATGGTGGATACCTCATGCTCGTCTGGAATGACAGCAATTCATCTCGCTTGTGAAAGTATTAAACGTGGTGAATGCGAAACAGCTTTAGTGGCTGCGGTAAACTTAGTTTCGCATGCTCAGCATGTTAAACTTTTGCAGCAGCTTGATTTACTATCTTTGGATAATCAAAACTTTTCATTTTCAGCTGATGCGACTGGTTGGGCTGTTGGAGAGGGAGCCGCTGCAATTTTAATTAGGGCAAAGTCAAAAGCTATTCTTAATAAAGATTCAATTTCTGCTTTATTAAAAGCATCATCAATTGGACATACCGGTAAAACAACTCGCTACTCAATACCAAGTGCTACAGCTTTTACTGATAGTATAGCGTCATTTCTGTCTGCGGCAGATATTGCTGCTGACTCTATTAGTTATGTTGAGTGCGCTGCACCAGGAGCCAGTATGCCCGATGCTGCTGAGATGACAGCGTTAGGAAATGTTTTTGCCAAACGAAGTAATGAAGCCGCGTGTTTAATCGGTTCGGTAAAAGCTAATATTGGTCACTTAGAATCAGCCTCTGCATTTTCTCAATTATTCAAAGTGATTATGCAATCTAAGCATCAACAAATTGCTCCGAGTTTATTTAATGGGAAAATTAATCCCTTATCAAAATTTGATGCAAGCAAGATTAAAATTGTTCAGCAATTACAAGCATGGGACAGCCCGGAAAATAGTCCTCGAAGGAGTATGATTAACACATTGGGAGCTTCTGGTTCTTGTGGTCATTTGCTGGTTGAAGAATATATTGCTCCAGCTAAGCAAGCTGTAATAGAAACTGCTTCCAATTCACCTGTGTTAATTGTTTTATCAGCAGCTAGTGCAGTTCAAAGAGACAAACAAGTCACACTGTTGTTACAGCATATACAACAATCAATTGAGTTACCAATAAAGAGTATAAGCTATACCCTGTTAGCTGGTCGAAAAGCAATGCAATATCGATTTGCAACAGTGGTTAACAATATTGTTGAGTTACAAGAAAATTTAAAGAGTTATCTCAATGGAAACTATGAAGATAAAGCTATCTATCAAGGACACGTTGCCGATAATAATGAAACACCTGAAGAGCATATAAATGTAGCTCAGGTGCACCAATTTGCACAAGAATGGTGTCAAGGTCGTGTGAAGCTAATTTATCCAGAAAAAGAGCAGCGCATTGCTTTGCCTAGTTATCCTTTTGAAGAAAATAATTATTGGTTTACTGATGAGCGAGAAAGTGATCAGGTAGGCCAAGAGCCAACAGAGAAGGTTAATAATATGGATAATATTATTTCACAAAGTGAGTCATTTATTGATAATACGGAAAATAAAAATAAAGTTGAACAATATGTTAAATCACTTTTTTCACAAGCCTCAGGCGTTGCTATTCAGCAAATAGATTTGAAAGCACCTTTAGAAAATTATGGTGTTAACTCGTTAATTGTGACGCGCATGGGTGCTTTAATGTCCAAAGATATTGAAGGCGTATCGAAGGTTGTTTTATTTGAGCATCAAACACTAGCCGAAGTAGTCGATTTATTATTACAGAATCATTTTTCAGCACTGAAGGAACAACTATCATTAACCGATTTTGTTTCGGTACCAGTTAATACAGAAGTCAAAAATGTGGCCACACAGTTTATAAACAATGAACTTCCTTCAGCAGCTAACCATCATTCTAGTGGCGACATTGCGATCATTGGGCTAAGTGGGCGTTATCCGCAAGCTGATAATATTGAACAGTTTTGGGAAAATCTTCGCCAAGGTAAAAATTGTATTACAGAAATACCCAAAAACCGTTGGGATGCGTCACAGCAAGATTGTCGATGGGGTGGTTTTATAGCAGATCATGATAAATTCTCCCCATTATTTTTTAATATCACACCTAAAGAAGCTGAAACGATTGATCCACAAGAGCGAATATTTCTGGAGCTATCTTGGGAGCTTTTTGAAGATGCTGGTTATAGTCCAGAGGACTTAAAAGAAAAGTATCAGGGTGATGTTGGCGTATTTGTTGGTGTTATGTATGGTGAATACCAATTTTATGGTATTGAAAATACACTGAAAGGACAACCTACTGCTTTGACGTCTGCTTATGGTTCAGTCGCTAACAGGGTATCACATTTTTACGATTTTCATGGCCCTAGCATGGCCATTGATACAATGTGCTCTTCATCATTAACTGCGTTACATCTAGCGGTAGAAAGCATTAGAAACCAAGATTGCCAGTTGGCTGTTGTGGGTGGTGTCAATTTAACAATACATCCTAATAAATACATCATGTTGTCTCAGCTACATATGTCATCAAATACAGGTTCTTGTAAGTCTTTTGGTGGCAATGCTGATGGTTTTGTACCTGGAGAAGGTGGAGGAGCAATTTTACTTAAACCACTGGAGCAAGCTATTTTGGATGGCGATAATATTCAAGGGGTTATAAAGAGCACATCGACCAATCATGGTGGAAGGACCAGTGGATATACTGTACCAAACCCGAAGCTTCAAGCTGACTTAATTAGTAAGTCTCTTAAAAAAGCTAATATAGATCCTGCTACTTTAAGCTATGTTGAAGCGCACGGTACAGGTACTTCATTAGGAGATCCTATTGAAATAAGTGGTTTGACTCAGGCATTTTCTCCTTACACCAAACAAAAGCAATTTTGTGCCGTAGGATCAGTAAAATCAAATATTGGTCATCTTGAAGCAGCTTCTGGTATTGCTGGAATTACTAAAGTGTTATTGCAAATGAAGCACAAAACTTTGGTTCCGTCACTACATGTAGATACACTTAATCCTAATATTGATTTTAATAACACGCCTTTTTATGTACAAAATAAATTGGAGTCATGGTCTGTATCCGATCCACAAAGTCGCCGCCGAGCTTCGGTGAGTTCCTTTGGTTCAGGGGGAGCAAATGCTAATGTAATATTAGAAGAGTATCCGCAACAAGAATGGGAAAATATAAAAATTTCTACTGAGCAAATAGCTTCTCAGCAACTAATTTTATTATCTGCTAAGTCAGCATCACAATTATGTACTATGGCTAAAAATTTGAAAGATTATGTAAGTTTACGACTTGATAAGTCGCCATCAATATCAGCTTCCATTTTAGCCAATATTGCTTTTACCTTGCAGGTTGGTAGAAGTGTAATGGATGAAAAACTAGCAATTTTATGTTCTAGTCTTAGTGAACTGTATCAAAAGTTAGCAGATTTTGTTGAAGGTAAAACTAATATTGATAAGCTTTATGTATGGCAAAAGTCATCATCAAAAAAAGGTTATCAGCAGTTGCTTGAAGGTGAAGCTGGTAATATTTTTATATCAACACTGCTCAAAGAGCAAAGGTTAGATAAATTACTCAAGCTATGGGGTGATGGTGGAAAAATTGATTGGTATAAAATTAATCGGAATATGCCTGCAAGAAAAATATCTTTACCTTGTTATCCTTTTGAAAGACAAGTGTGTTGGGTTAAATCTGTACCCGATAAAGCACATGCTTTAACAACAGATAGTGTTGTTCAACCAAAAGATATGACCGAATTAAAAAGTTTGACTCTGTCTAGTAAAGAAGTACTGCCACTTAAGCTTAAAAAAGACAATAAAGTTAAGGCTATTTTTCTTCAATCGCAATGGGATAACAAACCTTTAAATACAGCAACTTTCCAAGAAAATGCCCATTATATTCTTTTTGATAAAAACGCCCAACTTTTTGATGAAATTAAAAAAGTTGAACCTGATTTTAATTTGAAACTAGCTGATATTAATAAAGATGTTTATTCTGAAAATAAACAAAGCTTTGATGAGTTTTTTCGAAGAATAATTGCTTCACAAAATAATGTGGTTGAACGACGACCTCTTAAACTTGTTTTTATGGGAGCTGCTTTGCAGCAGGCTGAAAGTAGCATTGAAGAAGCGCATAAAGTTGCAACTCAGACAATGTTAAATCTCATGCAGTCGGTGATATCACAAAATTTTTATTCATCCATTAGTTTACTGTATTGTGCAACACCATCTAAAAGTGATAATGCTTCTGTCAGTGATGGTATGAGTGGCTTTTTTAAAAGTTTGGCACAAGAAATTTCAAATTTTAATTTTAAAGTTATCAATGCCACAGCATTTAATTGGGATATGATAAAGGCGGAACTCGCAGATAATCAAAATGATGAGGTAAGTTATTTAAATAAACAACGTTATACCAAACGATTAATTCAAACACCAATAAGTGCTGTAGAGCCATTAATAGATAAACAAACTTATTTAAAACGTAATGGCGTTTATTTGATTTCTGGAGGTATGGGCAAATTAGGTTTGATTTTTGCTCGACATCTAGCTAAGCAAACTAAGTCAACAATAGTTTTATTTGGACGTTCGACATTAACTGAACAGATGAAAAGTACACTACTTTCTTTACAAGAAACAGGTTCAATAATTGTTTATCGTCAAGTCAATTTATCTTGTCAGGAAGAAGTTATAAAATTTGCCAATGATATTACACATCAATGGTGTAATATTAATGGTATTATACACGCGGCAGGTTTAATTAAAGATTCACTTTTAAATAATAAAAGTGCACAAGATATACAAGATGTTTTGACGTCAAAACTGTTATCGGCCTATTATCTTGATGAAGCGTTTAAAGATCATAATCTTGATTTCTTTATTTTATTTTCTTCTTTAGTTGCCACTATGGGCAATATTGGTCAAGGTGACTACGCTTATGCCAATGCTTGTTTAGAGCAATTTGCAGTGCGGCGAAATGAATGTTGTCAAAAACAAAGGCGTTATGGAAAAACATTAGCTATCGGTTGGCCTTTCTGGTCCGAAGGAGGAATGCTTTTATCAGAAAAACAATTGAAAGCACTAGAAGATAAAACCGGACTAGTACCGCTAACAACTCAGCAAGGTTTAGCCATATTTGATGAATTATTAGATTCTTCTTTTTCTAATGTTGCAGTTGCTTTTGGATATGAGAAAAAACTACGTGAATATCTTAAGATATCACCTAATAGTAGGTTAACTTTGTTGAGAAAAGAGAATGATAATGCTCATTCAATAGTTGTTCATAAGCAGCAACCAATTATTAATAAAACTAATATTCGACAATTTTTGCGTAGTAGTATAGCGACTACTCTTTCTATTACTGAAGCGGAGTTGCAAAGTGAATTGAGCTTTGAACAGCTAGCTATTAATCCACCTAAACTGATTACTCTCATTGAGAGTATAGCTGCAGAATATTCTTTGAAGCTCTATCCCCCCGAATTTATGATTCACAATAACTTGGATAAGTTAACCGAGTATATAGCCGAAGAACTATTGATTCAGGATGAAGAAGATAGTACTCAAAATGTACACCACCACACTCTTACTCATGTTAACGATGATACACAGGAGGGTTCTCAAGACTTTACTGATACTAATCAGAAGTTGTTTACTCAATCTAAGCAAAATGCCCAGAATATGATATTGGAAATAAAAAACAGTATTGCAAAAATTACTGGGCTTACAATAGATAGTTTAGATAACGATATTGAGTTTAGTGATTTGGGTATGAACTCCATTATGTTAGTTGACCTTGCTGAGCAATTAGACAAACTTTATCAAGTGCGTTTATATCCCAGTGAGTTACAACTTTACGATACCATTGCTAAGTTATCTTCATATATTGAATCGGAAGTAGCTGAGTTATTAAAAAGTATAAAAACTGACAGTTTACTACAGCAGTCGGAAACTTTTTCAGAAAAAGAACAAGGCTCTATCATTACCGAAATAAAAAGCAGTATTGCAGAAATAACAGGGCTTACAATAGATAATTTAGATAATGATATTGAGTTTAGTGATTTAGGTATGAACTCAATTATGCTAGTTGATCTCACTGAAAGACTAGATAAGCTTTATCAGATCCGTTTATATCCAAGTGAATTGCAGTTGTACAATACAATAAGTCAGCTAGCCGATTATGTCAGTAATGAAATTACTCTTGAGCCTATGCCTACTAAAGTAATAAGAAATTCTCATTCGCCTGTGACTCAATCAAATATTTTTTTACTAAGTACACCTAGATCTGGCTCAACAATGTTAAGGGTAATGTTGATGGGGCACTCAGAAATATTTTCTCCACCGGAGCTTCACTTATTACAGTTTGATACTTTAGGACAGCGGTTGCGCTTTTTAAAAGACAAAAAACAAGAGTTCTTGCGCGAAGGGTTTATCGAAAGTATTAAAACTTTAAAAGGAATAGACTCACAAAGTGCAATTGAGATTATGGATGAACTGGAAAAGCAAGATCTCACTATAAAAGAAGCTTATCAATATTTGAATAAACTGTATGAAGGAAAATATATTATTGATAAATCACCAACTTATGCAGATGAACTAAAAACCTTAAAGAACTCTGTAAATATAGATGAAAATGCACTTTATATTTTTCTAATCAGGCATCCTATTGCGATGATGGAATCTTTTGTCAGAAATCGCTTTAATAAAATGCTAAATATTGCAGGCGATCCTTGGAAGATAGCAGAGGACACCTGGTGTCGTATGAATCAGAATATACAGGAATTTCTTCTTGATATTCCGGCTGAAAGAAAATTTTTCCTGCATTATGAAAATTTAGTTCAGCAGCCCGTTGCTGTATTACAGAATTTATGTAGTAGTTTAGGCTTTGAATTTGAAGAGTCAATGTTAAATTTATTTGATGTTGACAGAATGTTGAATGGGCTTCATTCAAATTCTATGACTATTGGTGATCCAGGGTTTTTATCTAGAAAAAAAATTGATCCTCAACTGGCTTTTGAATGGAAAAAACATATCGATAGAATTGAAAACTTAAATACTAAGACATTAATGCTAGCAAAAGAATTAGGTTATAGCGATGAGCAGTTATGTCTTAATCATTATTCTAGAGTTGATAGGTAAAGTTATGCTTCAGCTAATTTATCAACTCCCTCTAACAGTCACATCGTATTATTTTGTTAAATATATGAGAAAAAGGCTTAAAAAAAATGCAGTGGTTCGTAAAGAGGAAGATAATACATCGGCATGCCATTGGCAAGGGTGGTCGGAAATTCAACAGGGAAAAAGTGATTTGTTAACATCAATGATTGTTTGTCCTCGTTGGAACCCACATGCGCTTCAACATTCACTTGGGCCAATGACGGTTAATTCGACGATAACGTTTGATATATCTGCTATTCGTAACAGCGCAAAAATATGGGTGATTTCTGTTTATCAAGAAGGTATCGAAGTGCAGACTATTTCCTCTAATGATATTGAATCACAGCAAGAGAGTTATGAAATAAAAGTCGAGCCAGGCAGTTATTCTTTATTTTTACGTTACTATCAATTTCAACCTGATGGGTTTTGCCCTGAGATAACTGTTGATGGTATAAAAAAAATATCACAAAGTAGTACTGCCAATGAGGTTAAGCATTTTCAAAGTTTTTTGCTTAGTATTAAAAACAAAAAGTCATGGTTTTATTATTTTTTACATATTCATGTTTATCACATGCTGAGGTGGAAAAAATATTTTGATCCTGAACGAATAAGGAAAGTGTATTTACCTTATGGTAACCCAGGAACAGGTTTTCAATATGGCATAGTCAAAAAAGGTATGAGTATTGAAATTATAATTAACGATGATTTATTGCGTTCATCTTCTGGGCATATTGTCTTTTTTAATAAATATGGTTTCCCTGTGTTCTGGGAAGATATTACCTCGTCAGTTTATCAACAAAAACAATTAAGCGAAGATGGCTCTTATTTACTTAGAGTGATCTCGCCTGGGAAAAAAATTATGGAAAGAGACATAATGATTACGGTTGACTAAAGCATTGTTTTACAATTTTATTTTTATACATAGATGAATGAAAAAATAGAAAAACTCAAATGATCAGTTAGGAGAAATGTATAACGGTGAATAACTTTAAAAAAATATCAAAATGGCAGGCAATAAGAGATTGCTATCCGAGTTTAAAGCAAAACATCTATCTGAACGCTGCAGGAATGACACCAATGGCAACAGCAAGTTATAACGCTGGTCAGGCAATGTTGCAACAAATGCATGAAAATGTGAGAGCCTTTGCGACAAGTTATGTTGAAAAAAGTAATATTGCTAGGGCTGTAGTTGCCGATTTTTATCATGCCGATCCGAGTGATATCGCTTTTATTAATACGACATCGTTAGGTATGAATATTTTGGCTTTACAGTTAAAAAAAGATGCGGAAGATAAAAATGAAATAATTACGCTACAAGATGAGTTTCCTTCTAGTACCTTTGCATGGCAACGACAAGGGTTTGCCATGAGGTTTGTCGAACCTAACGTTGATAACACTTACAATATTGATGCAATTTTAGCGAAAATTACAGAAAAGACATCGGCTGTTGTTGTGAGTTATGTACAGTTTGGTACGGGAGCAAGGCTTAACATAGAGAGCTTATCTTATGAACTGAAAGTTCGTGGTATCCCTTTTATTTTAAATGCGACACAAGCGGCAGGTGTCATTCCTATTGATGTTAAAAAAACACCTGTTTCTGCTATGTTAGTTTCGGGAAATAAGTGGTTAATGTCGGGAACAGGAGCGGCAATTCTATACCTTTCTCCTGAGATGCGAACTTCAAATTTTCCTTCCATTGTTGGTTGGCTTTCGGCTAAAAATATAGGATTTGATAATCGTCTTAATGAGCTGAATCCAAATGCGCCAAGTCTTGAAGTGGGTTTATATTCCTTGCTACCGGTTATGTGTCTTCAGGCATCAATTGAGTTTATTCAATCTATTGGTATCGCTAATGTTTATGACCGTGTTACCGACTTAAGTAGTTATTTGATTACACAGCTACAGAAAAAAGGCGCTAATATCATCACTCCATTAGCGGTTGAAAATAGAGCTGGGATTGTTGCGGTTGTTCGTCCTGATGCGAAAACTTGGGTGGCCATGCTAGAGGAAAAAGGAATTATTGCAGTACTGAGAGGGGAAGATATGGTACGAATTTCTCCTCATTTTTATAACAACTATGAAGATATTGATGCTTTGATTGAACTTTGGTAACTCAACAGTATTTGGGGAACTCACTATTCAAAGGGTTAGCTTGTACAAGATATCATAGTAACGGCATATTGGATGGATTTTTAATGTTTAAAGAAAATACGATTGTTAACGGTGGGCTTGCTTTGGGTTATGGAGAGCCAAGTGAAGATGGTTTGTTATTAAGGCACCATTTTATGAGTGTGAATAATAAAAGGTTGTGTATTTGTAGTTGGGGAAATGTTGGTGATCCACTCATTGTTTTACTACATGGCTTACAGTCTCATGCTGGTTTGTGGGAGCAAGTTGCCATAGAGTTGAGCAATCAAGGTTATTGGGTTGTTGCACCAGATCGTAGAGGACATGGATATTCCGATTGGTTTGAAAGTTATAATAGTATGGATTATGTTTCGGATCTTCATAGAATCATTACAGGCTTAACAAAACAACCAGTGATTTTGGTTGGGCATTGTGAATCGACAATTTTATGTTCTTTTTATGCTAGTAGTTTTCCAGAAACAGTTAATTCATTAATTTTGCTGCAGTTCCCTGATCTTTCTCGTGTTGTGACGGCAAAAACTAAGGCAGATTTAGTGAATTTATTTTTGCAAAAAGAAGCCGTTGCGCAGGAGAAGCCACCCCAGTACTTTGCCAACACACAAGAAGCCACTAAGCGGCTATTGAGTGATGCACCATTTAAAATACCGGAGTTAATGGCGCAGAAAGTAACACCTCGTAATACTATTGCTTTTAATGGGGGGGTGCGTTGGCGTTGGGATCCTCGTATTCTTAATTATCGGCTTATGTACGATATTCTCGATGCTGATGTACTTGCAAACGCTATGAAGAAGATCAAAGTAAAAACAACTTTTGTATATGGTGAAATGAGTTCTTTGATGATTCAAGGTAAAAATAAGTTGTTAGATTTTTCGCATAAAATGATGCCAGATGCTGCGCAAGTGTTGGTTTCGGGTGGACATTATCCGCATATGGAACAAGAAAGTTATCGTGATTTTGCTGAGTTGTTAATGACAAGCTAACTTAGACGCAGGTTTTCAAGTGAAAATTTTTTTTGCTACTGTCTGTTATGCGAAGGTAGGATGGAAATAAATGAAGAAGAAGTGGTTCCAACGATCTCGGTACTTCAAAAAAGCAAATCAGAGTTAATATGGGTATAAGTGTTTATTCTGCTCTTAATAATTAAGAAGTTGCAGAGTTATAACGTTTATACTCTTCTCTCTTAATCCATGAATAGTGTATAGTTGACTCTTAAGCAAATAAAAACATCCTTTTTTGAGATTATTGGTTTGGATCATACCGAAATCCACTTATAGTCGATAAACGGGCAATCAATTCTAGGAGTGAGCATGGCGTTTCCAACAATTACTCGGTTAACAGATCTTGACCAACTTTCAGCAAGTAATACTAATAATGATGGTGTTATTTTGGTGACTAGTCGTACTTATTGTTCTTCAAGTGATTTAGTGAATGACGTTATTAAAAAAGCGGCTCAAGTTGATGCCAGAATTGGCCAAGAAGCAGTATTAATTCATGCCCCTGAGCTATCCGGTGGTCGCTTAATTCATGCTGCAACAGGGCCAATTGATAGAGATTATGATGATGTGAGAAACTTTGGTGACGCAACGGCTAGAGCAATTGTTGTAGCAAAAGAGGCTGGTGCTAAAAAGCCTATTATTTTAGTTGAGGGAGTGCCTGAAGATTCAGAGTTTGAAAAAGCGCATGAGGTTTGTTTTTTAGGTGCTTGCCAAGCATTGTGGGAGCCTTTGGAAGCAAGAGATTTTCTAGGAGCAGAAGAAATAGAGCCTGTTGAGTCGCTGACATTTATCGATATTAATGGTCAACTCAATCTCGATTATTTAAATGCTGTTGAAAGTGGTAGAAGATTAGCTCGTGATTTAGCTGGTACTGAACCTGAGCGTTTTGCTCCTGCTGGGTTTGCTAATTATTGTGAACAAGCTATGTCAGGCACTCAAGTTAATGTTGAAATTATCGATGATCGCACAATCATTGAAAAAGAGTATCCTTTATTAGGTGCTGTCGCCAGAGCTTCTCAGCAAGTTGTTCGTCATCAACCTAGAGTTGTTAAAATGGAGTATCAAGGTGATGGGCCGATCGAAAAGACACTCATTTTAGTTGGTAAAGCTGTTACTTATGATACAGGTGGAGCTGATGTGAAAGTTGGTGGTCACATGGCGGGTATGAGCCGAGATAAAGGTGGTGCTGCTGCGGTGGCTGGGTTTGTGAAAACGGTTGCTGAACTAAAACCAAAAGGACTTAAAGTGATTGCTACGCTAGGCGTGGTGAGAAATAGCATTGGTTCAGATAGCTATGTTGCTGATGAAATTATTAAGTCTCACGCGGGTGTTAGAGTGAGAATTGGTAATACTGATGCCGAGGGTCGCCTGGTTATGGCTGATCTACTGTCTCATGGCCGCGAACAAGCTAAAAATGAAGTTGCACCAGAATTAATGACGGTAGCAACTTTAACTGGCCATGCGGCGTTAGCAGCCGGACCTTATACTATTTTAATTGAAAACGGGCCAGCAAGAGATCAGCAAGTCGCTAATCATTTAGAAGAGTCTGGAGAGTTGTGGGGTGACTGTATTGAAGTCGGACGTTCACGCCGAGAAGATTGGAAAATGATACGTCCTCGTAGTAAAGCTGACGATGCTCTTTCATCCAATAATGGTCCTTCAGTCAGTGTAGCCAGAGGACATCAGTTCCCAATGGCATTTCTTGCGTTATCGGCTGGTTTGGATAAACATGGTTCAAAATCGAAGCAACCAATTCCCTATATGCACATTGATATCGCTGGAAGTGGTGTTGAAGGGAGTGATTGGCAGCATGGTAAGCCAACCGCTGCACCATTAGTTGCACTTGCCGCTAGGTATTTGGAACAATAGCTATTTAATCGCAATTGATTGAATAAAAAGCGGAAAGTTTTGATGACTTTCCGCTTTTTTAATAACTGTTTTTAAAATTTTTGTGACTTATTATTTAAAGTCTTTACTGTTAACTTTGAGAAATTGAGGCTCATAAAACCAAATATCATCATTAGGCACATTGAATTTTATTTCAGTAATTTGACCGCTAGAATTTGATACAAAATGAGCTGTACCACCATTGATCCAAGCACGAGGATTATCCCAGGTTAAGTTGAATACATCATAGTGCCGATGGGTTAATTGGCCGGTCAACATAGGAGATGGTTCAAATGCGACGTTTAACTTCCCATTTTTATGAGTGACGACCACATTGCCATACATTTTGCTATGGTATGTGCCCGCATATTCTGAAAGAGGGTAAGCCGGTTTAGTATTTGGTGTAATAGGCCCTAGTGCTTTATTTCTATTTTCTATTTTCTTTTTGACAGCTTCTTTATGTTTTTTGGCTGCAGTTGCAGAGTTATAAGAATCTTCAATATTCAAATAGGTGGCAATTATTCTATGTGCTATCTGAGTTGATAGCGGCGCAGTGCTATTAGTAAAAACCGCTACACCCAATTTTGTTTCTGGTATGAGCGCAATGCGAGAGGTCATGCCTTCTACGCTACCACTGTGAGTAACCATTAACTTACCATGATGATCTTTAAGAAATACACCCATGCCATAAGACATCAAGTGAGAGGGGCTTTCTTTAAGTGCAGGATAAAGTGGAACACGGTTGTGTGCGGTCCACATTGTATTAGAAACATTTTCACTAAAAATTTGTTTATCTTTATAAGTGCCTCGGTTTAATTGTAGTTGCATCCAGCGCGTAATATCTTTAGGTGATGTAATAATTGAACCTGCGGCATCTATCGCATCGTTATGATGCCAATCCAACGGCCTAAATATGACATTGCCACTTTCATCAATTGTTTCATAATGGGGGGAAGCCATTTTTTTCTTTCGTTTTAACTTTTTATAGCTTGCAACAGAGTTTTTCATTCCTAAAGGTTTGAAGATTTCTGTTTCTACAAACTTTTGCCAAGTTTTCCCCGAGACTTGAGCCACTACTTCCCCTGCTGTGATATAACCCATATTGGAATAACCAAAATTTGAGCGGAACTGATAGTCAGGTTTTACATATTTAAATCTGCGGATAATCTCTTCAGGTTTGTAGGTTGTGTCATACCACAAGATATCGCCGCTAAATGCTCTGTAACCAAGCCGATGGGCAAGAATATCGACAATGTTCATATGACTACTAGCGTATTTATCATGTAATTCAAAATAAGGTAAATAATCTTTAACACGATCATTCCAATCAAGCTTTTTACGGTCAACTAATATACCTACAGCGGTTGCAGTAAAAGCTTTGGAATTTGATGCAATACTAAAAAGTGTATTTTCATCGACTGAGTTTTTTGTTCCTATTCTTTTTACGCCATAACCTTTAGTTAAAATGACCTTATCATCTTTCACTACTGCTACACCAACACCTGGTACACCCGAGTCTTTCAGTGCTTTATTAATAAATTGATCGAGTTCTTTAAGTTGACTCTGAGTCAGTTCAAAGGCACTGATCTGTATAAAGGGTAATAAAAGTAGTATGCTGAAAAATAGTTTAAATGTTCGTTTGATGCTTGAATGGTTTAGCATGCCTATCTCCGCCGAGTTTTATATTATGCTTTCTTGCTATGTAGAAATTATAAATTAATTTTTTATAATGTATTAAATATTAAGACAATAATAGAAAAAAAACAGAAAAAGTTAATAAAATAGATATTTGCCAAGATTTTTAAGAAAAATTTTGATGAAAAGGACGATGAATTAAATTTTAAAAGAATGGTTCAAATACTTGAGCTATTCTAACTAATTATTGTATGCGATATTTTCGTTAATATTTTTTGGTTAAATAAAGCAACCCTATTTCACCAACAATACCTGGAGCTATCCACGGGATAATTGTAAGTGGGCCAGTAAGAATAGACGCAAATAACTGGCTACTGGCAAAAAACAAGAGTAAGGTATAAGACCCTATGCCTACCCCTAATATGTTACCCAAATGAGCAACGCTCCATTCTCTTGGCTTAACTGACGGCTTAAATATGTAGTACAACATTCTTAGAGAGTTAAAAAAGGATAAATATTTTACAATCATATTTATACCATCATAATTTTATTTGTTATTTATATTGTTTGCGCATTAATATTAACGCGGTATCAATCTTTTATCAGTAGTCAATTTAATATCTATTTTTTATTTGCACTTCAATTAATCAGCGCGTTTGCTTTACTATGGTTTTTACTTGTCGATTTTCTTTCTGTCTTAACTATTATATGGATAGCTATGCTGCCGTACTTTTTTAACATCAAGCATTCTCTATTAGCGATGTTATTTATCATCACTTAAGGACACTCATTATTAATCTGCAAGTAGCATCACTTAACAGAAGGCGAAGCAAAAAACAAAGTTGGACAGTATCATTCATTAGCTAAATTATTATTAAGTGATGTAAGAGAAGCGGTTTTTACTTTAAGAAATAATCAAGCACATTTTATGTGCTTGATTACGGTTGTTTAAAGGACATAGTAAAAAAAAATTTTTAGCTAACTCCAGTAATTTCTCCATTTTCTAATAATTTTACTTTCATCGCTGCTGGCTCTTTAGGTAATCCCGGCATTCTCATAATATTGCCCGTTAATACTACTAAAAAGCCGGCTCCCGCATTGACCTGAATGTTTCTTACTGTAACTTGAAAGTCTCTAGGTCTTCCATGTAATTGAGGATCATCAGATAAAGAGCTCGGTGCTTTTGCGATACAAATGGGTAGGTGTGTTAGTTTTAAGTGCTCTACATGGTGGAGATCTTTTTCTGCCTCTTTGGTAAATGCGACATCCTTCGCGCCATACATGGCACGACAAACTTTTTTAACTTTTTCTATAACGGAATCTTCCAGCTCATATAAAGGCTTAAAAGGTGTTGATCGTTCAACGGCCAGTTTTACTTTTTCTGCCAGCTCAATTGCTCCCTTTCCTCCTTCGGCAAAGTGATTGCTTTCTGCAAACAAAATTCCCTTTGCTTCAACATGTTGTCGAATGATGGCTATTTCTTCATCGCTATCATCTCCAAAACGATTGAGTGCAACCACAGGCGCTTTATTAAATAGTTGGACATTTTCAATATGTTTGTCTAAGTTTTCTAAACCCGCTTTAACAAATTCTGTATTGACTGTTGTTAGGTGATTTTTATCCATGCCGCCATGCATTTTTAGAGCACGAACCGTTGTGACTAGTACTACTGCAGCTGGATCGAGCTTTGCCATGCGGCACTTAATATCAAAGAATTTCTCTGCACCTAAATCAAAACCAAAACCTGCCTCGGTGATAGCCCACTCGGCATGGTGCATTGCCATTTTTGTGGCTAAAACACTATTGCATCCATGAGCAATATTGGCGAAAGGGCCGCCATGAATAAACGTTGGTGTACCTTCTAAAGACTGTACTAAATTCGGGTGAAGCGCATCGCGTAATAATGCTAACAGTGCACCAGTAATTCCTAATGATTTGACAAAAACTGGTTCACCTGCATAGTTATATCCAACTAGCGTATTATTGAGCCTTTGCTCTAAATCTTTAAAGCCTGTTGCTAAGCAGAGAATTGCCATAATTTCTGAAGCTGCTGTGATATCAAAGCCTCCCTCACGTGGAACGCCTTGCATTTTTCCACCAAGACCTAAAACTATTTTTCGTAAGCTTCTGTCGTTCATATCCATAACACGTCGCCAGACTATTTGTCTGGGATCGATATTTAAAGCGTTACCATGAAATACATGATTATCAATGGCTGCAGAAATCAAATTATTGGTTGTGGTAATTGCGTGAAAATCACCAGTGAAATGTAGATTGATTCTGTCAATTGGTAATACTTGCGAATAGCCACCACCAGTTGCTCCACCTTTCATACCTAAACAAGGGCCTAATGAAGGTTCTCTCAACGCTAAACAGACAGAGTCACCAAGCTGAGTAAAGGCTTGTCCTAGTCCAATCGTTGTTGTTGTTTTGCCCTCGCCTGCCGGTGTTGGCGTTGTTGCTGACACTAAAATTAGTTTGCCGTTGGTTTGTTTTGATGTTTCTTTCAATGCGTTAATATTAATTTTGGTAATATCAGAGCCATAGGGCATTAAATATTTTTCATCTATTTCAAGCTGACTAGCTATCTCTGCAATGGGCTTTAATTGACATTGTTTTGCTATTTCTGAATCAGATAACATAGATTATTCCTTTTTTGTCGATTTTTTCGGATTAAACTGGTAGATAGAGTTGATGACAGAGCCGATGACAATAATAATTGCGCCACCAATAAATATCTGTTTTATCGTTATTGGATTAATTGTGTTTGGAATATAAAAAGCAAGCAACATTGTAATGATCAATACTATGGTGCCTGTAAGATAAAAAAATATGGCAAGTTTTGGGATTTTTTTAAATACTATACGCATGCCAAACCTATTTAAAATTATTCTTCTGTATATTCACCAAGAGAGAAGGTTAAACCGTTAGATGTTATCGTAACTTGATTTTGGTCATTAGTGCGACTTAAATTAGCTTCTGATATTAATCGGTAATAACAACTGCGACTAAAACTAGCAAATAAGTTTCTTCTTACTTGGATAATCGGTAAGTTTTGAGACTGATATTCACTAAAACTCATCTGCGACCTATTCGTTAAATCAATAGTGTTATTACAATTATCAAAAAAACGAAAGGTGGGGAATGGAGAATTGTTAACTATATCAAAATCAATGATGGAAAATGGCATCCAGTCTACTTTTATTAGAACTTTTTCGACGGGCGTCACTAAATAATAATAGCTCCCTTCTTTTTTGATGACTCTAGAAAATAATAAAATCATTTTTTTTCTTGTCAATGGTGTGCCCTGATAAATCCAGCTTCCATCAGCTTTTATTTGCAGATCTAGTTCGCCGCAATATTCAGGATCCCATTGTTCAACAGGAGGTAAAGGTTGGTCACCGATTGATTTAATAAGTGATTCTGTTGTGACCATTGGCTAACCCTGCCCTTTTTTAATCCAATAGTGATAGGGAGATGTTGCTATATTTGAGTCAAGTAAGTGGTGATCCATAAACTCGCAAAAACTGGGAACATCTCGTGTTGTTGCTGGATCATCTGCAATAATCAATAAAATTTGATCTGGTAGCATGGAGCGAATCGATTTTCGAATCATCATCACGGGTTCAGGGCAACGAAGCCCTGTGGCATCTAAAGTTAAATCAGCTTTGATAGAGTTTTTCATCACTGGTTTTATACCTGTCATTAATTGTGTTTTAGTTTGATGAGTGGTTGCGATGGTTTGGTGATTTCCGATTCCTATTATGAGATTGTGGCTTTCGGCTATTTGTTGGTCGATTTCTTTTCTCTTCCATAGGCGCAGAGGGTTTTATATTGGCTAATAGTGAGGGATCGACATCTGCAGTTGGTATTGTGCTCTCTATATATTCCTCAATTGCTGGCAGGTTAAAAGCGTTATCTTCTCCGGCAAATGAAATGGCATCTCCCTCTGCGCCCGCTCTTGCGGTCCGTCCAATTCGGTGGACATAATCTTCAGCATCATCAGGAAGGTCATAATTAAACACATGCGTGACACCATCAATATGTAAACCTCTGGCAGCAACATCTGTTGCAATCAGCATATCTATTTTTCCTTGCTTAAGCTCATCAAGCAAACGAATACGTTTTTTTTGTGCCACATCGCCAGTTAATAAGCCTGCTTTAATATCATTTCCCTTAAGACATAACCAAACTTTTTCAGCTTGGCGCCTTGTATTTGTGAAAATAACTGCCTTTTGGGGTTGGTACTTATTGATTAACCCGACTAGTAAGGGCAATTTTTCATGATTTGCAGGGTAGTATAAAAGCTGACGAACTTTATCAGCAGTCACTTGTTCTGCTTCAACATGAATATGAGTCGGGTGATTCATATGTTCGTAAGCAAGTTCTTTAACTCGATGAGATAATGTTGCCGAAAATAACATATTTAACCTTTGATCCGGTTTTGGCATTTTACGGAACAAATAACGAATATCGTTAATGAAGCCTAAGTCAAACATACGATCGGCTTCATCAAGAACAACACAATCAAGAGCATAAAAGTTATAAACATTCTGCTTTAAGTAGTCAATAAGACGACCTACCGTACCAATAAGTACATCACAGCCTGCTTCAATGGCATTGCGTTGTTTGTCATAATCAGCACCGCCGTAAGCAACACACATTTTTAAATCAGTAAACTTGGCTAAGGTTTTTGCGTCTTCATAGATTTGAATCACTAATTCTCTGGTGGGGGCAATAATAAAAGCCCTGGGTTCATTAGGTTCTCTATCGGCAACTGCTGGTAGAGTGAGTAATTCATTTAATATTGCTAACAAAAATGCATTAGTTTTGCCTGTTCCGGTTTGAGCTTGCCCTGCTACGTCATTAGAATTGAGTAATAGTGGTATTGCCTGGGCTTGAATCGGCGTAGCATACTCATACCCCAGCGCTTCAAGTGCTTTCAGAAGGTTTGGATGTAACCCCATGTTTTTAAAGGCAGTTGTTGATAAATGAGTAACCATAAACGAAATTATTCCTAATAATTTAAAGTGCTTTTTTGCGATCTCAGGTTGCAACTTGTACCAACAGATTGCAGAATAGACACAAATCATTGTAATAAACCAGTACCGCATCATAGCATCATACGGCGTATGCGGGCGAATAGTGTTTTTTAGGAGACGACATTTTATGAGCGACAAGATTGTTCAACTGACTGATGAGACTTTTGAAGAAGAAGTACTTAAATCTGAATTACCAGTGTTGGTTGATTTCTGGGCTGAGTGGTGCGGTCCATGCAAAATGATAGCACCTATCTTAGATGAGCTAGCCAGTGAGTATGATGGAAAGGTTAAAATCGGCAAGTTAAATATTGATGAGAACCAAGCAACGGCTCCTCAATATGGTGTTAGAGGGATACCAACTCTAATATTAGTAAAAAATGGTGCGGTTGAAGCCCAACAAGTGGG
This sequence comes from Aliikangiella litoralis, assembly GCF_052495765.1. Next base: position 5,779,242 of record NZ_CP199292.1, on the reverse strand, counting down.
TGCTGTAAGTAAATCTCAATTAGCAGCATTCTTAGATAGTAATATTTAAATATCTCAATTGGGCATGTGTGGTGTTGATTTCTCGCTACATATGCCCGAAATATTAAGAGAATTTAGTAAATACTCACTAATCTTGTCTGAAAACTGTAAAAAGTTGGACAATCATTTATTTTAGTGCTACTTTTCAGTTGATAACTCATTTCGGGGTCTCCTGGCCTAAAAATGAAAATTCTAAATAACAACTAGTCATTATTCTTCTGTAATCAGTAAAACAAAAAATTAAATGCTTATAATTCAAGCCAAACAATACTCTTGCAGTCGATCTAGTATTAGAAAAGATGGACTTCAAATTAAATTAAACAGGTAAATTAACTAAAGCGTAGTTAACTCAATTATAAAAGTGTTAGTACGTATTCTGAACTTAATATTCCCATTCTTAAATAAAAAGTAACCTTCTATGAATCTAACCGAAATTAAACAACTCTCCGCAACTAAATTAAGTCAAATGGCGAAAGAAGCTGGACTTGACGATGCAGCACGAATGCGTAAGCAAGATATTATTTTTGCTATTCTTAAAAATCATGCAAAAAGTGGTGAAGATATTTTTGGCGATGGCGTATTAGAGATATTGCCTGATGGATTTGGTTTTTTAAGAAATGCAGGCTCTTCATATTTAGCAGGACCTGATGACATTTATGTTTCACCCAGTCAAATAAGGCGCTTTAGTTTACGTACTGGTGATACGATTTCAGGAAAAATCAGACCTCCTAAACATGGTGAAAGATATTTTGCGCTGTTAAAAATTAACGAGATTAATTTTGATAGTCCTGAGAATGCTAAAAATAAAATTCTGTTCGAAAATTTAACACCCTTACATCCTGATCAACGAATGATTATGGAAAGAGGGAATGGATCAAGCGAAGATATCACTGCTCGAGTGATTGATTTAGCTTCTCCGATAGGTAAAGGACAGCGAGCATTAGTTGTATCGCCACCCAAAGCAGGTAAAACCATGATGATGCAGAACATTGCTCAGTCTATTACTGCTAATCATCCTGAATGTGTTCTGATTGTATTACTGATTGATGAGCGCCCTGAAGAGGTGACTGAAATGGAGCGTTCAGTTCGTGGTGAGGTTGTTGCTTCAACATTTGATGAGCCTGCTAGTCGCCATGTCCAAGTTGCTGAAATGGTTATTGAAAAAGCAAAACGTCTAGTTGAACATAAAAAAGATGTTGTTATTTTGCTTGATTCTATTACTCGCTTAGCGCGTGCTTATAATACGGTTATACCTTCTTCTGGCAAGGTCTTAACTGGTGGTGTTGATGCTAATGCTTTACAGCGCCCTAAAAGATTTTTTGGTGCTGCACGTAATATTGAAGAAGGTGGTAGCCTGACTATTATTGCGACAGCCTTAGTTGATACAGGGTCAAAAATGGATGAAGTGATTTATGAGGAATTCAAAGGAACTGGTAATATGGAGCTTCATCTAGACCGAAAAATTGCAGAAAAAAGAGTCTTTCCTGCTATTAACTTTAATCGTTCGGGTACCCGTAAAGAAGATTTGTTAACATCTGCTGAAGAACTGCAAAAAATGTGGATTTTACGAAAAATAATTCACCCCATGCAAGAAATTGAAGCAATGGAGTTTCTAGTTGATAAGCTTGCGCTAACCAAAACTAATGATGAGTTTTTTGATTCTATGAAGCGTAAATAGATCACTTGGGAAATGTTTTCTCCAACAGTCAAATATAAAGATTTAAGAGACTTTCTCGAATATCTTGAACAGCAAGGTGATTTAAAGCGAATAACTTATTCAGTTGATCCAAATTTAGAGATGACTGAAATTTCTGATCGCGTTTTAAAAGCTGATGGCCCTGCACTATTATTTGAAAACCCTAAAGGTTTTAACACGCCGGTACTGACTAACTTATTTGGTTCCACTCGTCGAGTTGCGGCTGCAATGGGGTGCGATAATGTCTCTCAATTGCGTGAAGTTGGTAGTCTTTTGGCTTTTTTAAAAGAGCCAGAGCCTCCTGCCGGTTTGAAAGATGCCTGGGATAAAGCACCTTTGTTTAAGCAAGTATTCAATATGAATCCTAAGGTGGTGAAATCGCCAGATTGTCAATCAGTTATCATTGAAAAAGATGATATAGATCTTAGTGAGATCCCAATTCAAACTTGTTGGCCGGGTGATGTTGCTCCTTTAATTACCTGGGGCTTAGTCATTACTAAAGGCCCATCTCAAAAACGTCAGAACTTGGGGATTTATCGACAACAGGTTATCGCGAAAAATAAGGTAATTATGCGATGGCTATCTCATCGAGGTGGTGCATTAGATTTTAAGCTATGGCAAGAAACTCACCCGGGAGAGCCTTTTCCTGTGAGTGTTGCTTTAGGAGCTGATCCTGCGACAATTCTAGGGGCTGTCACACCTGTGCCAGATAGCTTATCTGAATATGCTTTTGCTGGTTTGTTACGCGGCGAAAAGACGCGTGTCGCTAAATGTTTAACTAATGATTTGCAAGTTCCAACAAGTGCTGAGTTTGTATTAGAGGGATTTATATATCCGGGTGAAGAAGCACCTGAAGGTCCTTATGGAGATCATACTGGTTATTATAATGAAGTGGAGACTTTCCCGGTTTTTACCATTGAAAAAATAACCCATCGACAAAAACCTATTTATCATTCGACTTATACTGGACGTCCACCCGATGAACCTGCAATTTTAGGTGTTGCATTAAACGAAGTGTTTATTCCAATTTTACAAAAACAATTTCCTGAGATTACTGATTTTTATTTACCGCCAGAAGGTTGTTCTTACCGTTTAGCTGTTGTGACTATGAAAAAACAATACCCTGGTCATGCCAAGAGAGTGATGATGGGAGTGTGGAGTTTTTTACGTCAGTTTATGTATACTAAATTTGTAATAGTTACTGATGATGATGTTAATGCTAGAGATTGGAATGATGTAATATGGGCATTAACTACACGGGTTGATCCAATAAGAGATACAACCATGATTGATAATACACCAATAGATTATTTAGACTTTGCTTCTCCTATTTCTGGCTTAGGCTCAAAAATGGGAATTGATGCCACTAATAAATGGCCTGGAGAAGTAACCCGTGAGTGGGGGACTGCAATAGAAATGAGTTTAGATGTAAAGCAACATATTGATGAAATTTGGGATGAACTTAATTTATGAACAAAGCTAAGTGTTCAACATTAGCGATTGAACAACTGAATGAACAAATTTACTGTGTTCGAATTCAATTACAAACAGGTGAAAAATTTTTATTTAAAGGTGGCCAATATTTATTTTTATTGATGTCTGATAATCGACAAATTCCTTTGTCAATTGCTAGTGCACCAGAAGAAACAAATTTTATTGAGCTTCACATTAGAGTAACGCAGGAGAATAGTTTAGCTTCTGAAATGTTAGCGTTATTTGAAAGTGGGCAAACTTTTCAAATAATGGGGCCATCTGGTAATTGTTATTTAAAAGAAGATAATAATGAAAACATTGTAATTATTGCTGGTGGCACAGGGTTTTCGCCAATGAAAAGTCTACTCGAAAGCGCATTTAAAAGAAATAGCGCTTGCCAGTTGTCTCTTTATCTAGGCGCACAAAGCTCTGCTGATTTGTATTTATCATCACTTGTTCAAAGTTGGACAAGTAGCAAAAATAACTTTACCTATGTGCCTGTTATTGCTTCTAGTGAAGATGGATGGTTAGGTCAAACTGGTTTACCTCATGAAGTTGCTATTGCTGACTTAGGTGATAAAGTTAAACAGTGTGAGTTTTATATTGGTGGTTCTGAGGCGATGGTTATTAATGTCTATAACGCATTGCAAGCTGTTGGTGTTTTAAAAAATAAAATTCATTCAGATATGTTAGATATAAAAAGAGCTACAGGTGAAATAACTTAACAAGATTAATTAAAATTAATCTTGTTAAGTTGCAGAGAGAGTTTTATTAAAAGCTATATTTATTGAGAATTTTTTGATAATCACCACTTTGTTTTAATTTGTGTAATGCTTTATTAAATGCTTTAACCGTTTCGGGCTTTACACTTTTTTTACTAAACATTAATGCAACGTCACCGCTATGGATTTTTATCGGATGTGCTTCTATCTGACCTTGTAGTCCTTTACGTTTTATGGTGTAACCAGCAACAAACGGATCTTCAAGGAAGCCATCAATTTGATTTTGTACTAGATTATAAAAGTTGACTTCAGATGTTGGTACGCTGACAAACTTATTTTTGAACGCTTCGCTATCCTGTAGAGTTGTTACCATATTGCCATAAATATAATTTTCAGTGACACCAACTTTAAAATTGCCTTCTAATATTTCTCTTAAAGTTTTTCCTAAGTAGTTTTCAGATTCATTTTTTCTAACATAAAGAACAAAAGATTCTTGCCTGTATTCATCAGAAAAGATAGCAAACTTTTCTCTTGATGGCGTTTTTGATGCGCCTCCTAGTATATCGATGCTGCCATTTCTAATGCCATTTAATAAATTCATCCAATTTTTTTGAACAAAATTTAATTGGCAACCGGCTTCTTTAGCCATTGCACTGACCAGTTCAATTTCCAAACCTTTTACTTCATCCTCAGGTGTTAAATACTGGTAAGGTTCCCAAGGATCCCATCCCATATTTAATTGACATGTTATCGGTTTTGGCTTTTTTTGAGGGGGTTGTTGAGCTGTTTGTTTAGCTTCAGTTTTGGCTGGTTCAGTAGATTCATTGCAACTGACTAGAAGAAGAGTCAAACAGCTTAACAGACTGAAGATAAATTTTCTTTTCATTATGCTCTCCATTTAACTTTAAAGTATTTTTTATGCCTTTAATGGTAAGTGTAGTTGAGCTGTATGAATTTGACACAGGTATTTGAATAAAAAGAGGAGATTTTATTGGTGAAGTGAGATGTGCTGTTGTCTGCTGGAAGATTTGCTATTCAAGTAGTACAAAAAAGGCGCTTGAATAGCGCCTTTTCACTTTTTTTAAAACTATATGATTAGCTCATACAAGCTTTCAATTTGTTCATTGCATTTTTTTCTAGTTGACGTATTCGCTCTGCTGATACTTGATAAGTTTCAGCTAGCTCTTGCAATGTTGCTTTATTATCTTCATTTAACCAACGAGCAGCGAGTATTTCCTGACTGCGCTGATCGAGAGTTTTCATTGCGTTCAAAAGCCTCTGCTGATGATGGTTTTCCCAATTTTGTTGTTCTAGTGTTTGCGCTGGGTCGTTTTCTGGTGACTCCAGGTAAGCCGCAGGTGCAAATGAAGTCTCTTCATCAGCATCATTCGGTAAATCAAAAGCGGTATCTCGAGAGTTAAGTCGACTTTCCATGCGGCGAACTTCAATTTCTGAGACACCTAAGTCATCGGCAACTGCTTTAACTTCGTCATTACTTAACCAGTTAAGTGATTTTTTAGCACTTCTCAAATTAAAAAATAGTTTACGCTGTGCTTTAGTTGTCGCTACTTTGACTATTCGCCAATTCTTTAGAACAAACTCGTGGATTTCTGCTTTTATCCAATGTACAGCAAAAGATATTAAACGGACACCAACCTCAGGATCAAAGCGTTTAACGGCCTTCATTAGGCCAACATTACCTTCTTGAATTAAGTCCGCTTGAGGAAGTCCATAACCACTATAACTTCTTGCAATATGAACAACAAAACGAAGGTGAGAAAGAATTAATTCGCGAACCGCGTTTAAATCCCCTTCATTTTTATAACGGCTTGCCAATTCATGCTCATCTTCTGGAGATAAAACTGGTACAGAATGTATAGCCGTAACGTAAGACTCAATATTGCCTTGTGGAACGGACATCGCCATAGTTGCTAATGTTTTATTCATATTTTTAAACCTCACCTCTACCAACTTATCATTTGGTATGAAAGTTGAAAAAGTACTTAAACTTACTTTAAGCCCAAAATCTTAGTAAAAAAACTAAATAAGACTTCTAATTAATGCCTAGTTTAGCACTCTATTATCAAGAGTGCTAATTTTTTAGCACTTGTCACATTAGAGTGCTAAATCAAAAGAAAGTTTCCTTTATAAACAAATTGTTACAGATATATGTTTATAGACTAAATTAACAATGATTTTGCCATTTATGGGGATAAATTGACTCACTTTCAAGAGCCATCTATTAACGCGGTTCTATTTGCCTGATGTGTCGGCCTACACTAAGCCAGGAGCCTAATAAGCCCAGCCCACAACTGACACTGATCAATTGAAGACTTTGTTGCAAGCTAAGTCCTTGAATTTTAAATTGGCTTTGATAAAGGCCAGCTAAATTGGCAACCGGTTCTTGTAGCCAAACTAATGATATATTAAGAATTATCCAACAGGTAATGCCTGCCATAAAGCCGTACCAAAAACCAGTATATAAAAATGGACGACGAATAAATGCGTCGGTGGCCCCTACTAATTTAACCACTTCAATTTCTTCGCGCCGATTTTGTACTGAGAGACGTATGGTGTTTCCAACAATAAGTAATACAGCTAAAGCTAAAGCGAGTCCTAACGCTGATGCTGCCTTTTCGGCTAATTGTAATAATGCATAAAGTTTTCTAACCCAATCAAGATCCAATTGTGCTAATTCTACTTCTTTGTGTGTTTGAAACTCGGCGAGCATTAACTCTGATGCTTGAGGAGAGGTATGAGTAGCTGCAGGTTGAACAACTAATACTGGTGGCAGAGGATTGCCATCGAGTTGCAATATGGCTTCTGCAAAGCCTGAGCGTTCAGTAAAGTCGGCAAGAGCCTGTTCTTGTGTAATAACTTCAACAGCTTGAACGCCATTTTTAAGTCTTATCTTGTCAGCAAGTGCTAACAAACCTTTTTTGTCTAAGTCTGTTTTTAAATATAGTGAGATGCGGCTTGCCCCATCCCAGCTTTGGGAAAGGCTTTTACCATTGTCTAATAAAATCTGTAAACCGGCTGGGAGAGCTAATGCTATGGCTATCACCAATATTGTCATAAAACTTGAAACAGGTGATTTTAAGATGTCTTTTATGCTGCGTCGGGCCTCAATTTTATGCAGACGAGTAAGCATTTTTAAGCGTGCATTAAATGTTGCTCCCTGTGAGAGGCTTGCTCCTGTTAGTTGATCACTGCTCATAAATCTTCAGTTGCCTCCGCTTTAGCCTCATCTCCTTGATCTTGGACTAGTTTGCCTTCTTTCATGACAAGTGTGCGGTAGTGCATTTGGGCGATTAAGCTTAAATCATGAGAAGCAATTAGCAAGCTCACACCAACCTGATTAAATTGTTCGAATAAGTGCATAATTTCAGCTGATAGTTCCGGGTCAAGATTTCCGGTTGGCTCGTCGGCTAATAAAAGGGGGGGTTTGTTAACTACGGCTCTGGCTATCCCTACTCGCTGTTGTTCTCCACCAGATAACATAATTGGTGAATGCTTTTCTCTTGAAAGTAAGCCTACTTTGTCTAGTGCTGCACGAACTCTACGGCCTATTTCTCGATGTGGGTAACCTGCAATCATTAACGGCAAAGCCACATTATCAAAGACTGTGCGATCGAATAGAAGTCGGTGATCTTGAAATATCATGCCAATATCTCTGCGCACACCAGGTATTTTTCTTCGGCTTATACGATTGAAGTTTTTTCCATTAATTACAACTTGTCCTGAAGTGGCACGTTCCATTAAGCATATTAGCTTTAATAATGTGCTTTTTCCTGCGCCTGAGTGACCCGTTAGAAAGGCCATTTCTCCATCTGCGATTTCAAAACTAACTCGCTTAAGCGCTTCTTGCCCATTTGGATAACGTTTGGAAACTTCAGCAAATTCGATCATTGGTCTCCCCCGTTATTAAAGTGATTACTGTTCAAAAAGTGCATTAATATAGTCATTGGCACGGAACGGACGCAAATCTTGTTTACTCTCGCCAACACCTATGTAGCGAATCGGTATCTTCATTTTGTCTGCTAGAGCAAATACTACACCACCTTTTGCTGTGCCATCTAGCTTGGTTATAGTCACACTGTCCAAACTAACTGCTTTGTTAAATTCAACGGCTTGAACTAATGCATTTTGGCCGGTACAAGCATCTACTACAAGCATGACTTCGTGAGGTGCTGTAGGATCAATTTTTCCCATTACGCGTTTAACTTTAGTTAGTTCTTCCATTAAGTTGCTTTTATTATGCAGCCGTCCGGCAGTATCAGCAATAACGATATCAATGTTACGTGCTTTGGCTGCTTCAACCGCATCAAAAATAACTGAAGCACTATCGGCACCAGAATGTTGAGCAATAACAGGCACTTTATTTCTCTCACCCCAGGTTTTTAACTGTTCAACAGCAGCAGCTCTAAAAGTATCTCCTGCTGCTAACATAACACTTTTACCTTCTGCTAGAAATTGGTGAGCTAATTTTCCTATTGTTGTTGTTTTTCCAACGCCATTAACACCAACCATTAAAATGACAAAAGGCTCTTTTTGAGTAGGAATTTCAAGTGGTACTTCCACTGGCGCAACAATCTCAAGTAATAATTCTTTTAACCGTTCGGTCATTGCCTCTGTATTTTTGAGCTCTTTTCGGTTTGCTTTTTCAGCTAAATCATCAATAATTTTTGTGGTTGTATCTACCCCAACATCGGCCATTAAGAGTAGGGTTTCTACTTCTTCTAAAATATCTTCATCAATTTCTTTTTGTCCGAGAACTAAATTAGCAAGACCACTAGAAAATTGAGAACGAGTTTTAGAAAGCCCACTTTTTAGTCTTTGAAATAACGACTGTTTAGTTGGCTCTTCCTGTTTAACAGGCTGGGAGGCCTGCTGCTCAGGGGGAGTTGGTTCAGCAATGATCTCTGTTTCTGTAGAAATAGCAGGATCTGTTACTTGTATTTGAGCTTGCTCTGTCTCAATAGGGTCGGTTTGTTCAGCTTCTTTCTTGCCACTGAACCAACCGAAAAGCCCTCGTTTTTCCGAAGATTTGTCGGACATTCAATTCACTTCTAATTAACAGGTAAAAACAGGTGGTATGCTACCATTTATTTGATTGTTGGAGCTAGCCTTCAGGCGGTGCTTTTTCTGGTGGTTGCCATAATTCCACTTTATTCCCTTCCGGATCGATAAACCATCCAAAGTGCCCGTAGTCACCATTTTCTGTTTCAGGCATGATTTCGCAACCACTTGGTTTGAGTTGTTCAAGCATGGCAGGTAAGTTATCAACCATTAAGTTAAACATAAACTCTTTTTGGCTAGGTAAAAAATATTCTGTTTCTTGCTTAAATGGTCCCCATACATGGCAACCATTTTTAGGGACTGTTTCTGTTTTAAAGCTTAAACAATAAGGAAATGCTTCATCCATGCTTAGCCACTTTTGATACCACTTAGCTAGTTTTTCGGGGTTTTTGGCTTTAAAGAATATACCGCCAAGCCCAAGTACTTTGGCCATTATGCTTATCCTATTTAAAATGACATTTTAGAATAATAGTCTAGTCATTTTAGGATGTTCTGTATATAAAAACGGCCCTATCAAATATTTAGATTGTAAACTTAAAAAGATTATCCTTTTTTCTGTATGTGTTACTCGCTATCCTGTCTTTAATTAAGTTAACTAATTAAGCTAGAGGTCGACAGTGCCTTTTTATATCAAACAAGGGAAAACTCCCCCAAAACGCCATATAACATTTTACCGTGACGACGGTGAGTTATATCGTGAAGAGCTATTTTCAACTCATGGCTTTTCAAATATTTATTCGAATAAATATCACCACAATATGCCTACTAAGGTACTACGAGTTGAGCCTTATGAAATTGATCACGGTCAAGAGTGGAAGGATACTTTACTACAAAACTATAAAGTTCATACACAAAGAGGTGAAAGTAGCGGTAATTTTTTCTCTGCTCGTCGAACTCATGTGTTCAACCATGATGTTGCAATGTATACCGCGCATGTTACCGAAGATACGCAGCAATTTTATCGTAATGCTTATGCTGATGAAATTGTCTTTGTACATGAAGGTAGCGGTACTTTAACTTCTGAATATGGCGACCTTGAAGTACGAAAATGGGATTATTTGGTAATACCCAAGGGAACTACCTATCAACTGAAGTTTGATAGTTATGACAACGTTCGCTTATTTGTTATTGAATCACCAACTATGGTCACTATTCCTAAACACTTTAGAACCTCAACAGGACAGCTGTTAGAAAGTGCCCCCTATTGCGAAAGAGATATAAGAACGCCTGAACTGCAGCCAGTCACAATTGAAAAAGGCGAATATGACCTTGTGATTAAATATGGTGATAGGTATCAAAGAAGTACCCTAGAGTGGCACCCCTATGATGTTGTTGGTTGGGATGGTGCTTGTTACCCTTGGGCATTTAATATAGATGATTATGCTCCTAAAGTAGGAAAAATCCACTTACCACCCAGCGAACATTTAGTATTTACAGCAAATAATTTTGTTGTTTGTAATTTTGTGCCTCGCCTGTATGACTTTCATCCAGATTCTATTCCTGCACCCTACTATCACACCAATATCGATAGCGAAGAAATTCTGTATTACGTACATGGCGACTTTATGAGTCGTACAGGTATTGAGTCAGGCTCAATAACTTTACATAAAAAAGGGGTTCCACACGGGCCTCAACCTGGCAAAACAGAAGCCTCTCTTGGTAAAAAAGAAACTTATGAATATGCCGTAATGGTGGATACCTTTAACCCTTTAAAAATGACCAATCACTTTCGTGATTGTATGGAACAAGATTATAACCAAAGCTGGTTAGAAGATTAACGATTGGAGAAAATAATGACTGCACAACAACTTGAAAATCCACTAAAATTGCGTGGGATCTCATTTACCGAATTTTGTTCGGAAGATACCAATTTCATGCATGATGTATTTATGGATTTCGGTTTTTCAAAACTAAAAAAGCTTAAAAATAAAGAAATCTATTATTATAAGCAAAATGATATTCATTTTCTTTTAAATTCGGAAAAATCTGGTTTTTCTGCTGAGTTTACAAAAGTGCATGGACCTGCCGCATCTTCTATGGGCTGGAAAGTGGAAGATGCTGAATTTGCGCTTAATGAAGCTTTGAAACGTGGTGCTAAAGAAGCAAAAGAAAAAGATTTTCCTTACCCTGCTATCTATGGTATTGGTGATAGTTTAATTTATTTTATTGATAATTATGAAGGTCAAAACAATCTTTGGGAAAAAGATTTTGATGATCTTTCTGATCCTATTCTTAATGAAGATAAAGGTTTTATTGAGATTGATCATTTAACCAATAATGTTTACAAAGGTACAATGGATCATTGGGCTGAATTTTATAAAAATGTTTTTGGGTTCACAGAAGTTAGGTATTTTGATATTAAAGGGGTTAAAACTGCGCTGCTTTCATATGCTCTACAAAGCCCTTGTGGTACTTTTTGTATACCGCTGAATGAAGGTAAAGATGACAATAATAATCAAATTGATGAATACTTAGATATTTATAATGGACCAGGTATTCAGCATATAGCTTTTAGAACAAATGATTTAGTTGCTTCTTGTGATAAGTTGAAAGGTTCTTATATTGAAACATTAGATATTATACCAGAGTATTATGAGACTATTTGGGATAGAGTTCCTTGGGTTAAAGAAGATAAAGAAAAAATTAGAGATCATAAAATTTTAGTGGATAGCCAAGCAGATAATACTTATTTATTGCAAATTTTTACTAAAAATTTATTTGGCCCTATTTTTATAGAAATGATTCAGCGTGAAAATGATCGTGGCTTTGGTGAGGGTAACTTCCAAGCATTATTTGAGTCGATTGAAAGAGATCAAGAAAAGCGCGGTGTTATTTAAAGTTTAATAAAAAAGGGAGAAATGACTCCCTTTTTTATTAAGTAATATTTGTTTATTTAATCATTATTTTTTATTTGATTAAGCTGTTTGATTTCAGCCAAAATTTCTTCAGTATGCTGCCCTAATTGTGGTGGCGGTTTATTATTTAAAAAGCTAGAATTTTGAAATCGAATAGGGATTTTTAGTTGAGGGATTTGACCTAAGTCAGTATGCTGTACTTGAAATAATATATCCCTATGTTTCACTTGTGGGTCGTTAAATATGTTTTCAATGGTATTTATCGGTCCACATGGAATACTTGCTTTTTCAAATTTATCTGTCCATTCCTGCACATCTTTTTGTAACATTACCTTTTGAATTATTGGTAGTAATATATCAACATATTTTACCCGGCTACTATTGTTGAAAAAACGTTGATCGGTTGCTAGTTCTGGTAACCCTATTATTGTACAAAACTTAGTATATTGATTATCGTTTCCTACAACTATCGCTATATGACCATCACGACATTTAAAAACATCTTGCGGTTGAATATTGGGGTGTTGGTTTCCTGCCCGCTGCGGTGTTTTATTTGAAACCAGATAATTCATCCCTCGATTAGCAAGAGAGTTGACCATAACATCTAGCATAGCAATATCAATGTAATCACCTTTACCCGTTTCATTTCTTTTAGCTAATGCTGCGAGAACGGCATTAGATGCATACATGCCTGTCATTAAATCAACAATCGGAGTACCTACTTTTTGAGGACCTCCGCCGGGTAAGCGGTCTCGTTCGCCAGTAATACTCATTAGACCACTCATTGCTTGAATCATAAAATCATAAGCGGCTTGATCTTTTCTGGGACCTGATTGTCCGAAACCAGTAATAGAGCAATAGATGAGCTTTGGGTTGATTGTTTTTAAATCTGAATAGCCTAACCCATATTTGGTGAGGGTTCCTACTTTATAGTTTTCTAGCAAAATATCTGAGTGCGCAACCAATTCGCGTATTACTTTTTGGCCTTCATTGGTACTTAAGTCTACCTCAATTGAGCGTTTGCCACGGTTTGCACATAAGTAGTAAGCAGACATATTGGTTTGCTCCCCATTTTTTTTTTTCAAAAAAGGAGGGCCCCAACTACGGGTGTCATCTCCGACTTTGGGGCGTTCTACCTTTATAACATCAGCACCAAGATCGGCAAGGGTTTGACCTGCCCAAGGACCGGCGAGAATACGACTAAGATCAAGTACTCGAACATGGCTTAATGGTCCTGACACAAGTTTTCTCCTGTTAAATTGAACTCATTTGTTTATTGTATGCCAGCTAAAGAAATAACAACAAAAGCGCTTATTTTATTAGAACTTGGTATCAAAGGAACCAAGTCGATAACTGTAGCTTTTTATAACTATTACTTATGAAACTATTGTAAATTATAATTAGTTAGTTAACTATATTCGCGCTCAAATTAAAGGAAGCTCAGTTCATTTTGCTTGATGATAACAGCATGGTTTAATTGATTGGCACAGTAAAAAATAAAGCAAGTGCTAAAAATAGCATGATACCCATAGCAAAAAAACAAAGAACTCCAATTCCTATTGTTTTAAAAACGGAGTGAAAAGGTCGATCCGCTTGCTCGTGTTGCTCAAGTTTTTCACCTTGCAAAAGGTGAGCAACAGGAAAAACTAAAATTGCAACAATGAAATTGAAAGATAAATAGACAAAAAATGAAGGTCGATTGATAAATAAGCTGCTGAATAAAAAAATAATGGTCGCGATTGTTGTGATACTGATAGTGATAAGTGAAGCAGTATTTTGTTGAAATTTATTAAAATTGCTTTGTAATAAAAAGCCTGCCGCAAGCACTGAGCCAAAAATAGTGGCTATGGCAATTGAAAGAACACTATAAAGTTTTCCGTGATATATAGGGAGCGATGAAATAAACTCAATTTCAGAGGTTGGTGACTCGTAAGGGTTATCTTTTTTATCTTTTGCTTTCATGTATTAACTGGCTACAATTTAACTGAATATTTAATATTTCTACTTAACTAGGAAATAATTGTGCAACTTTTTTATACTAAATCATCACCTTACGCAAACTGTGTCAGAATGGTCATTACCGAAATTGGTATTGAAGGAGAGGTTGAGCTAATTGAGACTCACCCATTCGACAATACTGATGATTTTATAAAGAACAACCCATTAGGTAAAGTACCATGTTTGCTTAATGCTGGCGAAGCTATTTATGATAGCGAAGTAATTTGTGATTATTTAGATGCAAATATAACTGGTGGCACATTATTTAATCCTATCTATGCCGATTGGAGATTAAAAACCCTTTATTCTCTTTGCTCAGGGTTAATGGATACTTGTGTTGCTCGAAGAATTGAACAAGTCAGAGAGCAAGAAGGGATTAAGTCAGAGTTTTGGTGGGAAAGATATAACCAAGCTATTTCACGTAGCTTAGCGGAAATTCAAGAAAAGTTAGCTTTGTTTCCTGAAGAATTTAGTATACTTCATATCAATTTGTTAAGTTGTTTAGCATATCTAGATTTTAGACATAAAGATATTGATTGGCGAAAGCTCTATCCCAAAATCAGTCGCTTTTTTGATTTATTTAAGCAACGGGAATGTTTTGAAAATAATTCACTAACAGCATAAAAGAACCAAATATAAGCTCTAAGCTTAGAGCTTATAAATTTGAATGAGGAGCATCACAACTAGGGTTTGTTGTTACTTCTTTTTCCAACTAGCGCCTTGTAGCTTTATGTAATTACCTTTCAATGTTTTTTTAATTGCTGTATTACCTGCTACTAACTCTACCTGTTTTAACTTAGTATTTCTTTTTTGAGCAATTTGCTCATAATGCTGTTTTCGTTTGCGATTAATTTCTTTGACCAAGCTAGCAACTTCTGGATTAGTGCCTGTGACAATACCTAAATAACCATTAAATTGTTCGCCTACCAAGCCATCTTTTTTTGCAGATGAGAGATCAAGAGCAAACGCGCTGCTGCTAAGAAATAAAAATATGACTAATAATCGTTTTATGGAAGTTTTCATATTGGATTCCTGTCATTTAATTAAAATAATTCACTATTAGATAACACGTCTTCAACATCTTTTTCTACTTTGATTTTGATTTCATGTTTAATAGTAACATCGGCAATAATTCGAATTGGTTCACTAGGAGCCTCAACTCGAACTGTCGGATTACAAGCCATTAGACTGCTTGCGACAAGTATCACACCGCAAACTTTATACATAACTTTGCTCCTGATATTAAATTTAATAGTCGGTATCATAGACTAATTTCACTGAATGTTAACTGAATAATGAATAAAAGCCGAACTAATTCCTTTAAGATTTGATTAATTGTCTATTTCTTGGGCTTTTACTTGTTCCATAATCGCCTCTTCAAAGTTTCCGGTGAGAAATAGTGATTTAAAGATATCATCTAATTTTCCATTCAAATTGAGTATAAAGTCAATGGGGTAACCGTCATAAAGCTCAGGGTTCGAACCTAATAAATGAAGCTTTATTTTATATTTTCCATATTGGTCATAGTTGATAGTTCCATCAAGTTGTTGATAATGAAAGTTGCTAAGCGCTTTTAACGCAATATTATCTGATGGGCCTAAGCTGCCGACTTTATATTTAATGACACCCTGCTCAATATTATTAAACGTAGCATTATTGACCACAATATTTTGTTTTTGACTTTTAAGAGGTAATTCGAGATTAATATTACCGGTGGCTGTCAGCCCGTTAATATCTAAGAATTGAGTTAATTTATCTAGTGACAAATGCTTTATTTGGACTTGAGAGGGTTCTAGCTCGTTATTGCTTATCGTTAATGATTGACTCGATAAATCTCCAGACATTAGTTGTACATTAAGATTATTAACTTTATATACACTATTGTGGACTATTAAATTAGCATTCAGCTTGCTTATATCTAAACCACTTGCCAGTGCAATTTTATCAGCCCTTATGTTTGCTTTTAAGGATAAAGGCTTTAATGCATTAGCGTGAGTTTCTAAATTGAGATTAATCAGTTTATTTTTATTAAATGTTATTTCAGCTTGTTTTAGAGTGGACGTGCTATTAAGTGATAATGACGGTATATTTAATTCACTTTGGTGTTCTATTTTTCCCGATTGTATCGATATGTCGCCTAAAGGCGTTTGATTAAACTGTGCGATCAATGAATTAAATGATATTAAATCAAAAGAATGTTTTGGTGAAGTTACTTTAATATGGTTGTTGTGACGATTTAAACTCATATCAAAAGAAGTAGGATTAATGTTATTAAGCTTTAAATTGCCCTTTGCGTTAATATTCTCTTTAGTTAGTTGAGCTTCAGCATGTATATTAAGACTTTCAAAAAATGTATTAGCCAGCTTATTATTGCTATCAAAAAATTCAATGTTTATATTTCCTTTAGACAAACTGTGATTTATTTCATCAAAATTTAATTGTATTTTTGCTTCGTCTGATTGATAGTGCTCTGATATTTTTAATTTTTCAAATTTGATACTTCCCGATGCTGCTGTGTTAAATAGGTTTCTAAATGTAGCATCTAAAGAAAACAGTGTATCAATGATGACTTGATTTTTTTTGTTTTCTACATGTAAATTGGTTGGTGTTATATTTATCGACAGATTAACATCATTGTTTTCTATATTGTTTAAGCTAATACTATCGTTGGTTAGTTTTATTTTGGGATTGTCTAAGGTAAATGTTGTATCTGAATTTTTAAAAGACAGAGATGATAAATCTAGTTCAGTGTTAAATTTTGAGAAAACAACATTGTCAGGGGAAATTTCAAGCTGAAAATTTGTATTGACCTTAGGCGAGCTAATGAAAAAGTTTTCTTTAAAAAAATCAGTTTGATGTGCTTCAAGTTGAACGTTGGTATTAAACTGAAAAGGATAACTGTTTGAGTCAGATAGCATTGTTAAGTTTGTTTCTAATTTTTCTTTAAGCTCTGGTATGGTAATAGCCCCTTGATAGTTAATAGTTGTCATTAAATTTCTAGTTTGATTATCTTGTAATAATTTTAATGAAACTGGCTGGCTTAATGAAAATTGAGCAAATGGTTTTTGAGGCTTTAGTAAAACAAATAAGTGTTCTGGCTCTAAATTAATGAATATTTCTGATGAATGTTGGGTTGAGTTGTAATTGAGAGAAGCTAATTTATTTTCGGCGATTAATAGATTGGCCTTGGTTATCTCTTTATCTTTGAAAATACTTAAATTAATTTCTACTGGTTCTTGTAGCCACTCATCATTCTGATAAAAAGTGTGAATATTGAGCTTTGAAGTATCATTAATATTGAGTGCTATTGATGACAGTGAATTATTTAATGATTGTGAGTTATTTGATGACTGTGTATTAATATCTACTTTATTAATTGTAATTTGATTAAAAGGTGACAGACTTAAGTATTCATTCAAATTAAATTGAGGGATATTAACGCTTATTGGAGTGGAAGAAACGTTAGCCTTTTTTATCTTTAGATTTAAGTACTCGGCGGCTAATTTCTTGAATTGATAATCGACAATAACGTGTTTAGCACTTATAGTAAATGTGGTTGTTTCAATAGAAAATTCAGCCAAACTTAATCCATTTACGCTTGGATAATTAATTGATAAATTAGTCATTCTCCAATCGAGTGGCAGGTTCTTTTTTATGACGTAAGCAGCCCACCAAGGAAAGCTGGCATATACAGTAAAAAAAATTAAGAGAAAAATTATTCCTATACGATGATTTCGAGTAAGTTTTATCAATTAATTTGTCCTTTTTATTGACCTAAATGTGACCAGTTAACCGAATTAGGTATAATAAAGCTTATTATGCCGATAAAATCGATTGTTGAATCCGTATTGCTTAGTTATATTTAACAAAATCTAATTATTTGAGTCGTTCTAATGTCTTTATCTTTATTTCGGTGTTTTTTCTATCAGTGTTTATTAGTTATTGCATTTATATTGACGCCAGGTGTCAATGCCGCAGAGAAGGAAGTTCAAGAACAAATCCCATTAAAAGAACTGAGAGCATTCACAGAAGCTTATTTTCACATTAAATCATCTTATGTTAAACCTGTCGATGATGTTACTTTACTGAGAGCTGCTATTCGAGGAATGGTAAATAGTTTAGATGATCACTCTAAATATCTCCCACCGGAAGAGTTTGAACGCTTTAATACAGATAATGAAGGTGAATATGCCGGTATTGGGTTACAGTTTAACGATCATAAATTTGGATTAGAAGTGGCGGCTGTTATTAATAATAGCCCTGCTTTTAAAGCGGGCATTAAAGTCGGCATGATTGTAACGCATATCGATGGGAATGAGGTGAAATATTTACCAGCAGAGCAAGCCCGTAATTTGTTTAAAGGCGTACCTGGTTCAGAAGTGGTGTTAGTTGTTGCGGCAGCGGAGTTTGCTAGACCTAAAAATATTGCGCTACAAAGAGAGTTGATTTTGTTAGAGAGTGTCAGCCGTCAAATGTTGCCCGATCATATTGGTTATATTTCAATCTCACAGTTTACATTAAACACTGTTAGTGAGTTCAAACAGGCAATTAACGAATTATCGACAAACAATCAATTAAGCAAGCTGATTATTGACTTAAGAGATAATCCTGGTGGTATATTGGAAGTGGCAGTCGAGTTATCTGACTTGTTTGTATCTCACGGTAAACTTCTCATTTCAACAGGAAGAACTGAGGATTCTAATGAAACATTTTATGCTCATAGCCTTACACCCCTTGAGAATTTACAGGTCGTTGTAATCATGAATGCTGGTTCTGCCTCTGCTAGTGAAATTATGGCAATTGCTTTGCAAGAGCATAAAAAAGCGCTCATTTTAGGCGAAGCATCCTATGGTAAAGGGACTATTCAAACAGTATTTGACTTAAATGAAAATTCTGGAATGAAAATTACAACAGCGGAGTACTTCTCTCCGTTTGGTGCAAAAATTCAAGATGTTGGAGTTAAACCAGATATAGCGTTTTCAGAAAAAAAAATAAAAAATACTTATAATGTGAGCTTGCTAGATGATCCTCAGTTATTACAAGCTTATAATATTTTGCATTTGAAATAACTTAAATAAAGGCCTATTTTTGCGTCAGATATTACTATTTTCACTATGCTTGTGCTTTTCTTTTAGTCTTTATTCTAAAGAAGAAAAGCAAAAAGCAATTCATGTTGTTAAACCAAAAATATCGATAGTTATTGATGATTTAGGAGACAACTCAATTATTGCGCGAAAAATGTTATCGCTTCCAGTAAAAATGACCGCGGCTATTTTGCCACATACTCCCCATGCCAACCTTATTTCCGACTTTGCAACGGCCAAAGGCCATGATGTCATTATGCACTTACCTATGGAAGCCTTTACGCGCCCTGATTTACTTGGTCCTGGTGCACTTTTTAGCCATATGCTAAAGCCTGAACTACAAAAAACTTTATTAACTAGTGCAAACTCTGTTCCCCATATGATTGGGTTTAATAATCACATGGGCAGTTTACTAACAGAAAATAGAGAAAAAATGCGCTGGGTTATGGAAAGTGCTAAGCAAAAAGGTTGGTTTTTCTTAGATTCCAAAACTTCTGAAGTATCCGTTGCACAATTAATAGCTGAAGAAGTGGGCGTTGCAAGTATTGGGAGAGATTTATTTCTTGATCATCAAGGGCATGCACCTTCAATAGCAAAACAATTTAAATTAATGCAACAAATAGCTAAGCGAAGGGGGCATGTTGTTGCAATTTGCCATCCATATCCTGAAACGTCGGTATTTTTAGCCGAACATTTAACAGAGTTAAGTAAAAACTTTGAGCTCGTTGGTGTTAGTGAGCTTTTAATTAGTCAACTGAAATCAGAGCACTTAGCTTTGACTCATTCACTCAAATAAGAGCCGTTTATAGTTTAGACAGTCGAGAGGTAATGGCATTTATAGCTAAATCACTATCAATTGTCACAATAAAAGCCGTTATTTTTGCCGCTCTTTTCGTTGTCTGACTTGTCCATAGAGCGGCTATGCACTGCGCCAGACGCCTTAATAGTGACAATAACCCCTGACTTTTCTCTATGCCAATTGATAGTGATTTAGCTATAAGTGATCATTTTACTTATTTGAAGCTCAGATTGCTGGGTTTTGCTTTTTCCAGACAAGTAGACGATTATTAGCTGGCATAGCATTATCTTGCTGTAAATTAAGTTCTGCATTTTCAGCGAGTTGATTAACGGCTTCAAAATCTCTTATACCCATGGCATGATCCTGAGATTTTAGCCAAGTTTCAAATTGTTGATTACTAGGGCTGGTAAATTCACCATTATAATTAAATGGTCCATATAGAATAAAAACACCCCCATTATTCAGTCTGTTTGCGACACCAGAAAACATAGATTTTACGGCTGACCAGCACATTATATGAGCTGTATTAGCTGAAAAAACAGCATCAAATTGCTGGGTTGGCCAGGGATCTGTAAGAACATTAAGAGAAATAGGAGGAATAAGGTTAGGTGAGCCAGAATCGTTGACCCAACTTAAAATCCCTTGATGGTTTTGCATTTGATCACTGGTATGCCAAGTAATGTGAGGTAAATTTTTGGCAAAAAAAACAGCATGCTGTCCTGTTCCACTGCCTATTTCTAGCAAATGCTTAGTTGTTTTTAGCAAAGGTTTTATTATTTCTAATATTGGTTTGCTGTTTCTTTCACAAGCTTCTGAAAATGGTTTATTGTGCATTCTGCTCTCTGATTGATTGATATTTTGATAGCTGTGCATTTAGAATGCTAATTCTATCACTAGTTTTGATTTCAATCTGTTACAGATTATCTCAATTAGCAGGATTTAATTAGAAAAATAAAGTTTTACCATTTCTGGGAAGGTTTAGAATAAATTATGCAAAGAGTGCTCAAATATTTAGTTTTTGTATTATTAGTGTTGGCTTTTTCAACAAAAGCAGCGGTTCAATATCAAGTCGATATTATTGAACCCGATCATCATTTAGCAGAAATAACGATTGTGTTACCTAAGGGTAGCGA
Organism: Aliikangiella litoralis; assembly: GCF_052495765.1. The sequence continues at coordinate 5,758,364 of NZ_CP199292.1, read as the reverse complement.
ACAAATGGATTTGATGCTGCCTGCTTGGCGAACAGGAAAATACAAAATACTCAATTTTGCAAGCGGCGTGCGTAATTTCAGTGCACAAGATAAGCAAAATAACACACTAAAATGGCAGCGTATAGATAAAAGTCATTGGCGTGTGCTTAATCCAAATCAATCAGAGGTAAAAGTAAAATACTTGGTGTATGCAAATGAGTTAGAGAGCCGAACTCGGCATATTGATGAAAGTCATGCTTTTCTTGATGCTACTTCTGTGTTGATGTATGAATCTAGCCAAATGAATGATATTCATCGAGTCAAGTTGATCGTTCCGTCTTATTGGAAAAGCTATTCTGGTATGACACAAACAGCAGAGCACGAATTTATTGCACAATCTTATCATCAGCTTGCTTCATCTCCAATAGAAACAGGAATGAGTCAACTACAGGAGTTTTCGGTTGGTCAACAGGATTATCAGTTGGTTGTGTGGGGGGAAGGTAACTATAGTTTAGATAAAATGGTGAAAGATTTAAAGCGCCTGGTTGCTCAAAGCCAAACTATATGGCAAGGCTACCCGTTTAAAAAATATTTATTTATTGTACATGCAACTTCAGGTGCGACAGGTGCGACAGAACATATTAATTCAACAATTATTCAGCGACCGCGTTTTTCCTTTGCTCCAGACAAAGAGTATCTAAAGTTTTTGCGGACAGCTTCGCATGAGTTTGTGCACACTTGGAATGTTAAAGCCTATAGACCCAAAGCACTTGTTCCTTACGATTATCAGCAGGAAAACTATACTGACTTATTATGGCTTGCAGAAGGTTCAACAAGTTATTTTCAAGAGCGTTTATTATTAACCGCAGAGCTGCAATCACTTAAAGAATTCCTTAAACAATTAAGTGATAGAATTTATAAGTTTCAACATAGACCAGGACATAAGCTCCAGTCTGTTGCTGAATCAAGCAAAGAGGCATGGATTGCTCAAAGTGGAGATTTTTCTAACAACCATAGTGTTAATATATACTCTGCCGGTTATATTGCCTCTTGGCTGTTTGATTATCAAATGTTGATAAAGTCGGATCTAAAAGTTGGATACAAAAATTTACATAGCAAACTTTATTCAAAGACTAATCAAAACGATGAGGATTTTAAACGTTTATTTGCTCGTGGATTTGATTCAGCGGAGGTTATTGCTATTGCTAGTGAGTTAACTGGTGAAAATTTTGAACAGTGGTGGCAAGAGTCGATTGTATCGCCGCTTAATGTTAATTTTGATGATTTGTTAAATCATGCTGGTTTAAAGTTTGTACCATTAGATGATCAACACTATGTTGCATGGATTGGCGTCGATACCTCTGAAGAAAAAGGTGCTTTAATTTTGAATGGTGTTGAAAAAGGTGGGCCTGCCTGGAAAGCCGGGTTAACCACTGATGATGAATTAGTGGCTATAGATGGGTTCAAAGTCAATCACTCAACTTTTAAAGCTCAAATTGCTAAATATAAGCCAGGCACAAAAATTGAGTTAGCTATATTTAGAAATGATAAATTGCAAAAGAGAGTGGTTACTCTCGGAAAAATAACCAAAAAAACAAGAAAAATTGAGCTGGTAGAGTCGCCTAGTCAAGCACAAAAATCTTATTTTAAAGCTTGGTTAGGTATTGATTTTCCGTTAAAAGAAAGTGAGTAATTTTATTTTTACGGCTGTTCTCAGTTGACTCAATAATCGTTGCTTCGTTTAAGTTAATTCTTGTTATTTTGGTAGCACTGCCAAGCAGAAAGTATTGACGAACGAAGAATAACTAAACCACAAAGTAAATAAAATAGCAGTACACAATAAACAAAAAGAGGAAGCTCAGTTTCCCTATCTATTACTTTATTGAAAACTGGAAGGCGAGTCATATTAAATAACAAAGCGCTTTCACCCAGATAGGGGGCGTCAGATAGGTTCGAAAGACCTCTGGGAATTAATAGCGTGCCATCTAATAGTGGCCATGATAATACAATGGCTTCTGACATTAAGGGATAAGCGTGCTCAAAGTGTCCGTTTGCTCTTGCTGCACCAATACCAAAGGCACTGGCTGCAACTCCCAGTCCATCGACTATAGGCCCAGCATCAATTTCAAAAGACCAATCGTAATAAGAAATACTTTTGGGGAATTCTCTAAAACCTGATAATAATTTATTTCTATACCAAAAGTGTTTTTCATAATTTTTATACCAGTCGTTTGCTGTATTGGGCCACAGTTCTGGTGCCCAAATCAGCATATATGAAATACCTACTCCACGAGCAAAGCCAAATCCTTGTCCGTTTTTTGAATTAGCAACATAAGCTGGAAGATGGGTTGAGTCATCAAGACGATCTCCTTCAAAAGCACGAATTGAGCGAGATAAAAAAGCGGAGTGATCAGTTCCTAATAGCTTATCTGCACGTTGAATAACGGCAAGTGCTGGAAGTATATCTACGGGATAACATTGACCAGGGTAATCATCTAATAAACCATAAGGAGAAGAATCTAATTCTTGAGATAATGTTTCTATTTGCTTAATTAACAATGCTTGATGTTGTTGATTATGAGTTATTTTTTGATAACTGGTTAAGCCTGCGATTAATAACATTCGATAAAAAATATTTTCTTTGTAAAGATAATCACTTCCCCAATGTGATTTAACCCATGTTGCATTATTAGGATCAATAACTAGTTTTATAGCAGCTTCAATAGCCGATTTTGCATATGTTTTAGGAGCTGCTTTAGCATTTGATGAGTTTTTTTTCTCAAAATCTTTTTGCAATGCTTCAGTTGACCAAAGAAAGTAAACAGCACTAAACATTGGCCACTCTGTTGCTGAAATGTTATGCATATTGATGGTTGCTGCTCTTAAAGAACTCACTCGTTCATTTGCCCAAAGTGAGATTTTTTCTGATAAGGTTTCATGTAAGCTATAAGCAAACTGTGGTATTTTAGCATTTTTCAAATTAGGATCATTCAGTTGTAAAACCGAAATACTAAAAGGTATAAGGAAAAAATAGCAGGCTATTATTGCAAGAATTAAACTGCGTAAATATCGGTAGATTATTTTTATTTTCATGAATAATGTGTTTTATATTTTTATTAATAAAAGTATTATTAATATTTAATAATTGGAAAAATCTAATGAGTATTTTGTAAAAATACAATAATAAAGTAATGATGATAGTCTTTAATAAACGTTATTCTTTAATTAAAGGGTTAAATAATAAAATGATTATAAGTCTTTAATACTATGATATTGATTAACTTTTAGATCAAATAGGAATATATTATGAAATACTTATTTTTAATTTTAGCTTTATCAGCATCAATTAATCTATGGGCGAAAGATTCATGTGAATTAGATAACATTGGTTTAACACAGGAGTCCGATATAGCTGAACGTTTATTTTATGAAGGAACTTGTCACTTTAGAAATAAGGATTATGATCAATCAGTTATTCTATGGCGTAAGCTGTCTACATTAGATATTATTGACCAAGAGCTGAAGGAATTGCAAATATCCTCCTTGAATAATCTTGGTTATTTATTATTTTTTGGGTATGGCACAGAAGAGAATAAACAAAAAGCATTAGCGCATTGGCATAAAGCGGTATCGTTAGGCCATGATGAGGCAGAGTATCACCTTTGTCATGCATATGCCGATAAAAAAGAACCAACATATGATCAAGCTAAAGCTTTATTACATTGTTATAAAGCTAAGTCAATTTATCAAAGTGTTGCAGTTAAAAGTGAAGATGATGATCTTATGCTTAAACAGATTATTAATTATTTATCCCAGCTTAAAAAATAAAGCTTTTAAAACTATTGAATGTCTGGTAAAACTGATGAAATTTGAAGTGATAAATGAAGAGAATGTAGAATTATTTGATGAATTAATTTCAGGTGTTAGAAAATATAATCATGAAATAATAGGGAGCGAAAGTTCGATACCGCTTTTTGTTGTTACTCGTGATGACAATGGTAAACTTACAGGTGGTGTGTCGGGACGAACTATTTATAAACACTTTCTAATTAGCGTTGTTTGGGTAGATAAAAAATTGAGGAATAAAGGCGTTGGTAGCCTACTTATGCAACGAGCTGAGGCTGAAGCAAAAAAAAGAGGTTGTGTTGCTGCACAAGTAGATACATTATCTTTTCAAGCACCAATGTTTTATCAAAAGTTGGGTTTTAAAACGGTTGGTAAAATAACAGGGTTTTCTGAACATCCTGAACGATATTTTCTACTTAAACACTATTAAGAATATGCATGAAAGAAAATAACATTAACTCAATATAAGAAAAAATATCAGGATAGAGTGCTTGGGTAAATGATTGAAATATAAAAGCAGCTCACCTCACAGAGTTCTATTATTCCAAGTTCAGATTTAATAATTTATAGAGTATTTTAAAGGACGTTATATGAAGTTTGCTAAGTTTTGGGAAAAGACTGAAGTTCCTGTAGATAAAAAATTTTTCGGGTATTCATTTTTTTGCCTTTGGGGTGCATCTAACAAATCTTTAGAGAATGCGAAAAGTCATGCTAACTCTAGGGCTGAACAGTTTAAAAAATTAATCAAACTGAATAATCATAAAATTATTGATTATGAATATGGTAATGGCTTTATTAAAGAAGAAGTTATCGATGAGTTAAAATCGGAAGATGAAAAAGTTTTAGCGGTTATAAGCCGTAATAACTATGGTGCTTTAATTTTAAACTCTGAGTATGTGTTGTTTGGTGATATTGATGTTAATGAAGGCGGTTTATTTTCCAGTGTATTAGCGCTTTTTGGAAAAGTTAATAAGAATAAAAAATATTACATCGATAAAGTTGAAGAGTTTCAAAAGAAAAATCCTAAGTATTCATTTAGATTATACGAAACATTTGCTGGTTTAAGACTAGTACTATTAAATAATATAGTGTCGAGTGATGAATACTTAACAAATAAGATCTTTTCGTCCTTAGATATTGACCCTTTATATATTAGGTTATGTAAAAATCAGTCGTGTTTTAGAGCGAGATTGACACCTAAGCCATGGCGAATAGGTTTTGAGCGACCTCAGACTCGTTTTCCAAGAAGCGATAATAAAGAAAAAGCTGAATTTAAAAAATGGGTTAGTGAATATGAAAATTTATCAAAGGGATATACCACAGTAAAATTCATTAATAATTTTGGCGCTCATGCTATACATCCTGATGTAGAGAAGGTGTTAGCTATTCATGATCAATATAGTAGTGTAGCTGGTGCAAAGCTCGCATAGAGCCCATAGGCTATAATAATGGCTATTCTAGTCTCTATTTGACGAATATATCTATTGCTGGTGTGCCAAAAGCTAATTAGTCATATAAAACCTGCAAAGATTTTAGTCATTTTTTTAATTTAAAATATTTCATCATTTAATATTTTTCTCAATATTTTCAAAGTGTTAAGTATTTTTTACCTATCTTATAGCGTATGAGATGGCAATTTTTATTGCTGAGCAAGCTTGCATACATACTAGTTGGTATGTATATTACATACCAACTGGTCGGTTTAAAAAATATTAATTTACTAACTTTGAGAGGAAATTAACATGTCTGCAATATTGGCGAATTTTATTATTCGTTTCCGCTGGCTGCTTTTGTTTGCTGGTCTTGTTGCAATTGCTGCTGCTGGATATGGTGGTTCCAAAATTGGCTTTACTACAGATTATCGAGTGTTTTTTGACGAAGGCAACGAACAACTGGAAGCTTATGAAAGCCTACAAAACACCTATGAAAAGTCTGACAATGTCTTATTTGTGCTCAAACCCAAACAAGATAAAGATGTTTTTACCAAAGAAACACTTCAAGCTATTCAATGGCTTACCCACCAAGCTTGGCAAACACCCTTTTCTACCCGAGTGGATTCAATAACTAACTATCAGCACACTCGTGCCGAAGAAGATGATTTAATTGTTGCAGATTTAGTCGCGGAAGAATTGGCCTTATCACAGCAAGAAATTGATTATATTCGGCAGGTCTCGTTAAGAGAGCCCCTGTTGGTCCATCGCCTCATCTCAACTACTGGGCATGTTGCTGCTGTAAATGTGACAGTAAAAATACCGGGCATCGATATGGACGAAAATTCTCGTGTGGCAAATTTTTCAGCTGATTTAAAAGCACAATTACAAGAAAAATTCCCGCACCTTGAAGTTTACATGACTGGTTTTGTGATGCTAAATCAAGCATTTCAAGATGCTTCTCAGCAAGATATGGCAACCATAGTGCCTATTATGTTTTTAGTTGTGTTAGTAACACTTGGTATTTTGCTGCGAAGTGTCACTGCAACATTTGCAACTTTAGTCATGATTATGGCATCTATTATTACTGCAATGGGCCTAACTGGCTGGTTAGATATTAAATTAACACCTCCTTCTAGTTCTGCACCAACAATTATTCTGACAATGGCCGTTGCCGATGCGGTTCATATTTTGGTCACTTTTCTACAAGAATACCATCGTGGTTCAAATAAAATTGATGCGATGAGGGAAAGTTTAAGAGTTAATTTCCAACCAGTCTTTTTAACCAGTGTGACTACGGTGATTGGATTTTTGACAATGAACTTTAGTGAAGTACCTCCTTTTCATGATTTGGGAAATATTGTTGCTATGGGGGTTACTGCAGCATTTATCTTTTCGTTTTCGGTTTTACCTGCAATTGTTTTAGCCTTGCCCATCAAGCAAAAACTTGCTCAGAAAGATAGGCCCGAATCAATGGATAAGCTCGCAAACTTTGTAATCGCAAACCGGAAGAATCTGTTGTGGGGAATGACCATTTTCACTCTGGTTACTGTGGCATTTTTACCGCGTAATGATTTAAATGACGAATGGGTTCAGTATTTTGATAAATCAGTTCAATTTAGAAACGATACTGATTTTGTATTAGAAAATCTGACTGGTTTATATACCTTAGAGTTTTCACTACTTGCCGGAGAAGAAGGCTCAGTCAGTGAGCCGCAGTTCTTAAACATGGTACAAGATTTTGTCAATATGGCTAAATCGCAGTCTGAAGTCATACATGTTAATACTTTTACCGACACCATGTCGCGACTCAATAAAAATATGCATGGCGATGATGAACGCTATTATCAGTTGCCAGATAAGCGAGATCTTGCTGCTCAATATCTCTTGCTGTATGAAATGTCTTTACCTTACGGATTAGATTTAAACAATCAAATCAATGTGAAAAAGTCATCGACCCGAGTGATTGTCACAGCTCAAAATCTTTCAACCAAAGAAACCATTGCGCTTGAAAATAAGTTGGGTGCTTGGTTGGTGATCAATGGCCAAGGGTTTAAATTCACGGTAGCTAGCCCATCGTTAATGTTCGCCCACATTGGAGAAAGAAACATTATTAGCATGCTGGGGGGTACGGCAATAGCGCTAGTCTTAATCTCGCTACTATTAATATTTGCGATGCGCTCACTAAAAATGGGAGTTGTTTCTCTGGTGCCGAATTTAGTGCCTGCAATTATTGCCTTTGGTATTTGGGGTATTTTTGTTGCACAGGTTGGTATGTCGTTAGCAATGGTTGCTGGTATGACATTAGGTATTGTGGTTGATGATACTGTTCACTTTCTAAGTAAGTACTTACGTGCTCGTGAAGAAAAAGGGCTCGATGTACAAGCTGCTGTTCGTTACGCCTTTGCCAATGTAGGAAAAGCGTTAGTCACTACAACCATTGTCTTAGTTGCAGGGTTCAGTGTTATGAGCTTTTCAACCTTTAGCTTAAATTCTGACATGGGTGTGATGACAGCCATTACAATTTCCGTTGCACTGTTGGTCGATTTTTTATTACTGCCAGCTTTATTACTCACTTTTGAAAAGGAGAAACAAGATGTACAAGAATCTGCTCGTCTTGCTACCGCTACTGACACTATCAACTAGTGGTTTAACAGAAACCAATGTTGCGACTTTAACACCTGAAGCAAAAGGCCTTTCGATTGCTATTGAAGCTGATAAAAGAGACTTAGGTTGGCAAGATTCAACCGCAGAAATGTTGATGATTTTACGTAACAAGCAAGGTGAAACAAGTGAACGTAAAATCCGCATTAAATCGAAAGAAGTGGGAGGTAAAGACAACGGAGATAAAAGCTTGACTATATTTGATAGCCCTAAAGATGTTAAAGGAACAGCTTTCTTATCTTACTCTCATATTGTCACTCCCGATGAACAATGGTTATATTTGCCTGCGTTAAAACGGGTTAAACGCATATCGTCGTCCAATAAATCGGGGCCATTTATGGGGAGTGAATTTGCATTTGAAGACTTAAGCTCATTTGAAGTCGGAAAATATACCTATAAATATCTTCGCGATGAAATATTCAATGGCCAAAACACTTTTGTTATTGAATATTACCCAACATACAAACACTCAGGTTATAAACGTATGGTTTCATGGATCGATCAAGCTGAATATCGTGTTTTGAAAACAGATTTTTTTGATCGTAAGGGTGAACTGTTAAAGACTTTAGCTTATAACGACTATCAACAATATCTTGGTCAATATTGGCGTTCCCATCGGATGTTGATGGTTAACCACCAATCAGAGAAGACAACTGAATTGGTTTGGTCTAACTATCAATTTAAAGTAGGAATTGATGATTCCAGTTTTAATCGAAATGGTTTGAAACGTGCCCGTTAGCGTAAATACTTGACGGGTTATATTACCGGGTATCTTGCCAGTTGGTGGGGTATCCCCTACAATAAAACGCTTAGGTACAACTTGAAAACATGAAATTTTTATCTATGATTTCGTTGTTAAATAGATATTTAACGGATTCTAACTAATAGTAGTATGAAATGGTAAGAAAAAATAATCCCCAACAGACTCGGCAGCATATTCTTGAAGTAACCGCAGATCTTATTCATAAGCACGGTTATAAAGGGTTACGTGTTGATGAGGTTGTTGAAAAAGCGGGGTTAACAAAAGGTGCCATATATCACCATTTTCCAAACAAACAAGCGCTCGGTTATGCCGTGGTGGATGAACTATTTCATAAAGAATTTCTCAATCATCTTAATAGTCTAAAAGAAACCAGTGACAAGCCTTTAGAAATTATTATTAAGTTTTTTGGGCCCGTTGGAGAAGGACGGTGTGAAGCCGATTTAGAAGTTGGATGTCCACTTACGAACCTGGGGCAGGAAATGGCCTATGAGGATGAAGGATTTCGTACTCGAATTAATAACATTTTTGATAACTGGAGCAATGTGATTGCAGAATTACTGCAACAGGGGATCGAACAAGGTAATGTAAAAGCTAATGTTGATCCTTTGGTCACTGCACGATTTCTAGTCAGTTCATTCCAAGGTATTTTGTGTAATTCAAAATGTACTAAAGATATGCAAAGATTTACCGATAATATTGAATTTCTCTATTCAGTTGTAAAAAGTTTGGGAACTGAAGAAACGACTTAAGTAGTTTCTGTGTGTAATGTCCTTTAATTGGTTTATGCTGTTTTAATTATAAAAAAATGAACAAAAAGCAATAAATAGTAAAGTGATAATCATCGAGGAAACCACCTGTTTATTTTCAACAATTTGGTTACTAATTGGTATAATAAAACGGTTTAAAAAAGGATAAGTAGGTTTAAAAAGAAAAGCGATTATCATTGATAACACAATACTTGCAGCTAATGCTATTGACTTAGATAAAACCCAATTATCCTTATCCGATACTAAGAAAAACATAGCGTATATTAGTGAAATAATGAAAAAAGGAGTAACGCTAATAAGGCAGGTTGCTATTATTTGGGAAATAGAATCTGAGGGTTTTAAGCCCGCTATCGATAATAAAGAAAGAAAAATACTACAGCCTAATATCAAAAAAACAATCGATAAACCAATAATTGCATAAACAGGAACACCTTCTGAAGCAACAAAAGCCCAGTCAAAAGTCATTCCGTTAATAATATCTAAAATAATGGCAACAGACTCTTGAATTAATGCTGTGGCAGGCCACATCAACAAAGGAAAAGCGAATAAATTTTTCTTTTTCCAAAAAACTGAAGAAACAAGCAATGCACAAAATATATTAAAAAGAGAGCCTCCACTTCTTTGTAATAATTCGCCTTCGGCATAATCTATTTCGGGTACCATATATGAATGACCAAAAGGATCTAAAACAAAAGTTTTTGTTGATATACCATGATATTGATATGCCAAAACATGCCCTAGCTCGTGTACTCCAACACCAAGACAATATGCAAAAGTAAATGAGCTAGAAATTAAAATTAATATTTTAAAAAATGAATTATTAGTAATTGTTTGTTGCATTTTAAAATACTCAGTAATATAGTCTTATCAATATAAAATATCATTTTTTATATGGTATCTTAATATAACAAATGATTAAGCTATTCGTAACTATCTTTTTGGATTCATAGTTGATACTAGGCATTTTTTTTAAGTATTCAAATTTTTGTAAAGCCTTAGTTGTTAACTCTGATATAAATAGATGTTTATCTGCTTTTGTTTGATAGACTTTTGCTTAAATAGTCATTGAAAAGCTTAAAATAAGTTAAGCAATTAGAGTGATTAAATCTGAAAAAATATAAGTTGATATTGCTGGGAATTATTGGTTTAAAATTAATAGGAGAATATTAATATTGTTAATCAGCTAAAGGAATCTTTACAATAAACTTTGTTCCTACATTCAATTCACTTTCAACATTTAATGTGCCTTTGAGTACTTGTGTAACCAGTTGAAATGTTAGGTGTAGCCCTAAGCCCATACCGCCTGAACCACGGCGAGTAGTGTAAAAAGGTTCAAAGATACTCGATAGTGGTTCTTCTTCAATACCACATCCATTATCAGACACTTCTATTAATAACTGTGCTGATGTGTCAGTTTTACTTGCTGTAATCAGTATTTCTCCATGAGGTTTTGAGTGAAGACCATGTATAAATGCATTGCTTACGAGGTTTTCTACAACTTGTCCTATAGCACCAGGGAAGCTTTTTACTTCCAGAAATTTTGGAATTGTTATAATAATTAATTTAGCTAAATCATTATTTTGTGACCAAATTGCTCGATGTAGATCATCTATCAATAATGATAAGTTAAAATATTTTTCTTCTTCACAACGTCGCTCAACTGCAAGGCGTTTAAAGCTTTTTACTAAGTTGGCAGAGCGAGTTAGATTGCTTTGTATAATTAAAGAGCCTTCATTATACCTTGCTATGAAATTATCAACATCAGATTTACACAAACCTTTTAAATAAGCTTTCTCAAATTCTACACAGTCATCATTAAGTGATGTTAAAGTAATTTGTGCAGAACCAATAGGAGTGTTTAGTTCGTGAGCAACTCCTGCAACCATTAAACCCATTGACGAAAGCTTGCTTACTTGAATTAGTTCATCTTGAGTTTCTTTTAGATGCGCTAGCGATTCTTCTAATTCTTTTTTTGATTGAGTTAGTTCATTATTTATTTCTTTTATTTTAACAATGTTTTTAGATATCTTTAAACATACAAAAAATGCTAGCAAAATAAATGTAATCGCTATGGCGACTATTTGTAAAAGTGTTTTATAAAAAATTTCACTGATTTTGTTTTGTGGTAAATGTATAATGGCTTTCCAATGAAAAATATTTTGTTTTTTATCATTTAATGAAATACTTTCAAAGTGCCACATTCCGTATTGATCAAAAAAACTGCCTCGTTCTTTTTGATTGATTACATTCCAGCTAGAAGGGTAGGTTGCCTTCATGTTTAATTCTGGCTGGCTAAACATAAACCCCCATTCCTGATTTTGTATTGGTGATAACAACCAATAACCTTCTTTGTTCACTAAAAAAAAATTGATATTATCCGCAATATTCGACTTTCTTACATCATTTAATAAACCGCCAGCTAAGTAGTTTAATACTATAAAGCCTGTTCTTGTTTCTTCCTGATTATAGATTGGTATAATCGCTCGTATAATTGGTTTCCAGGGAACTTCTATTTTTCCATGCTCAATATTTAAATCGACAGGTGAAAAATAAAGCTCATTTTTATTGAGTTTTAAACTATTTAAAAAATAGTAACGTTTGGCTTTTGATTGCAATTGTTCTGGAGGGACTATTATGGCTTTGTTTTTTTTTAAGTTCACTCTAATTAATTCCATTCCACTATTATCAATCCAGCGTATTTGATCGTATAACCCAGAAGCTTCGCTAAAGGCTTTAAAGAAATTAGCTAATAATTCTACATCGTTTGAATTTTCTAGAAATGATGAGTCTTGAACTACTAAATTATTACTTAAAAAGGTTAAATCTCTTTTTATATTACCCATACTTCTGTAAATAATATTACTTGTTTTAGATATGTTAATTCTAGAAATGTTTTCTAATGGTTTTATTGCCGTATCAAATAGTTGCTTATAAAGTAAAATACTAATAATAATAATAAGTACAAACCATGGAATAAATAACTTACTAAAAACAGATTTAAGCGTATTAGAGCTCATGATGTATTGTAACTATTTTATTTTTAAAGGGTGGTTTTTTTTGAGCCACTCAATTAGTTGTGTTAAAGGCATTGGTTTTGCATAATAGTAGCCCTGTACCTCATCGCAGTTCATGTTTTTTAGTATGTCCAGTTGTTCTGTCGACTCGACTCCTTCGGCAATAGTTTGCATATTAAAACGTTTACCAAGTTCAATAATTATTCTAACAATGGACTTAGCTCTGTTATCAAAAGTCATTCGTTCAATAAATGATTTATCTATTTTTAAACGATCGGCTGGTAGTTGACTTAAACATGACAGTGATGAAAAACCGGTTCCAAAATCATCAATGGCAATGCGAACACCTAAATTTCTTAATATTTGGAAGTGATCATATATAACAGAAAAATTTTGCATTGCTAAAGACTCTGTTGCTTCAACTTCAATTTCTTCAGATGAAATGTTATTTTTCTTAATAGCGGCTTGCAGGTATTCAACAACATCATCACGCTCAAATTGAATAATAGACATATTAATACCAACTTTAAGATGTTGATAACCAATATTGGTTAACTCTTTTGCAGCAGCGCAGCTTTTATCAATGATTTGTTTGCCTAATAATAAAATTAAACCTGTTGTTTCTGCTAGTGGTATAAATTCTTCAGGAGACACGACTGTTCCATCTTTTAACGTCCAGCGGGCAAGTGCTTCGACCCCTTTGATAGTACCCGTTTTAATTTCTACCTGTGGTTGTAATGCAATGAAAATTTCATCATTTTCAATGGCTTTTTGTAAGGATTGAAGTAGTTGAAAACGATATTTTGCTTTAGAGTCATCTTCGAGTTGGTAAACAACATGTTGGTTAATTCCTTTTAATTTTGCATTTTTTAAAGCGATGCTTGTTTGTGTCAATATGCTTTGAGCAGAACTTGCTGGTATTGCTAGAGGATAAGTGACACTACTAAAATTTATAGTATTAAAAGCTTCATTATGTTCATTGATATGTTTAAAAAGAGATTTAATATCTTTTACCGAAATATGCTCAATTGGACCTAACAGTGCAAAAATATCATCTTTTATACGTGCAACTAAAACTTCTTTAGTTGAACAATCCCGTAGACGGTGTGCTATAAACCTTAATATAGCATCACCTTGATTAACACCCATCACAGTATTTATACTTGAAAAGTTGTCGATATCAATCACCACTAAATGATAGGCATACTGATTTTTAGAATGAATAATTTCATTAATTCGTTTTAATAGAGTGTTTTTGTTGGGTAAGCGCAAAAATTCGTCTTCATACGCTAATTTATCTAGCTTGTTGATTAATGTCACATTATTTAAACTGCCGCAGGCATTCATACAAAAAACTTGGAGGAGTTTGCTTTCTGTAGGACTTAACTTACGTCCGCTTTCTACATAACATACATAGTCTGCTCCTGCTAATGATTTTGGTAAGTAAGCATAGATTTCAGACTTATCGATGAAAGACTTTTCTTGTTTTAAACACTTATGAATTTGCTCACGAATTCTTTTAGATTCTATTTTTTGAAGTGACTGCTGAATATAGCCTGAGAATTTTTTTGTGGCACCAATCACTAATCCAGAACGAGTAGCGGAATTAATGTTAGTTTCTGAAAACGTATAAACGAACCCCTCATTGCCAATATTAAAAATTTGGCTTAATTCTTCTATTAAGCAATTGGTTAAAGTTGGCAATTCATGTAAAGAATAAAGCGTTCGGCTAGCTGTAACTATTGATTCTAGTGCTTTTTTGCTTTGCTCTATTTCTTTTATTTGCTCAAAAGCTCGTGAGTTACTTGTTAGTATTGTTTTTAGGCGTTCCTTTGTGAGCTCTGATTTGGTCCAATAATCATTAATATCAAATATTTGCATTACCGATCGAATTGGCGCTGTACCTGGCTGCCCGGTAACTAGAATTAAGCGGATTTCATTGTTGCCAATTGCTTCTCGTACCGCTTTAACTAGACGTAGTCCTGCATCCTCAGTTTCCATAACAACATCTACCAATGCGATAGCAATATCACTGTTTTGGAGCAATAGATCATATGCTTCAGCGAAACTAAAAGCCTGGACTAGTTCTATATTCTGCCCCAGTACTTTTACATTTGCCAATGCAAAGGAGGTTGATTGCTGAAAAATGGGATCATCGTCAACTGTTAGAACTTTTAAAGGTTTAAAAAGAGCTGGTTCTCTAGAAGCATCTTTTTCGTCAAGAAATGAAATAATTCTCTCACCATCCATAAGATATGACTTCCTGAAACAAGAAATAAATAGTTACCGCTAATTCATTAAATTAACAGGTAAGTATATAAGATAAAGTTCATATATTTAGCTTAGAACAAGTTAAAAAGCTTGGCAAAATATTATGCGATTAATCCGTTTTTATTCGTTATTAAAAAGCAAAATAATCGCTTTTTTAGATTTTTTATTCAATCAGAAGATATTGAGTAATAATAGCTATGACTAATCGATTAATGTTTCCTACTTTGAGCTTTTTTGAATATTAATATTTATAGTAATTCTAGATCTGTAAAGCTCGGTATTAAAAACAATTTAAACTATAAAAAATGGGATAGTAGTCAAATATTGCTCGTGTGTAACTCAATAACAGGCAAACCGCCCACATTCATCTAAACTATATAAAAGTAGGTAATAAAAGGTGAACTATGGCTGAAAAACGCAAAATCAAACTGCCTGTTGAGAAGTTACTTGTCGGCTTTATGGTCGATCTTGAGTTGAGCTGGACTAAGCACCCATTTCTTTTTTCTAAGTTTAAGATTAGCTCAAAGTCAGATATTTTAGTTATCAAGCAGTTAGGTTTAAGAGAAGTTACTGTTTTTCCTGATCAAAGTGATATTGAAGTAGCTCAAAAAAGCCAAAAAGAGGCTACTCCGTCTAAAGAAAACTCAAAACAGCTCACAGATGAAAAGTGGCAAGAGAAGAATAGTAAACTGGAGAATGCTGATAAGTATCGTAAACAAAGAAGTGGAGTCGCTAAAAAATATAAAGAGCAAGCGGCCAAGGTTCGTAAACTAACTGCTGAGCTTAAAACTGAGCCAGCTAATGCTATTCGTGATGCAGCAGGCCTAGTTGATGGTTTAGCAAGTGATTTTGAAAATCAAAAAGAAATTATGACTAATCTGGTTAATTTAGGGACTGGTCATCACACTATGTATAACCATTGTATTAATGTCACAATATTGAGTTTAAGTCTTGCCGCAACCAGAGGAATAGAAGGCGATAAATTACGTCAACTTGCTCGTGGAGCATTATTGCATGATGTAGGAAAGGTTGAACTCCCCGGTCCTATTGTTAACAAAACTAGCCAATTAACTCCAGCTGAAGTAGGAGTTTATCAACAGCATGCACCTTTAGGCAGAAAATTGTGTGAACTAGTTGAAGGAATGCCGCAGGATGTTTTGAAAATTATTGAGTTGCATCATGAGTTTGTTGACGGTTCAGGATTTCCTCATAAAATAAAAGGTGAAGAAATACCAGAGCTAGTTAAAATTGTTAGTGTTGCTAATACTTATGATAATTTGTGTAATCCTCGAGATCCTAATAAGGCAATGACGCCTAAAATAGCCCTGGCTACTATGTACTCTCGGTTTAAAGATAAGCTCGATAACAAACTTGTGCAAAGTTTTATTTCAACACTTGGTGTTTTCCCTCCAGGGAGTGTTGTTAGTTTAAACGATGAGAGTATTGGGTTAGTTGTAAGTGTTGATCCTAGTGATATGCTGAATCCTCAAGTTTTACTTTATAATCCAGATATACCACCTTTGCAGGCGCTCATTATAAATTTAAATGAGCATGCTGATCTGAAAATTGCTAAAGTGCTCAAACCTGGTGAATACCCTAAAAGAGTTTATGAGTATTTAGGGATTGAAGATCGAATTGGGTTTATGACAAGCCAGAAGTAACGCTTGATAAAGGCTAGTGTATTGGCTCCATCCTTCGTATACATCAATTTCAATGCTATGTATTATCCGTAATGACGTGTACTTCATTGTTTTGAGTAAAAACCCACCTTCCTTAAAAGGTGGATTATCAATAACTTTAGTCGCGTTTATAAAAAGCTTCAATTGTACTTGATTCTAGAGAGTTGGCTTTAACCATATAGCCAGTTAACGCACTTGATGCATTTTTAGGAAGTTCTAATATTTTCGATAAAGCATAAATTGTAAACTGATAACGGTGCACACCGTGACCCTTGGGTGGGCAAGCTCCACCAAAAGCACTGACTCCATAATCGTTACTAATTTGAGTACTGCCTTTAGGCATTTTTGCATTGTCTGGTGTACCAGCACCAACTGGCAAGCTAGTGACATTAGCTGGTATGTTAACAACTTGCCAATGCCACCATCCGCTACCTGTTGGCGCATCTGGATCATAAGCGAAAATCGCAAAGGCTTTAGTTTCTTTAGGAGCGCCAGACCAAGACAACTGTGGTGACAAATTATCCCCACTACAGCCAAATCCTTGAAACTCTTGTGCTTTTTTCATGAACTTCCCATGAGTGATATCTTGGCTAGTTAGTTTGAATGAGCCTGCTAAAGCCGTTCCTGTGAAAAGCATTGATGTTAATGAAATAAGAAAATAATGTTTAAACCGTTTCATATTACGCTCAATAAATTGTTTTTTGGAAACGGAATAATAGGCAATATTAAGCATTATTACTAGGGCGTGTTGCTTTTTTATTATTTGTTTTAACTATACAACTGAGTTTTCGGCGTCAGAAAATATATTATAAAACGCTATTTTAAGCTTGTTTATAAATTTGAATGATGTTCTCTAGCAACACTGCGCTGCAATATGATTACTGGTTGATATCGATTATAAATTGCTTTGAACCATTTCTTTAATTCTATGTGCTTTTACAAAATGATCTAATTGATGAGTTTGAATCCACCATGTAGCTGCTTCCATTAATAATTCTGGGTTATCGTTTTTATTAGCAAAGAATGCATAAAATGAAACGCCAACATTGTCACCTTTGCTTGCTATTTTTTTATCACAGATTTCAATTATTTTGGTTCTTAATTCTTGTCTCATGTTTCAAGTTACCGTACAAATTTATTGATCATTATTTTTTGAAAATATTATTTATTACATAGTTCTAGCATTCTATTGAGTATATCTGCTTCATAACATATACGAAATATCATGAGGTTCTTTGCTAGACTCTAATAAGAATTTTATTCAGCTAAGCCAAATTTTAGCATTACTACAAGAAATACTTACTTCTCCCTTTGTCGCTTGGTTAATTAATGCTGGTTCCTTAAATATTAAAGTTTTATCTTGTATAAATTACGACTTCATTTTCATTTTTTTTGATATACAAGTAATATTTTATCCGAATAAGATCTAATACCAGTATATTTGGCAAACAAAGATAGAGCATCCAACGTAAAGTAAGAATGTTGATAATAAACATTCCAAGTCTAAAAGGCTTCTTTTTTGACATTATCAGTAAATTATTTTCAAAATTTTCTAATTTATACCCATCTAAAATATGAACTTGAGCCTCATTTCTTAGTTGCTTGGGTATAGAGTTCAGTTCCACTTAATTTTTAACCTGTTTATAATTTTTACGATAGATTATTAGTTTCTTATTTTATTGTGATTGTTAAATGGTTATTTTTTAGGTCTAAGTGTTTCAATAAATTGTGCATCCACCCAAAAAATATCTATATTTTCGTAGCTATTTGAGCCCATATTTCTATTAAAAAAGAGATATTTACCATCAGGTGTTACACTTGCCGATGCTTCCCAAGCTTTGGTATTTATCTTATTGCCCAAATTAATCGCTTCGCTCCATGAGCCATCCTTTTGTCGATAGCTGATATAAAGATCAGAACTGCCAAAACCGTCTTTTCTTTTACTATCGAATATAATGTAAGACTCATCAGGTGCGATGAATGGATGAAAGCTTGCTCCCTTATTAATTTTTTTACTGAGCAGTTTAGGTTTTTCATGTTTACCATTAATAAGCCGTGAATAATAAATAGAGCCCGTCATATCTGCCTTGAATTCATCAAAGAAATAAGTTCCTTTGGAAGAGGCTGTAAGGCGCATAACTAACATATCTTTGAATATAGGGCTAAGATCTTTTATTTCAGACCAGCCACTTCCATTGCGCTCCATATATTTTTTACCCAAATACATGGTTTTACCATCGGGAGAAATATAGGGTTGTCCCACTCTGGGAGATATTATTGATTCATGCCATTTATTGTTTTTATTTTGAAAAACAACGAAAGTCGATTCTTCATGTTTACCTCCATTTCTTATGAAATAAAACTCTTTTATATCAGGTGTAAAAACACCGCTATACTCATAATACTCTGTTGTTACAATGCCGGGTGCAAAGGGTTCGGGTATTAAACCAGGAGGTTTTTGCCCAAGATAAGGGCTATTTAACTCTGAAGTTTTGTCTTGACTATAACAGGGAATACTAATACTTAAAATCAAAAGTGACAGGGTTATATAGATGTGAATACATTTCATAAATTACTCCTTTGTGTGAGTGTTACAACCATATAGCTTTGAATGGTAGTAGACAATTAATTAAATATTTAAATGAAAAATTCCCATTTTAATTTTTTGTTAAAAGTTAACTTTATATACAAGTCAGATTAAACATTTTTATTTTTGTGTTTCCATGCTCATCTTAATCCCCCCCACTTAGTGCTAACCTTACGCAAGTTACTTTATTTTGTGTTTTTCAAAAAAGGTTTTAATCGATTCCAATTTTAACACCAAGCTTCATTAATTCTGGAGGTTGCTTTAAATATTTTTGTCCAAGCGGTGTTTTGAAATTTGAATATTTTTTCTACTGAATTGTTATTTGTATAACTGTCATTTGACAGAAGCAAAAAAACTAAAGTTAAAAGCTTCTTTATTCGTAGCACTCTATGCATATAAAGCCGTGTTCTGTAAAAGTTGAAACAAAAAAATTATCCGGCAGAAAAGTTCAGTGTATGTTTAGTATTTATTAACTATCAGTAAAAGTTCTTTATAGAAACATCACCATTAAAAACCATGCTGTTATTAAACGCTAATTATTAGTGAATGGCAAGGGCAAATCTGTGGGGCTAATGAAAGTAACAGTGAGCTGATGAATTAAAATATAGCAAAAAGCTAAAAAAATCTAACTATGTAAGTGTATACTAATATTATTAATTAACACTTTTATTTATTAATTTTATTTCCTTCCCTATTTAAACTTCTAAATGATGAGGGACTGCGCTTGTTTTATTCTATATAACCAGTTGATATGTATTGAGTAGTTATTCTGATTTGAGCTTAGTTCTTTCTAATGGATAATTGAAACTAAAAATCAGACGAGATTCTTGTTAGTATAGAGTAACCTTTTTCACTCGATTAAAGATAACAAGTATCTATGGCAATCGCTCGGTGTGCTTCTGAAATAACTTTACCCGTTAAAAATCTAGGATGGAAAACGATTCTTGAGTTTTTAGACTATCAATTCCCGCTGATTGGTAAGCAGGTTTGGCAAAACCGCATTCTTGAAGGCAAAGTACATTGGCATTCCGGTGAGGCAATTAGCCTTAACTCGACTTTTCAGCCAAGTAAAAGGCTCTGCTATTATCGAGAAGTTGAAGAGGAGCCTAAAATTCCTTTCACTCATAAAATTATTTATCAAAATGAACACTTACTCGTTGCTTGTAAGCCCCATTTTTTACCTGTTACGCCTGGTGCTGAGTATGTTAATGAGTGTTTATTGGAGCGTATTAGACAGCAAACAGGGTTGACCGATATTGTTCCTCTTCATCGACTAGATCGAGATACTGCGGGGTTGGTAATGTTTTCATTAAATCCTGATAGTAGAAACGGTTATTATCAGCTTTTTGCTGAACGAAAAATAGAAAAACGTTATTTAGCTATTGCGCATTTAGGTCACGCTCTTCAAGCATTATCAATTCCGCACAGCTGGCAAATTATGAATCGACTCGAAAAGTCCAAGCCAAGTTTTACTATGACCGAAGTGAAAGGCGATATTAACGCGCGTTCAAAGATTAAACTCGTTTCAAAACAGGCAGGCTTAGGATTATTTGAGCTATTTCCAGAAACGGGTAAAACCCATCAGCTCAGGCTCCATATGATGAGAATAGGTGTGCCAATATTGAATGATCGTTTTTACCCAAGGTTGTTACCTAAAGTTGCTCCTCAATTTGATAAACCGTTACAACTATTAGCGAAGAATTTAAGCTTTGTTGATCCGGTTAGTGGTATAAAAAAAGAGTTTGAATCTGAACGTAAGGTGGAGTTGTGGTCTGTTATTGAATGAAGGTAAACCGCTGAGGGAAGTAGTCTTCGTAAAGTTGAGATGTGTCCACTTCTTTTTCTATCGATCTGCCGTGATATTTTCCACTATGTCGTTTGAATTATATTCGATAACCAATAGACTTATTAATAAGAAATTTGCATAGGAAAATACGTCTTCGTTTACATTGACTTTTTGTCCATTTAATTCTATTTGTTTCTGATTGGTTATGTGTTCAAAGTATCCAATCTCCTTAGCTAAAGTTAAAACTTGTTTCCTTTGCATGCCTTTTTTAATTTGAGATTTCATATCATGAAACTTCATCTGCCCAACATAAATTGGATAATAGAAATAGCTCATATATGCTACTAAAAGTAAGATCAGTACCGAGGTTATTTTGATATATTTATTCATGATTTATCTGATGCACTATATTTCACTTGGTAGATTGAGCTAAACCAATTTTGTAATAGTTAATTTTAAATACTGTTTTATATGACTTATATGCTGCATTTTGAATCTATTTTTGAGCCCTGTCTTCTGTTACCTGTTCAAAATTGGGTAAAAGAATAAATGCATTCAAATGTTTATCCTGCAAATGAAATAATTCATTCTATATTGCTTCTTGTTCTGTATTATTCAATGGCATTTCATTAGCAAATTTAATACCTTACTCATGTGAATATGTTTTTGTGTATTTATTAACGTTATTGCTAAACAAGTTAGACAGCTGTTTTTGATCAGTGAGACTGATCTCACCCTCAGTACGGAAAGCAGGTATAAATCTAAATAGTTTAATGGTAAACACAACTTTCTTTAACATAGGAACATAGTCGTCAAATTGAAACGCGAAAGTTTTATTTTTATGTTCAATTATTAATGAAGTTTTTGAGTTTTTAATCACAACACATTCATCAATTGGAACTTCTAAAAGATTACAGTACTCTCCTGAGCATGAATCAGCTTTAAAAAATTTCTTTCCATTTCTTTTCTCAATTGAGCTTTTAATTGATGCGAAATATATATCTTTCATTTTTACATTATTAATATTCACATCACCGGGGGCTATCTGAGCGAAGGGGCGATTTGGCTCCGGTGTATGTATTATTGATTATCTATTTAAAAATTATTAACAAGGAATATCGCCGACACAAACCCAAAGTATATCCCATGCATTTTGTCCAGTGTTACATGTATCATTATAATAAATATTAACATCAGTTTTACTATGAAAAGCTGCCATAATGGCTGATTGAGTAGCATCAAATGATGGAGAAGAGCTATCAATAGCAAGACGCCCTGTGCTGCTACACCCGCCAGCAGTAATTCCTTCTAGTTTTAGAAAAAATAATTTTTCAACACCTTGTTTTGACACAATGTAACCAGTTATTTTCCCTGAATGTGATTTCAATTCAGCAAATGCAGGGCTTATAAAACCGACTAATAAGCTAACTAATATTAATTTTTTCAAGAATAACTCCTTCTTTTTATCTTAATAAGGAAACAAACAATGATGGTACTATTAACGTTCAAATCACGCAAACAAGGACAAACTTATTTACATACATTTTCTTATTACATATCATTCGATAGATATATTTCAATAACTTCAATCAAAATGACATTTTTAATAGCGAGTATTTTTAGTTTAATTATTTATAAAGAGATAGCAATATCCAGATAATTATTAGCAAACTTGAGGGAGTGGATTAGTATTGATAATGCTAAGTAGTTGATTTTATTTATATTTAACTAAAGCATGTGTAATCGAAGATTGAATTCAAAGCTATTCTTGATGAAAAAGTAGACCCGCTCTTTATTCAGCAAGCGGGATAAAGGCTAACTACCATAAATCTCCTTGGCGACAATACTCAACAAGAGATTTAACAAGCTCCGTTTGATTAACAACACCGATTAGATTGCCTTTTTCATCGGTAACAGGAATGTGACGAATTCTTCCGCCTTGAGCGATAATAATTGCTTCTAGTACATCGAGATCATAACTGGCAGCTATGACTCCTGGTGTCATTACATGAGAAACTGTTAATTCATTCCAACAGGCCCCTTGAAAACTCTCAGCAAAAAGACCAACAACATCACTTTCGGTAATTATGCCTATAGCCTTGCCTTTCTCCGAAATCATAATACAGGATGTCTTGTTCTTATGCATTTGATAGATTGCATCAGGTAGCAAGCAATCGGGCGCAACAGAAAGGAAAGAGTCTGAAATAATCTCTGAAATTAAAGGTGGCTCCATAAGTGATTAATTAGTTATCTGATTTTGTTTTCTCGTGACTAATAAGTATAGCTAATGATGAGATTTTAGCAGTTTTTCTTCTAGTAATTTTATTAAATTGATAAGTCGGTAGTAATATTTATTATTAGCAATTATATTTTTGCTAGTTTCTAGCAACTTTAGAATGCTTAGTTTAGTTGTAGTAAAGTATTCAATTAAAGCCCACTGTTGAGGCCATAAAGAATGAAGTAAGTAAGTGTAGAAAAGAGTAAGTGTGAACACCAACTTCTTATATTTTTCTAATTCTTGTTAGATTTTTCTTTTGTTTCTAAGAAATAATTCGTCTTGTTTTTAACTAAATTAATTAATATCACTATCGCTATGATCGTTCCAATTGGAAACAAAAGTAAAGCAAAAATTGCTGATATCAACGAAACTCGATAAACCCACGGTCTTCTATGTTTAAAAATTAGAACAGAAATTGCTAATAATATTACGCCGGGAAGTGCAATAACTACGCCTAACACAGTACTTACAAGCGCTTGCGATATTCCACCGGCCATTACTTTGGGATCGCCGGAGTCTGTTAACGTAATAGTTTGAAATATCTCAGTCATGGAAAATATAGTTAAGATCATTCCAATAGGAAGCGCCAGTACAAACAAAGCTCCCAGCAATGCAAGCCATTTACCTACGACAGATGTCTGTTGTTGATCTTCTGCAATTACTTCTGATTTTGGGGTTTGATACATCGATTTACTCATTTTATACATCTAATACAGCATTCTGTGACAAGCCGGAGCACAGCATAGATTTATCCATAGTAAAGTTTTGTTATCTAATACAATTTTCAAAGAGAACTACTGAACAGAAATCAGGTTTGTTTTAACTAACTTAACCGAACCGCTTTTCTAAGCTAGTTCTATTGTTTGCCCCTGTATAGCAGAGAGGCTCTAAATAAGTCTTCTCTGGTAAATTCCACACCAATACCATTAAGTAAATCGGCTATATTAAATATGATAATATAACCGACTTAATTTAATAGGAGTAACTAATTAAACAAAGAGTCTCGTAAACATCCTACAACATTAAAATAGGTTGTCTGTCCATTCTCTTCATCTTGTTGTCCATAACGAATTATTTCTTGTATAGGGACATTGCAACTAAAGAATGAATTTTTTTCTCCCCAAGGATCAAAGCCTATTGAACTACACGTACCATGTTCAAAAAATGTTTCTACATCACTAAATGCGGTGCGTGTACCACCTCCATTTTGCCCTCCAAAAAAACAACTATTATACTTCCAGCCAACAACCGTCGTTTTGGCTGAATCAGAATAATATACCGTATACATCGAGTACTTCGGCATTGCCAGAGCAGAACTTGAGATAAAGGTTAATGTTATAGATAAAATTAATAAAACTTTTTTCATTTTTAAATTTCCTTTTATTTTATTTTAATGGAAAAATACTAAAGTGTATTCTTCCGTTAAAATAAAACTCAACCTGATATAAAATTTTAAGTTCCTCATTATTTTATGAGTTTACATTAAAATAAGCACACCACAAAGTGGAAATAAATTGCTTTACTGCATATAAGTAAATATCTCAAATTCAGTTTCTTATTTTATTTCAAAGAGTGATAAAAAACTCAAGCTATTTACTCTGCTTAGACTTGATTTATAGTACTTGTTTGAGTTGTATAAAAGCCTTTGCTGTTCATTTCAACACCGTGCTTAGATTTCTTCGTTTGAAATACATTCCCATACTCCATAGTAGCCCAATTCTCTCATATATTGAGTTACTTCATAACTAATGTCGGGGAGCATTTCAGTATTACCAGTTGAGCCTAAAACAACAATATTATTTTCTTCATCTTCATTGATTTGCTCCACCATTAACCAGATAAATTTAGAAAATGTTTCAGCTTCTACTTCATTTTTTACACCAGTTAGGAGCAACTGCTTAATGTCTTTACGATCTAGAAAGTGAACATAGTGTTCTAGCAAGTCTTCAACATGCGTATAACGTTTAAAATTGATCATAATACTTTTCTCCTTTCATTCTCTCTGCTAACGCTAAAAAAATAGAAAAGTGACTGCTGAGATGATCACCCTGCTCAGACAGCGGTGTGCCACAATTAAGTTGAAAAGTCATAATTTAAACAAGGTGATCGTCATGAAACATAGCGTAATAGGTATCGATTTAGCAAAGAATATTTTTCAAATCTGCGCACTCAATAAAAATAATGAAGTTGTCTTTAACCAACGCGTTAAAAGACATCGGTTACTGCATGTCCTTCGTCAATTTGAACCTACCTTAATTGTCATGGAAACTTGCTATTCATCCAATCATTGGGGGAGAGAAATGACGAAACTAGGCCATCAGGTTAAACTCATTCCTGCTTTTCGAGTCAAACCTTTTGTTGTTGGTAATAAAAATGATGCCAATGATGCTCTCGCCATTTGTGAGGCCGCTCTACGTCCTCAGATGAAATTTGTTACAGTAAAAACTTTAACACAACAAGATATCCAAACCGTTTATCGGATCCGAGAACGTGAGATGAAAAATCGAGTGGCTCTCATCAATCAATTGAGAGGCTTGTTGAGTGAGTATGGGTTCTTTTTTGCCAAGACACCCCGAGCATTGAAAAAAGCCATCCCGGAATTATTAGAAGATGGTGAGAATCAATTAACGTCAATCGCTCGAGCGATGGTTTATCGTCTTTTTGAACAGTGGGAAAGAAGGGATAAGGAAATTAAAACGCTTGATAAACAGCTACTGGACTTAGTGCAACAACATTCAGATTATACTTTATTAATGAGTATTCCGGGCGTTGGCCCTATCGTGAGCGCATTGATTATGGCGAGTGTTACTGATCCCAATCAATTTAAAAATGGCCGACAGATGGCGGCCTGGGTTGGTCTCACACCCAAGCAATTTGCCAGTGGTGAAATCAATCGTCTGTCGAAGATAAGTAAACGTGGCAATGTTGATCCATGGCGCTCGGACAGTTGTCAACTGGTGTCAGAAAAAAGACGATGCTTTAAGTTTGTGGTTAAGAAAACTCATGGCTAATAAACATTCTTGTAAAGTCACCGTTGCTTTAGCCAATAAAATGGCAAGAATAATCTGGGCGGTATTAACCAGCCGTCAACCCTATAATAGTCAATTAGCTTGCGCATAATTATTGATACTTTTATTGGCGTTTAAAGAACGGGGAATGCACTGACAAATTAAACGGTTTGTCCGTCCCAGAGCCTGAGTGTAGACATGGCCATCAAGGCCCGGTGACTGCGGAGGCGGGATGGACATCATTAATCTCATCAAGGTACAAGATACCGGATATATGTCAATGACCGTGATTCTTTCAAGCATTTCTGTTATTCAGGAAAAAATAATGAATACATAAAAGAGTTGTCTTTTATCGGGTAATCATATATGTCTATAATTATTGGCCAATGTGAGTACCGAACTCAAACTAATTAATAATTAAATTGAAGTCGATTTGGAGAGATGGTATCTACTTGGCTATTTTGCAACTATCCATATCCAAATAGATACGCCGCTCGTTGGATCCACTAAACGTAGACACGATCAAATCTCCTGAAACGTCATCCTGCTTTACTTCCTTAATTAGAGAGAGGTCTTTTTCACAAACCGAACCATTCTTTTTATTTTCAATGCAAACCGGCCCTTCCCAGATATCTGGCTTATACTCATCATTCGGACCAAAAAGCATAACCCTATATTTTTGTAAATCTATGACTGTATGGTTGCCGGACTGCGTGCAAGAATTTTGACTTTCATATATGAATGACTCACATGAAGCTAAGGAAAGACAAATAGCAAAAGAAACAATAATAACGAGCAAGCGTCTCATTTTACTAAGCTCCTACAAGCGTAAATTACGTTATCTCTATCAATTTTATTCCAAGACCAATTTATTGTTGTATTCTTCTTAGCAATGCCACCTAAACTTCCCCAATAAGCAGTCGGATATTTACTATGTGAGAGCGGACCAGGAACGACAACCACTACATGCCCATGGGGATTGGCTTTTAGACCCGCCACTACAAACATTCCACTTGTAGCTTGTAAGCATGCCTCAACCCCCGACTTAAGAATCCTCCAAGGGTCTCTCTGAATCTGATCCACTATATCATTTGCCTGACCTGATAATGGTATTTTTAATTCAGACGCGATAGCTTTTATATATCCACTACAATCTTGCTGATACGTGGCCCAGTATTTTTCACAAAGGGTTAATATTTTTTTTGAATTTTCATTTGTAGACACTTCCTTCATCCTCTGATTTATGATTTAAATTATAACTGGCTAAGAAAACTTGGCTACAATTGGCAACCAAAGTAAACGGGGACATCCACATAAAGACATAAGTGATGGGTGTCCTGACTTATTGTAATTATGCTAAGGTAATCTTCTTCATATCCCCAATCTGGCATAGGAGTTACGAGGAGCATACCTAACAATGGAATAATCGCGAAGATCATAGTTGCAGAGTTTGTTGCAAAAGAAGCACAAACATCTTGAAGTATAATCTTATCTATCTCATCCCAAGTTTCAAAATCCTTGGCGATCTTAACAGCGTATTCGCGATAGCCTTCATCGTCGAGACCAATCTCGGTCCACGCCAAAGAAGCTGCATCCCAAATGATGAAATCTCTCATGTGTAGTTCGGACACCTAACGCCCTGTTAATGGGCAAAATATTGTTGGCTAGAATAAGCGACGAAGGAGCAAAAGCCAACTGTATTTTGTCCTTGTTTAACAGCTTGTTATGCTGCTTATGACTTAAATAGCAAAACACTTATACTTTCCATTGTTTCGTCTTTTACGCTGCCTATTGCATCAATTCTCATTGCTTTTACAACTTCTTCAAATGCTTTAAATGCTTCATCTGAGTTTAATGCTCCATGCTTAGAAAAGAACTCAGCTAGCTTTATGATTACGGTTGATTTTCCATATATTGAAATTCGGCTTTTAGCGTCAGCTAATCGCGTTAACATATCTTTGGTTGGCTTTCTGTCCTCTTTTGCTATTTGAGAGAACTCAGCAACCAAATTTATAAAGTCGATATAAGCTTGCGTCCTAATTTCAATATTTTTCGATGACCTATTATGCCTTTGTGTCGCTCTATAGTTAATAGCAGCTAGAAATAGTGCAGTAATTGAAGCGATAATAGCTACCATTAATTTAACATCTATCACTGAACTCTCCTTGCAGCATAACGCCTCAAACAGTAGTTTATCTACTGCTTTGACTGGTTAATTGATGTTAATTGCCGCTAAATAATTCAGGATTGCTACGAATATAGCTTATTCTCAGTTTTGACAAATCTTCAGGGTATTTAAAAAATTCATCATCCAAGTCATTTAGCTCTGTATGTTTATAAGTTTCCGAGAAAGCTTCTAATGTCCCCTTTTCTCGATACTTTTTCATTTTAGGAATTTCTTTAATTGCTATTTTAATAGCCTGCTCCATTAGAAGTGCATTTTTGGGAGCTCCAATTTCCCTGAATCCATAAAGAGCTTCAAAAGCAAATTCTCCAGTAGAATTCCAAAAATATTGATTATATCCACCGTTATTCACTTCTGCCTCAACCCACCAAGTAGTAAATATTGCCTGAAAGCCTTTAGATAGGCCCTTCACAATATTATATTGGTTATCGTAGTCATCTCCGATCTTGGAATAGATATAATCGATGATAGCTTGCTCTAAATCTTCATCAGATATTTTCAGCAATACTTCTTTATTCAGGTGAGTATAAATTTTTCTATTCTCAAATTCTCTGATGCTATTTTCTAGCTCCTCCTCAAAAGACATATCAATCTCTTGCTCCTGAGCTTGGAGTGGCATTATTAATGTAAAAAGGCAAAGTAAAAGTAATTTCATTTTTCAATTAACAGCTGATTGAATGCAGTTAATCTCATTAATACTCAAACAACCGTTTAACTGCATTTCGACTTTTTAATAATTATCAAATACTTACCTAACTTGGCTGCTATGTCAACTCCGTATTTAATAAGATTAACTGCAATTAAATACAAGTGCACTTTTTATTCCTTTTCAAAATCAATGAGTTATAAATATTAAGCTTCTCAATAACAAAATTATTTAAACTTTAAACGAAAAAAAGTTTGTGGGTTTTCATCTGAAGGCGATTCTTTATATTCAACTATAAATTCCTTAGCTTCTAAATCAATTAAAAAAGAATTAATGTAGTTTGCATCTAGCGAATCATGAATAATAGGTTTTGTAATTGAAACAGAACAGCGGTCAAATTGAGGCTTTTGATCATACACTTCTATTATTTCTGTTTTTTCATGCCAACCTGAAATTCGCAATACCATGTAATAGTGAGTTCCTTCATAAAGTTTTTGATCAATGATAGAAACCGTATCTATCGTAATCGGACACTCGGTATTACTTTGTCCACATGATGTGCATAGTAATAGCAAAAGTACGATTTTTATTAGTTTAAACATGTTACCAAACCTCAAGCCATTGAGCTTTATAATTAAATACTTTGGCAATACCCAACTTTGTCATATATTCAGAAAGGCCATCATAAAGTAGCAAAGTGAATTTCCCAAGCGGTATTTCAGAATAATAGTTTTTCTTTTCGAAAGGATCAAAATCATAAATGCTATTGACACACCAAGTTGTTTTGTTTTTGCCTGTTTTCAAATTAACGGTGTAAGCTTCCAAGTAAAAATGCCCATCAGCTCTATGGAGACGAGTATCATTTTGAGCGGCTTCTAATACGCCATCGTGCTTCATTTTTCCCTCTGTTAAGTAGTTCATTTTAGTCAGTTTTTTAGCATAAGGTTTTGCTCTAAACATTGGGTTGTTGCATTTTATATGAGAATAGTTGTATTTTTTCGACTTGAGTTCCGAAATAAATAGTTTCATCGCTGACATAGTAGCTTGAACAATTAGAGACTGCTCATAGACTTCAGAGCTAATCATAAAGTTTTTTCCATTTCCATTCACATAATGATTGGCAAGCTGAGCGGCTTCTTTATAACCTTTCCATTGACCGCCCCACCAAAACGCTTCATATAACTCTTTCAAGAATTCTTTATCATCTTCACTAAAATTAAGTTTGGCTCTTGCCTTGCATGCTAAATAATCTGAAGCTTCTTGTATTTTTTTAAAGTCTTTTGATGAATTAAATTTTGCAGCCATCCCCATATTCCATAAAGGTGATGATGGAATATCAACTTTTTTTGAAAGACATAGCGCTGCTTTTTTCTGTAGCTTTTCAACTTTATTTTCTTGTAGTGAATTAGACATACTTTACTCCTTTAAAATAGAGTTGATTTACATGCATTGTCACCTATTGGCTAGTCATTGAACAGGATAAAAACAAGTCAATGTTAACAAATAATTTTAAGGTAGGTTATTAAAGCAAACATAATTTTTTAGATAATTCAAATTATTTCACATTTTAGTGAGTTAATAGGTTTTCGATATTAGGAATAAAATTTATGTTTTTATTGTTTTAAATAAACATCCGTTTTCTCTATCTACTAGCAGATCAAACTTTTCAAAAACGCATAAAAAACTACGCGCTAATATCCAAAATATTAACGTTGTTTTTTCCTATTTTTTCTTAGGCTTTTACTGCTTTTTTATGATAGTATTTCTCCTGCAATCGACTGTTGTTTAGTCGGTCATTTTGCAAGAACTGAAATGTTTGAATGGCATTTTTTTCTGTTTGTAAAAACAGGTGATGAGAAAATAAAGTTTGAACGATTTGTCAGTTGCAAACTAAAACCATTAACTTAAAAGTTAGTTGGCCGTTAAGACGCCCCGGGCAGTAGTACCACCTACCACCCAGAGCTAGGCCACAGTCACTCTTGGGAGTAACCATGACTTATCTTTATTATAAAGCTTTGTCGCTAACAGCGCGAGCCCAGTTTTTCAAACACCTTAGGTGTCATACAATTATCACTAATCTCCATGCCTTGCATTTAACTTTTTGTTTCTTAAAGAAAAAAATCATTATCTAATCCCGTTTTAACCTGTTTCAGACAGATTGTTTGATATTTGAGATATTCAAATTAAGCATTGCTGTGCCTAAAAAAGCCACCAGCAAGCTTAAACAATTCGTCATAACCCAGTTTGAGAAGCTGGGTAAGTGCATGGTTAATGGGACCCAATGAATGATATCGAATGCAAAAAAAGAGTCTTCTCTTTCTGGTCAGTTGAACCTATGGCTTTTATTGGTTCATAAGCCGTATGACCAGTTTTTTAAATCACAACTTAAAACTGTTAGCAAAAGAAACACAAAAGGAATTTAAAAGATGTTATTACCACCCAACAATCCATTGAATCAAAAACAAACCAAACAATTATTCAAAGAGACAAGAAACTTACTCGGACTTTCTGGTGAACTACTTGGTATTTATTTACCTCACTTTAAAAATACTCAACAACAGTACCAACTGTTTTCTTTATGTTGTAATTTTTTTCAAATGGAAAAACGTTTTAATTTACAACTCAATCAAATGGGAATTGATATTCTCAACTACCAATACAACACTGATATGTTGTTTAACACACCACTCATTCAATATGATTTTATCGATT
This sequence comes from Aliikangiella litoralis, assembly GCF_052495765.1. Next base: position 5,726,749 of record NZ_CP199292.1, on the reverse strand, counting down.
ATGTGAATCAGTTTTTAGAAGCGGTACAAAACGGAAAGCAACCGCTTGTTGTTCGTTCACCCAACCGAGGGCGTTACTAATGAGCAAGAAAATACTCTTCAAACAACAGTCAGTTGAAAATGTTTTACTGGAAGCAAGTCAAGTGATGGATATTACCGCCCAGTTTTTATGCTCACTACTCAAACACCCAACTAGTCATGAGCAACACAACTTAGTTTATTCGCTTTCACTCAGTTACAACTTGATGGAGCAACTGATTAATGACAGTTTAAAAGCAAGTTTTTCAGTTGATGTGTTTCAGCAAAAATATCCAACATCAAAAGATAATATTGCGGCTGAGCTAAAAGGAAAATTAAAACAGTTTGGGCAAATTATTAACGAAAGCCGGGTTGAATAACCCGGTAAAAAAGTATCTAATTTTTAAACTCTATCTAACATAGATATGGTATTAAGTACGCAATGCACAAAAATTAAAGGCCATAAATTTCTTCCAAAACAAACATAACCAATTCCCATAGCAAGGCCAATTAATCCGACTGTGATAGATCTTTCTGATAAGTCGTATGAATGTCTAAAACTAAAAATAACCGCTTGGGCGATAACGGCAATGGCAGTGGCCAACCAGGTACTTGACAGTGCTTTTTCAAACCAATTGATTAAAAATCCACGATCAAGTACTTCTTCTAACATTGACTGTAACCAGATAAATGGAATAATGCTAAAAAATAACAGCCAGTTACCGGCAAGATCACCAAATTTAGAGGCGGCGCTTTCATTGGATGTGTCGGCTGTAATTTGCAAACCTAATATGTCTTTCAGTATTTGAAAAATAATAATAGAAAGAAGGGTAAACGCAAAAATAAAGGCTGTTGCCAACAAAGATTTTTTATAATTGGTTGGTTTGAATAAACCAATTTCTTGCCAAGAAACGTTTCTCAGACGCATCAAGATAGTGGCAACCAGTAAAGTCGAAAAAGACCAAAAAAGCCCATTGGTGATAAAGTTGAATTGTGAAAAATAGATCTCCCTGATCAAAAACATGACTGATATGTAGATAATTAAATCAATGAATACAAAGCGAGGTTTTTTATTAGAGTCATCCATTTTATTTTTCCTGTAAACATTATTACACCTGACCAACAATTTCTTGTAGTGCTTTCAAATGGTTGTTATAAGCTTTACGTCCATCGGCTGATAGTGATAGCCAAGTGCGCTGACGTCCCATATCGGTTCGTTTGGTCAAAATAACATAATCAGCATCTTCCAATGACTTTAGATGTTTTGAAAGCACGGAGTCACTAACATCTAGCTTTTCACGTAATACTTTAAATTCTATCTCTGCTGTTGCAGCTAATATTGCACAAATTTGCAAGCGGTTTTGGGCATGAATTAAAGTGTTAAACTTAGCATTACTCATGTCGGCTTGTGTTCCTTTTAAAGTCACCAGAGGGGTAATGATGTAATGAGTATGCAAGTACCAAAGCGTTAATAGCTCCGCCAACATAAGATGCCCACCAGATATCATTAGTTGAAAGCACTCTGGTTAAAGCGAAGACTAAACCGAAAAATAACCCAGCAAACAAATGGAACTTAAATTCAGATTTACTTTTTGGCAATAATTTAGGTTTAACACCTAAAAGACGGCTGTTATATAAGTAAAATGCAATGGCCAGCAAAAATACAATGGTTGAAATAATTAGCCCTAACATCCAAAGATTATCGTGCCGGGTAGATGCCCAAGAAAAAGTCATCATGCCATATGAACAGGCAATGATGAAGTTAAGCCATAATGGTGCTCTAAGAACTGTATTCGTTTCTTGTTCTATTTTGGCCAAAGATTCGAGTGTCGATTGAGCTTCTGCCACCGAAATGGGTTTTTCATGATTACTCATTGTTACCGCCTACATCACTTTCCAATATGGAAACTAATATAAACTACACTTTCCATATTGGCAAGTAATAACTTTCCGGTATGGAAAGTGAATGATTCTAAGTGATAGAGAAAGAATGTGTTAGCAGTTATGTAATTTGAAGTTGGGTAAATCCGATATTTTGTTTTTGATTACTTTAAGAAAGTATTTAGCTTATACAAGCTAAATCTTAATAATTTTTTATCTATTGCCGATGAGTTCTTCTGGATCAAAATTTCTTTTAATGCCAGTTGTTCACCTCTTCTTTCAATATATTGATTTAATGTGATATTTTCTTTTAATTCGTTATAAGTTTGGTGCCACTTTTTATCATTAAATTGAACACCAGAAATTTTCCAAACCCCATTAACTCTTTCTATTTCAAACGCTTTTTTAACAGGGTTATCTAATTTTTTACTACTGAATAAAATAGAGTCTTCTTGAGTTTTATTGAATAGCTGTATATCAACGTTTATTTTGGATTGAGTGATATAAGGAATCCAAAAAAGATCAGGTTTGATATAAACTATATAGTCGTTATTATCTAATAATTGATAATGTTTTAATAAGCTTAACTCAATTAAAAAGTTTTGATCCATACATTGCTCTACATCATTTGTAGTAGCTGCATGATTATTGTGGTGCTTACAGTTAACTAAGTAGTTTCCATTTTTTAATTGGTTAAAGTAATTTGTAACTATGCCTTCTATTCGATGATTTTCTCCCAAAATGCTAATAAATGTAATTATCGAGATAACCATCAAAAAAAATATTACAAGCTTGCTTTTCTTACCTAACATTCTAATTCCGATCGCTAAAGCGGGGATTGAAAGTAATATTCTCAAATTTGTTTCATTGAAACAAGCTAAGCTCATTATTTTTAATAAATGAGGAAGTAGTGAATATTGTTCTGCTTAAAAATGAACATTGAGAAATAAAAAAGGCGTTCAAATGAACGCCTTTTTAAACTTGCTGTTTGGGAGATGAATGATTACATCATTCCAGGCATACCGCCCATTCCACCCATACCGCCCATGCCACCCATACCAGCACCAGCATCTTCTTCTTTTGGTAAATCAGCAACCATTGCTTCAGTTGTGATCATAAGACCAGACACAGAAGCTGCATGTTGTAATGCGCTGCGGGTTACTTTAGTTGGGTCAAGAATACCCATTTCAATCATATCGCCATATTCACCGTTAGCCGCGTTGTAACCGTAGTTACCTTCGCCATTAACAACATTGTTAAGAACAACAGAAGCTTCTTCACCTGCGTTGTTAACGATTTGACGAAGTGGTGAGCTAATCGCACGCAATAAGATATGAATACCAGCTGTTTGATCGTCGTTAGCACCTTCTAATGTACCAACTTTTGCTGCTGCGCGAACTAGTGCAACACCACCACCTGGTACAACACCTTCTTCAACAGCTGCACGAGTTGCATGAAGTGCATCTTCAACACGTGCTTTCTTTTCTTTCATTTCAACTTCAGTCGCTGCACCCACTTTAATCACTGCCACACCGCCAGCTAATTTAGCAACACGCTCTTGAAGTTTTTCACGGTCATAATCAGAAGAAGTTTCTTCGATTTGACGACGGATTTGCTCAACACGGCCTTCAATTGTTGAAGTATCGCCTGCGCCATCAATTACGGTTGTATTTTCTTTAGTGATAGAAACTTTTTTCGCTGTACCTAAGTCGTCAAGAGTAGCGCCTTCTAGGTTTAGGCCAACTTCTTCAGAAATAACCGTTGCACCAGTTAAGATAGCAATATCTTCTAGCATCGCTTTACGACGATCACCAAAACCAGGTGCTTTAACCGCAGCAACTTTAACAATACCACGCATGTTGTTAACCACCAATGTTGCCAATGCTTCACCTTCAACATCTTCAGCAATAATTAGTAAAGGCTTGCTTGCTTTAGCAACTGCTTCTAGTACTGGGAGTAAATCACGAATGTTAGAGATTTTTTTATCCACAACAAGAATGTAAGGTGACTCTAATTCAACTGACATGCTGTCTTGGTTATTGATGAAATAAGGAGAAAGGTAACCGCGGTCAAACTGCATGCCTTCAACAACGTCAAGTTCATTTTCTAAACCAGAACCTTCTTCAACTGTAATAACACCTTCTTTACCGACTTTATCCATTGCTGTTGCAATGATTTCACCAACATCTAAATCAGAGTTAGCTGAAATAGTACCTACTTGAGCAATCGCTTTGTTGTCTTCACAAGGAACAGAGATTGCCTTTAGTTCACTAACAATCGCTTTTACAGCTTGGTCGATACCACGCTTAAGATCCATTGGATTCATACCCGCAGCAACTGATTTTAAACCTTCATTAAGGATTGATTGAGAAAGAACTGTTGCAGTTGTTGTACCGTCACCAGCCACGTCAGAAGTTTGTGAAGCAACTTCTTTAACCATTTGAGCGCCCATGTTTTCGAATTTGTTTTCTAATTCGATTTCTTTAGCTACAGAAACACCGTCTTTAGTAACGGTTGGTGCACCGAATGACTTGTCTAAAACAACGTTACGACCTTTAGGTCCTAAAGTTACTTTTACTGCATTTGCTAAGATGTTTACGCCTGCTACCATTTGTGAGCGAGCGTCATCTCCGAATCTTACGTCTTTAGCCATTATTTGTATCCTCTAAATAAATTCTGAATTCTTAATGTAAGTAATTACTTATTCGATAATGCCCATGATGTCGTCTTCGCGCATCACAAGTAGTTCTTCACCGTCAACTTTAACTTCGTTACCAGCGTATTTGCCAAATAAGACTTTATCGCCTGCTTTTACGTCTAATGAACGAATGTCGCCATTGTCTAAGTGTTTACCATTACCAACAGCAAGAACCTCTCCACGGCTGGGCTTTTCTTTCGCATTATCTGGGATAACGATGCCACCAGCAGTTGTTGTTTCATCTTCTAAGCGTCTAACTAATACGCGGTCATGTAAAGGACGTATGCTCATTGATTGTTCTCCTAAATGAATGAATCAATATTAATTGTAAATTTATCCGACCGATAATATGGGGACTAATTTTTAGCACTCAACCCCGTAGAGTGCTAATTTTTCATTTTTTTTTACTTTTTATTGAATAAACGGTAACCGCAAACATTTTTAATCGTTTAAGGAGATTTGTTCAGTTTTTTATGGAGAATAAGCGTTATTTTGAACTAAATATTAGATAAAGCTAATTTGTTAGCTTAAATTAATTTAAAGAGGTTGTTTAAAGTATTTATTATTGGCTATCTCTCATTTGCCAATCTTGCTAAGATTGACTGTTATGTTTAAATTGTATTTTATCTACATCGGATACTTTCTTGCTTACTAAACCACTCATATATAAAGGTCCTGTTGATCATTTAAGCCAGCATTTTATGCAGGCTACGTTGTATTTGGGGATTAATGCGTTATTTGATGAGATGCTAATGGATTGGCAGTTTCAGCAAGAAGAATCTGTGGTAAAGGGGATCTTTTTTGAGAATGGTAAGCCAATTAAAACCGATTTAATTTGGCCGTTAAAAGATGTCAACCAAACGGCTAATTGTAATTGTGCAGATTATAATCAAGATGCAGCTTGTAAACATGTGGCGGCATTAGCTATAGAAACTAAGGTTAGACTAGAAAGGCTTCCCCCACCGGTAAAATCTGTGGAAACATTTGCTACAGAGCATGCTTATTTTCAAAGTTGGCTTAAAAGGCAAACTTACAATCCTTTCCCTAATATGGCTCGCCACCGCGTTATTTATCTTTTGGATAATGAAGATAATCAGTTCAGTATAACTGTACATAAAGCTTATTTGACACAGCAAAATAATTATCAAAGAAAAGCTGAGTTGGAATGGTCATCAATGAATAAGGGAAAGCTGCCTAAATTTGTCAGTTTGACTGATCAAGAAATATTTGAACAGATGAGAGTATTGGTATCAGAATGTCCCGAAAGCAAAATGCACAGTTATGGTGTGAAGCTTGTTTTTCCACAATGTTTTTCATTATTGAAAAACATTGTGGTATCAGGACGTTGCTTTTGGCGAAGTTGCCATCGGCTTCCATTAGTATGGCAAAGGTCAATACAGTCAGAAGATTCTGATTTACTCATCAGTGAGAACTTAAGTTTAAATCGAACTAAAAGCCAAATATTACATCAAGAAAATACGGTAGCTGTTGATGTTAACCTTGATGAATTAGGTGATGTTATGGGGATTATACCTCGTTTGGTTATTTCTAGTGATCAAGTTCATTTGCCTTGGAGTTATGCTTTGGCAAGTGCCAAGCACAGTGTGCAAATTAATTTTGCAAAGATTAGCTTTCAAGTGGGTGAGTCTGTGATTAGTTTACAATCACTGATGGATTCAAGTATTTTCAAAGAACCTGAAAAAAATCACCAGGTACTAGAAAAAATTTGTTCATTGTTACATTTGCTAGATGGTTTTCCTGGTGTGGGTAGTTTTTTTGAGCCACCAATTAGTCAAAAGTTTGATATTAGTGATCGCTACTTAGAAGGTGATTTTTCACATTGGATTATTTTATTTAGAGGGCTTCATTGTGAAGGCTGGAAGGTTGTATTTGATGATAATTTTTTATTAAACCAAAAAAAGGTAGACGATTGGTATAGTTTGGTAACTGCCAGTGACGAGAATGTACAACAAAACTGGTTTGACTTAGAGGTTGGCGTTAAAGTTGATGGTAAAGCCATTAATATTTTGCCTTATATTGTACATCTATTAGAAAAAGAACAGTGGAATGTTAATGAACTTGAGCAAGAATATATTATTACTTTAGATAACGGCAGTCGAATAAGAGTTGCGGCAGAAAGATTAAAAAATATTGTAAATAATTTAATTGAGTTATCTGAAAATAAGTCTTTATCAGCTAATTATCATTTGCGAATGCCCACTTATCAATATTCTCAAATTTTAGTTTTAGAAAAAGCATTGGGACAAGTGACTGAGTGGAAAAATGCAGAGTGGTTAGAGAAAAAAGTAAAACGCCTTGAACAATTAACTCAACCTGAATTAATTGCTGTTCCTCAAAATATTAATGCGATTTTACGTGATTATCAAAAGGAAGGTGTTAGCTGGTTGCAATTATTACGTCGAGAAAATTTTTCAGGTATATTAGCTGATGACATGGGGTTGGGTAAAACACTACAGACATTGACTCATATTCAAGTCGAAAAAAATGAAAATCGACTTGATTCTCCTATTTTAATTGTTGCGCCAACGAGTTTGTTAGGAAACTGGGCTGCTGAAAGTAAGCGTTTTACACCTGAATTAAATGTACTTGAATGGGCTGGTGGTCAACGAAAGTCTAAAGTTGAGCAGTTGAGTGATGCTGATATTATTATTACCAGTTACGGCGTGTTACTAAGGGATTTTGAAAAACTCAATCAGTTAGATTTGTATTATTTGATTTTGGATGAAGCTCAAACAATTAAAAATGCAAGAAGTAAGATCAGCAAAGTTGCCTATGCTATGAAAGCTCAATATCGGCTGTGCCTTACTGGTACGCCTTTAGAGAATCATTTAGGTGAGCTTTGGTCGTTATTTCATTTTTTAATGCCGGACTTTCTTGGTAATGAAAACCAATTTAAACGTTTATTTCGGTGGCCAATAGAAAAAGAAAATGATCTCAGTCGACAAAAAGTTTTAGCTGAAAGAATTGCTCCTTTTATGTTGCGTAGAACAAAGAGTAAAGTAGCTTCAGATTTACCTGAAAAAACAATGATTAATGAGTATGTTGAATTATCTGAAACGCAAACAGATTTATATGAAGCTGTGCGCATTAGTTTGTTAGAAGAAGTGCAAACGGCATTAGCAAGTTCAGGATTAGGTAGAAATAAAATTTTAATCAGTCAAGCTTTACTGCGTTTACGTCAAATTTGTTGTCACCCTGCTTTAGCTAAAATTGGAAAAGAAAATAAGCATTGGGAAAAATCTGCTAAATTGAAATGGTTAAGCATTAAAGTACCTGAAATGGTCGAAAATCAACAAAAAATACTAATTTTTTCTTCTTTTACAAGTATGTTAGACAAAGTGTCAGAACTACTTGATTTTTTAGGTATACCATTCATTACACTTACAGGTAAAACTCAAAATAGAGATGAGTTAGTTAAAAAATTTCAGGCAGGAAAAGTTCCCATTTTTTTAATTAGTTTGAAAGCTGGCGGTGCTGGGCTTAATTTAACTCAAGCAGATACTGTTATTCATGTTGATCCTTGGTGGAATCCTGCCGCTGAAAATCAGGCTAGCGATAGAGCTCATCGTATTGGTCAAAACAAACCTGTATTTGTTTATAAGCTGATTAGTCGAGGAACTGTTGAAGAAAGAATTCACTTAATGCAACAAAAAAAATCTGAGTTAGCTGAAGATTTGTACCGACAACAAGCTTCAAGTCATTTGTTTAATGAAACTAACTGGCAGGCTTTACTCGCTCCCTTGGAAGATTAATTTTGAAAAACACCTTGGCAAAGTAGTATTTCTATTTCTGATAATGCTAATGGTTTTGAAAAATAATAGCCTTGTGCATCTCTAGCGCCTGCGGCTTTTAAAAAATCCAGTTGTTCTTTAGTTTCAATACCCTCTGCAACTGTTTTGAGTTTAAGCGATTTAGCTAGAGAAATAATGGTGTGAATTATTGCTTCATCATCTTTGCTTTCACCAATTTTTGAGACAAAACTTCGATCAATTTTTAATTTTTTAATAGGTAGTTGACTTAAGTATCTTAAAGAAGAATAACCTGTGCCAAAGTCATCAAGAGCCAGTTCAATTCCTCTTTCTGCCAGCTTATCAAATAACATTTGAGCTCGAGAGGTATCTTCCATTAAAACACTTTCTGTCAGTTCAAATTCAAGTAATTCGGGCTTAATTGGGTACTTAATTAATAGTTGATCCAAAAACTCAATAAGATCATAATGGTGTAAGTGGCGAGCAGATAAATTAAAAGCAAGGGCAACGCTTATTCCTTTTTCATGCCATTGTGAGAGGTTTGATATCGCTTGAGTTAACAGTTTTTCTGACATGGTAATAATTAGACCTAAATCTTCAGCTAAAGGAATAAACTCTGATGGGGTAATAATTTCATTATCAATTGTTTTCCAACGTGCCAGCCCTTCCATACCTATCAACTGGCCTGTTGTTATATCATATTGCGGCTGATAAACCAGATAGAATTCATTATTATCTAGGCCTCTACGTAATTTATTTTCTAATAAAAGTCGATTGTGAGCCGTTTTATTCATAGAGCTTTCGTAATATTGAAAATTATTACGTCCAGCTTTTTTTGCATGGTACATTGCTATGTCTGCATGTTTTAATAGTTGTTCAGGATCAAAGCCATTATTGGGATATATTGCAATACCAATACTGGGAGATATAGCAATTTGATTTTCATGAAGTTTAATGGGGTTTTTCATTTTTTCGATAATCCCTAGTGCAATTCGGCTGATAGCACTTAACCCATCTATGTCTTCAAGCATAACAACAAACTCATCTCCACCGATTCTTGCAACAGTGTCATCTTCTCTAACAGAATCAATTAGTATTTTAGCTACTTTGGATAATAGTAAATCACCAACATCATGACCTAAAGTATCGTTAATACGCTTAAAGCGATCGAGATCTATAAAAAATATTGCAATCGTTTCACTGCGTCTTCGACAATGATCGATGGCATGTTTAATTCTATCTAGTAGTAAAGTACGATTTGGTAAACCTGTTAATGAATCATAATTGGCGAGCTTGCGCAATTCTGCTTCGGCTGATTTTTGATTGCTGATATCTGTTAATGCAAAAACATAATTCTCTTGTTTAAAACCAATAGAAAAACTGGTTGCATTTATCAATATTGGAATAGGCTTTTTTTTGGCTTGCAATAAGTTTCCTTCACTTTCCCAGTGGCTACCTGTTTCTATATTTTTAAATATTTTTTCTATTATTTGGTTGTTACCATTATTATCGACAATAAAATCAATTTTATGGCCAATAATTTCATCAACTTCTCTTTTTGTTTTTTTGTAAAATGATTGGTTTGCTGCTATAACATTTTTATAATCATCTAATACAAAAACTATATCGCGAGTATTTTCGAATGCTTTAGAATAAAGCCGCATACGATCTCTATCTCTTTTTCTTTTGGTGATGTTGGTATAAGTACCTGTAACCCTACTTGCTCTATTTTTCTGGTTTCTTTTAGAAACAGTTGCCATGTCTCTGTACCAAATCCAATGCTCAGATTGATCTTTCATACGGTAAACATGATTGAATACTAATTTTCCTTGAGCAAGAAATTTATCCCAAGCATTTTTAAAGTTTTCTCTGTCTTCAGGATGAATGGCCTCCAGTCGCTGCTCGAATGGAATCATTCCATTTCCGTTGTTTTGGCTATGAGAAATTCTTGGTTCATAAATCGTATTGTTTTCTGCATGCCAATCCCACAAGCCACTATTGCTTCCTTTTAGGGCTAAGTTTAGTCTTTCTTCACTATGTTGTAATTTTTGATGGGCAAGTGCTTTTGCTTTTTCTCTTTGACGAAAACGGTGATAGTAAAATGATATCAATAAAATGCTGACTAATATGTAGCTAGTATAAGCTTGAATTGATAACCAAGGGGCTGGGTTTGTAATAATTGTGATTTTGGTAGGAGGCGATTTTTTTCCTGTTTCATAATCAATAGCACTAATGTTTAAAGTACTTTTTCCAGATTTGAAAGAGGCTAAAAATAATTCGCTTTTATTTAATATAGTTGGTTCAATGGCCGATACTCCATCAACCCAGTATTGATATTTGACTTGTTTAGGGCGATCAAATAATAACGCTGAAAACTCTATTTTTACACCAAAATCATCATGATTTAATTCAAGCTGATAATTATCATAACCTCTAAACTGGTAGTCAATTTTTCGAGTTAACAATGAGAGCCCCGTTATATGTGATGATATATTTCTTTTGAGCTTATTGGTTAATTCATTAGGCGAAAATTTTACAAATCCTTTAACGCTACCAAGTATAACTTTGTGATCATCAAGCGGTAGTTTAGTAGCTCCCATAAATTCGCTTGTAGCAAAACCTTCTTTACTATCAAATAAACGTGATTGGTAAGTTTGCATATTCATTCTCAGCAAACCTTTATTTGATGTAAACCACAAGTTGCCAAATTTGTCGGGAAAAATATCCATTAATGTATTGGTGCCTAGTTCCTTTTCGCTAATGAACTTGATTTCTTCGCCAGTATTGGCATCTAAAATATAAATGCCATAGTTTGAGTAAGTAATCCATAATTTGTCACCGTCACGATAAACATCGGCGGGAGATGTACGTAAGTTGCTGCTGGGAGGGAGTTGATGAAAATTAGTAATTAAGCCTGTTTGATGAGAATATTTGACTAAACGTTCAACTCCCGAAATATAATAGCTATCTCTTTCGCCAGTTGCAGTTGAAAAAATATAGAAAATTTCTTTTTTTATATCTTGGTTAGTTTTGCTTGACTCAACAAGGTTTAACTTTCGACTTTCAATATTATAAATATACATGCCGTCTTTATTAAATAAAGCTAAGTTTTTTTGATCAAAAAAGTGGATAGAGTAAATGGGGGTTGCAAAAAGTTTTCTTAACTCTTCAGAAAATAGCTTTTTATTCTCGGTGTTTAAATTTGTATCAAATACTCTTAATCCAAATTCGGTATTTAACCATAAGTTACCTTGATTATAAGCAATGCTATAAATTGTACTTTCGCTATAGACGGCTTTTTTATCTGGATTAACAAGGTATTGTTTTATTTTTTTCGTTGATGGATCATAATGATTAAGTCCATTTTTTGTTCCAATCCAAATTGTATTGTCTGGTGCTTTTTCTGAAGACAGTATTTGATCATCACTAATTTGAGAATCTACGGGGCTACCTGTCCAATAATGAGCTTCAATTGATTCATTAGGATGCCATTTAAATATTCCATCTGAGCGTGAGCCAAACCACAGGTTACCTTCTCTATCTTCAATCATAGCGATGATATTGTCATCACTTGTTTTAAATTTGGTATCTGAATATTTAAAGATAAATTCTAGGCGGGCATCATTGTAGTATTTATAAAGTCCTTTGTTAGTAGCTAACCATAAGAAGTTGTTTTTTTCAATTATTTGCCATATATTAAGTTCATCAATAAGCTGTTTTCCAATATACTCTTCGCTGTCTTTTTGTCCGTCAATTTGTACTGGATCAATTTCAAATAATCCTGTTACAGCTCCAACTATTATTTTTCCTGAGCGAGTTTTTAATAATGATTTTACATTTTTAACATCTGGTGCATCCGTTGCTGAATTTGTATGACGTACCTTATGTGTTTTATGTGTATTGACATCTAATGCATATAATTCATTTGATGTAGCAATGAGTAGATAATTATCAGCAATTAATAAATTTCTTATTGAGTGTTGATAGTTTGAGTTTTCGTATAGCTCGTTAATTGACATAACATATTGAAACTTATTTTTAGCTCTATCAAAATAAAATACCTCGCGATAGGTTGCTAACCATAAGTTTCCTTGGCTATCTTCTGCTGCTCGGTTGAGCATTGGGTATTCGAGTTTATAACCTTTGGGAGCAGTTAACTTAAATGAGACTAATTTATTTTGGTTTTTATCGATATAAAAATTATTTTGTGGTGCTACTCCTAACCATATTAAACCATATGAATCTTCAAAAACTAATTCAATGTAGTTGTTGGTTAAGATATTGTCTGGGCTCGGAATAGTTGTAACGCGATAACCATCATATCGGTTGATGCCTTGTCTAGAGTTAATCCATAAGTAGCCATCGTGATCTTGCATAAGCCCAATAATCTCAGATTGATTGAGCCCTTGATCAGTATCAATCTGAGTGAGGTTTACCGTATATGATGCCAGTGCCTTAAAGCAAGCAAGAAACATTGAAAGCATCAATATGAGCTTGAGATTTATTCGCATTAAAAGCAGAGAATATGGATTGTGGTAATTAAAATTATAGCAATTAAAAGGAGTTTTGCTTGAACTATAGTCCTTTGTTAATAAGCTGTTAATTAAGGTTTATTAGAGTGATCTTCATACTCGCCTTCGATAGTTCTTTTAGGTGGAATATCGGCTGCGTTAGTTGGGGAGGAGGTTGAATCATTAAAAGAATCACGTTGGTGTGTCTGATAGGTATGAATTGATACCTTATTTGTCCATCGTTGAAATAAAAATGTTGCTATTAACAATCGAACATTGGGTATCATTAATGTAAAGCCAACTATATCTGTAACAAAACCTGGAGTTAATAGTAGACCCCCTGCAAATAAAATTTGGGCTGCTGAAGCGAGTTCTTTAGCTGGAATTTGGCCGCTATTCATTTTTTTTTGTATCTCAAACCAGGTTTTTAAGCCTTGTTGTTTGAGCAGGTTGATACCAATAATTGCCGTGACAAATACAATAATTAGCGTGGAAGTTAGTCCTATAATGTCGCCAACTTGAATGAATACACCTATTTCAATCAGGGGAATTAGTATAAAAATGAGTAAAAGTAGTTGCAACAGTATACCTTTTGGGTAATGTATTAAGTAATGGTATAAGTATGTCATTATACCTTATTGCTACTCTATATGGTGTCGGGTAAATAAAATTCAATAGCAGAGAAAGATAAGTACTGATACTTAAGCAATTTTGACTTAAAAAAGCATGCTATTATTATTGAGTGCGCCATAAATTAGTCGACAGGGTTGGCACTTTTCACCAATTATAGTGTTTTTTCTAAATATAATTGTTAAATTAATTAATAATATCAATGAAGTATTTAGCCTAATGTCAGAAAGTCAGATAAGTAACGAAGTAAACCAACAATTTTTGCGTAGAACACCCGTTAAGCTTAGGCAATTTTCTCGGCTATTAAATGATATGCTGACTCAAAAAATTGAGCCATTACGGGTTAAAGCGTTGCTTTCACAGGTTAACAAAACCAGAGAGTCATGTATTGCTCAAGACTATGAATCAACCGCGAAGTTGCTGAATCAGTTACTGAAACAATTATCTTTAAGTGATGATGCTTTAGAAACCCAAAAGCCTTTATTAAAGCGTCTTTCAAATAAACTGCAAGAGCATTCAGAAAAACTTGAATTAGGCGTAAGACCTGAAAAGGAGTCTGCCAAGAAAAAGCCCCCTGTAGAAAAGCCTAAGCAAGTACTTGAAGCAGAGCTGGATAATGAAGATAGTGTTGATCAATCTTTAATAGAGCAGGGAATTTACTTAGATAAAAGTTCAGTCGTTTTTGTTAGTCAGGTCGGTGAACGTTATCAAACATTACAGGGACAGTTTGAATCGTTAGGTGTTGACGCCCGTACTGTGGCAACTTTAGCTGAGGCTAGGCAATTTGCAATAGATAATATTGGTTGTGTTATTGTGGCGCCTTTAAAGTTTGCAGAAAACACTGAACAGTTAAATGATGATGATATTGAAATCAGCCGTATTCCACTGATTTTTACGGCTGATGAAGACACCCAGCAAGAGCGTTTAAAAGCTTTGCGCAGTGGTGGAACTGGATTTATGGTCGAGCCCGTGTCGCTTTCTGCCCTATTAGAACATATAGAGCGACAATATGACGTGCATTCGGATACTCCATTTAGGGTGATGATTATGGAGGATTCAAAGGCACAAGCGAAATATTATGATAAGGCACTAGCAAAAGGTCATTTTGACGTCAGGATTGTTAACGATCCCACTGTTTTATTAGAAGCCTTGCGTGGCTTTGAGCCAGAAACCATTTTAATGGATATGCAAATGCCTAGCTGTACTGGTATTGAGCTGACTCGAATTATTCGCCAAATGCCAAGATTTACTTATTTACCAATTATTTTCTTATCTGCAGAGGAAAGTTTGGTTAAGCAGAAACAAGCTTTATTATCGGGAGGTACATCCTTTATTGTAAAACCTGTTGATAAAGAACAACTTAAATTTATGGTTGAGCTTTACACTCGCCGATATCGTGATCTTAACCCTCAGATTGGGGTGAATCCTGACACTGGGTTGCCATACAGTGCTGAGTTTAAAAGAAATATTGCGGTTGAAACGGCCCGTATGTCACGTAGCGGAAGCCAAATGGCCTTGGCGGTCATTCAGCTTGATCAATGTGAAGATTTAATTAAGCAAGCTAATTTCTCAGTCATTAATGTTGCAATACAACAGCTCTCTTTGTTGCTGAAGAAGCGATTACGTAAAACTGATATTATTGGACATCTTGAAACTGGGCAGTTAGGCATTATTTTGTCAACCGGAACTAAGTCTGATTGGGTCGGAATTATGGATGATATTCGTTTACAGTTTGCTGAACTACCATTTCATATACAGCACAAAGATAAGGAAATGACTGTTAGTGTTGGTTTGGGCGTTCTCTCGACCGATTGGGATGCCCATAAATGGTTTGAGTCAGCACTTACTTCCCTTGCTAGTGCTATAGAACAAGGTGGTGATAAAATTCAATCAAGCCATTTAATGGAGAGTTAGTTAAAATATCTCATGTCTGATATTGTCGCTGGACAGTTTAAACTTTGTCTTACATCATTCGATGATCATGAGGTTGCAAAGAATATTTCCCGTATTCTATTGCAACAAAAGTTAGTGGCTTGCGTCAATATTAGTAGCCCTGTTGCTTCAATGTATCATTGGCAAGATGAAATTGTTGAGGAGAGTGAGTTTGTGGTGATCATGAAGACGACAGCTGATAAACTAAGTCAGTTACGAGAACAACTACTCAGCTTGCATCCATATGATGTGCCAGAAATGCTGATTATTGATATTGAAGATGGTTCTACAGATTATTTGAACTGGATTAATTTTACTTTAAGCTAACGAGATTAAAATCAGTACCATCTGTTAAAAACTAAGAAATTACTCAAATGAAATGGTTAAATATGAACTTACGAAAGTTACTCATTGTTATTGGTGTTAGCCTATTAAGCTGTATTTCAGGTGTACAAGCTGAAGAGGATGATTTCTCTAAATTGTTTGCTCAGAAATCTGAGTTTTTAAAAGTGGATGATGCATTTAAGCTAAGTACCGAAGTGATTGACAACGAAATTATTGCTCGATTTGTCATTGCAGATGAATATTATATGTACCGCAGTCGCTTTGCTTTTTCAGCTAAAGGTGCAACATTAAGTGATGCGTACATTCCGGCAGGAAAGAAAAAAATTGATGAGTATTTGGGAAATGTTGAAGTTTATTATAAACATCTTGAAATCAGTATTCCTTTTGCTGCACATCAGAATGAGTTTACCTTTATTATAGAGTTTCAAGGTTGTGCTGAAGCTGGATTATGTTATCCGCCCGAAGAAAAGGAAGTAAAGCTTTTTTCTCATAAGGTGACAGCTAAAGGTGAGCAAACTCAAAAAGTAGAATCAAAAGTTTCATCTGTACAAGATGATTCAGAAAAGCGTAACGCTGTAGTAAAAAAAAAATCTTTAAATTCTGAAACTTTTGTACCTGAGCAAGAAAGAGTTGTTAATTTTTTATCAGATAAAAGCTTATTTGAAATAGTTGTTTATTTTTTAGTGCTAGGAATAGGGCTTGCTTTTACTCCCTGTGTTCTGCCGATGGTACCTATTCTATCGAGCATTATTGTCGGTCAAGGTAAAGAAATTAGTACAGCAAAGGCATTTGGTCTTTCTCTCGCTTATACCCAGTCAATGGCAATACCTTATGCTTTGATGGGAATCGCCGTGGCTGCTGCAGGAAGCTCTTTTAGCAATAACACTTTACAAGAACCTATTTTTATCATTCCTGCCGCAATTATTTTTGTTTTGTTATCATTATCAATGTTTGGTTTTTACGAACTTCAGTTACCACAGGGTATGCAAAACAGACTTAATCAATTTTCGAATAACCAACAGGGGGGATCTTTCATTGGCGCAGGTATTATGGGGTTTATTTCCGCGCTTGTAGTATCGCCTTGTGTAACAGTGCCGTTAGCAGGCATTTTAATTTATATTACGCAGACTGGAGACTCTGTTGTTGGTGGTGTTGCGCTGTATTCATTAGCCGTTGGTATGGGCATTCCCTTATTAATTGTTGGAGTCGGTGGTAACAAGTTATTACCTAAATCGGGTGGTTGGATGAATGCTGTTAAAGCTGCATTTGGCGTGGCTATGCTTGGTATGGCGCTTTATATTAGTAAGCATTTAATTCCAGGCGGTCTTTATTTAGTTGCGTGGGC
This sequence comes from Aliikangiella litoralis, assembly GCF_052495765.1. The sequence goes on along the minus strand of NZ_CP199292.1, from coordinate 5,709,620 downwards.
AGCACTCTTTATTGTTTCCTCCATTTATATGGGGGCACTATCGGTGGTTGAAAATAATTTTCAAAAGCTATGGAAAGGTGTAGGGCTTATTCTATTGGTTTACGGAATTATATTGTTAATTGGCGCTTCGTTAGGTAATACCCGCCTGCTTTCACCTCTGGCGAATATTGTCCAAGTGTCTATTTCTTCCGATGGTAACCATCAAAGTACAACCAGTCTGCACGATGGGTTTGAAAAAGTTAAAACTATTACTGATGTGGAAGCTAAATTAAAGGAAGCAAAAGCTCAAGGAAAGACAGTGATGTTTGATTTTTTTGCTGAAAGCTGTACCGCTTGTTATGAGTTTGCTGATTACACTTTCCCTGATCCGGCTGTTCAGAAAGCTTTAGCGAATAGTATTTTGATCCAGGCCGATGTGACCGCCAATGATAAGGAAGACAAAGCTTTAATGGCTCATTATGGTGTTAGAGGATTACCCAGCATTTTATTTTTTAACCGTGAAGGAAATGAAGATAAACGGTTAAGAGCGATTGGTTTTGAAAAAGCGGATATTTTTGTACAAAGAATTAACGCGGCATTTAAGTAGGTGTTAGTAACTGCTTAAATGAGTGACAATTTTACAACCTATTAATTCATTTAATTTGATTTCCCAAAAGCTTTTTTTATCGAATTTACTTATTTTTAGCACCATTATTATTTGTGGGGCTATTTATTGGCTATTTTTTATTAGTGGAGATCAATATATTACAAATTTATATTTGTCATCCTCTTGGGAACAAGTCGTCCAAGATTATTCTTATTGGCAATTGGTTACACCATCATTTATTCATTTTACAGAATGGCATTTAATCAGCAATTTATTACTATGGTGGTATCTTGGGAGAATAATAGGTAGTGTTAGTCCGGCCTGGTTACTCGTTTTATTTGTTTCTAGTGCTATTATCTCTAATTGCTTTCAATGGTTATGGTCAGATATGCTATTTGGCGGGATGTCAGGTGTTGTTGCTGCTTTATTTGGCTTTTTGGCTGGTTACCAGATTTTAAGGCCTCAGGGCATATTTTTTATTCAATGGTATTTTATTGGCATTTATTTATTGTTTTTAATAGTTGTCGCCACTGGACACTTTGGGGTATATTCGAACGCGGCACATTTTTCCGGACTGTTATGGGGAGGAATTGTGTCTGTTCTATTTATTAAGCTTAATTCATCAAAAATAGGTGTATCAGCGTAGTTAATCACTAATTATTAAGTCATTTAGGGTTATATTTCTATGGGGCAAATTAGTTTTCGTGAAGCAAATTCACGTGATTTGGCAAAAATCATTCAATTGGTTGAAACACATGATGAGGATGATGCCGAGGCAATTCATGAATCACTTGAAGTGGTTCAGTTTGAAAACCATTTTGTTGCACTCCTAGATGAAATAGAAGTTATTGGGGTAACTGGTTTTCACCAGCAGCCGGATTGTGATCATACTTTTTATTTATCATGGACTTATCTACATAAAGATTATTGTGGCAAAGGCTATGGCAACTCACTAATGGAATACATTTTAGAGCAATTAAAGTTGAGAGAAGCTCGCAAAGTATTTATTAAAGTTAGTGATTATGTTGATGAGGAAGGTATTGGAACTTATGCCGCAGCCATGAGCTTGTATAAAAAGTTTGGATTTATGGAAGAACTCAAACTTGAAAATTATTATGACAAGGATGAGTCAATGTGTATTTTAGGTTTGCGTCTTAAGCCTGAAGAAGAGCGGCCTCAAATAAAAGAAGAAAAACCGGCATTGAAATTTACAGGTATGTATAAGATTTCGGAAACAGAATATAGTTATAGTTTTTCTTGGGAATCGGCTAAATGGTGGAAAGGCAGCTTTGGTGTTTCTGAAATTCAAATTGGACTAGATGCTGCATATGACGACGGGGCTCATAGAGTGGTATTAAGCTTTCCTGCAACATATATAAAAGTCAATAATATTCTGCTTAATGCTGGTTTTGAAATTATTGGTAATTTAAAAGATTATTATGAAGACGGTATTGATGAAGTACATTATCAATATCAATTTGTGAAATAAAACGAATGTAAAATTAATGATAATTGACTATCTGGGAGGAAGTAATAGATGAAATTAAGAGCGTTATTAGCCAGTACTGTGGTTACTGGTAGCCTGTTATTAGCTGCTTGTTCGGAGAGTGTTCCTAATGCTGATTTAGATCGTGTGTTGGATGTGACTGCTGATACATTGTACCAATTTGAGCAAAAAGGAGTTACTAAAGACGATAAGGCTGTAGGCGAATTTGCGACAGAATTACAGACAAACATGCGTGCGGCTAACCCTAAAGTTCATACGGGCCCTGTTGGCGTTGTGGCTAATTCTGATGGCTCTTTTAGTGGTTATTATGATAAAAATGATAATCAGCAAAAAGATTCAGGTGAAAAAGATTTATTTAAAGTTGAGATTGATAGTGAAAAACAGCGTTTAATTGCCAGTGATACTAATGGTTATGTACGTGATCACAGCTTCAGTGGAACTGGATTAATGGCTGGGTTATTAATTGGCCACTTATTAAGTCGTCAGCGTGCTGCAGGCGTTAACCCTAAATCATTAAGTAATAAAACTGCAATGTCTAAATCTCAGTACTCAAGTGCTCGATCAAAATCAAGCTCAGGTAGTCATACCCGAGGAAAATAAGTTTTACTATTGGTAGAGCCAGCTGAGCTGGCTTGCCTTTTCTTTGTTACAAAAAATGGTCGTTTATGTCTAGTAACCTCCCTGAACCTACACACCAACCTAGAACTCAAGCAGGTGATATTACTCATCCACAAGCTGATTACCTTAATGTGAATGCGTGGCAAAGTAATGTTTTATTAATTTCTATTTTAATTGTTGCTTTATGTGGTATTGCTTATGAGTTAATTATTGGCACGGTTTCATCTTATTTACTTGGTAATAGTGTTTATCAATTTTCTTTAACCATAGGCACTTTTATGTTTGCCATGGGAATTGGTAGTTATTTATCTAAATTACTTGGTAAAAATTTACTTAATAACTTTATAGTGATTGAAGTTGTTATTTCACTCATTGGTGGTGCTTGTAGTTTATTGTTATTTATCGTATTTCCAATGGCTAATGCTATTTATACCTGGGTAATGTACAGTTTGATTATTATTATTGGTGCGTTAGTTGGTATGGAAATTCCTATCTTAACAACCATACTTTCTTATCGTAGAAGCACCCGTGAGTCGATAGCGAATGTAATGTCACTGGACTATTTGGGAGCATTAATTGGTTCTGTTAGTTTTCCGCTATTATTGTTACCACATTTAGGTTTAATTCGTTCGTCATTTGCTATTGGGTTAGCTAATATATTTACTGCTATTGTTAATATTTATTTCTTTCGTAAGACACTTAAAAATACCAAACTATTGATGTCGATTGCATTATCTATTTTTATCATGTTAGTTGTTTTTATGGTTGCCGGCACTCGGTTAACAAGTTTTGCAGAAAATCATTTATATTTTGATCAGGTCATTTATCAAAAACAAACACCTTATCAAAAACTAACATTAACTCGGTCGAATAGTACTCGTGACTATCGCTTATTTATTGATGGACATCTTCAATTTTCTTCTCGTGACGAATATCGATACCATGAAGCTTTAGTGCACCCAGTTATGTCATTAGAAGGTAAAATAGAAAATGTTTTGGTTTTAGGTGGCGGAGACGGTTTAGCGGTTAGAGAAGTTTTAAAATATCCTGAAGTGAAAGTTATCGATCTTGTTGATATTGATCCTGAAATTACTCGTATGGGAAAAGAGCTTCCAATGTTGGCTATGTTGAATAAACAAAGTTTGCATCATACAAAAGTGAATGTTTTTAATGCAGATGCTTTTGGTTTTATTAATCAACCAGGTAAAGCTTATGATCGAGTGATTATAGATATGCCAGATCCGCACAATGAAGCAATTAATAAATTATACTCGAAAGAGTTTTATAAAATGATATCACGTAGAATGAGTCCAAATGGCGTATTAGTTTCGCAAAGTTCATCGCCATTTTTTACACGCAGAACATTTTGGGGAATAGAAAAGACTCTTTCGCATGTTTATTCTAATACTGAAAGTTATCACATTACTGTTCCCACTTTTGGTATTTGGGGATTCCATATGGCATCTAATAACAGAGATTTTCCGAGCAATTATAATTTTCAAGTTGAAAATTTATGGATGAATACTGAAGTCATGGAGCATGCTCGATTTTTTAGTCGTGATATTGCTAAAATTGATGTGCCAATTAATTCTATTATGGAGCCTAAACTTTATCATTTATACCTGGAAGATTTAAATCATTAAACGATAACAACAAATAATTCTCTTTTTTAAAAGAGTTAATTTTAGGGTTAACTAGAATTAAAGCAGCTAACCCATTTTATTAAAGTTAATTGAGCAAATATTCAGCTAATGAAAGATCAGTTAGACACCAGTCAGATTGGCGTTCATTGTTGGCACACATGTCACGTTTAATGAGTGTTTCGTGAGCAAATGGGAATAATGGTTCTGTTGTTTTTACGCCATTAATATATCGAACAGAAACATCAGCATCACCGTTACATTCAACTAAGCTACCATCAACAGAACCGTTAGAAGTTACATTAATCATAGTACAATGACTAATCACAGTATTTTCATAAAGTGGATTAACTGCAATTCCAAGGTGTGCATCTTTAACATAAAAATCTTTAATGGTGATATCCGTTGATGGAGTTGTGCCTTTCTGATCGGCTCTGAAGGCGCGGTTATTACCTGTATCTGCTGCATGGTTAACGACAATATTTCCTAAATATTGTACCCGATGGTTTTGTGTTTCCCCCGTTGTACTCATACAAATGTCACCGCAATAAACCATATGAGTTTCCGGTACACCATAATCTAAAGAAATGTTATTTTCCCAAATCATATCGGAACAACTATAGTTTGACATTGATGCATTGGGTTCGTTAGATTCTCCTGCAATGGTTTTGTCCCAACGGATCACATTTCGACGAATAGTGATATTATTGCCACGGTAGCACATAATGACATAGCGACCTTCTCCAAAAAACCAAGAGTCTTCAATTAAATGGCCTGATCCTGATATTGCTACGGGAATTGAATGTTTATAAGTCCCACCGTGTGAGCATGACATTAAACGCATTGTGTTGTTATTGCCTTTTATAGCACAAGCATCTGCATAGGTTGATGCATGATGAACTCGTAAGCCACGAGCACTGGAATTTTCACCCTTCATTGTAAGTAATCCGCCTTTCCAATCGAGTCCTAATGTACCTCCACCATCCAGCTCTGCCATTCCATCGTGAACTGCTCTTACATTGATATTGCTAGGGATATCCATTGCTTGCTGATATCGACCATCATTAAGACACAAAGTATCGTTTGCAGATAGTTGCTCAAAAGCAACAGTAAATAAATCTCCCGGATTGATGGTTAGGGTGCAATCGTCAGTGTTGACTGATTTAGTTATAGTAATGGAAACACTATCTTGATTTATTGCTCCATCGTTATCGGTTGTTGTAATTTCAAAAGTTAGTATTCGACTAGCCTCATTTGAGCTTAAAGTTGGTGCAGTGAAAGAAGCTATTGATTGGTCTGAGTTATTCAAATTTATTGTATTGCCTGAAGTTTGTTGCCACAAGTAACTAACAATGTTGCCATCATTATCTTGAGCGGTAGCCGCTATTTCTACTTGAATATTTTCATTAACTGTCTGGTCTTCTCCTGCTGAAACTGTTGGAGTTTGATTAATACGAATAGTTAAACTTTTGCTCGTAGATTGATTTTTTGAGTCACTTATACTTGCAGTAATAATATGAGTGCCGCTGGTTAAAAGTACAGACAGGTTTTCTCCACTGCCTAAATCTCCATCACGATCTGAATGCCAGAGAACGTTATTACTTAAATTTCCATCTTCTATATCATCTGCTGTCGCAGTTAATATGGTATAGGTTCCTTCCATAATAACAGCAGTATTTGTAGGACTAATAATATTTATTGTAGGAGGGGTATCTGTGTTTGTTGAAGGAGGAGAATCTCCAGTATCGTTTCCACTGCCACCGCAGCCAACTAGAAAAATAAAAATAGAAGGTAGAAACATAGAAAAGAAAAGATAGTTATTTAAAGAGTTTATTTTGAACATTAATTGATTTCCCTATTAGTTTTTATTCGCTATTTATTTCGTTGAGTTTAGAGAGTTGGATACTATTTATAACAGGTTATATATATGCCATAAATTAGATATTGTTAGATTTGTGAGCTGACTCCCAGTAATTTGAAAGCTAGGGCAAGCAATCTATGAGAATTATAATATTAAAAACTTAATTGTTAATAGCGAAAAAGCTTGACCGTTCCTTTCAGTTTTTTAGGTCAAAAAATAAGAAATTGATGCTAATTTATTATTTGTGGGTATGAAGTAAAAGTATATTTATAAAAATAAATTTTTTAATAAGTAAACAAATAAAAAGCATATTATTTATATATCTGTAATGAGCTTATTATCCTTATCTAATTCTGAGTGAGTTGCTGTTATTTTATTTTTACAGTAATAGCTCAAGTTAGTAAGTAGTTCTTCTTATCTTAGAATAAATATCAAATAAATTAATTTGCATGTGCAATTAATCAATAAATTTAATTAAAAATAATTTATTAAACTCCTACATGATAATTCTTATTGAAAGTTTTTTTTTAAGCAAAAAAAAGTAACAACATAAAAGTATAAAAATAGAAAACAATATTTTATATGTTTAGAAAAGAAAAAATCACGAAAGAATTTGAATCTATTATTAAGTGAAAATTTACATCTTTAGTTAAAAAGCTTGACAATTTTTCTTTTAAGTAGAGACTTGCTGGCGCAGTTTTAAAAAATGATATTGTATGCAATTGATTAAATTAGGAGGAGTAACATGAATAAAAAAAATAATGTAACGCGGTATAGTTTATTGTTTTTAACAACTTTATCAGTTGGAAATTATGCGACAGCGGCACCTTATAAAAATGATAATGCTTTGACTTCTGGTCATGTCGTTCAGCAGACACAAAATTCGTTTCTACAAAATCTGGTGGTTCGTTCTGATCTTATTTTTCGTGGCAAACTAACGGAAATTAGTGAAGGGTTATCTGTGGAAGAAATACCTTACACATTCGTCACTTATCAAGTTGATGAAGTGGTTACAGGTCAGTATTCTGAAAAAACAATCACCCTGAAATTTGTTGGTGGAGAATTTCCTAATGGAAATCGATTGAGTGCGAGTAACTCACCTGATGTACAGCTTGGTGAAGAAGCTATTTTAATGGTACAGCAAAGTAAAGATACAGGTTGTGATTTCGTTGATTGCCAGCATGGACGTTTTGTTTTAGAAGATGGAGAGATTATTGCTGCTAATGAATCTGCAATTGTTGTAGATGGTAAAGGTGGAATTGACTACATCTCTTTTGCTGCACGTAAAAGTGGTACTCATAAGGCTAGTTTGGCTAAATCAAATATTCCCCATTTTATTTCGCATCTGAAAAGTTTAGACAAAGTTTCTTTGATGCAAAGAAAAAGCGCTAAGATTGCGGTTTCTAATACTGATAAAACTCTGCCTTTTAAAGCTTATTCTGCTTTAACTCAGGCCAAAAGTGTACCCAAAATTCCTAAAAGTGCAGTTAGTAATAAACCTCGTAAGTCAGAAAGCAATCCCCACGATCAGTGGGAAGAAGAAGAACTCAGATTGAATGGGGGCAACCCGATCCTTAGTAAGAGCTATCCAAATGCTCAAAACTAATTTGACTACTAATTAAAACGAGGAATAATTATGAAATTTAATCAATTAATGAAAAGGTTAGGCTTTTCAGCCCTGTTTATTTTGTCGAGTGGTCAAGTGATGGCTCATAAATATTGGACTGACTGTAATAATAATACACCAAGAAAATGGTCTGCTAGTAGTTTTACTTTTTATGCAAACCCAACTGGTTTTGATGGGCAGTATGCAAAATGGCGAACGTCTTTTGCAAAAGCACTTGAGCGCTTCAATGCAACGCCGGTTAACCTTACGATCAGTGTGCAACTTGATAATGAAACTGATGTGGGTATTGGTAATGGAGAGAGTGAAATTTGGTGGGGTGATGGCAATTCTGCTGTTGCTTATAACACGACTAGTCCTTGTGGCCAAACAATTGAAGGAGATATTATTTTCCACAATACTGTTCCCTATAAGGATGACATGAGTGATAAGACACAATATTGGAACTATGGTGGCGGAGGCGGTCGAACTTTTGAAACTACGGCGCTTCATGAAGTCGGACATACTGTCGGTTTAGCGCATGAGAACCGTTACTATAATATAATGGGGACCGATTATACACATGTCCATACAACGGGTGAGAATAGTTTGAGATCTTACTTGGGAGAAGATTCTGTTAATGGTTTGGTCAGCCTTTATGGTGGTAGTAATCGAGAAGATCTTTCAGTTGCAGCATGGCGACATATTGGTTCTTCTAGTGAGTATAGTACCCATGGGCGTACTCGTCTATTCAACAGTAGTGGTGGGGTTTTAAGCTCAAGTAAAGCGGTAGCTAGTTGTAATAATAGCCAATGTGAAATGCGCTATAACGTCGATCTTGGTCAGCCAATTCAATATGAAATGACACTTGAAAATAACGGCCGTAATTCACAAACCGTTAAGCTGGGTTATTACATTTCTACCAATGCTGCGATTACAAGTAGTGATACATTGATTGGAACTAGTACTGTTACAGTTACTCGAAATACCCCTGATACAGTTAAGAAAAATGTCACAATTCCAAGTAATTTAAATCCTAATACTAATTACTATCTTGGTGTTATTATTGATAACGATAATTCCGTAACTGAATGGACAGAAGCAAACAACAGTAGCTACATTCACATTCGCACAGGCGATAGTACAAATAATCAAGCACCAACTGCGGAAGCTAACGGTCCATACAATGGTGCAGCGAATAGCCCAATCAGTTTCAGTAGTAACGGCTCAACGGATCCGGATGGAAATATCTCGTCTTACAGCTGGGATTTCGGCGACGGTAATACCAGTACTTCTGCTAATCCAAGTCATTCCTATTCTTCTGCTGGTAGTTATACCGTTTCTTTAACTGTGACTGATAATGGGGGGCTTACTGCGTCAGATACAGCGACAGCAACAATTGGCAATGATCCTGATCCAACAGCATACTGTAGTATGAAAGGTGGTGGTAGCTACGAATGGATTGCTGGTGTTAAGCTTGCTGATTTGAATAATACTTCAACTGCTTCTGATTACACCGATTTTACTGGTAAAACTGCAAATGTTTCCTCAGGTAATAATACAATTACTTTAATACCTGGCTTTAGTGGTGGTTCTTATACCGAGCATTGGGCGGTTTGGATTGACTATAACAAAGATGGTGACTTTGCAGATTCAGGTGAAAAAGTGGCTACAGGAAGTGGTCAAGCGGCAGTTAATGCAACTATTAATGTCCCATCTTCAGCCTCTGGAAAAACACGTATGCGTGTTGCTATGAAATATAATGCAGCGCCTGCTGGTCCGTGTACCGATGTTGGTGATGGTGAAGTAGAAGACTATACCGTTTCTTTTGGTGGTGGTACCAACCAAGCGCCAACAGCAAATGCTAATGGCCCATACTCTGGTGCGATTAACACAAACATCAGTTTCAATAGTAATGGCTCTTCCGATCCTGATGGTGCAATTGCTTCTTATAGGTGGAGTTTTGGTGATGGAAATAGTAGTACATCTGCTAATCCAACTTACAGCTATAGTACCGCTGGTTCTTATACTGCGACTTTAACTGTGACAGATAATGAAGGCGAAACAGGCACTGATTCGGCTACTGTAACAGTAACTGATGGCAGTACAAGCACATTAGAAGATGCTTGTGCGACTGAATCACCACAGTCTAACAGTGGGCTGACTAGTGGCGATGCAATTTGTATTCCTGGTGCGACTGCTAGCAATAGCATTCAGTATTACTATATCTACGTTCCTTCTGGTACTAACAGTATCAAGATAGAAAGTGATCATGGTACAGGTAATGGCAATGTTTATTACAAAGCGAGTACTTGGGCAACTGTAACTAACTATGATCAACGTTCAACAAATTCTGGAAATGCTGAATCTATTACAGTGAATAACCCAGGCTCTGGTTGGCAATATATTAGTGTTGTTGGGATACGGTCAGGTATGGCATTAAAAGTCGAACTTCAATAATAAAAACTAAAAGTAAAAACTTTTAAGCCAAAGAGTGGTTCGCTCTTTGGCTTTTTTATTTGGATACCACGTTAGGTTGTATAACTGAAAAATAGATTGCTTCAGTCGAACCGATATACGTCACTATGCAAGGAGCGGGCATAAAAATGCATATAGGTAATTTACTTTCTAAGATTGGTGAGGACTTTATTAATATTGGGCAAAACTATTGTACTAATAGACAGCGCTGTCTATTATATATTTAAAGAGAGAACGCTAATTTGCGGTTGTCATTAGTCGTATTGGTTTAGCAGGTAATGATATTAGAAATATAGCGGCTTTATGTTTTGAAATCTTAATTAAGATATGTCGTATCAACCTATGAGATTATTTGGAAATACCTATGCTACTAAAGATAAAAGTACGAGTGATTACAGTTCTCACTTTAATGGCTCTACTAGCAATAATGTTTATTGGATTGTTAACGCTTAGGCAAGCGAGCAGTTTAGATAACAAGGCTAGAGTTTACCAACTGCTGACGAGCACTTTTGCAACTGTTTCTGAATTAGAAAAAGCTGCTTCTGATGGAACACTGACTGATCAACAAGCAAAAGCGCTTGCGACAAAAATATTGCGCAATAATATTTACCATAAAAGTGAGTATGTCTATGTTGCCGATGAAAATATGAATTTTATTGCGACACCGCTTGATCCCCAGTTACACGGAACAAGTTTCCATGAATTTAAAGATGGTGAAGGAAAAAGTGTTGGTAATATTATTTTAAGTGAAGTTAAAAAACAGCCAGAAGGGATTGTGGAATATGCTTGGACGAAAAAGAAGCCCGATGGAAGTATTGAAGATGTACTTTCAATAGTGAGGGTAAGCGATAAGTGGAAATGGGCTGTTGGTACTGGAATTGGTTTTCACGAAGTGAATGCACGTTTTTGGTCTACTGCACGCTGGCAAGTGGTATTTTGTCTTTTAATTGCTGCTATCTTATCAATCATTGTCTATCGTTCGGTTAAGCAACTGTTAACCGATTTGGGAAGCGAACCTTCAGAATTACTAAAGCTTACAACGCAAGTTGCATCTGGAAATTTTGAGAGTGGTACATTAAGCAAGATCGAAGAAAATAGCGTTTATGCTGCGGTTGTAAAAATGCGTCAAGCATTAAAAGGTATTCTTAGCTCTATTTCTAATGCAGCTAGTGATTTGAGGAATGAAGCATTAAATGTTGATCAAAGAGCAGAATTAATTGATAAGGCTATAAATTCACAATCACAAGAAGCTGATATGGTCGCTACTTCAGTCACTGAAATGTTATCGTCAGCCACGACTGTTGCGGAGAGTGCTAGCAATGCTGCTGAGGCAACTACTCAAGCTGATCAAGATGGTAATAAGGTCCAGTTAATCGTGGTTAATTCTGCTAGTGCAACAGAAATGCTGGCGGAACAAATTGATGAAGCTTCTGTGGTGATTGCGCACTTGGGTAAAGATATCGATACGATTGTCACTGTACTTGATGTGATCAGGAGTATTGCTGATCAAACAAACTTACTAGCATTAAACGCTGCTATTGAAGCTGCACGAGCAGGCGATCAAGGACGTGGGTTTGCCGTGGTTGCAGATGAAGTTAGAAACCTTGCAAAGCGTACTCAAGATAGCACAGCCGAAATACAAGGAATGATTGAACGTTTGCAAACGGGCTCTCAAAAAGCAATTAGTGCAATGGATACCGCTAAATCTTCAAGTTTAGAAACGGTGACTGGTGCTCGAGAAGCTTCTGATTCGTTAAAACAAATAGCCGCATCTTTAAAAACGATTACAGAAATGAATCACCAAATCGCGGCGGCTGCCCATGAACAAACAATTGTCAGTGAAGATATTGCAAAGCGGATAAACTTAATTGCTAATAATTCGCAACAAGCTGCATCTTTAACCTCTGAGAACAGTCAAGCATCTGATTTGATTTCTGAACTTGCAAGTGAGCTTGAACTTCATGTTAGTCAGTTGCAATTAAAGAAAAAACATTGAAAGTTTAGTCGTTAAAAATTAAGTCCCAAGCCGTTAGTGCTGCTTGGGAGAAAGGCATTTTGAATAGTAAGCTAACTTAAATATTGCTTGCTATTGAGTAGGAGAGAATACTAGGTCACCAAAATTAGCTGAAAACTCTACACACCATACACTCAGAGAGTCGAAATCATCCAATGATTTATTACTTGGCAGAGCTATTGTGAAAGTCGCGTTGTTGTATTGAGTGGTACTAAGTTCTGGGCCTATGCTAAAAGCATTGCTACCGGCGAAATCTTTATTGAGTGCAGCATAAAAATAAACTAAAGGTGCACTGCCGTCATAATTAAACATTTCAATTAGTATTGAACAGTCATTAAGAATAGTCGCTTTTCCGCTAACATCATGGGCTAATGTTGAAAACTCCCCGGTGTAACCAACTTTAGGGTGATCTGATGTGCAATTACTGCTGTTAAGCACATCAATACTGGCTTGCAGATGGTTAATGGCATCAGCAGCAGAGATTAATATTACATTGCTACTTCCAGAGTTAGCGACAATCGTTTCAACTTGTTGTTCAAAGTTGGCGGAAGCAAAATCAACTACCGCCCCCATTGATTGAGTGTGAGCTATTGTTGAAATAGTAATGCCATTAGATGTATTACCATCTTCATCGAGAGTCTGAAGAAATCTTGCCAGGTTGACAACACGATTGTCATTTATATCGGTTGTGGTAAAAATGCTAAGCGGCGTTAAAATGCTGGCTGCATTAATGGTAGGAAACTCAATATCGCCAATTGAAAAAGTAATTGTTTCGCCGGCAATATAGCTGAACTGCCCTGTTTCGTCGGTTGTGCCTGATTGTGTTGCTGTTTGATAACTTAAGCCTTGAACCGCAGCATCGATAAACTTTCCGGTTAAAACTGTTTGTACAGGTGGGGGTGGAGGAGTGGTGGGAACATTGGTTGATGATGAACCTCCACCACAAGCTGTTAGACTCGCTATAAAAATTAAAATGGAAGTAATAGACATTGATGATTTTATAAATGAATTCACAATATTTCTCAATAAAGCGTTAATAATTCTTAATTGTAGTGTGATTAAGCGCTTTAAACATCACAAATTCTTCACATTTAGTTTACAAGTTTGATTAGAACTTATAAAAATATTGTGGTTTAGTTCTAGATTGGTTTATATGAGTCATATTAGAATGTATTGTTTAAATAATGTAATAATGATAGATAGCCAATAGGGTTAACGAGAGCGATGAGAATAAAACAATATATATGGGGCATATTTGCCTGTTTTTTTATTCAATCAGTTTTGGCTGAAGAGTGCTTGGTATCAACTGATTTCAGAAATTTAATGAGTAACGCTCCAGAATTAGTAAAAGAAAAAATTGACCGTCAAAATGGTCGCTATGTTGCTGTTTTAAAAAATGGTGATAATGTTATCGCTAAGTTTGCAACTTGTGATTTAGGGTTGCAGGTACATTATTTTTCAACGAAAGAAATTAATGAAACCAATGCACGGCAAGCGATTGGTTGGTGGCTTGAGTATGTTTTGCCGTCTAAAGATGCTTATGAGCAGACATTAAAACAACTAAATTCGATGGATACTAATGACTTTAAAAATGCAATTGTATTAGAAGGTATCAATGATCAGCATCGTTTGGTCATTGAACCTTCAAGTAGCCCTCTGTTTTTATCTAGCATTTATTATGAATGGATACCTCCACAATACTAGGTTGTTATTATGATACATAAATTTATTATTATTTTATTGTTTTCAATAGTGCCAATGACTGGTTGTGCTGAAAAAGAAGACGTTGAAAGTGAAAATAAATCAAAATCTATTGCTAAAACAAAAAAAGAAATATCAACTTTTAATTCACTAACCAATGATGCGCCTCATCAAACTCAATTGCTTGATTCTGCTGACTCGTTTGTTTCCAGTAAAAATGCACAAGGAAATGTGGTTGCTAGTTACTTTTCTACACAACCCATTGAAGAAAAAGCTAGGTTTAATCGAATCGTATGGATATTAAAATCAACAGGTGCTAAACAATCTTTTATTACGCTGGTTGAAGCTCGTTTACCAACTAATCGAAGGTTAAAAAAAGATAATTTTATTTTACCGCTAACGGATGAAGAGGGAAAAAAATATCAGTTTGAATATATCAGCAAATTCAATAAAGGTTTATTTATCTTAAACTATCAGGAAAAATAGTATTTTTGGAGGGGCTATGTATATTAAAAATTCTGTTGGTCATGGTGGAAAAAATAACAAAAATGATGTTTTTTTTGTGCAAGAAATTCTTAAAATGCTTGCTACTGAAGACTTTCGCTTATTGGATATTAAAGTCGATGGAAAATATGGCAAAAAGACTGAAGCAGCAATTTATGAATTTCAAAGTTTATGTGTTAAATTAAAATCGCCAGATAGCCGAATTGATCCTAATGGACGTTCTGAAAAAACTTTAATTGCTAAAGCTGTCGAAATTGATAAGAACGAACTAGCTGTATTGGCTAAAAAATACCAGTTAAAAAAGTCAACTAATCCTGCTATAGAAAGTGGAAATCGAATTATAAATTATCGGGTTCATGCGAAGAAAGTTTTATCATCTTATAGTGAAAATATTATTAAATTAGCAATGGCTTATGCTGGAATTGTTAAATGTGATATATCAAGTACTTTACGTACCTTTGATGATCAGGCTCGTATAATGTATGGTAACTGTGCTGCTTATCCAAGCGCAACTTCTGTTAGTTCATTAAGAACGGCTAGGGGGTGGGGATATGCTGCTGCAGGCAGAGAAATAGAAAAGCTTTACTTTGCGAATAAGTCGAAAGATAAAGATGCCACTATTACTATTATGAAAGAAAAAATAAAGTCACTTTATAATGAAGGAAAAAAAGTCTCTCTTCATTGTGTCGCAGAAGGTGATTATAAAAATAAAAATGTTCTTGATATTCCTTATAGTAGCGTTTTAAGTCATAAACAAAAGGATTTTGAAATTGCTTTAATGGGAATGACACAAACAATTAAAAATGCGCGCTACGCTAGCCCTATTGCCGGTGAAACCTATATTGACAAATTGATTATTGAAGATCGTTGTTGGCATTTAGAAATTATACAAAGTAATAAATCGCTACCTAATCAAAAAAAATCCACTATTAACTCGCGCAAAACCAAAAGGAAACTGACTGCGGATAATTTGAGCTTGTTTGCTTGTTTTGTTGATGATTGGTATTAAACTATATTGTAAAATATAAAATTTTAAACGCCCAACATCTCCTTAGCATGTGAGAGTGTTTTATCTGAAATGACTAACCCGCCAAGCATACGTCTAATTTCTTCAATGCGTTGTTGTTGATCTGTTGTTTAACTTTGGTGATGGTTAAGTTAGTTTGTACTGGCGACCAAGTGCTGATCGTCACAAGCGCTCACTTGAGGCTGGTGGGTAGCGTCGATCACTTGTCGGTTCGTTTATAACCAATAAAGTAGGGACCTTTAAAAGTCTTCACATTAAATTCTAGGAATTTTGAGCCCGACTCATCGGTAATTATTTTTCCTCTGATAGCAAAACTCCAAGAATGGTTGTTATTATATATGCTACGCCAATAATAATATAATGATAACCTATATGCAGGTACTGAATTATCTAGATTTTCTAATGGAAATCGAAGTGTCGCATTATTAGCTGAACCGGAGTGATTTATTTTAAATATTTCAGAAACCCGGTTTATAGAATTTGAATAGGAGGGCCAGGACACTAATTGTTCTATATTAATTGAGTTTGGTGGCTCATCCTCAAAATGAACCGATAAATGATTTAAGTTACTACTAGTATCAGCCACCTTTAATTTATAACCATTGGGCTTTTGAGAAAATATGGTGATTAGCTTTGTCAATTTAGGAGTATTCAAATTTAAATCAGCAAATGCTTGACGTACGCCATCGGTTGCTCTAATTCTTGCCGTGTAACTCGAATATTTTTTTGTGTTTTGTGTATGGTAAATATTAGGCGGAGTCCACCGAATTAATCCTGTTTTAGTATCAACCTCCATACCTGAGGGACCACTTACCAAATGGTAACTTAAGTGTTCCTGCTTGCCTGCATATTTAATGATGGGTTCAAGGCTACCAGGAATACCTGGGATGAAATTTGTTAAATTGTTTTCTCTGACTGATATATCAATCCCTAACCCTCTCATTTTAACTGAATATTGATTAAGTTCATCATCTTCAATGGTGAAGTTGATTTGGTAGTCCTGAACGCCATTGACAGGTTTTGGATTTTTTCCAGTTACTATAACTAGGCGAGATCTGTTCCAATTATCAGGCGTAAAGACTAATTGTGTAATATGGTTATTTGTTGGTAAGGCCTCTTTTGCAGTGACAACGCCTTCATAGGTATTACTGGAAGTGATATTAACAGTGGTATTTTCTGAAGGTTTATAACCTAAGTTGACAAAGATGAAAGCTTTTTTACCCAGTTTTCCAGTATGCCCCCTGGTCTCACGAAATTCTAACTGTTGATAGTTAATTCGTATCACTTCGCTATAAGTCCAAGCATTACAAGTTTGTTTATTGCAATTTCGGGTACGATAACGGTAATAACCAGGGGGGAGATTGTTTATTTGATAGGTTTGTTCATCCAGTTTTTGTGCCGTTGCTGGGTAGTAATTTGCAGAGTCTGGAACAATAGAGGTAAGCCCACGCCAAATTTGCAGTTCATTAAATGGAAGGGATGGGTTGTTAGCCAGTTTTATGTTGATAGCGCGATCAGCTGCTGTAACATGATGTTTGTAAAAAGAAAGTGCTAAGGTATTAAATGGAATTCCAAGTATTAATAGGATAAAAACAATCAAATACTGTTTTCTTTTTTTCATTATTCGCTTTTTTCATGTGAGTTATGTAAATAACAACGGTAGTATATGCAATTAAGGGTTTCCTATGACCTATAAAGCTGATGCTATGATTGATTTTTTAAACGCCCAACATCTCCTTAGCATGTGAGAGTGTTTTATCTGAAATGATTAACCCGCCAAGCATACGTCCAATTTCTTCAATGCGTTGTTGTTGATCGAGTTGCTTAACTTTAGTAATGGTTGAGTTAGTTAATTTGGTTTTACTGGCAACTAAATGCTGATCACCACAAGCAGCTACCTGCGGTTGATGAGTCACGCAAATCACTTGTCGGTTAGTGGATAATTCATTGAGTAAGTGACCAACAGTTTCAGCTGTTCCGCCACCTATACCAACATCAACTTCATCAAATATAATGCAGGGAACTAGTTGTTGTTCAGCGGTTATAACAGCAATGGCTAAACTTATTCGAGATAGTTCACCACCTGAAGCGACTTTATTGAGTGGTTGTAATGGCTGTCCTGGATTTGCTGAGACCATAAAAGTGACACTATCCATACCAATAGCGCTGATTTGTTGATCTTGTTGGATAATTTGAATTTCAAACTTGCCGCCATCCATTGCAAGACCTTGGATTTTTTGGGTAATTAATTTTTGCAACTTTTTGGCTGTTTTTTGACGACTTTGAGATAGTTTTTGGGCTTTTTGTTGGTAGTCTTGTAAAGCATTTTGATAATCGTTAGCTATCTGTTGTAATTCTGACTCATCTGATTGTAGCTGTGTTAATTCTGCTTGTAATTGTTCGAAGTGTTCGGGTAACTGTTTTAAATCAACATGGTGCTTTCTTGCTAAATCATGAAACATAGAAAGTTGCTCGTCGAGTTCATTCAGCTTTTCAGGGTCACTATCCAATTTGTCACCATAATTGGATAGCTCTGTATAGGCTTCTTGTAACAAGCTTTCTGCTTGGATAAGAATTTCACTAATATTAGCTGCATTTTTATCCATTGAGCAAAGTTGGGTGACTTGTTCCTGAGTTTTATTTAATAAGCTCAGACAAGCATAGTTATCATCATCTTTTAGCCATTGTAAACCCGACTGCGTGAGCAAAAGTCGATCTTGGCTGGTCGCTGCGATCTGATGTTCTTGTTCTAATGTGTTGAGCAATGAGGTTTCTGGGTTAGCATTGGCTAGTTCTTCAACTTGGTAAGAAAGTAGTTCAAACTTAGCATCTCTCGCTTCTTTTTCTTGTTCTAATATTTTTTTTCGCTTTTGTATTTCATTAATTTGTTGAGCACTGGCGCTGACACTTCTTAATAAGTCGTTATTGTTAGCGTAGCGATCGAGCAAATAGAGTTGTTCTTTGGTGTGCATAAGCGTTTGATGTGCGTGTTGGCCATGAATGTCAACTAATAAGCGGGCCAGATTTTTCAATTGGCTTTGAGTGACTGTGCGTCCATTAATAAAACAACGACTTTTTCCACCGTTGACGACTACTCGACGTAGAATGCATTCATCTTCTTCATTTAGATCGTGCTCTGCAAGCCATTTTGTGGCAGCTGATTTTTCTGTGAGATCAAAAATAGCAGTGACTTCTGCTTGCTTAGCGTTAGGATAAATAACAGATTGTTCTGCTTTTTCACCTAAAGTGAGTCCAAGTGCATCGATAACAATCGACTTACCCGCGCCTGTTTCGCCTGTGATCACTGTCATACCTTCTGACCAGTCTAGATCGAGAGATTGAATAATGGCGAAGTTACGAATTTCAATTCGACTTAACATCTATTTGTACAAGTAGTTAAATAGCCAGGTAGACTATTTTATAGCAGTTTTATTCATTTGAATAGCGTTGTCTATATTCCAAATTATTACAGTTTTTGTCCCCAGTTTAGTTTACTGCGTAGAACCTCAAAATAATCATAATCTAATGGGTGAACAAGGCGCATTTCAATCGGGTATTGCTTGATACGGATCCTATCACCTGGCCTCAACGATATAATGACTTGCCCATCACAGCTCAGTTGAGGATGATGAGGATTGGCTTCTGAAACGACAATATCAATAATTCGCTGACGATTAACCGCTATTGGGCGACTTGTGAGTGTGTGAGGGAACATTGGTACGAGTACCATTGAATCTGTTTCTGGCGCCATAATGGGGCCACCACCCGAAAGAGCATAAGCAGTAGAACCTGTCGGTGTTGATACAATCAAGCCATCAGAACGTTGGCTATAAACAAACTGTGAGTCCATGTAAAGCTCAAACGCTATCATACGAGCAATTTCTCCAGGATAAAGAACCACATCGTTTACTGCACAAGAGGTGCCGATAACCTTATCGTTACGGTAAATTTCAGCGTTGAGTAAAAATCGATTTTCTAATGAATAATGGCCTTCCAATATTGGTGGGATACGTGTGTCTAATTCTGTTGGTCTAATATCGGTTAAAAAACCTAAATGGCCGCGGTTTACGCCTAGTAATGGAACTTGGCTATCAACCAATTCTCTTGCTGTTTTTAGCATACTGCCGTCACCGCCGACTACAATGACCAAATCACATAAATTCCCTAACTCTTCAAATTTGACTACATTCACTTGCTGCGTCTGAACTTCTTTTTGGTGGCGTTGGGGAATGTATAAGTCCTTATCAGTGGCTTCTAATTGTGCACACAGCAGGTTAACTGTTTCTATGGCGGCTTGGCTGTCAGGCTTTCCGGTAATTCCAATTTTATTAAAGCTTTTTTTAATTGACATCTTAATTTGGGTCCATAACCTTGAAATTTGGCATTTAAGCCGCATATTGTTCGTGCTGAGTGTATTATAATCGGTTGTTTCTCTTTAATTATCAAGATGCTATCTAATTAAACCGATAGTATTAAGTATTATATGGCCTAGAATAATTAAAATTGCGGAAAGAGAGCTTATGAAAGATAGGGATCTAATATTAATGAAGTCGCTCATAGAGTCCTATGTTCGCGAAGGTCTACCTATTGGTTCTAAGGCACTATTACGCAGTTCTCATCTGTCAGTTAGTCCTGCTACGATTAGAAATATTATGGCAGATTTAGAACGGCAGGGATTATTACTTTCGCCACATACTTCTTCAGGCAGAATCCCTACGACTCAGGGCCTTCGAATTTTTGTTGACCAGTTATTACAAGTAAAAAATCTTCGAGGAGAAGTTATTGAGCAGGTAAAACGCTCCCTTAATCCTGAAAACGAAGTTCAAACGCTCTTAAGTAATGCATCTAACATATTGTCAGATATGACAAAAATGGCTAGTTTGGTACAGGTGCCGGAAAAACCCTTCCAAAGAATTTTACAAATAGAGTTCGTTCCTTTATCTGATAATCGGATATTAGTTATTTTAGTCTTGCAAGATAATATTATTCAGAATCGGGTTATTCAAGTAGACAGAGCTTACACTAGAGATGAGCTCAGTGTGATGGCGAATTTTTTAAACCATCATGTTAGTGGAAAAGATTTGAATACGGCGCGTGAAGAGCTGTTGCAACAAATGATCGATGAAAAACAACAGTTAGATGAGTTAACTAGGCAGGCGATTATTCTTGCTGGTCAAGGTATAGACTCTCAGGCAAATTCGCAAAATAAAACTAACAGTCTACATATTTCGGGTCAAACAAACCTTGTTTCTATGGCTAGTCACGGCCAAATTGATAACTTGGAACGTATTTTTCAGGCATTTAAGCAAAAACAGCAGATTTTAAATATTTTAGAGCGTTCGATGGTGGCTGATGGTGTTAAAATATTCATTGGCGAAGAGAGTGGAGAGCAAAGTTTTCAAGATTGCAGTATAGTGACAGCGCCCTACAAATTAGAGGGGGAGCCTGTTGGAGTGCTGGCTGTAATTGGTCCTACCAGAATGCCATATGATAAAGTCATTCCAATTGTTGATGTGACAGCTAAGTTACTTTCTTCGGCAATTACCCAGAAATCGTCTGATATCAGGTAAAATTTACCCCGTTTATTTAAATTTAGACTGTTATTTTGCTTGAATATCTAAAACTGATCCCCATATTCATCCCACTTAAGAAATACCTTAAAAATTTTAATTGATTGAGGCGATGATATTCGTCCGTTTTTGGCTTAGGAGCTGTAAAAATGAGTGATAATGAGGATCTTCAAAGCGCTGAAGAAAACCAAGAAGTCGCACCAGAAGAACAAAAGCTGACTTTTGAAGAGCAGGTTGAAACTTTAACTGCCGAGCTTAATAAGGCATTAGAAGAAGCGGAAACTCATAAAGATGTGGCTGTTCGAGCAAAAGCTGAGTCTGAAAATATTAGACGTAGAGCAGAGAGGGAAGTGAGCAACGCTAGCAAATTTGCATTAGAACGATTTGCAAAAGAAATATTAGCAGTTGTCGATAGTCTTGAAAAGGCATTGGAACACCCTGTTGAAGGTGAAGCGCAAACTTCAATGAAAGAAGGTATTGAGTTGACCTATAAGTTGCTAATCGATACTTTAAATAAGTTCTCAATTGAGCAAATTGATCCATTAGGCGATGCGTTTGATCCAGGTTTACATGAAGCTATGGTCATGCAAGAGAGTGCGGAACATGAGCCAAATAGTGTAATGAATGTAATCCAAATGGGATATTCACTCAATGGTCGATTGATTCGTCCTGCCAGAGTTATCGTTGCTAAAGGCAAATCACCAGAAATTGATGAAAAAGCCTAAAAAATACCTTGAATTAATTGATTACGGCCCCAGATAAAGGGCATCAAAGTTTAAATTAGAAGTTTGCTTTTACTCTGCTGATTAGTGATAAGTCCAGTTATGAGATATAAAGTAAAAATTGTGGAGAGATGAGATGGGTAAAATAATTGGTATCGATTTAGGAACAACTAACTCTTGTGTTGCTGTTCTTGATGGTAAAGACTCAAGAGTTATTGAGAATTCTGAAGGTGCAAGAACGACGCCTTCAATCGTTGCATACACTGATGATGGCGAAATTTTAGTTGGCCAATCGGCAAAGCGTCAGGCGGTCACTAATCCAAACAACACATTGTTTGCTATTAAGCGTTTAATTGGCCGACAATTTAAAGATGATGTTGTACAAAAAGACATTAAGATGGTTCCTTATACTATCACTGCGGCTGATAATGGCGATGCTTGGGTTGAAGTAAAAGGTGAAAAAATTGCACCACCTCAAGTGAGTGCAGAAGTACTTAAAAAAATGAAGAAAACAGCGGAAGACTTCTTAGGTGAAACTATCACTGAAGCTGTTATCACTGTACCAGCTTATTTTAATGACTCGCAACGTCAAGCAACTAAAGATGCTGGCCGTATTGCTGGTTTGGATGTTAAGCGTATTATTAATGAGCCGACTGCTGCGGCATTAGCCTACGGATTAGATAAAGGTAAGGGCGATAAAACAATTGCGGTTTATGACCTTGGTGGTGGTACTTTTGATATCTCTATTATTGAAATTGCAGAAGTTGAAGGCGAGCATACCTTTGAAGTATTAGCGACTAATGGTGATACTTTCTTAGGTGGTGAAGATTTTGATATGCGCGTTATTGAGTATTTAGTGGATGAGTTTAAGAAAGATAGCGGTATTGACTTAAATAATGATCCTTTGGCTCTACAAAGATTGAAAGAAGCAGGTGAAAAAGCCAAAGTAGAATTGTCATCAAGTGCACAAACTGATGTTAATTTACCTTATATAACAGCCGATGCTTCAGGTCCAAAACATTTAAATATTAAATTAACTCGTGCCAAATTAGAGTCATTAGTTGATGATTTAGTTGAAAGAACTTTAGAGCCATTAAAAGTGGCTATTAAAGATGCTGGTTTAAATGTTAGTGATATCGACGATGTTATATTAGTCGGTGGTCAAACTCGTATGCCAAAAGTTCAAGCGGCTGTTACAGAGTTTTTTGGTAAAGAGCCTCGTAAAGATGTAAACCCAGATGAAGCGGTTGCTATGGGCGCTGCAATTCAAGGTGCGGTTTTAGCGGGTGATGTAACAGATGTATTACTTTTAGATGTAACACCATTGTCTCTTGGTATAGAAACCATGGGTGGGGTTATGACTAATCTGATTGACAAAAACACTACGATTCCAACTAAAGCGAATCAAGTTTTCTCAACAGCGGAAGATAACCAAACGGCAGTAACTGTTCACGTACTTCAAGGTGAGCGTAAAATGGCTGGACAAAATAAATCATTAGGAAAATTTGATTTAACTGATATCCCACCAGCTGCACGTGGTATGCCACAAATTGAAGTTATCTTCGATATTGATGCGAATGGTATTTTGAATGTTTCGGCGAAAGATAAAGCGACAGGTAAGGAGCAATCAATTGTGATTAAAGCTTCTTCCGGTTTATCTGATGAAGAAATCGAAAAAATGGTACGTGATGCAGAAGCTCATGCGGAAGAAGATAAAAAATTCCAGGAGCTTATTGAAGTACGTAACCAGGCAGATGGTTTAATTCATGCGACGAAGAAAACCATGGAAGATGAAAAAGTAACCTTTGAAGATGGTGAAAAAGAGTCAATCGAAGCGGCAATTAAAGATCTTGAAGAAGTTATCAAAGGTGATGACAAAGCGGCCATCGAAGCGAAAACTGAAGCATTAACAAAGGTATCGCAAAAAATGGCTGAGAGAATGTATGCTCAGGCACAAGCTGAAGCACAACAAGCTCAACCAGATGCAGCTTCCGGCGCGCAGGAAGAAGCTAGCAAAGATAATTCTGATGATGTTGTCGATGCTGAATTTGAAGAAGTAAAAGACGATAAAAAATAAACAGTGGGAGCTATTGCTCCCAGTTTATGGCATGGAGTGTTGTTGCGCGGGGAAATCCCCGCGTTGCTGTATATGAAAGTTAACTAACGGTATTTGGTATGTCTAAAAGAGACTATTATGAAGTTTTAGGTGTGAGTAAAGGCGCGTCAGATCAAGAGCTTAAAAAAGCTTATCGACGTCTTGCGATGAAATACCATCCAGATAGAAACCCAGATTCAAGTGAAGCTGAAGAAAAATTTAAAGAAGCTAAAGAAGCCTATGAGGTTTTAACCAATGAGCAAAAGCGCCATGCTTATGATCAATATGGGCATGCAGGTGTCGATCAGAGTCAAGGTGGGTTTCATGGTGCAGGTGCTGAAAGCTTTAGTGATATTTTTGGAGATGTATTTGGTGACATTTTTGGTGGCGGCCAACGTGGTGGCGGGCGTCAACGCCAGCGAAGAGGCGCAGACTTACAATACAATTTAGAACTATCTTTGGAAGATGCTGTTAAAGGCATTAAAAAGCAGATAAAAATTCCAACCTATGTCTCTTGTGATACATGTGATGGAAGTGGTGCTAAGAAAGGTTCATCATCCAGTACTTGTGGTACATGTAAAGGTGTCGGACAAGTTAGAATGCAGCAAGGCTTTTTTTCTGTTCAGCAAACGTGTCCTACATGTCATGGGCAAGGGACAGTTATTAAAGATCCTTGTGGTAGCTGTTCTGGTCAAGGAAGAGTGAGAAAAGAAAAAACACTTTCTGTGAAGATACCGGCAGGTGTTGATACAGGTGACAGAATTCGTTTAACGGGTGAAGGCGAAGCGGGTGGTCCAGGCTCAGTTCCTGGAGATTTATATGTTCAGGTTCATGTGAAAGAACACTCTATTTTTGTTCGTGAGGGTGATAATCTTTATTGTGAAATGCCCATAAGTTTTATCACTGCCTGTCTAGGTGGTGAGTTGGAAGTTCCAACTTTAGAAGGTCGGGTTAAACTCAAGGTGCCAGAAGAAACACAAACAGGAAGAATGTTTCGTTTACGTGGCAAAGGTATTTCGCCAATGCGTGGTGGTATGCGTGGTGATTTGATGTGCCGAGTGATTGTGGAAACGCCTGTGAATTTAAATAAAGAACAAAAAAAGATGTTGCAAGAATTTGACAACTATTTACAAGGTAGTAAAAAGCAGCATTCTCCTAAATCGAGTAATTGGTGGGAAGGTGTGAAGAATTTTTGGGATGAAATGACAAATTAATTTAAACATCCAAGATTGATTAAAAGAGAAAAAGGCAGCCTTTGGCTGTCTTTTTTATATATTGCTATTTTAAAGTTAAAAGATAAAAGTATCGTTATATTTTTTTAGTTTTAATTATCAAAGTGTAATGCTCAACTAATTTTTATTATTAAACTATTTTAGGTCAGTTATTCTGGGTTGAATTCAGACTAGGTTCATAAAAGTAATCTGGTAAGATTTAAAAAATGATAATACTGTTACACTTTTGTGTGTGGGATAACCATTTTTTACTTGCTTTTGCTTTAGCTAAAAATAAATAAAAAATACAGATTTTCGTTCAGTTTCAGTTAATTATAAAAATATTATCCTGACATGGAATTAATTAACCATGTAAGGAAAATATGATGAGAAAAGTAATATTAACTGCTGCAATTTTATCGGGATTATCATTTCAGGCAATGGCAGAAACTCCATCCTTTAATTTTGTAGAAGTCGGTTTTACGCAATTAGATATTGATAATTCTCCATTTGAACCAGATGGCTTTGAATTGGATTTTAATTATGAATTATCGGATAACGTTTATCTAAGTGCCGATCATGCAAAAGTTGATGAGGCTAATGTCGATATGAAAATGACGAATTTAGGGATCGGTTTTAAATCTGATATTAATAATTCAAGTACCGTCTTTGCTCAAATTGATTGGGCTAATTATGAAGCTGCCAATTATGATGAAAAGGGATATAAATTAAGTGCTGGTATTCGTTCTAATGTGACAGAGAATATCGAGTTAACAGGCGCATACGAATATCTAGATATTGATGATGAGTCAGCTAATTATTATGTTGTTGGGGCAGCGTATAAGTTTTCTGATGCACTTTCATTATATGCTGACTATAAACTTGAATCAGATGTTGATCAAATGTCTTTAGGTGTACGGTTTAATTTTTAGCCAAATCACTTGTTCATTTTAACTTAAGCAATTATTCAAAACCTGTATATTGATTGCTTGAGATTGCCGGAGCCACTTTTTGTCCTGTAAGGCAAAAGGTGCGCATGTAGCTATTCTACAGGTTTAGCTTTTTACTCTGCGGGCGAAAAAATGACCTCGCCCTGCGATAGAAGGTGGTTGAAATTTAGTCACTCTTTGCTGCTTGTCGCTTATTTAGAGTGACTAAACCAAGCTCTGCACGTCCCAATTGGTTAAAATTTAGCCGAAACAATCTCAAGCAATCAAAGAGCAACACGCCTAGCTGTAGTGGATCATTATTGAAATTAATGCACTTAAATTATTTGAATAGAATGGAATATTGTTATAAGCGTTATTTATAGTGATTTAGCTATAAATTTGGCTGATTAAAAGTTGTTTTAAGTCGATTTATAATAAAATGTCTGAATATTGTTATTGTTTGTCCAAATTTTGCTAACTTAACACGACCACTCACTGTAAAATTACCCATGTAAAAGTTGATTATATTGTTAAATGTAATGGGCTTTTATAGTTTTGGCTTGATTTAACCGTTTAATGTGTTCTTTTATTATTTCGACTTAATCGACTGATTTTATATCTAGCATTATGGACTTATGGAGACATAAAGAATTAATTTTGCTTAATATATGTTCCCATAAAGAGAAATTGAAGTATTAAGAAAAAATAATAAGTTAAGCAAAAACATAAAAATTAAGTTGTTTTATTTGAATTTATTCGAGTTCAAATATTTTATTTTTATAAACAAAGAAAAGGAAACAGTAACATGGCAAAGTTTTTAAAATTAGGCATAACAGCCTCTTTATGTCTTGCACTCAGTGGGTGCTTTGAGGTTGAAGATAATAGTAATGATGCTGTTGTGGCAGAACTAAAGGCGCAGAATGAGGCTTTATTAGCACAAAAAACACCTATCTCGATTTACGGTAACGTCATTGATGCAGCAACAGAAGAGCCTGTAGAGGCAACATTAAAAATTAAAGTGGGATCTGTATGGCAAACTCCTATATCCGTTAATGGTGAGTTTGATGTTAGTCAACTACCCGTTAATACCTTATTAGAAATACTTGTGCAAAGCCCAAGTGATGCTTTTATGGATCGTGTATTTTATGTGAAAACAACTTCAGTTGATGCTGGCCAAGTCGCATCACAAGCTTTAGGAAACTTGAAAGTTTCAGAGGGAATGGTTAAAAGTTACTCAATTTTAAAAGCGGATAATAGCGAACCTTTCGAAGGAATTGTATTTCGCTACTCAACGGCTTTAGAGATAGATAACAATAATGTTCCGTTGGTAACATCACCAAACCCTGAATATAACGTAAAGTCGAGTTATGATAGTTCAACTCAACTTTATTCAATTGAACTACCCAAAGACATTCCATTTCTATTAACGGCTTCAGGTGATATAGATGGCGATGGTATAGTTGATTATAAAACTGTTGATAATTACTTTTGGTACAATAATAGTATTAATCTTAGTGCTACAGACGCATTTAAATTATCTACGTTATTTGTTAATGAAATGGCAGAATATCAACCTGTTGAGCTTCGAGTTAGTGTTATAGATGAATTAGGTGTTCCATTTGAAAATATCGATTTTTATGCCAATGATAAATACACGGGACGCTTAGATATTTCATTTGACAATTCGACCAAGGAATATGTGTTTGATTATCAATCTTCAGGACAAATGACATTGATGATGCCGAGCTTTATATCAAATGAGGTATCATACCAAAGTGGACAAATTACATTAAACTGGTCAGCAGAAAATGAGTTGTATCTTTATAGTTCAGGATTTAAAAATAACCTGCCTCATGAGCTGAATGCTGTTGATGGTGTTGCGTCAATTGTTGTTCAGCCTCGTCTATCTTATGGTTATAATGGTGTAAATATTATTACATCAGTGATTGACGAAGAAGACGAATATACATTGAAGCAGTTTTATGCATCGCCAATTGGTTTGTTGGATAATTCTGTCACTTTAGTTCAATATAATGTTTTTAAAGTGATAAGAGGTAATGATTCTTCTACTGATACTGTTCCTGCTGGAGTAACTCGAATTGGTACGACTACTGTAGATATCCCTTCCAATGGTTCATTAAAGCATAATGATACTTTTCTAACAGAAACGGCGACACAAGCTTTACCTAAAGGTGATTATCGTTACCATATTAATCAATTAGTTAATAAAGAAACTGGTAATACTTTCAATGCTAATAGAAGTTATAGTTTTACTGTTGAAGGCTTTAACAATAACGAATCATTTAATATTAATGATGTAAAACTAGATAACAATAATGGTACGACTAATGGAACGTTAATTGTAGCAACGAATACTGCTGGCGTGAAAAATACTGCAACTGATAATAGAAGTACCGCATATCTTTATTTTCCAAAATCAATTGAAACTTTGAGCTATTTAAATATGACGAGAGTTTCTAGTGTTATTGACGGTAATACATACAATAATGACGTTCGTTCTTATAATATTGTGATTGATGGTGATATTAAAATTCAAACTATGCAGCTTGTCAGTCTTGCTGATAATGAATTAATTGAGAACTTAAATGGTAGCTCTTCATATTATAATTATCGTGGAACAACGCTACCTGATGGTGAAACTTATTTTAACTCTAATTACTATTATAGTTCTTCGTCAGATAATACTGCTACATCAATTAATACCCAAACTTTTCGGTATACTTACAAAGTTAAAGGTGATGATACACTTTATGAAGGCACTATCACTTTACCTGTTTTGTAGTAGTTAAAATAATTTTAGAAAGATAAATGATATTGTCTGTTGTTCTTGCTGCCTATGCAGGAGAAAAAATTGTTTGGCTCGGAGGTGAAGGAACTTGTGAACTGTTTTCTGGTGTAGAAAGTTTACGTCATATTGTCGCAAAATAATTTGAATGAGTATTTGTTAATTTATGCCGAAAAAACTTCGGCATAAATTAACTTTAGATTAATTAACTTTTTTATTTTAAAGCTTTTAGTCGTTTTTGGGCCTCTGTATGGCCTTGTTCCGCGGCTTTAGAATACCATTCGATGGCTTTATCTATATTAATCGTAACGCCTAATCCATTTTCATAAAAGCGTCCTAAGTTATATTGAGCCCATTTGTGATTTTTATCAGCAGCTTTTGTAAACCAGTTCAGTGCTTCTTGATGATTTTTTTCAACACCGAACCCATTTTCATATAATAAACCAATTTCATTAGCCGCTCCTACATGTCCTTTTTCTTGAGCTAGCATAAATAGTTTTAATGCTTCGGGGTAGTTTTGTGCAACGCCTAAACCATTTTTTAGCATATAAGCGTAACTATATAATCCGTATTTGTTTTTCTGATCAGAGGCCAACTTATATAGAGCTGCTGCTCTTTCAACACTTTTATCAACCCCAAAACCATTTTCGAAGTAATTTCCTAGTGCCAAAATAGAATTTATATGCCCTTGCATAGCTGCACTCATCAACCATTTTGCAGCGTTAGCTTCATCTTTTTTTGTTTCTTCAGGTGATACAAAACCATAAATTTTAGTTCTCCTGATCTTCCTTTCTAAACTTTTTGCGACCTCATATTGTGCATCAGGATTCCAAGAGTTTGCGGCTTTAACGAACCAGTTTGTTGCTCTATTCTCATCTTTTTCTACTCCCATGCCTATTTTGAACGCTAAACCGATCATATATTGAGCATAAGGTATTTTAGATTTGGCAGCTTTTTTTAAATAGCTAATAGCTATGTCGACCTGTTGCTGGCTTTCTTCTTTTGTAAAAGATTGCACTAGCATTTTCGCACCATAGAAAGATTGTGCTATATCATTACCTCTATCAGCATAAGATTTTAGTTCTTTTATAGAGTTATTAATAGTTTCCGATTTTAGTTTATCATCAAATACCATTTGACCCAATTGCGCCACTCTAATTAAACTGATGTAGTTATCCTTAGTTGATTGGGAAATTAAAGCATCAGCCTTACTTTTATATTTTTCTCCAAAAAATTCATTTTGATAGAAACTAGCTAGCTTTTCGAGAGCTTTCCCTTTTCCTTTTTTTTCTGATGCTATTTGTAAAAATTGTTCTGCTAATTGTTTATCTTGATTAACCCAAATACCTTCTTGATATAAACCTGATAATAATATAAATGCTTCGGCATATTCTAATTCAGCGGCTTTAGTGACAAATTCTAAGCAGGCACCATCACTGTAATCAGGTAAGCGCCCTTTTAAGCATAAAGTTGCGGCTTTTATATAAGCAACAGGGCTATTATAGAGTGATGCTTTTAAGTACCATTCTGCGGCAAGTTGATAGTTTTTTTCTGCATTTAACATATCACCTAAAGCTATTGCTGCATGGCTAGTTTGGTTTGCTAACTCCTTAACTAAGCTATAGCCAATGGTTTCTTCCCCAGCGGTTAATCGCCCATAATAACCCATTGATGAATTGAGAAAACGAATATTATCAAAATAAATTTCTTGCTGGATTCCTGTTTCTTTATCTTCAGCAATAACAATATAGTAAACCGCTTGATTAGCCGCTCTTAACTCTAAGTAATAATCTATTGACTTATAACCCGCTAAGTTGAGTATATCTTCAACGTCACCCCATGATGCGACCTCATAAGCATTATAAAAAGCTTTTCCAGAACCACTACTAAAAACGCCTTCAAGAATCATTGCAACAAAGCTTTCATGAAAATTAGCTCCTTTAGTATCACCAAGTTTTGCTTTACAATTAGCTGCACTCAGATGAGGATTGATGCTCCAATAATTCACTTTAACCAATGAGTCCCAATCAATTTGCGAACAGGTTAATTTCCCTAAATCTAGTTTCGATTTTATATCTAAATATTTTTGATGTTTAATTGCTGTTGACTCTGTTTGAGATGATTTTAAATATGCTTCCCATAAAGTTTTATAATCAACTGTTTTATCGCCTGCCTTATATTGTTCAACTAAGTCATGTATTTCTTGGTTGAGATCTCTTGTTTCTATCTTTTTCGTTGCACAACTAAAAGTAAGAGCAGAAATAAGTAAACAAAAAATAGATCTTATTAAATAAGTTTTCATATAATAAGTTCCTAATTATTTTTTTATTAGCTTTCTAGCAAGTGATCGTAACCGATCTTCCTGAGCTTCAACGGTTGAGCTTCTTTTATCTAATGTAATAATTTGATAAGATAAATCTTCTTTGAGTTTTTTTATTAAAGCAAGATATTGAGTAGTATGATTGGCTTCTACGTACGATTTTAATGGTTCGAAGTGATGATTAATAGTGATAGTGTTCTCGTCTTTTTTTATAGTCTTCTCATAATTAAAATACTGAGTTTTTTTAGTGATTTTTTCATTTGAATAATTTAGAAGCTTGCTATCATTTAGGTTAATGATTTGTTGCTGAAGATAGTTAAAATTACTGGCTATTGAAAAAGGGTGTTTTCTATTGACAATTGAAGGTGTGACTAAATATTCCTTCAGGCTAGTTGGATAAAACTCAATATATTGTTTTCCTGCTTCTTTGACGGGCCAATCTTTAATATTGTATTTTTCATAGGTTGTGAGTTTATTATTTTTTTCACTATCTTCAAAAGTTACTTCTTCTAACTGTTTTATGTTGTTGAAGTACTGTGAGTAATAATTTAAATAGCGTTCAGAAAGCGACTGGTTACTCTCTGTAGCAATTCTATATCGAATTGTATCTGCTTTTATTCCTTGGTATGTTGTTTTTACACTAAGTATAATGTCGCTAGTATTTGCTTTTAAGTCAAAGGTTTCTTCAGTAATTATTTTCGGTTTTATTCTTTTTGGCTTTTTAACTTGAGTTAAATCTTTTTGGTTTTTTTTGACAATCAATGCTTGGTGATAATTAATAAAACCAATATTATCAATTCCACCTCTTTGATGAGAAAACGTTCCGTCTAGCCAATAATCTTTATTATTATATTTTAAATAAACAATAACATGGTTAAATACGCCTGGACTAGGTAAGTACTCATGTAGTTTTTTTCCAATATAACTTGAAACTAATGCCGGGTAAGATTTAACTCCTAATTGGTTTAATATCGCAATTAATAGTGTTGTTTTATCTTTACAGTCACCATATCTTCGCTCAAAAACTTCTTCAGGTGTATGTGGTTTGTGAGTATTTTGTCCAACTTCTATACCGAAATATCGAATTTCATCTTGTACAAAACGAAGTGCTACTGAAATTTGATCTTCTACTTTAGGATATGTTTTTTGCCATTCCTTGATTTGTTGTAGAAGTTTTTTTGATACCTGAGTATTGGTATATAACTCAAAAGCCCAGTCGTTGACTTCTTTCCAGTTTTTATATTCTGAAAATTCAATAAAAGAATACGGATTGTACCAAGTAGGGTATTGATCTTCTTCTTTTACAGGAAGAGTATTATTTATTGACCAATGATATTCGGTCTGGTTTTTTGTAGATGTTTTTGTATGTTTTACATCTGATTTAAATTGAAGCTTTATTTCAGGAGAAGAGACTAATCTTAAACGCACTTTTTCAACTGGCACATTCCATTGCGATGAAAATCGCCCAAAATGTTTTTTACCTAGTACAGGGTTCATTCCTATTCTAGAGTAAGTATATTGAATAATATCATCTACTCTTATATCTTTTAGTATAATTAGAGCACGAACTTCATCTGTGTATTGTCGTTTATTAAGATCTGTTTCGTTTTTAAATACTTTAACATCTTTAGGATTTAATCGATTTGTTTTTTTATTATTTCTTATAACATTAATTTCATGAATAATTAGTTTTTCAAAATTTGGATTGAAGTCAAAAGACAATTCTGATGTGTTTTCTAAACCTTGCTCATTAAGTGGCTGCATTAACACTTGAGTGAAATAAGCAGTGTCCTTTTCTGCAATATTAATTTGCTGATCACTCAGTAAATAGCGAACACTTGACTGGTTATGCGATTGTTTTTTTGATGACTGTATAAAGGACTCTAACTGAAAAGGTTTGACCCAGTTAGGATGTTTTCCATATTGAACTGAAGGTGGTATATTTTTTTCTTCTGCTGCATCTACGCTTGAAAAAATAATTAGTAATAAAGTTATAATAATAAGAGAGAATTTATCCTTCTGCATATATGATTTCCGTTTATAAATAATAAGAATAGACTATTAATATGTATAAGGAAATGCATTTTTATGAAACGCATTTACACCTATAATACTGACTTCTATTTGAATAGTATATTATCAGATAGAATGTATATTGAGCATCTCAGATAATATAATGCAATTATATCTAGTGTGCTAATAATTTTTAACATTATCTATAAGTGCTACTAAGAAATATGTGCAGATATTGCATTAGCCGTGTTAAGTACTTCGGGTACATAAAAACTTTCAATTTTATTGATGTCGAAAGCGATATCTGGACCTGAAATGTCAATGGCAGCAACAACTTTACCGTCTTTATCAAATATAGGGGCTGCAATAGATATTCCACCTACTCGAAGAGAGCCTAAGCTAACGACATAACCTAATGAAGATACTTCGATGATCTTATGGCTTAACTCGGCAATAGTTGTTGGTGTTTGTGGGGTAAAACTAATCAAATCTTTGTCAGAGAAAAGTTGTATAAGCTCTCGGCTAGAAAGATCTGATAGAAGTAACCAGCCTAATGGCGAAGCATGAGCAGAAACTCTCTTTCCAATATTGGCTGTGCTTTGAATACCTTGATTTGCTTGTAGGCAATCTAAATAAAGTACATCTGAATGATCGCAAATGGCTAAATGCGTAGCAATACCTGTTTTATCTCTTAATTGTTCTAAATGCTTTCTAGCATCTTTTATTATTTCTTGTGTGCCTAAATAAGCAAATCCTAAGTTAAGTACTCTGGCACCAAGCTTGTAGGTTTTATTGACATCAGAATAATCAACAAAGCCTAAGCATTTTAGAGTATAAACCCAGCGAAATACTGATGAACGACCAAACTCCATACGTTTAGTGATATCATTTACCGTCATTGATTCGCCTGATTCGGCCAATATTTCCAGGACACGCAAACCACGCTGTAGGCCTGGAACAAAGTAAGTATTATGGTTTTTATTCTGTGGAATTTCTTTCATATAAGAACCAAACCTTAGTGTGCAAAAATCAATGAATTTATTAAGTAACCTCAGCTCTGGATAAGAAAAATCACCAGAGCGTCTATTTTTGCGGCTTTCAGCGTTAAGCGCCTTTGCAATAGCTTGCTATTGCGGCAGTCACTTGCCTTGATATCCACAAAAATAGCCACACTGAGCTCAAGTGGAAACGGCAATTCAATTTAATTGGATTTTAAGTCATTGAAAATAAAAACAATTCTATTAATTATTTTGACTTGCCTTATCCAGAGCTGAGGTTAAGTATACAAAACCGAATTAGTATACATTAGGCGATCTATTGAAGCAAAATTGAAAGTCATATGCCTTTAATATCAATTGATTAACAGTTAAATGTGCGAATATATTGAGAGTTTATTGAAACTCAATATTAATTAACGCCAGTTAATAATAAAAAAGATAGAATACAAAACAATAACAGTATACAATCTTTTTTGTTAATAGGGTTGAACAGTTATTCAATGATAGAGCTGATTTATTAAACCGTCTATTGCAGCAAAAAATTACCGTTTAGCGAATAGTTAATGAATGTTATTGGTAAAAAGGTAGCCAAGTATGAGTATAAAAACAGACAATAAAACCAAACTACCTACAACAGGTGAGGATACTATTGGGCCTTATTATCCCATTCCCTTTTTAGATGATGACAAACAAGACCTTAGTCGATTGCATGCTGGGTTGTGTGTTATGCCCCAAGGCGAGAAAATCTGTTTGCAGTTGAGGTTGCTCGATTCAAACGGTAAACCAGTTGAGGGGGCTCTATTAGAGTTTTGGCAGGCAAATGCCAATGGCGTTTTAAGGACACCTATTAACCAAAATAATCAAGAGTTAGATCCCTATTTTGATGGTTATAGCCGACAACGTTCAACCGACGGTATTTTTGAATTATTAACTATTAAGCCCGGATGTATTAAAAATGAAACTGATGATAAGCAATCTAGAGCGCCTCATATAACCGTTAATATATTTTGTGATGGGATTACCCGCGTTGTGACACAAATATTTTTTGATGACGAGCCTGATAACATTAATGATCCATTGCTGTTATCTTTGCCGACTGAATTAAGAAGTCGGTTAGTTGCCAAAAAGTGTGGTCTTAAAAATGAAGTTAGTCTTTATCAAATAGATATTGTGATGAAAGGCGAAAATGAAACACCGTTTTTTGATGATATTTTGAGTTAACTTTTGTTAGCTAAGTTAAATCGGTACTTAAGAAGTTATTAATGTAATTAATCACAAAAGTTTTCAGGTAAATGTATGAAAAACAATAATCCTAATCAATCTCAGTTAGGTCGGAAATTGAAAGCTGGACCAACCGATGGTGCTGCTGAAACCCGAGTGCCAGATAGTAATTTAAGACTGATCCCTAAATCAGCAAGAAGTACTTTTGTTCCTTATGATCCATTACAAGTGAGTATTAAGCCAGGTGAAAATGATTTAACTCGTATTGCACCTGGTAGATCTGTAGCAGAAGGTGAAGTCATTGAAGTAAGTGGCCGTATTACTGATGAATATGGCAAACCAATAAAACAGGTTTTGGTAGAAATTTGGAATGCCAATAAATGGGGACGTTATACTCATATTGAAGATCATACGGGTTATCAACTTGATCCTAATTTTTTAGGTCATGGAAAAACAATGACTGATGATGATGGAAATTATGTTTTTTGGACTATTTATCCGGGATCTTACCTTGCTAGGCCAGATATAGGTCGTTGGAGGCCTGCACATATTCACTTTTCCATTCGAGGGGGGAGTGTACGTCTGATCACCCAAATGTATTTTAAAGGTGATAAAAATCTTGAAACCGATCCAATGTTTATTGTTTTAGCAGAAGCTGCACCAAGAAGTATTGGTGTTGAGTATGAAACACAAACCAATGGCGCTAAGCGAGGCTTCAAGTTTGATATTGTGATTGGTGGGGCTAATGCTAATTACTTTGAAAAGTAAAAGCTCACAACAGTTAATAAATACTGGTTATTTTTGCTAAGAAAACGCTGGTTATTATGAAGCAAAAACAATATTAACTCGTCGGTTTCGTTTTCCTTTGTTCTCAATTTTTGAAACTGAAATCGGGCCTATTTCAGATGTATTTTTTACATGAGTACCGCCACAAGGTTGCAGGTCAATATTCTCTCCGATTTTTAAAAGGCGAAGTTTACCATTGCCTCTTGGTGGTTTAACTGACATGGTCCTAACTAATTCTGGATTGCTGTCTAGCTCTGCATCATCAACCCATACTGAATTAACCGAATAATTATTTTGGATAAGCTGATTTATTTGATTTGTAATTTGAGTTTTATCGAGAATTGTTTCACCCGCATCAAAATCAAGACGACTTTTATGAGCGCTAATTTGGCCACCAGTTACACCACAAGGAATAATTGAACATAATAAGTGTAATGCAGTGTGCATTTGCATATGAAGATAGCGTTTTTCCCAGTCGATTGTGGCTGTCACTAAGTCTCCTGGTTTGGGGAGAAGCTGTGCTTCGTTAGGGACGTGAACAATTTCGCCAGAGTCTTTATCTTTTACTGTCGTTGCAATTGAAACTGAACCATCGAAAAAAGTGAGTGAACCCTGATCTCCCGGTTGTCCTCCACCAGTTGGGTAAAATACTGTTTGATCTAAAATAATACCGCCCTTTGAATTTATTTTTACAACTTTGGCTTGGCAATTTTTTAGATATGCATCATTTTGGAATAGTACATTACTCATTATTATTCATCAGGCTTAGTTCATTGGGTTACATTTTAGGCTTCATTAAATGATGAAACAATGGTTTTTTCCAACTAATTAATTAGATAAAAGATTAAATTGTTATTTTTAAATTTTAAATGTGACACATAAGTTTATAGAAGGATAACTTCAATATGTATTCATTGCTTAGTGAGATGTCATCTGATTGTCATTTTATGTAATCTTTTTGACATCTAACTTGGCTAGGCTGGTTGAGATTTTAAACAAGTAAACTATCGACTTTGGAGAGAAATTAAATTGGGGCGTTGAGTTAGTCAATTACTGCGCTTGGTAATTAGTCGGTTTAAATCAATTGAAGGAATGGCAAATATTATGAGTAATGAACTCGCTATCCAAGTCAAAAAATCAGATAAAAGCAGAATTACTAAACTTGAATATGATAATAAATGTTTTATTAATAGAGAGATTAGTCAATTATTATTTAATATTCGGGTGTTAGAGCAATCCTTAGATAAACGCCACCCTCTGCTCGAAAGGCTCAAGTTTCTCCTTATATTTAGTCGCAATATTGATGAGTTTTTTGAAGTTAGAGTTGCAAAATTGAAGTTGCAGTCACTTTTAGGAAGAGAGTCCTTTGGACCTGATGGCTTGTCCACTCGAACAACACTAAAGCGTTTAAGCTCCTTGTGTCACATATATATTAAAAAGCAATATCAAATTTTAAATGATTTATTATTGCCTGAACTAATAGAAGAAAATATTTGTTTTCTAAAACGAGAAGAGTGGACTAAGCAACAACGACAGTGGATTAATAATTATTTTGATAAGGAAGTTGCACCTGTAATTAGCCCGATAGCACTCGATCCCGCTCATCCTTTTCCAAAATTAGTCAATAAAAGCTTAAATTTTATCGTTACTTTAAAAGGTAAAGATGCATTTGGTAGAGAAAGTCGGCTGGCTATAGTTCCTGCGCCAAGATCCTTACCAAGGCTAATTAAGCTACCTAAAAAAAATGCTGTAGATAAAGATGAGTTTGTATTTTTATCAGCGATTATTCATGAAAATATTGATAGTTTTTTTCATGGAATGAAGGCGACAGGATGTTATCAGTTTAGAGTAACAAGAAACTCTGATCTTAATGTTAATGAAGAAGAAATTAAAGATATAGCTGCTGAGGTTAAAGGTAAATTATTTAATCGACGATATGGACATGCTGTCCGAATAGAAGTTGTCGATAATTGTCCCGGATTTATTAAGCAATTTTTATTAAATGAATTTGACTTAGGTGAACTCGATCTTTATGAAACGAATGGTCCTGTTAATTTGCAAAGACTTTTTGCTTTATTTGACATGATTGATAAACCGCAATTATTATACTCAGAGTTTTCTCCCAAAATACCTAAAGATTTAGTTGCTGATAAAAATCTATTTGATTCAATTAATGAAAAAGATCATTTGTTATTCCATCCTTATTGCTCTTTCAAACCAGTGCTTGATTTTTTAAGACAAGCCGCTAATGATCCTGCTGTTATGTCAATTAAGCAAACATTATATCGCGCAGGACATGATTCAGAAATAGTCAACATTCTTGTTGAAGCCGCTAGACGAGGAAAAGAAGTTACTGTTGTTATAGAGCTTAAAGCTCGTTTTGATGAGCAAGAAAATCTTGCTTTAGCCAGTCGATTACAAGATGCTGGCGCTGTTGTTTGTTATGGCGTAGTCGGTTATAAAACTCATGCAAAAATAATGTTGGTTCTGCGAAAAGAAACAGGAAAGTTAGTTCGTTACGCCCACTTGGGTACGGGAAATTATCATGTGAGGAATGCTAAGGTTTATACTGACTATAGTTTATTTAGCAGCAATAATGAGCTTTGCGAAGACGTCCATAAAATTTTTCAACAGCTTACAGGAATGGGAAAAACTTTGCCCATGAAGAGTATATTTAACTCTCCGTTTACATTGCGAAAAAAGTTAATTGAATTAATTGATAATGAAATCAATGCTGTCCAGAATGGAAAAAAAGCACGTATTATTATTAAAGTTAATAGTATTTCAGACAAGCAAATAGTGCAAAAATTTTATCAAGCGTCACAAGTCGGAGTAAAGATTGATTTAATAGTTAGGGGCATTTGTGTTTTAAGACCACAAATGCAAGGTGTTTCTGAAAATATTAGAGTTAAATCAATCGTTGGTCGCTTTTTAGAGCATAATAGAGCTTATTACTTTGAAAATGCTAAACAAAAATTATATTGTTCTAGTGCTGACTTAATGGAACGTAATTTGTCTCGTAGAATAGAAGTTTGCTTTCCCATTTTAGATCCATCTCTTCAAAAAGTCATATATAACGATCTCGATTTATATTTACAAGACGAAGGTCAGTCATGGATGCTAAATGCTAACGGCGAATATCATTTAATAACAGATAAGCCTAACCAAAAACTAGTTCAGCAAATGTTACTTGATAAGCATTGTGAATCGGCAATACAAGCTTAACTGTATTAAATATCAATAAAAATTAAGCAGTAATTTTTTCAGTTATACATATTTTAAAATTAAACTTTGATTTGTCCCAATATTTTTGTTCAACTTTTAGTGCATGAGCGAGTAGTTTATGTTTATTAAGCCAACTTTGTGTTGTGCTTAATTGAAATGTTAAATTTTTAAATGAAAGTCTGAGTTTGGCGCACTGGTTTACTTTAGCATTTTGAGTAACAATGGCAGCAATACGATTAATAAATACAATTTGATATAATTTGTTTTTACTAGTCTTGTCAATGTTAATATTATCAAAAGCATCTAGTTTTAATTTTCTTCTGTGATTAAGAATAATTGCTGCAATGATTTTTCGTTCTTTTATAGAAAACCCACTCAGTTCGCTATGCTGAATAAGATATGCGCTATGTATATGATATTGGTTGTGGTTAATTGCTAAGCCTATCCTGCTACATTGAAGTGACCAATGTAATAAATTAAAGCAGTAATTAGAATCAAGCAATGAGTTAGATTTAAAGTTATGAAATAGTATTTTGGCTACTTTATTTAATAGTTTGCTACGTTCTTTAGATACTTGATATCGCCTACTAATTGCATTGATACTTCGCTCTCTAATATCTTCTTTTTTTAAGCGACCTAATAAATCATATAATACTCCTTCTCTTAGTCCACCTCGAGAAATGCTCATTTTTTTTATTTTAAATAACTTAAAAATTGCAAGGGATATTGCAATACCTGGCAGTATAGTACCAAGACGATTAGGTCTGATACCATCAAGTTTAATATCTTCCATAGTTTTAAACTTT
Source organism: Aliikangiella litoralis (assembly GCF_052495765.1). Next base: position 5,669,379 of record NZ_CP199292.1, on the reverse strand, counting down.
AAAAGTAATTTTTTTAAAGTTTGCAATCCGTGTAAAGTAATACCTTCATCTGTTATTTTGTTATTAATAAGGACTTGTTCGATTGTTTTAAAAGTACCAGCAGAACCGACTACTTGTTCCCAATTATGAAAATTACAGTGCTCTAAAGTATTCGCTATTTCATATTTAGCTGCTTCATATGCTTGTCTAAAGAATTTTTCATTAATTTCATCATTAGGAAAAAAGCGCCGATAGGCAACACAACCCATTTTTAAACTATAGGCTTGTTTTAGTTTAAAGCTTTTACCAATAATGAACTCGGTAGAACCTCCGCCAATATCAATAACTAAGGTTTTGGCTAATTGACTTGAACTACTCCATGAATGATTAACTCCTAAGTAAATTAATCTTGCCTCCTCAATACCAGAAACGATATCAACTTGAATGTTACCAAGAATTTTCTCTAGTTGGTTGACATATTCATTTGCATTAATAGCAGATCGTAGTGTGTTTGTACCTACAACTCTAATGTTTTTTTCGGGTATTTTAGCTATTCGTTCAGCAAAACGTTGAATACAATCTAGACCGCGCTGCATAGCTTGAGGGGCAATTCCATCTTTTTTAGAAAGGCTGTCAGCGAGCATGACTTTTTCTGAAATAGAATCAAGAATTTTGATTTCATCATGTTCAACTGATGCTGTTAGCATATGAAAACTATTAGAGCCAAGATCTACTGTTGCGTATAATTCGCGCATATATTGATTTGTTTAATTATTTTTATAAATTATAAACCAATCATCTTTAATAAAAAACTAAACTTTTTATTTTTGTTATTCGCTGATTACTTTTTTATTGTTTTCTAGATACACCTCAAACTCATTGGCTGGTACTGGTTTAGAAAAATAATAGCCTTGCCCATAATTACAACCCGCATTAGCAAGTAATAAGAGTTGTTCTTCTTTTTCAACTCCTTCAGCAATAATTTTTAAGCCAAGCTTATGTGCCATAACAATAATTGCTTCACATAATGCCATATCATTAGATTCAGCAGATAGATTTCGTACAAAAGACTGATCGATTTTAAGATAATCAATATCAAACTTTCTTAAATAAGAAAGAGAAGAATAACCTGTTCCAAAATCATCAAGAGAAAGCTCGAAGCCAAAACTTCTTAAATCAAATAAGTGTTGGCTCATGTTCTCGTGTCCCTCCATCAGCATACTTTCTGTAATTTCAATTCCAACAGCAGTAGGACTTACACCAATTTCTTTAATTAGTTGAAACCATAAGTAAGTACTTTTTGCCTGGAATTGGACTGGAGATGTGTTAACGCTAATTTGAAAATTAGGATGAAATTTTTCGCGCCAGATTTTTGCCTGTTTTGCGGCTACTGAAAAGACCATTTCACCAACCTCTATTATCATCTTACTTTCTTCAAGTGCAGGAATAAAATCTACTGGACTGACAAAACCTCTAACCGGATGCTTCCATCGTATCAGTGCTTCCGCTTTGTATATTTCACCAGACCAGATATCAATAATAGGTTGATAGAATAACTCAAACTGATTTTCTTCATGTGCAACTCTTAGATCCTTTGCCAATAATATTCTATCCATTGCTAATTTCTGCATTTCTGGTGTGAAATAATGAAATTTATTACGACCACTTTCTTTGGCTGCATACATAGCCTGATCTGCATTTTTGAGTAGCTCTACCAAATTGGAAGAGTCTTTAGGGCACATTGTTATACCAATGCTTGCAGAAATAAATACTTCTTCAATTATTTGAAAAGGCTTTTTTAATATAGTAAGTATTTTATTAGCAATTTTTTCTATATGAATTTCTTTTCTAATATTTTCCAATATGACAACAAATTCGTCGCCGCCAAGTCTGGCAATAGTATCTGAACTGCGTAGACAGCTTTGTATTCGAGCGGCTGCTTGAATAAGGAGTTTATCGCCTTGATTATGTCCGAGTGAGTCGTTAATGGCTTTAAAACCATCTAAATCAATTAATAAAATGGCAATAGGATCTCCATTTCTTTTGATCAAAGAAAGTTTTTGCTCCAAACGATCTTGAAACAATCGACGATTAGGTAAGTTAGTTAAAAAGTCAAAGTTAGCTTGTTGCCAAATCTTTTTTTCTCTATCAGCTAGTTGAACATTGTGTCGATGTAGATGAAATTGCCTGTAAACTAAAAATAATAAAATGATTGATGCAGCAATAGATATTTGAATAACTCTTTGGTGATCTTCAACTATTTGATATCTAACGGTTAGCCATGAACTATTAATTCGTTTTTTATCTTCAGGCGCAACACTAGCAATAGCTTGATTCAATATTGGTAACAATTCTGGACGTTGCTTATTAATGCCAATACCAAGTTTTATCATTGATAGCTCATCAAACTGTCCACTAATTTTTAAGTTAGTATATCCTCCTGTTTGAATCGCATAGCCTGCAAGATGTAGCGCACTCAAATAACCAAATAGTTTTCCTTGATTAACTTTATCTAATCCTTCTTGACGATTGGCTACTTCGACTAGCTGAATTTTTGGAAAACGGTTTTTTAGCAAATCTATATATGAGTATCCTTTTTGAATACCTAGCTGCTTATCGATTAAGTCTGATAAATTAGAAACAAAAAACTTCTCTTGAGTAGTGACAACAACAAATGGAACTTCGACATAATTTTCTGTAAAAAGTAAAAATTTTTCACGTTGTGGTGTCTTTTGAATTAAAGAGATAATATCACAACTTCCTTGTTTAACATTGGCAATAGATTCTTCCCAAGTTGTTGTGGGTATAAGATTAATAGATACTTTGAGCTTCTTTTGAAATATTTGCATATATTCTGCATTTAAACCAACATGCTGCCCATCATTGATATCATCTAATGGCATAGAGTCGGGGCCAACACACAAATTAATTTGCCCCAGTGATTTCAGGTAGTTTTCTTGCTGGTTTGATAATGAAAAAGGAATGCTTGCATCGGCAAAACCAATAGCATAAATAAGAATAATGAATGTTCCTAAAAGTTTGCCCATTGAAAAGCTAAAAGATCCTAAGATTATTTAATTTTTTCTGTGGTAATTAAGTGTAGACCATCTTTTTAATAACACATTGATTCTGGGTACTTAACAGCGCGATGAATAATTAACCTCAGCTCTGGATAAGAAAAATCATCAGAGCGTCTATTTTTGCGGCTTTCAGCGTTAAGCGCCTTTGCAATAGCTTGCTATTGCGGCAGTCACTTGCCTTGATATCCACAAAAATAGCCACACTGAGCTCAAGTGGAAACGGCAATTCAATTTAATTGGATTTTAAGTCATTGAAAATAAAAACAATTCTATTAATTATTTTGACTTTCCTTATCCAGAGCTGAGGTTAATTAAAATCATATTCTATAGCTAAATCACTATCAATTGGCATAGAGAAAAGTCAGGGATTTTTGTCACTATTAAGGCGTCTGGCGCAGTGCATAGCCGCTCTACGGACAAGTCAGACAACGAAAAGAGCGGCAAAAATAACGGCTTTTATTGTGACAATTGATAGTGATTTAGCTATATATAACAGATTAGTGATGTGAGTCTCTTCGTCCTAAAAATGACTGGTATATAAATTTATTTATAAAATATAATCGTAACTCGTCGCGTATTTTAAATTTAACCAGCCAGAAGGTGTTTCTATTAAATTATCGTTTGTTAACGTCGATAACATGCGCTATAATCGGTTGAGATTTAAACAATTTGAGTTAACTTTATGAGTCCTCACAGTGGCAACCATCCCGCGGCAATTTTAGTTGATGACAGTTTAGTACTGAAGTATGCGCATCAATTTATTTCTCAAAATATTAGTAGTGATCTTAACGTTACTGATATGAGGGATTTTTCTGAAAGTGAAATTAAAGCACTGAAAGAGGGAGGGTTTCCCTTAGAATCTACCACTGAAAATAATGAACAAGTAATTGATTTAATTAGTAGAATTAGTGCTGAGTATGCTTCAATAGCAAGCACTTCTATTGATACCAATGAAGCTGCTTTGTGGTTGAATGTTAATCCAAGCAGAATACGTCAGAGAATTAATGATCACTCCCTTCTTGGCATTCAAGGTTTGGAAAATGCCTGGTTATTACCTCGATTTCAGTTTGATCATAATGGAAAAGAAATTCCAGGAATGCGTAAAGTATTACAGAGTATTGATAGTGGATGTCACCCAATTACGATTAGTGGTTTCTTAAATACTCCCCAGCCAGATCTTTATTCTGAATTAGTTAACAAAGCCCTTACTCCCAAAGAATGGCTTAAATCTGGCCATCCAATTGAGCCATTAATAGAGCTTGCTAAGGCATTGTAATGGCAAAATTTCCAGGGCCCAAACCTGGCCAAAAACTACCCTTATTAAAAAAAGGTGATTATTTACATATTAGTTCTCAAAGAATTTTATGGCGTGTATACAACCGAAAAGGTAATCACCCTACCAACTGGTATGATTTCCGCTTTTTTGGTCCGACTCCCAGTCGTTTTGATCACCATTTACGAGATATTGATAAAAATAGCTATGTACAAGATCGTGGTGTGATTTATGTCGGTCATAATGGTCCAGTCTGTTTAGCTGAGTTTTTTCAAAGCGCACGTGTAATCGATCGTCATTTTAGAGAGCCTTGGCTAGTCGGGTTCAAGCCAACAAGGGAACTAAAACTGCTAAATTTGAAAAGTCTCTATACCACTAGAGTTGGGTTATCTACAGCTATTCACAGCGGCCCTAAAAATAGAGCAAGAGCTTGGTCTAGGGTGTTTTATGACACTTATACTGATATTGATGGATTATGTTATGCCTCTTCTATGCATAATAATGATGATTCATTTGTGCTTTATGAAAGAGCATGCTCATCGATTCCACACTTACCTGTGTTTCATGCGCCGTTAAATGATAGACGCTTAGAGAAGATAATGTTTAAAGTGAGTGCAGCAATAGGCTACCGAATCGTTTAGCTTTATTAGCCGTCAAGTTAGCTAACTTGACGGTAATTAGATAAAAAGTCGCCTAATGATAATAAAGCTGATTCTAGATCTTCATGGTGAGGAAGAAATACAATTCGAAAGTGATCAGGAGCTTGCCAATTGAAAGCTCGGCCGTGGACTAGCAACACTTGTTTTTCGCGAAGAAAATCTAAGACAAACTGCTCATCATTTTGAATATTAAATCGTTTGATATCAATTTTAGGAAATAGATACATTGCCCCTTTGGGGCGAGTACAGCTAAGCCCAGGAATATCGTTGATTAGTCGATGACAAAGTTCCATTTGTTGGTATAAACGACCATCATGATTCACAAGATCATTAATACTTTGGTAACCACCCAGTGCTGTCTGAATAGCGTGTTGCATGGGAACATTGGCAGAAAGTCTCATTGATGACAGCATATCTAATCCAGAGATGTAATCTTGTGCTAACCTCTTAGGACCCGTTAGAATCATCCAACCAACACGAAACCCGGCAACACGGTAGTTTTTGGATAGCCCACTTAGAGTAACGCAAAATATATCGTCACTGAGTGAAGCGATTGGTATATGTTTATTGTTATTGTATAGAACCTTGTCGTAAATCTCGTCACTGTAAACGATCAAGTTATTTTCACGAGCTATTTGAGTGAGTGATTCTAAAACTTCTTTGGAATACACCGCACCTGTAGGGTTATTAGGATTAATTAAAACAAGCGCTCGAGTTTTATTGGTAATTTTACTTTTGATATCTTCCAGATCAGGCATCCAATCTGATTGCTCATCGCAAATATAGTGTACGGGATTACCGCCAGATAATTTAATTGCTGCTGTCCACAAAGGGTAGTCGGGGGAGGGAACCAATACTTCGTCACTATCATTGAGCAGGGCTTGCATTGCCATAACGATCAGCTCGCTGACTCCATTACCTATGTAGATATCGTCAACTGAAGTATTTAATATACCAAAGGTTTGGTAATACTGGTGGACAGCAACTTTCGCTGAATAAATACCATTAGATGGGCCGTAACCTTGAGCTGTAGGTAGATTATGAATGACATCTTTGAGGATATCATCGGGTGCTTCAAATCCAAAAGGTGCGGGGTTGCCAATATTGAGTTTTAATATTTTATAACCTTCGTCTTCCAGGCGTTTAGCCTCTTCTAAAACTGGTCCTCGTATGTCATAACAAACCCCATGTAGTTTGTTAGAGCGCATAATAGGTTTCATAATATAACAGTTTACCTAGTGGAGTTGATCGTATTAATCATAGTATAAATCGCATCATAGTAATGTGGGAGAGGAATTTCAAATAGCCAAATATGATAATGAGCTTTGCTCTTTGAAAAATATATTGGCAATACTAATGTATAAGCCTTTTAGCTCTGCCTGTTCAATGGTTTCTTTAATATTTTCCTAACAAAAGGAAAATAGGTTTTATTTAAAAATCATGCGATGATTTATGAATTAACTTTTTGCTCTTTATAAAGCTTAACTTTATCTTTTGAAGGGGAATAAGGAAGCACAACCGACACAAAAGTCCCTTTGCTTTTTCCTCGGTGGCAGCCTTTAAACTTTATTTTTCCTTTTCGTTCATAGGCAATGTTTTTTAGGGTTGCAATGCCAACGCCAAAGTTAAATTTATGATCGGTATATTTAATGCCTTTTCCATCATCTCGTACACAAATTTTAATATTTTTGGGGCCGCAGTTAATATTCAACTGAATAAATTTGGCATTGGCATGTTTTAAACTATTAAAAATTAGAGTATGGGCAATATAAAAAATGGTATTACGGGTTTCTTGTGAACATCGCTTGCATATTGATAATTGAAAATCATAGGCAACCCCTTGAGCAATAATGAGTGTTTCTAAACCTTGTAAGCTGGTTTCTAAGCGGGAGTTATCCAAAGCACTTAAAACACTGTAGTTATCTAATAAGCTTTCAATTTTGCTAACGGCTTGATCGACTTTTAGTAAACCATTATTGGACAAAATAGGGTTGTCTGAGTTTAAAGCATTTTTGGCGGCAACCAGCTTAGAAAAAACTTCTAATAATCCGCGTTTGGTTTGTTGTTGACTGAGCTCTTTAAACACTTTGTTTTTTTGCCTGTTAACTTTAAAAAACATAAAAATGGCAATTAAACTAACCAGTGATCCAATACTAAGTAATAATGTTGTGAATAGAGCAAAACTGTCTGAACGATACCAAGGTCCTGTAATATTAAATGATCGAGTTATACTGTTTTGCCATTGAATGCCATTATAAGAAGCTCTTACCATCATTTTATGAGTGCCAGTATTTAAATAAGAAATTTGCACTTGTCCATTAGGCATCTCAATCCAGTCGCCATTGTTGAGTTTATATTGATAGCGAATAGCATGCCCATTAATATAATCAAAATTATTAACAGAAACAGTCACTGTTTGATTGTAAGGAATATCACTGGTTGGAAACTGAGTAAACTTAGGGGGAGCTAAGCTCGGCGTATTAAATAAATCAACCGTTATCAACCCTTTATTGCTGGCTGCATGGGCCAAATAGTTTTCGGTAACTATACTGTTTGGTATAAACATTTGCCCGGCAGAATTGGGAACAAGGGTTATTTTTTCGTCTTTAAATCGATATAAACCATCTGAAGCTGAAAGTAATACTTCATCAAAATAGGCAAACGCCGATGAGATACTTTGAGGGCCATCTATGCTTATCCATTCACTTCCGGCTTTTTTAAATAAACCACCACCCCAAGTAGCAACATAAATATTACCGCCACTAGTGAATATATCGGCAATATTATGTTGAGAAACTTTTGAAACCGAAATGTTATTTTGGGTTTGCTCTACCAACCCGCCTGAGGTCATTACATAAAGCACCCCCGCAATTTTTGAAACTTTTATCACTTCTTCATTGGGTAGCGCTTTATTGAGTGTATCTAAATTTAAAGCGTTAAAATTTTTATCAAAACCAACAATGCCTTTAGTGGTGGATAACATCAATTTACTGTCAATATAACTGGCTGATATAATAAAGCCATCACGAATTTTAGTTAGGGTTTTATTTTCTAATCGATAAGCACCAGTGGCAGTGGTGATAATAATAGGGCTATTTTTTGCGTAGACAATGTCAGTAATTCTCCTTTCAAGCGGCGGGAAGAGATTATTGATTTCAGTTAAGGGTTTAAAAGTGCCCTTATCCACATAATAAAGTCCATGCTCGGTTCCTAACCATAGTTGATCGTTTACCATTTCCAGCACATTATAACGAGAAGGTTTTGAAAACTTGAATAGAGTGGAATGAGGATCGATTACTTCAAACTGAGTATAATCCGTTGCCCATAAGTTACCCTGTTTATCTTCATATAAAACGCGATTGCTTTGGTTAAGCTTGTTGACCGAGGCTTTAATGGTATCTAAGTCAGTATTGTTTAAAATATCAACATTGCTATTGTAAGCCACCGCAATGGAGTTCAGTTGGTAAGGTGCTACTGCGGTAATTTCACTTTCAAATTTTCTGGTGGCTAATTCTGTATCATCCTTCAGTGATAACAAAGTTAACTGATAGTCTGTGCTATAAGCCAGCCTGTGATGCAATAAAGCTAAGTGAGCTTTAGTGGTTTGAAAGGATTTAATCGGCCATAAATGCTGATCGTTAACTTTATATAAGCCGGTTTTAGTAATGGCAAAATGCTGGTTTTTATCAGCAGCAATATCAATCACATCTTTTAATGGGTGTTGGTAGGTTTTCAGACTAAACAAGTCGAACATGTAAAGAGATTTGTCGACTATGGCCATTAGGTGGGAATTAGAAAGGGCTATTTTTGTTACAAACAAATCACTGATTTTTTTGGCGTGATTAGTACTCAGATCTAGCGTCCAAATTCCTTCTTTAAAGAAAGCAATATAAAGCGTATTGCTTTCTTCTCGGTAAACCGCTGATTCAACCCAGGTTGTAGGCAATTTAGAAATATCACTCAGATTAATATATTGGTAGCCATCAAACCTGACAATACCAGTATGGGTAACAAAATAAATATAATTGTTTTTATCTTCAACAATCGACTTAAAAAATAACGGCTTTTTGGCAAAAGCCGAACAAGTTAAAAGCAGAAAAAAAATTAATAGACAAATATGGCGTATATTCATCACTGTCCCTGTACGATATCTCATTTGTTTGAATATTTAAATCACTTAGTTATGAGGAACAAGCCCACAAGACGGAATAATTGGCGGCATATCTGGCGTATTGTCAGTCTCACTATTTTGTGCTGTGGTTTTAAGTGATGGACTTAAAGGACTTACTACCTTAACCGATTGTCTCCAGTCGAAGTTAGTTCCCTTTGCAGGCGATACAATTAAAAAAGTTGGTAAACGCTGATCGGTTTTATTGACTTTATTTTGCCAAGCAGCCATTACCATTTCCCCTGCCTGCTCTCCCCACATATGGGTATAAGCTGCCGCCAATAATTGTACCCCAGCCAAGTTAGTAACAATCATAGCTGTGTCTTCATATTTACTACCGCAATCAAAACTCATATCAATATCCAGATAGGTGTAGTCTGGTAATAAAAGGGTGCCACTTAACGAACTGATGCGCGCCCGGTTTTCTTTTAAGGGCTCAAGTGCCGAGACTAGGGTAGTTAGACAGGCAGAGATAACAAGAACAGAAACTAAAACTTTAACTTTTGATAACATTTGCGGTACTCCATTTTATACCAACGCTAAAGTTGCTTCTGCAATGGCTGTGACAATACTTTCGTCAAAATCATTGTCGAAAACCGCCTTGATTAAAACAGGGCGTAACCTTTTATAAGCATCAAATTGTTGAAGGGTTGGTAGTGAATTATTGGTTAAAACTCTATCCAGTACACGATCAACCATTTCACTCGCCTGTATTAAATCCGTTTGAGTTAAAGTGTGAAAGGTTTGGGCAGAGTCTGGGTTTGTTGTTTGACCTAAAAATATCTCATCTAGAGAAATGCCTTGTGCAACACAAGCATTTACAATAGGAATAATAGGTAGTGATTTTGTTGTTCGCGCAACCGCGATTCCAGAATCTGACATGCCCAAAGCTCGTGCTAAAGCCCTGTCACTTTTTTCACTTAGTTTTTCTTTTAGTCTTTGAATAACGACTTCAAACTCGATTTTTATAACTTTATTCATGAGCATCCAAGTGAGCCAATTAATTTAATAGGATTATTTTATTAATTATCTTGACACAATATTGATTAGTATTCTAATATTTTGCGGCGAAACGATTAGAAAATTAACCAAAATGCTATTTAATTCTGGAACCAAACAGTTTACATGAAAAATAGCAGGATGAAATCAAACTTAATAAAAAAATGGCTTAAATAAAGGGGTTTACGGCTTGTTTTTTAGAATAAAAACGAATTGTTTTAACGTTTTTTATGCCAATGTTTCAAAAAAAGATAATAAAAAAATAACCAGGGTAGATGAATTATTTATTGAATAGCAAATCCTCCCAAAAGTAAAAAGCATGAAGGACACGGTTAATATTAAATTAATTGATTAAATCAGAGGGAAACTTAAGTGACTTTAATTAGAGAAAATACCCAACTGAGTTCGATTGAAAGTATTTCACAATCGGCTGAGCCAGCACCGCAATTAAATTGTATTACCCAATTAAAACGCTAAAAAATCAGGTGAGTAGTATGTTGTTATCAAAATCTCGTTATATCCAACTCATTCGTATTAGTAGAGCAAGACTTAATTTAAGCCGCTTTCTTTACACAAACTTTCTGTATATTTTGACAGGGAAAAAAAGTTGTCATGATATGTGTGTTGATGAGTTAGCTGTTGTCTTTTACCAAATGAAGCGACTCAGTTTTAAACTGGTTGAAAAAAAAGCTCAAGTTGAGCATAAAAAAAGTTATTCGCACGACAATACCTTTATGAACTCGATTGAGCAACTACGCCAAATTTGGTTTTTGATGTCTCTTGAAGGGTATTTACCTGATGGATCAGATAAAAGCTTGTTGGAGTGGGTGACTGCTCAAGTGAAATATAGAGATAAAAGCGCACTGGTTGAACGTTTGGAATGGTTGCCTGCCTGGGTTGTTGTTCATTTACTTGAGCAACTAAAAGCACAATACCTGCTTTGCCGAAAAGGGATAAAAAACACGCTTTAGCAACGAAAAAGTTTTTATTATCAATGGGAAATTAACTGGCAACAGCTTAGTTTGTTGCTTCAGTTTTAAAGGGATGAAAAATGTATCTTACCCCAATAAATGTATCTTACCCCAATATAGTGGCCACAAAATCAGTAAAAAAACTCAATTTGTCCGAATATTACAAAAAGTTGGCGGAATATTGATAGCCAAAAAAATAGCAATGCCTCATGATTTGAGCCAGTGAATAATTAGTCTATCACCTACTTTAAATTGTGCGGTCTAGAAATGACTCGTTAGCGTGAGCTGTAAGCTCATTTAATGATGATAAAAAATATACCCAAGGGAGCTTTAATGTACACACTTCAATTAATCATCGGAAAAATTTTTCACCTAGCAACAAAAACCATGCGGATTAGCACCAATCACAATAGGCGGCAAGGCTGCCCATTTTTATTATTGGGCTTTTTCTGCTTTCTGTTTTCATTCCCTGTATCTGCGGGCTTTCCTGATTTTCCTGATGATGGTCCTTTGGTGATTGAGCCACCGGAGAATATTCAATTATCAACCACTCAATCGACGACGGGTAATTATTATATTACCTGGACGATTCCAGCGGATACTCAAAGGCATTATTCTTTTACCATTGAAGAAAAAAAATCGCCATCAACCCAATGGTCTTTTAGTGGGAGTAGGAGTTCATCTGAAACGCGTTATGATTTATCTGGTCAAGCGGACGGTGATTATCAATATCGCATTAAAACCTGTGATGGACGTACTAATAAGTGTGGTCTGACTTCACAAGCACCGGGAACGGTTTTGGTGCGCCGAAGTCCGTCGGTGCCAACGGGGTTAAATTCGGGTGGCCAAAGTACCAATGGTTCTTTGAATGTGAGTTGGAGCGCTTCATCCGGCAGCGTCAGTTATTATGAAGTCCAAAAATATCAAAGTAGTTGGAGTAATGTTGGAGGCAGCAACAGCGCTGCAACATCAAAAACTATCAGCTCATTAACCAACGGTAATTGGCAGTTTCGAGTACGTGCGTGCCGAGAAAGTTGGTCTTGCTCTGGCTATAGTGCGGCCAGTGGTATTCACTATGTTCGCTTTGTACCTGGCACACCCGGCAATTTTAGTTCTCCTTCCCAAAGTACGACAGGGAGTTATCGGCTAACCTGGAGTAAACCTGCTGGTACGGTGACTTACTATTCAATTAATGGCTCGGCGGCTTTATATTATGATGTTTCAGGGTTATCTGATGGAACACATACTCATCAGGTGAAAGCCTGTAATGGTTTTGCTTGGGCTTGCTCTGGCAGTGCCAGCACAAGCACTTTGGTGCGCCACATACCCGCTGTACCTGGCACTCCAGGCAATAATCCTGCGACCTCTCCCGATGGTACTTTCAATATTAGCTGGTCAGCTTCCAATAGCTATGCCACTTACTATGTTGCGCAACAACGAATTAATGGCGGGGCTTGGGAAGCGCTTGCATCGAGTGGTACTACTGCTGCTTTAACTGATTTAGCCAATGGCAGTTGGGATTTTCGGGTGAAAGCTTGTAATACCGAGGCGTGGGCTTGTTCAGCATTTAGTGCGCCATCGGCGGTGACTCAGGTTGCCAGACCTATTCCTGTTGATGCCTGGGCAAAAAAAGGGGAGGTGAGTTTACCCGATGCCACTTTAATCACGCCTAGTGTACCTGCCGGTAATGAAGCCGTTGGCGCCGTTGCTGGGAGTGGTGGCGTATCTGGCGGCGCGGTTTTTTATTCTTTACCAATAACCATACCGCCGGGTCGAGCCGGAATGCAACCGGATATTTCGCTTGATTATTCTTCACGCTCAGGGGGCGGAATTGCCGGTGTTGGCTGGGGGTTAAGCGCCGGTGGTGGGATTGCCCGTTGTGGCGCCAGTGTGGCGATAGATGGCTACCAGCGTGGAGTGACCTTTACCAATGAAGATCGCTTATGTTTGAATGGACAACGTTTAATTGTAACCAACGGCAGCCCTTACGGAAGTAGCGGGGCTGAATATCGGACTGAAATCGACCAGTTTGCTCGGGTCACTCAGTATGGCGATTTTAGTAGTGGTTCAAGCTGGTTTAAAGTGGAGCATAAAAACGGCCGTGTGAGTGAATATGGTAATAGCGCCGATAGCCGTCATCTTAACGGCGGTAGTGTTATCAGTCGCTGGGCGATTAATCGGGTTTATGATAGAAGCACCAGCCAAAACAATATTATTTACCATTATGCCAATCACTCTTATGGTGAATATGTCCTGACACAAATTGATTATACCGGCTCAGGAAGCGCGACAGGTTCACGTCATGTTGAATTTGTGTATGACACTTTACCGATTGAGCAGCAGTTTTCAGGGTATAACGCCGGTCATCTGATTAAGCAAACTCAGTTACTCACCCAGATTAAAACCTCACTGGATACACAAAGCCGAGTCAGAGAGTATCGTTTGACTTTTGATGATAATCCCGTGACCCGACAAAAGCGTTTAGCCACGGTGACTGAGTGTGCCTATGATGCAACGCTGACAGAAACATGTTTGCAGCCGACCACTTTTGGGTGGAGTGCATCAACCGGTTTTGGGTTTGAACACACCCAGGGCAACCAGCCGGATATTCCCATTAATGAAATTAATTCAGTTCCGGCAACGGCAAGTTTTGCCGACTTTAATGGCGATGGTTTAATCGATGTGAATATGGGTAGCCGAGTCTTTCAGGCGACTCAGGCCGGTCAGTGGTCAGAAGTGTCTCAAGAAGCCAATACCAGTATTGGTGCAAAAGCCTCTTATGACAAACTGGTAGATTATAACCGTGATGGACGTACTGACTTAATGACATTCCACCAGATTGATAGTCAAAGTATCTCGCTAGAATTTTGGTTCTGGGATGACACCCTCAATCGTTTTGTGCGTAATACCGACAGCCAAACGCCACTTAACTCGATTACCGGATTGAGTGTCCCTTGTTATGACTATGATTTGCTAGGGCCTTATGGCTTTGATCCTAAATTCAACTTTCGCGACTGGTTATCGTTGGTGGGCAGTTGCGGATTTCGGCCGGCTGACTTTAATGGTGACGGCTTAATGGATGTGATTGCTCATGTGAGAGAGGCGAGTAATTCACCGATTAAAACCCGTGTTTACCTGCAAGATAGCAATGGTCAGTTTAATCAGGTGGCTGGTCTTAATTATGAGTCTAAGCGATTTTCTTTTAAACCCGATGATATTAATGGCGATGGACTACTCGATTTAGTTGCGGTGAATTCTTACAGTTCGACTCAGTCTAAAATTGTGATGTTAAAGGCCCAGCTTAACCCGACAACACAAACCTTGAGCTTTGTTGAATCACAGCACATTATTGATGTGGCCAATACGGGGAATGCACTACCAGCCCCCTATCATCATTTATGGTTGGATGTGAATGGTGATGGCTTATCGGATTTACTGCATTCGGGTTATGACGATAAATATTATTTAATGCTCAATACTGGGACAAGCTTTACCGCACCGACTTACTGGCTCACGATGAAAGCGGCAGAAGTCGAAGAAGCGACGAATGAAGGCTTTGTGCTATCGAACTTTAATCATTATGCGCAGGTGATTGATTATAACGGCGATGGGTTAGACGATATTCTGGTGCCTGGGTTACAGGATTATACCTACCCATGTGATCTCGATTTACCCGCAGGTCAAACTTGTGAGTTATGGCAATCACAAGGGCGTATGGGATTGGTGGCTGCGAACAAGTGGCAGCATATTGTTCGCTGGGATGTTTACCAAACTAAACTTACCAGCAATGGGGTTGCGTTTGATTATATTGGTGATACCGGTATTGTTGGTACGCTGCGTCATACTCAGGTGGCTGATGTGGATTCTGATGGCATTATGGATGTGATCACACAAACTGGTTATGACAACAGTAAAACGGCGTTTGCCGATATGGGCAGTATTAACCAGCGTTTTGGTCAAGGGATTTATATTTACAAAAACAAGCTTACTCAGGTTGCCGATAAACTGCAAACGGTGCGTACTGCCATGGATGATGATAGCCCAGGCAGTAACGACTATTCGCTACGTTTTCAATATAAAACATTAGCCAATATGATGAGTGATGGTCAATATCAGGTGACTCATCGTAATTTGAGCTTTCCTGAAATTCACTTTTCATCTAGCGCGTTATTTGCCAGTCAGATGGAAACCAGTGATGGTCTGGGCGGGTATTTAACCACTGATTATCAATATCGTGATGCACTTTATCATTTACAGGGTCGAGGTTTTCAAGGGTTTAAGACGGTTATTGTTGATAGCCCCACGCAAATTGATGCGGTTGGTCAAGTGACTGATAAAGTGCGCACCGTGACCGATTATAATCAGACCTTTCCGTTTTCGGGACAGGTTGAGTGGATACATACTTGTTTGGTGAGTGACAATGATGAAAACTGTCAAAATGCACCGATTAGTAAAACAGAATATCAGTTAGTGCAAAAAAATACCGCTAATGAGAAAGTGTATTGGGCATGGGCGGAGAGAGAATATAAGACTCATTATGATTTAGTTGATAGAACACAGCAGATTTCTCATAGCCTTAAAGGTAAACGGCTTAAGCATAGTGACAACTACGGTAACTTTTCTAAAATAAACTATTACATAGACTCTGGTGATAGCAGAGTTCAGACACGTCGACTTTATTTGCATACCGTCGATGTTGCTAACTGGTGGCTGGATAAATTAGAAAATTTTCAAATTAGAAATCGAACAATATCTGGTGCTTCCAACCCAATTTATGATGAGAGTTTGAATCCCGACAAAGAAATCAAAACCACCTATACCTACAATACACAGCGGTTGCCGATTAAAGCGGTAGCTGAGTCATTGTTGGACAATAGTCCGACTAAAGTGGTGGAAACCGATTATAATATCTATGGTTTGCCTACATTAGTTACACGTTATCAGCAGGACACACCGAATGATAAGCGGAGTGATTCAATGCGCTATTCTGATGATGGTGAAACAGAAAGTGCTGATGGCTATTTTGTGTTTAAATCAACCAATGCTTTGGGCCATGTCACTTTGCAGAAAACTTATCCTCAACATGGACAAGTCAAGTCGGTGACGGATGCGAATCAATTAACGACTCAAACTTTGTATGATGCTTTTGGGCGTGTTGAGCAGGTCACACCACCAGTTGGGCAACCAGTCTACTCTCGCATAGCTAACTGTGTTGGTGGTTGTGATGGGTTGAGTGATAACACACTGCAATACAAAGTGACCACTTATCAAGCTGGTGTGCCACAATCCAGTGTGTATAAAGATCGATTTAATCGCGTTAAAGCGACCAGCACGGCCGGGTATGATGGCAGCAACATCTATCAATTTAGTCAGTATGATCGTTTAGGTCGCAAGACTTTAGAGTCTGTTCCTTCATTTGATAATCAAGAAAGCCGTGGCATTCATTATTTAGCTTACGATGCGTTAGGCCGCTTATTGAAGCGTCAAATTGACCAAGCACATAATCAAACCATGGAAGTGAATTATCAATATGTCGGACATCGCACCGATATTCAAGCGATTGATAAGAGTACGATGAAAACACTTTCTATGAGTCGTACATACAATGCTAAAGGGCAATTAATTAAAACCGTGGATGCCAAAGGCGGCGTGACACAATATGCTTATGATGCATTAGGCAATCCGATGATTATTCAAGATGCTAATGGCCATCAGATAAG
Source organism: Aliikangiella litoralis (assembly GCF_052495765.1). Next base: position 5,652,530 of record NZ_CP199292.1, on the reverse strand, counting down.
AGCGGAATATGATGCGTTGGGACGTAAGCAAAAAGTCACCGACCCTAATATGGGCGTGAAAACTTTCACCTATACCGCCTTTGATGAAGTGGATACCGAAACCGATGCAAACCAAGATACCACCGATTATGATTATGACAATCTTGGTCGGCTAGTCACTCGCCGAGTGAACAGCACATTAGAAGCCAGTTTCAATTATGACAGCCAATGTATTGGTGCCACGGATAGCGAAATACGCAACGATTCGGGGAGTGATAATTACTCACGCAGCTACAGCTATAACAGTCAATGCCAACCGGCGCAGGTAACGACGTCTATTGATGGCAATGCCTACACGATTAAGACTCAGTATGATAGCAATTATGGTCGAGTGAAAGGGCTGACTTACCCTAACGATTTAACGGTTCATCAACTTTACAATGAACGCGGTTATTCGAAAAAAAGCCAAAATGCGGTGAGTGGTTATGTGTACACAGAAACCCGACGCTTGAATGCAAGAGGTCAACTGGTTGAAGCCCAGAAAGCCAATGGTGTTTTAACCGAAGGGGTTGATTATTCTGAAACTTCAGGACAAATGCTCAGTATTTACACGCATACGAGCCAAGGTGGTAATCAACGTCATCGCCTGGCTTATGACTATGATGGTTTTGGTAACTTGAACTACCAAACGGCTGAGCAGGTGCAGAATAATCAAACTGTGATCTCAATGGAGGTGTACAAATATGATTTATTGCATCGGTTAACACAATCAACTCAAACCATTGCCGGGACTCAACTTACGCCAATCCAATATGCTTATGATGCGGTGGGTAATCTGACGCAAAAAGATGATTTTGGGAGTGGTTATGTGTATGGCACCGCTGCTCGAGGTAATGGTAATGCAGGACCTAATGCGGTATATAGTTTGAGTAAAAACGGAGGAGGAACACTCACTTACCAATATGATGCCAATGGTAACCGTACTCATGAAAATGGTGTACAAATACTGCATTACAATGCGTTTAATAAACCGATACAAATCACTAAAAATGGCATTAGCAGTGTATTTCGTTATGGTGCAGATCAAATGCGTTATAAACAGATTCAAACCGGTTTACCCAATGGGGTGAAAACCACTTTATATATTGATAAAGCGTTTGAGCAAATCCGTTATAACGGTGAGGTACAGCAAAAAGTTTACTTAGGCGATACCATTATTACCTCGATTGAAAAGGACAATGTGACTCGTCATCAGATTGGTTTTGTGCATCGGGATAGATTGGGCTCTGTGGTGACCGTGACCGATCAAGATGGCAATGTGATTGACAATAAAAGTTACGATCCTTTTGGAAAGCCGAGGAAAGGTAATTATGAGAGTGTTGCGAGTGCAGACTTATCATCCGTTGCTCAAGTCTCTGGGTATGAGTTATCAACCAATCGCGGTTATACTGATCATGAGCATTTGGATGAGGCCGAATTGATCCATATGAATGGGCGGGTGTATGATTATAACCTTGGTCGATTTCTTAGTGTGGATCCGTTTATCCAGAGTCCGGGGAACTCTCAGAGCTTAAACCCTTACAGTTACATTATGAATAATCCGCTGAGTGGGACTGATCCGAGTGGGTATTTGGCGAAGGTTGGTGAGGGAGTTGGTGGAAGAGATACAGAGTGTATGCCTAATAGGTGTATTCCAGATGGTGTTCCGCCGCCATTACCCTGGGAGAAATGTGGTTTAGGTCAATGTAAGGGAAATCTTCCTACTGCTCCTTTGAAGGATAAGAAAAAAGAGAAGGGGAATGCTAATCATCAGGCGAGTAATCAGTCGTTGGAGACATTGGGGAGCGATGAAGCAAGTAAAGATAGCATGTTTGCTACATTTGATGTTTTAGATTATGAGCTAGATGAAAACTTTGATCCAGTTCCGAAACTACGAGGGTATGCAGTAGATACTGGTCTTGATCTAGAAATGAAAAATGGAAAACTAACTGGGCAAATAGCTTGGGGATGCGATACAGAAAACATGCAAAAATGTTCACAGGTAATTAAGGGATTTAGGTCATTTGTTCGAGATAATAGTGATTTTCTAGATATCAAAATGAGTTTGACTGATGGTAATAAGTTCGATTCTGTCATTCAATTTTATAATGCAGATGGAGCAGAAGCTGGATATTGGAGTCACGACAGAAAAGCTATTTTTATAAATGAGTCCCATACCGTACTTATTGGAACATTTAAACACGAATTTGGACATGCTCTTGGGCTTCCACACCTAGAGAATTATACTAAGAACTTTATGAGTTATTATGGAAATGGCCCTAATAACCCCACGGATAAATCGTTTAGGTTGCATGATGTGCATAAACAGTATCTTAAGGATATTTATGCGAGGCCGTGGTATAGATGGGTTACCGAATTATTTGACTAAATTGTGGTCAACTTTCTAATATTTGTGAGGTAAGAAATGAAACGGATAATATATATTTTTTTAACTGTGTTAATAGTATTAAGTGCTGAGTTAAGTGCTGATACTAATTTAAATTTTAAGTGTGCTTACTTAGAAGCAGAAAAAAGTAAATTTAACACTTTAAAAGTTGAACAATTTGAGTTTTCGAAAATAAAGATTTGTGGTGAGATTGGTAGCTTAATAAAAAAGTACTATATACTTGAAAATATACAAGAAACACCATTAAATAATTGTATGTATAGATTTGCTGAAGTTAGCGACGCAAAAAAGATAGTTGATGATGGGTATTTTAAGATAAGTCGCAAATTAAAAAATAAAAAGTGTCCAGTGCATGCCTCAGAATCATATTTAACATTAAATAAAAATAAGTTGGGAGCAAATGTTGATGGGCTATTTGTATCTATCTCTAAGCTTTTAGATAAGTTAAAGGGAAGTGAAGAAGATGTTGAGAATATTTTCTCTTCAATGTCTTTTTTTAAACGTTTTTTCTGTTCTACCTGTAGTGATTTTGTTGAGCAGCTTAGTAGTGTTAAAAATAAAGATAGCATAAAGATTATGAATTTTGTCCAAGACTTTATAAAAGGAGCGCAAGGGAATCAATATTTACTCCATGTTAAAAATGGTGTTAGGGCTTGGTCTTTAATTGTCGTTATCGAAAATTCTAAAGTGACAGTAAGTGAAATTGACAAGATCGAATTATGAAATTGAAGTTCTTTTTGATGAGTATTGTTTTTATGCTCGAGGTAATGGTAATGCAGGACCTAATGCGGTGTATAGTTTGAGTAAAAAAATCAATGGGGTCAGAGTGTTTGATTTTGCGACTCGCATCATCAATGAAAGCGATTAAGAAAGTCTTTTTCCAAGAACCGTCTTGCTGTTTAATTGATGGACCATACATAGTGTCCGCTTGCCATAATTTATTCGCGAACTGCATACAAAAGTATTGACGAAGTTTTTTACTCGTTTCAAAATTCAGTAAATTATTTTCTCTTACAATTCTATAAAAAGAGGTTTGCGATAATTGGCTGCGTTGAAAGTAATTCTTCAGTATCAGTTGTCGGGAATAACACCGATTTTGTTTTTGCTTAATGTTGGAATGATATCGCTAATCGCTTCGGCTAATTCATTCACTTGAACTTTTCGGTAACTATTTGTAGATTACTTTTTTACCATCATACTTTTTACTAAATTATACGTCATACAATTTACTAAAATTTGAGCAGTTTTACCGCGCTATTGTCGTACACTATTTTAGCTTTGCCAAACTATTGTCGTACGCTGTACCAAATTGTCATCGAACACTTTGTGGATAACTTTTTTAAAACAATTTTTGCATAAAAAAAGGGCTTTCGCCCTCGGTAAAAATTTGCTCTAATGCTCGCGTAGCGAGCATTATAAAGTGCCGTTGGAAGTTCTGATTAAGAGACTTGCTGCTTGATCAATTCCTCGTGCGATCGCCAATGCGGTTGCACGAGGACGTGATTAACATGAGTAATTGTCACCAACTTTTTTGTTTCTCTCGCCGCTTCGATAAGGCTGGCTAGACACAGGTTTCTACAGAGCCGTAAGTTGCCCTCACTTGAGCGAATAATTAAGGCCATTGCAGCTTCGTCGAAAGTGTTAACGCCTAGCTTGGTACTTTCCAATTCTTTGACGATATAGCGCTCCATATCTTCATCATTAAGCGGTTTAATGCTGGCAGAGTAGGTGATTCGGCTTTTAATGTCTTTGTTTGTGCTGAGTGATAGATAGTGTAATAGTTCCGGTTGACCCAGTAGCACCAGGTTATGATTTTTAGGAAAGCGTTCGAACAATAAACGCAATTTTCTTAGCACCGATAAATCGAGTAAGTGCGCTTCATCAATCAAAATGTATAAGGTTTTACGCTCTCTCACTTGCGCGAAGGCAGCTTGAATTAAGTCGCTTTCAATCTGTTTTTCGCTGGTTTCAATTTTAAAAGATTCAGCCAGTTGCCAGAGAATTTGCCGATAAGTATGCAGGGTGCGCGAGCAGGAGACAACGGTGCATTCGCGTTCATTGTTAAGACGCTCGATGTACTCTCGCAATACGGTTTTGCCGACCCCCGGCTCACCAAGGATTACCGAAAATCCGCCTTGCTGCGCGTGAATTTTAATAATGTCGGCAATGCGTTGTTGTTGTGGTAGTAGGTTAAGTTTTTCACGTTTGAACGGTGTTTGGCTAATGCCGAAGATAGCATTGATCATTGTGAAACTCCTTGACGCGGTTGCTTAGCGTTAAAGTAAAGGTTAAGTGGCAGGGCGTCGCCCATGCGTTGGTTTTGGTAGTAGAGTACGTAACGGTTTTTGTGCGAGCGATCAAAACGCACTTGAATCGTTTTACCGCGTAAATCGACAGGGCATTCGAACTTTTGCGCATGGATTGAAAATACGTTGACCGAGCTGACCTTGCGCTCTTCTTCAACAAAAAAGACTTCGTCGGCATATTCATCATCAAGTAGGTAATGAATGCGTGCATGGTCAAGGTTGAAGCTGTCCAGAGGCTTCATTTGTATGCCTTGGTGAGGTTGATTATTATAGTGGCTTTCTATCCAGTCTGTGGTTTTCTGGTTGAGTTCATCAAGCGAGTTAAACGAATGATTAACGACTAAAAAGCGATCACGAAACCCTCTAAAAAAGCGTTCGATTTTACCTTTGGCGGCCCCATCGCGAACGGGAGCGTGAGAGAGACGAATGTTGAGCCTGATGCAAGCCTGGAGTATTTCCTTCGACTTGTAATTGGAACCATTATCGAAGTAAAGTCGCTCTGGTTTACCGCGTTTAAACAAGGCGCTTTTAAAGGCTTCAATCATGTTTTCGGTGTTGTCGTGGTAGAAAAACTCGGCGTGAGTAATAAGACGACTGGCATCGTCGATAAAGGCTGTCAGAAAGGTTTTTTTCCATTGACCATTGGCTTGCAAAATGGCCGGTCCGTGCATGGTATCGGCCTGCCACAGCCCAAGTGGCTACCTCGATTGCTACATAAAATACGCTTACCAACAATCGCTCGAAACTGATAATTCAGTTGTTTATAAACGTAACCGTGCGAAACCCACTCACAATTTTTAAGGCAAAACTGACAGGCATTACTCTGTGGAATAGATTTTAGACGATGAGAGAAAGACTCAAGCTCAAAAAGTGAAGAAAAAAACACCTGCATAAAAATTAACCGATTGTAAAAAAGTCAAAATTCTACAGAGAAATTTAATTTACCGAATTAGCGTTATAACGAAAAATTAGAGGACGACGGTAAATTGGTAAAAAAACGATGGATTGTTCGACGGTAATCTGGGAAATTACAGCCGTTGGGAATATATTGGGTAACATGATAACACAAGTTATGAACCCAATATTGTAGTTTACCAATTTACCATCGAAACTTTTCCCAAAATCTCCATCGTATAATTTTGGTTAAAGTTTAATCGAATTCCCAGTTTACCGTCGAGTCCTATTTTTGTTTTTCCTAACTTACATCAAATATGCCACTGTAATATTTTACTAAAAATAGTCGCAAACATTGTCCAAAAGCAACTAGCAACAAGCCTAAAATAGTCCAAACTCCCAAATTTCCACCGCCGCTAGATGATGAAGCGGGAGGTGGCAGTATTACAGAGGATTCAAGCGTTATTTCAATAACGTCATTAGGACCAATATTAACCCCTCCTTGTGGGTTGATGAGTTTCACTTGAAATTGTTTATTGCTTGAAGTTTTGAGGGTTTCAATTGTAATTGTTTTATCACTGTTATCGTTAGCTTCCCAAGTAACGGTGCCGCTTGCTGCAATAAAATCAGTGCCAGCACTAGCTGTTCCATTTTCCGTTGCAAAACCGATACTAACAGCTGAATCGCTAGCACCGGTACGTTGTAAAGCGATGGTTATTGTTTTACCACTTTCGATTGATTGAGTTGAAGAGTTAAACTGTAAAGTTGTATTGCTCTCTTCGCCGGTATTTCCTTTAGCTAGCTCTGCAACATAAGCGATAGACAATTGCAAAAAGTGTTTCGCGTGGGTAGTGTCAAAACTGGTATCTGCTGATGTATGCATGCTCGAATTGCTGTCAGCGAAGCGTGCCTCAAATGGAAAAGACGCGGCAAATCCTTCTGCGGTCCAAGATGCGTGATCCGAACAGGCATATCCACATTGATCATATTGATACTTTGTTTCAGGAAAATAAGTATCAATCAGGTTAACCATAAATTCTGTTTGTGCATTATTGGTATAATCAGAAATAAATACGATATCGGCTTGGCTGCTCCCTTTGAATCCAGTCATATCAAACTGCGCAACACCTATGACATCGACGTTATTATTTTTATATAGTCGAGCAATGCTTTGTGAACCACGTAAGCCAACTTCTTCGGCAGCATAACCTATAATTTTAAGTGTTCTTGCAGGTCGAAAATCACTTGCAACAATAGCTGAAAGAGTTTCTGTTATTACTGCAATGCCTGAAGCGTTGTCATCAGCACCTGGAGCCCGGCCATTAACCTGATTAGCACCATTAATTGAATCTAAATGTCCGCCAATCACAACCACTTGTTCAGGGTTAGTAGCGCCCTCAACTGTTAAAACAACTGAGGGTTGAGACCAACTATGATTAAAAAGTTCAACATTTATATCTGCCCGACCTGCAGTGATGTTCTGCCAATGTTGTAACAGCCAGTTTGATGAATCTTTACCCGTTTGAGTTGTATAGTAGCGATTATAATAGTTGCTCATTCCATCGACGGTTGCCTGCATATTTTGTAGGCTAATTTGTGCCAACATTGCATTAACCACTTCTGCATTGCTAATTGAATAGGGGAATATGATTTTATTTTTTGCTGTTAGCTGAGTGAGTTTTTTTTCATGGTTTTGAGCTTCGGACAAGCTAGAGTGATAAAAGAAGCCGCCGCAGCGATTGAATGACTCATGCATCATTTTACTCAAAAGTCTTAATTGACTTTCAGGGAGTGAGACGATTGCTATATTTTTTTGATTTTTACTTTCAACCGTTTTTAAATCAAATATTTGATTTTTGCTTTGATTAATGTGATTAAGTGCATTCTGATCTGTTGTTATCCAAGCTCGTTTCTCTTCTAGTGCTGTGGTCGCGTTTACCAGTAAAGATAATAGGGTTAAACAGGTCACCAGTAGATACTTATAAAAATACTTAAGCCTTTCAAGTAGCAAAATTTTTTTTCTCATAGAGCACCTTGCTATTTTTAAATAGTCCTTAAAGAAGAGCGGAGTATAGCTAATCATATATTATCAGTTGGTCAATTGAGTGGTCAAATTCACATGCGGGCTGCAAATAGTCGAAATTTAATATCTTCAAGTATTCGGTTAATGAAAGAAATATACTGATAGCTAATAAAGAAGCAACGAGTATGTGTTAGCTAAAAACAATTACAGTTATGCTGGGTATTTTGCTGCTTTAGGAGGCAGTTAAGTGTTGCAAGCAAGATTAATCAAAATGCTATATCTCAAAAATTCTAGTATTATTGGGACGGGCTTCTTACTGCAAAACAGTCGAACATTGGTGAAACACTACTAATTTTCTGCTTAAATTAGTAGATTGTCCGAATATTACAATAGATTGTCTGAATTTTGATAAAGAAAAAGTGCACTATGTAATAACATGAGTGTTCCAAATTTGCTGAACTACACAGATTTTGAATGAGTGAAGTAAAGCTAGTAAGATTCACCTTTTGGTATATAAAGTTGATGATTAAAAACAAAAAGCACATAAATGATTAGAAAGTCAGTAATTAAAGAAAACTTTGCTAATATTTATATATCGCCAACATTTTTGCTGAAGGTTTTTGAGATTAAGAGGGAAGGTATGAGTGAGCAGAAGTTATTAGAAAGCTTAGAACAGAGCTACGAAGCTTTTATGCTGCCTTTACGCACGGGCGACGGAATAGTATCTGAGCGTTTTAATGAGTTTTGTAACTTATTGCCTGTTTGTTCTGATTCTTGGAAGCCTAAAGAAAGTATACCTGTACCAGCCGCTATGATTTTTGTTGAGGCATTTTCTTCAATAATATCAACTTCTTACTTATATGATGAACACAAAAGAGAAGAAATTGAGGTGGCGGCTGAAAAAGTAAACCTGCTTATTCATCAGTGTGTTAGTTAGTAAATAAGTACTAAAAGCGATTTAACTCGCTTTTTTATGGTTATTGTTGATTAGCATTTTTTATATCATTCACATACTGGTGCAAGACTAGCTGTGGTTTTAACCATAGAAAAAGCATCGTAATTGTTGGCGTCAGAAAAGCGAACACCAATGACTCCATTAGGCAAAATGGTTACAAGATTACCACCCGCTCCATTCATAAATGGTACTTGGATAAAGCAACCATTTTCATCTTGGTAAGGAATACTCCAAAAAGACATTAAATACCGACCTTCACCAAACTCATTGTTATAGGCATAAGCAGGTAAACCATTGGCTGCGGTTCTGTAAAGAGCCATATTAACTGCGTCAGCATTAAGTAGTTGTTGATCATTATGTTGACCTTGTTGATGAAATAGTCGAGCGATTTTGATCATATCTTCAACTGTCGGGTATAAGCCTACCCCTATGATGGGTACTCCTTTGCTTATGTCGGCTTCTGTTGTATGCATCATCGGTGAATGCATTATACCAATTGGTTGGTACACATTATCTTTGAGTAGTTGCCAAAGTCCGATACCATCATTTTGACGGACCAAACTATCCATTGCTGCTGATAAAACAAATGTATGGGTTGTGTTGTAACGAAAAATTTCTCCTGGACCCCATGGGTAGTTTCCATACTGATTAAAAGCGATATCGAGCTTGTGCTGTCGGGTAAAAGCCCGACTCCAATCTCCCATAGGGACTTGGTTTTCATCTGCATGAGTTTGGTTTGAATGAGGGTTAGGATCGTTATTACCAATGCCAACAGCCATATTAAGTGCATCTCGAAACGTCACCTGTTCCCAACCATCATGAGTTGCTGTGATTTCAAGGTAATCTTTAATCAGGTAGTCTAAAACTTGTATTCCATAGCGCTCTGCCAAGTAAGTTAAGGCCAGAGCGCCAGCGGCAGACTTCGTTGCAGAATAAATACCATGTCGCATAAAACGACAGTAAGGATAGTGGCCATATTGGGTATGGCAGTTTTGCATATAAAGGGTGTTGTTATGCCAAATTGCAGCTGCGCTGATATCACTTATGCCTATACCGCTATTAAAATCATCCCATTTAACATTGGGAAACTTGTCTTCTAGGGTTTGCCAGCTTTCAACTAATAATCTTTGCTCAAGCTCTTGGTTGAACGCACTAATCAAAGTGGTTCGATCTTGATTAGGGGTTGGTTGGTAATCTAGTTTTATAGAAGCGGCGGCTTCAAAAATAAACCCCGGAGCAGTGTGTTGAACAATTTGTAATCTTAGGTTAGAAACTTGATTGTCATCGTATAAAAATGTTGCTATACCATTGAGTGTTGTGTTCCAGGCATGTTCAACTAATACAAAAGGGAATGATGCTCTTGACATACCTTGATCGTTAGTTTCGCTCCATACTTTTCCCGGTGATAGAATAATACGCCAATAACTGGCGTTATTATTAGGAATAATAATATCTCGGTTTTCTGGAATTAAATAACCTTGATGTGAAACAAAACTCGCTTCAAATTGAGGAAACTGGTTGTATTGTTCAACGGTATTTGATGGAAAACCTATTAGTTTTCCAGTATGAAAAGTCAACTGCCCATTGAAAGTTTGTAATGCTTCTTCATTACCAATTGGCATGAAGTAATCATTATGGTATGGGCTTGGCTGACTTAAATTCAGTGATTGTAATTCATCGTATTTGAGCCAGTCTCTGAGATTAGATTGAGGTGCTGTTAAATAAGAAGTGTCTTTTGGGGAAATAGGCTCCTTTTCTGTTGTAGAGTTATCGCCACCGCAAGCCAATACAGTGAAAATACAGAATAAACTAATCACCATTTGGTTAATTGTTATTTGGATTAATCTCATACCTGTCTTATTCCAATAGGTTTACTTAAATACCAAATCAGATAATAAAGTTAATTCATGTTTATAGACATAGGTAATAATGATTTTATGCTAATTAGATACTGACTTTTAACTAATTCTACTGATAATTCAATGATTTACGGGGTAGGGAAGGAAGATTTTTCTTTTAGAAAAGCCTCCAATAAAATCGTAAAAAATTACCTAAACCTATTGCCTTTTCGAGTGGATAGTATAATATTTATTTTTATATTGAATACAATAGCAAGTAAAGAGTTGGGCGACTTATCACTTCTGTTGATGTTATTTCCTTCGAACTATTCAACCTAAATTGAACATCGCTTTTTCCCTAAAGGTGAATGTGAGAATAAATAAAATTATCTATTTAGGAAGCCATGTGGAGGAGTTGAGTTGCATCGGAGTATTTTAATTACACATAAAGAGGCTACATAAGCATGAATATTCTTCTGACCAATAAATTAAGTCGGTTAGTTTTATCTGTTGGTTTATTGTTACTAATGCCATTGGCAAATGCACAAAAGAGTATGGAGGTTCGTGTTGAATCTCTTGGTTTGAATGGCCAGAAACTATCTCAACAACATGCTCTTTTTCACATTGATCGTTCAGCTCTTTTAAATTTTACCAAGCAGCAAAAAAAAGCAGGGGCAACGGCTTTTGAATTGCAGTTCAATCTCAATAACCAACATCAGTGGGATATGGTTTTGGAGCCAAATCAAGTGCTCACCACTGGTGTTGCAGATATCAATGAAAAAGATAAAGCGGTTGATTTAATTACTAGCATTACCTATCAGGGTTATTTAAAAAATAAGTCTGGTTCAAAAGTGAGAATGACTATTTCAGAACAACTGATTCACGCTGTGGTTTCTGATGGAGATAATGTTTATATTCTACAAAGCAATGGTCCCAATAAGCAAAATATCTTGTCGCTTAAAAAAGGCAGTGATTTAGTTGAAAAGCTTAAATGTGGTGCTGCTGGGCATGAACATGGTCATGATAGTGTTACTGATGAGCTTAAACATGTTTTTGGTGAGAAAAATATTAAACAAGTGATAGAAAAAACTGTTGTCACTAGCTCTACCCTTACAGCTAAGCTCGTGATGGTTTGTGATGTTCAATGTTTGGCCAAGCAATCAGGAAATAAAGATATAATTAATGCTGAAGCGCAGACTATGGTTAATGTGATTAATGGTTATTATTCTGAGTTTGGCGTGAAGTATGAATTACAACCATTAATTTTTATAGAGTCAGCTTCTAACCCTTGGACTGATTTTCCTCAAGATCAAGCAAAGCATACAAACGCTTTTGCGGCATGGGCTTCTAGTCACATTGCTGTTGAACATAATGTTGGTATATTGTTAACAGGGGTTGAGCAAAATGGTACTAATTATGCTTTTTTAGGGCATATGTGCCCTGGTGATAATTATCGTTATGGAATGCATGATTACAATTATTCTCAAGGTCTGCAGCAAAGAAGCAATTTAATAACTCATGAGTTAGGCCATTTGTGGGGGGCCAATCACATTACTCCGGCCGATTCGAAGTATATTATGAATGCCTCCATTTTTGATGGTTCGTTAGCATGGAAGTCTACAACTCAGACCGTTATTAGTAATGCCGTTCAATCTTTTAGTGGATGTTTGGATGATGGTGGCCCGGCAGATCCTTATTGTGCAGTTGTAACCAAAACTAATGCTGCTGGTGATGACTTTATTTCAAATCTATCGGTGAACAATCGTATTGTGAATCAGGATGATATCCGAATTGTACCCAGAGGAAACTATACTTCGACCATTATTAATATGGATAAGAATGAGAGTACCAATCTTACGATCACACCCAATAAGAGTTTTGACGCGAGTGTTATTGCCGTTTGGATTGATTGGAACCAAAATAGTGTTCTAACTGATGCTGGTGAAATGATTGGTAGTCAGAAGGGGATCGGACCTTACTCGTTTAGCATTACACCGCCAGCGGGAGCTAGTTTAAAGCGAACTCGTATGCGCATCCGTTTGGCTTATGATGGTGATGATGTACTCGGTGCTCAAGGTGAGCTAACACAGCCTTGCGGTGAGTTTAATTATAGTGGTGGAGAAACTGAAGATTATAGTGTTAATGTTACGGACGGCAATCAAGCTCCAGAGGCTGTTGTTGCGAATGCTTTGATTAGCGTCGATAGTACTGATAAGGTTAACCTAGATGCTAGCGGCAGTACCGATGCTGATGGTGATGCATTAAGTTTTGCATGGACTCAAACTATTGGTGACAGTGTCACGCTAAGTAATGCTAATTCTGCACAAGCTAGTTTCATTGCACCAACTGTTTTTGCGTCTACAGAGTTAATTTTTGAGGTTACCGTTACAGACTCTAATGGTGCTATTGATACTGAAGTTGTTAATGTGACAATTAACGCTGCCAACAATGCTCCAACGGCGATGGTTGCCAGCTCAAGTATTACTGTAACAGAAGGTAATAGTGTGACTTTAGATGGTAGTAGTAGCACTGATGTTGACGGAGATGTATTAACTTTCGTTTGGACACAAACCGCAGGTGATAGTGTAACACTGAGTGAAGCTAATACTGCGCAGGCGAGTTTTACTGCGCCAGATGTTTCTGCGCCAACAGCATATATTTTCTTATTAACCATAACCGATTCGAATGGAGCTATTGATACCCAATCAGTGACAGTTACGGTTAATGATACTGTTACTCCTGAAACACCGCCAGCATCAAGCAGCGGTGGTGGCAGTTTGAGTTGGTTATTGATATCAACAGTAATAATATTAAGAAGACTTAGAAAGTAATAAAGGTTGAGTCAGATGATATAAAAGGTCGTTAACATTAGTCGATGCGACCTTTTTCTGTTACCTAATCATATTGAATACTGTGATTCGAGTTTAAATCAATCTAATGCGCACTCAAAAAATATTGAATTATTCAGAACCACCTGTTTAATCTCGAACATAGTTTTTTTCATCAATTGCTTATAAGTACAAGTATAGTGACTAACAACAAACTTTCATATTGAGTATTATTATTTATAAAGCAATATCGTTTTGACCTGCAGAACGAGAACCTAAAATTGCGGCGTTATTACCTGAGCGATAAGTAAATACGAGAGAATACTTTGTTCGTTCAGAATGATTCCGGCTCGCACTATGTAGTAACTTACAATGAAAAAATAGCAAATCTCCTGGGTTGAGTGAAATAGAATGAGATTGTTGAATTAGATTTCTATTGAGTGCCAGATCGGTACGAAAAAATAATGAGCTGTCAAATTGTTCAGATGTAAATTGAAGACGGTGACTACCAGGAATAACTTTTAGCCCACCATTATGTTCTACTTCTTGTCCTAAGGCTAACCAGGCTGTGACTAATTCTGGAAATTTAAATGACCAGTAGCGAATATCTTGATGCCAGCCGGTATCACTGCTGTAGGTTGGTGTTTTGGTCATTAAGCAATTATGGTGTGCTTGGCTTAGGTAAATGTGCTGATGTTTAAGTAGCTGGCTAAGATAATTCTTTAAGGTATTACTGGTTGCCCATTGGCGCCATAGTGCGTTTCTTTGATAGGCTGCCAGAAGTCGTCTGACTGTTGTACCGCCTGAAGTGTTTATATTGGAAGGCGCTCCGGGATAACCAAGTTGAGCTTCGAGTTCTTTGGGCTCTTTGGGTGCGCTGAGTTCGCTGTCAGCAAGTTGTTGCATATCTTTTAACTGAGTGCCACTGACAGTGTTTGGGATAACTAAATAGCCATTTTGCTCAAATGATTTTAATTGATGAGCGGAAAGCTTAAACTCATTATTTAACACAATAAAGTACCGCTGCCTTAAAAAATTTGAGTTTACAAAAATAATGAATAAAGCTCTATCATTTTTGATACTTAATTGATATTAGCAGGCAAAAGTATAAGAGGTAGTATTGCATTGTTGCTCATTATTCGTTTTTAATTATATTTTTTTAACTGGGTTTGGTATGCTGGTTAATGCTATTGATGAACTAAATAAATCTAACATTTCAAGGTGAGCGGGTTAGATACCAGTGTTAAATACCCGCCCTTACAAGTCCGCCTAATCCGCGCTTTTCTATTACTTTTAACAAATAGTTTTTAATTTTTGCTTCGGTTTCAAAGGTGGTAATTGTTTCAACCATTTGTTGCATTTCTCTCAACTCAAAACGAGAGATGGCTCGTTTAACTTTGGCTAAGCTACTCGTATTCATACTTAAATCATAATATCCCATTCCAACTAATAATAAAGCGGCAAGTGGATCGGCTGCCATTTCACCACAAACCTGGATTGGCGTTTGAGAGGCTTTGCATTCATCTGCTACTTGTTTTAAAGCATTTAATACTGCAGGTTGAAAGTGACTATAAAGATTTTTTACTTGTAAGTTATTGCGATCAACAGCCATTAGATATTGGATAAGATCGTTAGTGCCAACAGAAATAAAGTCGACTCTTTTTGTAAAGGTACTTAAGTGAAAAAGTAATGCTGGCACTTCTAGTATAATGCCGACTTTGGGATGTGTTATATTTTTACCTGAATAAAGTAATTCTTCTTCGACTTCATCAAATGCTTGGTTAATGAGTCGGTAGCATTCGTTTAATTCTTCTAATGTTGCTACCATCGGAAGTGCTAGTTTGAGTTGCCCAAAGCCTGCGCTAGCTTTAAATATTGCGCGTAGTTGTACGAGAAATATTTCGGGGTGATCGAGAGTCACTCTAATGCCTCGCCAGCCCAGAAAAGGGTTCTCTTCTTTTATTGGAAAATAAGAGAGTTGCTTATCGCCACCAATATCGAGAGTTCTAATAGTGACTGGAGAATCATAAAATTCTTCGAGTAGTTGTCGATAAATTAAGCTTTGTGTACTTTCGGATGGGAATTGATCTAATTGCATAAATGGAATTTCTGTCCGAAAAAGCCCTACACCATCAGCACCCAATTTTTTGGCTTTAGCCAAGTCTGTACTAATACTGCTATTAATCATTAATTTAATGTTTACACCATCTTTAGTCGCATTAGGCAGTTCTTCATCTCTAGCTAATTCAGAAGAAAGTTGCTGCTCTTCTTCTATGAGTGCACTAAATTGATTGATTAGTGCTTTATTGGGAGAAATGTAGAGTTGTCCATTGTAACCATCAACAATGAGTGTTCGATTTTCAATACGAGCAATTGGGAAGTTTTCTAACCCCATAATCGTTGGTATACCAAGTGCTTTGGCTAAAATAGCAGCATGTGATGTTGATGAGCCTCTAACCGAGATAACACCAGCCACTTTATCCATTGGCAACTCAGCCAGCATAGCGGCAGTTACTGTTTCCGCCACTATAATTGTGCCGTCTTCGAGAATTTGAGT
This sequence comes from Aliikangiella litoralis, assembly GCF_052495765.1. Next base: position 5,636,704 of record NZ_CP199292.1, on the reverse strand, counting down.
ATTATTGTTAGCGCTAAGTAGCTGAGCGAGTACTCGATTGGCTAAATCTTCGATATCGTTTGCTCTTTCTCTCAAATAAGAATCTTCCATAGAAAGAAATGCTTTTAAATGTTGCTGCATGACTATGCGAAGTGCTGTTGGTGCCCAGTATCCTTTTTCAATTTGTTTCGTTATTTCTGCTTCCAGGCCTTTGGAACTTAAAATTTGTTTGTAAGCATCAAATAGTGAGAGCTCTTGTTCCGACACTAAACCCTGCATTCGATGAGACATTCTATCGAGTTGCTTATGAGTTTCCCTGACTGCGGCCCCTAATTTTTCTAATTCACCTGCAATATCATTGGTTTTTCTGTCGGGCACACTATATATATCTTCTGGTGGAAAGATAACTCTGGCTTGGCCAATAGCTATTCCTGGTGAGGCTGGAGTACCCCGCAAAATATGGATAAAAATATTGGTATCTTCTTCTGCTTCGAACAGTTCACTAATTTCACTATTGGAGAGAATAGCAGATAACTGAGCTGCCAAAGTCATTAAAAAGGTTTCTTCTTCAACTTCAAAATGTCGAGGGGCTTGCTGTTGAATAACTAAAATTCCTAATACCTGACGTTGATGAATAATTGGAACGCCTAAAAATGCATTTAAGTTTTCTTCTCTTGTATTTGGCAGGTAATGGTAGGCTGGATGTTCATTCGCTTGATGAAGGTGAATGGGTTCTTCTCTTTGCCCTATCAAACCGACAAGGCCTTGATTAAAGTCTAATCGTATTTGATCATCTGGATTAATATTGAGGCCACGGTTGGCCATAAGCACAAATTGATTAGATTGATAATCTGCCAAATAAATTGAGCAAACTTCAACATCAAGTGCTTTGCATACTTCAGAAACGATTACATCAAGCGTGTTTTGCTTTCCACTAGCTAAGCTAACTGCCTGGGTAATTTGTCTCAGTTGCTCTTGCAATTGAATCCTCCTTCTTTGATGAAGGTTTTTATGTGGATTTAATCTTGGGCTTTTCCTTTACGATTATTACGGCGTCCACGCTGCTTTCTTTGGCGAGCAATGTTATCCATAACGCAATGAATCAATTCACCCAATGCCTCACGATATACTTCCTGTTTAAAGGATATCACTTGACGCAACGGATACCAGTAATTAACCCACATAAAATGGTCAAACTCTGGGTGTCCTGTTTCATCGAAATGTATCCGCGACTCATTTGATGTTAGTCGCAACATATACCATTTTTGCTTTTGGCCAACGCACAATGGATAGCTATCCTGACGGATATAACGGTTAGGTAAACGGTATTTTAACCAGTTTTTAGTTGAACCAAGAATTTTTACATCTTGTCTATCTAACCCAATCTCTTCTTTAAGCTCTCTGAACAGTGCTTGTTCAGCTGTTTCTCCAGCATCAACCCCTCCTTGTGGGAATTGCCAGGAATTTTGTCCAATGCGTCTGGTCCAGAGCAGATTGCCAAAATCGTTGCATACAATAATGCCGATATTGGCTCGAAATCCATCTGAATCAATCACTTATCGATACCAATTTAAGTTCTTTATGAACTAATTCAAACACAGATTTGACGATTCAGCAAATTTCTTTGAATATATGTTGTTTTCTTTAGTTGAAAACCTTAATTATTGGGTAATAAATAGACAAAGGTGTTGCTTTTGATTGATCCTCCAAGAACAGAAACTGAATTAATGCAGAGGGCTGAGAAGTTGGCTGGCCGATTGATCGGAGAAGTTGCTGAAGCTATGAATATTTCAGTTCCACAAAGTCTGCAAAGAAAAAAAGGGTGGCAAGGGCAATTTATTGAACAGTGCTTAGGGGCTGATTCTGGTAATTTATCTCAACCTGACTTTGCTCACCTCAATATAGAGTTGAAGACTTTACCTATTGATTATGACGGAAGAGTACAAGAATCTACCTATGTGTGTGTGCTCAATTTGCAAGGACAGGCGCTTATGCATTGGACTGAAAGTCCTGTTTATCGAAAATTACAGTGCGTATTATGGGTGCCTGTTGCACGAAACTCTAATGAAAAAGTTATTCAGTCGCGTATTGCTACCCCATTTTTGTGGAGGCCAACCGATGAGCAGTTAGCGACTTTGCGCCTAGATTGGGAGCATGCTGTTGAGTTGGTTTGTTTAGGCAAAATTGATCAGATCAATGCAAGACAGGGGGAAATTCTTCAAGTTAGACCAAAAGCAGCGCATTCAAGAGTTCTGACTAAAGCTACCGATAGAGAGGGAGGCATGATAGAAACGCTACCCAGAGGGTTTTATTTGAGACCTCAATTTACTCAGACGTTGTTAATGCAGCATCTTAAGCTTATTTGAGCAGAGACTTCGGGTAAGAGTATTTATAGTGATTTAGCTATATCTACACTTTAAAAGGAGGAGAACAAAAAGCATCCGCTTATTACTAAAGCTTAATATTCATCCCTAGCTCTATCCTTAGGTAGTGGCACCATGGATGAAATTAAAAAACCAGCCACTAATGCAATGCCGATAACTGCGACATCAAAAGCTGTCTGTAGACCCCCAACAATATCTTTTTCAACTAAGGCTAAAATACTACGGTAACCTACTGCACCAGGGACTAAAATAATAAATCCTGGCATCATGATCATTGCACCTGGTATTGCAAAAAAGCGAGAAACCCATTTAGCCATTAAGCCAATAACAATTGCACCACAAAATGCACCTAATGAAGAACCTAATAACAACGAGGCTAGATGCACCGAGGAGAAGGCACTAAGCGCAGCGAGTAAAAACCAGAACACATCTTTTTTTCGTGCTTCAAATAAGGGAACAAGTGCAATAGCAGCCCCTGCAACAGCAAGAAAAATAGACCACAGAGGTACCTGAGTGACTTCAGCTCCATGAATTTCAAAAGCGGCCAGCTTGCTTATTTCGACTGCTAAGGCACTACCAAAGGCCAGTTGGATGAATACTGTTGTTGCACCTGTCAGTCTGGCTGTACCTGAAACCATGTTTTGAGTGGCAAGTTCAGCCATTGCTATAGTTAATGATAAACCAGGTAGTAAAATAATGATGCCTGAAATAACAACAACGGAAATAGCAATACCTGTTAGCCAATAGTGGTTGAGGAATATTGCTAGAATAGTTGCTAAAAATGCACAGGTAGAAGGAAGCAAATGATCAAGCAATGGTCTAGTGCGAGAGGCTAAAGATATCATACCAACCACCAATCCAATGATTGAGGCTGCTAGCATTTCCATCCATCCACCAGAGAATATTCTGGCAATGCAGGCGGATACAATCGCGAAAGCTAAAACAGTGATCCAGCCTGAATATTCAGGTTCACTTTGAGATATTTGCTTAAGTCTGGCGGCACCTTCTTCACTACTCATTACGCCTGCGATGACTAGTTGGGCGACATCTGTTGTTTTTCGTAACTTCTCTAAATTAACATCACCAGGGGCAACTCTAATTAAATAAGTGTGCGGTTTATTATTAGGAGGAAGCAGTGTCATACTAATCGAGGTGGGTAGAGACATGCATTGAATACCATAGCCTAATGCTTCTGCGCAGCCATTCATGGTATTTTCTAATTCGTAAGCGGGGAGGCCATAAGTATGCAGTGCTTTGGATAAACGAAGCAAAAAACCAACGGGTTCGCTTCTTACTGGTGCATGAGGAACCTCATCTAAAGAGCGCTTTTCTGTTGCCAATGCATCTGATAACTGCGTCATATTTTATCCTCAGGTTCTTTGCTGGCGAGTATATAAAAATATAACGTCATCAGAAAATGATAATAATGAATAAATTTTGATTGTTTAGGTATTTCGTCACTGTTGAGTCAATTTTTTATGGTTAAGATCAAAAAAATCCTTAATTTCCAATGACTTTTTCCTAATTATGCGTTACTTTTTAGTGTAGTAGAACATCTTATAAAATATTCTCAATGTTGTGTAATTATTCTTGAAGATTTCCAAGCCCATTTATATTGTCTGTTTTCTGCTTAACCTGTTTTTTTATGGGCTAGCATTGCCTGTCTATGCTAATAGTAATTCCATTAGTTTTTTACACATTGGTACAGAAGAAGGTTTACCACAAAGCACTGTGAATACTATATTTCAAGACAGTCACGGTTTTATGTGGATTGGTACTTATGACGGGTTAACACGGTATGATGGTTATCGCTTTGTAAATTTTAAAAACAATCCACAAGACCCTACTTCACTCTCGAATAATGTCGTGCTTTCGATTATTGAAGACAAGGAAGGTTATCTTTGGGTGGGAACTGATCAAAATGGAGTTAATCGATTTGATCCTGAAACTGGAGAGTTTGTCCGTTTTGTCGCGCGTGAAAATGATTTTGATAGTTTAAGTCATCCTCAAGCAAAAGTGATTCATCAAGATCCACAAGGACGTATTTGGATTGGGACAACTCACGGTTTAAACTTGTATCTTCCTGAGAAAGAAGCATTTGCGCATTTTTATCATAATCCTTTAGATAATCAGTCGTTACCGCACGGTGCGATTGTTGATATTGTTGATGATGGTAGCGGTAACCTTTGGGTAGCAAGTAATGAAACATTGGCCCATTTTGATGTTGAGCAACAGGTTTTTTCTTCATTTAATCGTCCTGGTACGCCTAAGCAAATTAATGATCTTTATTTAGATACTGATAATAGTTTATGGATAGGAACACGGTTGGATGGCCTTTATCATTTAAGTCCAGATCAAAGTCGGTTTGAGCATTATCAAAATATTAAAGATAACCCGGATAGCTTAAATAATAATGATATACGCACTATTCTTAGAATGAGAAATGGTGATTTGTGGGTGGGAACCGAAGAAGGTGGCCTTAATATCCGACGCAAAGGTTCGAATCAGTTTTTACATATAGAACGAAACTCTGCTGATGGCCATAGTTTAACGATTAATGGTGTTTGGAGTTTGTATCAAGACAAGTCTGGATTGATATGGGTGGGCACAGCTGGTGGCGGTATTAATACAACAATCTCTTTTGCCAATCGAATGTCACGTTTAACGCATTCTCCTCACGAAAAAAACAGTTTATCCCACGAGTTTATTTGGGACATAGAAGAAGATAAGCAGGGAATGATATGGTTGTCGACACCATACGGGCTTGATCGTTATGATCCCGCTAATAATTCTTTTGAGAGCTTTAACCAGTTTGAGTCTCCTAATAAACGTCCTTTTGGTAGTCAGATATATAGTTTTACGATTGATGATCAGGGGTATATTTGGATTGGAAACACGCGTGGACAGTTGGCTGTCTTTTCTCCCGAAACAAAAGAATTAACGGTTATTCAGCGCTATGACTTCCCCCGTGATTATATTAGTTATAGCCGGGTTCGTATGATTGAAAAAGATCACTTTGGTAATATTTGGGTGGGAACTGATGATGGCTTATTGCGTGTCGATCAAAAATCTCGAAAGATTGTTCAGGACTATCGGTTTGTTGATCAAGGACAATTAGGAGATGCATCTATACGTGTCATGTTGCAAGATGATGATGGAATGATTTGGTTTGGCACATGGGGTAAAGGCTTACAACGATATGATCCCGAGTTTGGTTCTTTGATTAGTTTTGAGAATGTTCCTGGTGACGAAACTTCAATTAGTGATAATACAGTACGTAGTTTGTATAAAGATCCACAAGGCAACTTATGGATTGGTACTTTTAATGGACTGAATGTATTAACTGCTGAACAAATACAAAAAGAAACATTTGAGTTTAAAAGTTATTTAGAAAAAGATGGCTTACCTAATAGTGCAATCTATGGCATTGCTAATGACTCAACAGGTAAGCTTTGGCTAAGTTCTAATAGAGGATTATCTGAGTTTGATCCTGAAAAAATCAAATTTAAAAATTATACAACTGAAGATGGTTTAACCGCTAATGAATTTCATGGAAATGCCGTTGTTCGGTCCTTGTCTGGGGAAATCTATTTCGGTAGTGTTAATGGGGTAACTATCGTTAATCCTGTGACTAGAGCACAGACTAACTTTCAGCCCAAAGTAAAAATCACGGATATTGAAGTACAAGGTAAAACGATTTTAACAAAAGGGGTTCCTTATAATAATAAATTTATTGAATTAGAGTATGACGCAAATGACTTAATATTTGAGTTTGCCAGTTTAGATTTTCGCCATCCAAAGCGCAATCAATTTAAATATAGGCTGCTTCCTTATGACGAGAAATGGACAAGTCCGGATGGAGTTAACACAGCTGTATTTACTAACCTAGATCCAAATCGATACACCTTTGAGTTACAAGCGACTAATAGTGATGGTGTTTGGTTAAACAAAACGACTATCGTTAAATTTATTATTAAACCGCCAATGTGGCAAACATGGTGGGCGTATTTTATTTACTTCGCTATTTTAATTTCTTTGATTGCTTTTTATCTGAATTCGCATGAAAAGAAGCTTAAAGAGCAAAAAGCAATTAATGAACATTTGCGTAAAGTTGATCAATTAAAAGATGAGTTTTTAGCTAACACTTCTCATGAGTTAAGAACACCATTAAACGGCATTATTGGCATTGCAGAGTCACTTAAAGAAGGTGTTGCTGGGCTACAAAACCAAAAAACATTAAATCATTTACAAATGATTATTGATGGGGGCAAACGTTTAGCACAATTAATTAATGATATTTTAGATTTTAAAAAACTTTCCCATCATAATTTAGTGTTACAACGGAAGGCTGTTGACCTTTATTCTATTGCTAATGTAGTGGTAAGTTTGCTTCATCCATTAGCAGAAGAAAAATCATTAAAAATCATTAACCGATTACCAAATCAGTTGCCATTAATTTATGCCGATGAAAACCGAATACAGCAAATTTTGCATAATTTAATTGGTAATGCGATTAAATACACACAACGAGGTCAAATTGAAATAAGTGCGACCTCTCAAGGTAACTTTGTTGAAGTTTGTGTGAGTGATACGGGAATAGGGATTGATGACTCTCAAATGGAAATTATATTTAAACCTTTTGAACAAGCATCACTGCCAGATATTATTAGCAATAGAGGAACTGGCTTAGGCTTATCGGTAAGTCATCAACTCATTGAGGAGCATGGTGGTAATTTATGGGTTGAGTCTGAAGTGAATAAAGGCTCTAAGTTTTATTTTGATGTACCAATCTGGTTAGAGAATACTCATGAAATTGAAAGTTCTAAATCAAGTGTTGAACAAACCAGTACTCACTTAATTAACTCACCTAACGCGAGTAATAAAATACCTCATAATGAAAATCATATAGCGGAAGGGAAAGGTAAAGTATTAATTGCAGATGATGACTTGATTAATTTACAAGTGCTATCTGATCTCTTGCAAATGAATGGTTATAGTGTTGAGTGTGCTGAGGATGGCTTGAAAGCTGTACAGTTAGCACAACAAAAGAAATTTGATTTAGCCGTTATTGATATTATGATGCCTGGGTTATCTGGCTATGAGGTTTGTAAAAAATTACGTAAAAAATACTCGCCCATTGAGTTACCTATTTTACTATTATCGGCAAGATACCAGCCCAGAGATATTAGCGCAGGTTTTGAAGCTGGTGCTAATGATTATGTTGCTAAGCCGATTGAAAGAGAAGTTTTGCTAAGCCGAATTCATACGATGAGGTTATTAGGAGGGCTGATTGAAGCAAAACAACAAAAAGCCCATGCCGCAACATTACAGCAAGCTTGTGAGCGGCTAGGTAAATATTTTCCGACGGAAATGGTTAAACAAATTGTTACTGGCGATAGTAATAATCCTTTGATAGCAAAACGTAAACAAATTACCGTTTTGTTTGCTGATTTGGCTGGCTTTACTTCAGTTTCAGATCGTTTTGAACCAGAAGCAATTACTGATATTTTGAATAGCTTTTTAGGCCGAATGGGACGTTTGGTTGAAGCGAGAAATGGCGTATTAAATGAAATATTAGGTGATGGTTTGGTCATTTTATTTGGGGCACTTGAACATATGGATAAACGTGAGCAAGCAAATTCAGCGGCTAACCTTGCGTTAGAAATGCAGCAAGCAATGGAAGAACTGGCCGAAGAATGGCTTGAAGCTGGTATTGATCATAATGTTAAATTAAGAATTGGTATTCACCAGGATTTTGCGACAGTAGGTAATTTTGGTTCAGAAGATATTGTTGCTTTTAGAGCGATCGGTAGTGGCGTTAATTTGGCTGCGCGTTTAGAGAATCATTCTGAGCCAGGAAAAATTATGGTGAGCTATCCTATTTATGCACAATGTCGAGATGACTTTGAATTTACTCAGCTCAATGAGATTAAGTTTAAGGGGTTTAATCATCCTCATAGAGTATGTACTTTGATTGATAAGCGTTGGTTCAGATAAAGTGATTATTCAGATAAAGTGGCTATTAAGCACTTAACCTGAGCACTTTAATATCAGGTTAAGTGGTGGTTTAACAGAGTGTATTTTTAGAACTCGTATCGAACACCAAAAGAAGTTCGTTCGCTGTTGTCTTCTTTTTCAAAGTCGGCATAAAGACCAATGTTATCAGTAAACATATAATGTAAACCTAGTACAGCATAATCGATTCGATAATCACCATAGTCGACATCGACTTCTCCTGTGTTTAGTCTTTTTAATGTTAATTCAACTTCTAGCGAGTCGGTAATATTGCTTTTAAAACCGAGGCTGAATTGGTAACCTTGTTCATCGAAAACGCCGGTATTCGGCCGAGAAAAAATCACTCCAACGGCATCCAGTTGTACAAAAACAACAGAGTTGTTAAATATTTCTTCATAATAACCAATACCAATGGTTTTAGTTTCCATATCAAGATCTAAGTCATTGGTTGAAACATATTTACCAGCAATATAAAAACTATCTTCCAGTTGGTAACTCGCGGTGGCTTCAAACCCAGTAAAGTCACCTGCAACCTGTTCATGTTCCATATCCGTTTTACCTGCTTCAACATAGCTGAATGAGGGCAGCTCTGCTTTGGCTAAGCAAGGCAAAATAGCCATGCTTGCAGTCAGTAATGCTTTTTTAATCATTAAAATTATTCCTACTTGTTAATCACTGTTTTATTGGCAGTATTTATTTCATATTCATGTTAAAGCTTTTTACGCAAGTAAGGTAATGCTAACAACAATATTAATAAGAAACCGAGTGAGCCACTGCCTTTAGGCTGATCTTTAATGGTAACTGCTAGAGTTGTGTTAACTTTTAACAGATCCGGATCTGTGCTGCTAAGTTCAATGCTAAAACTCTTATTTTGATGAACCGCTAAAATTGGGACTTTGATCTCTTTAGGCTCTGTATCCGAGTCTTCCCAGGTCAGCGTTCCTTCGGTAGCAGTATAGTCAACACCAGCAACGGCTGTACCATCTTTGGTTTTATATTGAACGCTAATGCTTTGATCTGAGCCATCACTTCGGTTGACTAAAAAGGTAGCTTCTGATTCTTCACTGATCTCTATGTTTGCCACTTCAAATTCAACTTTACCAGTATTAGGTTCAACAACATTTAAAGTAATCGTACTGTTGGAGTCGTCATAAGGGGTGTTTGCAGAGATGATAAGCTGAGCTTTATAAGCACCTACCTCAAGCTCTTCTGCATTAAAACGAATGCTGACATCTTGGGAACTATTGGCTGCAATTGATGCGTTATAGCCCGAAGTTAATAATAGCCATGGCAGGTTTGCCCAACTACAAACACCTGTTTCCCCTGAAGTAATACCTATTACAACCTTATGTGAACGGCTTGGTGCCCAAAGCGTACCATTGCAATCGATTGCAATACCGCCCTGAGTTAAGTTAGCTAAAGAATCATCTGGCGTATTATCACCATCCAGATCAATATCTTTAGGAAAATCAAAGCTAGTGATAGGATCCAGATTATCGGTGTTGGTATTTAAAACGACAACATCTTTAGCCGGTTCAGAGTCATTCGCCATAACAAATAAGCTGCCTGTTACTGGGTTAAGCGCTAATCCTGAAACAAGAATTTGCACATTCACTGATCGTAATATTGTTCCATCGGGTTTAAATTGATGGATAATGCTGTCATTCCATGAACCTGAATAATAGGTATCAGTGATTGGATCATAAGCTAAGCCACGTTGAGAGGTTCCAAATTCAGGGCATATTTTCTCGCCTGTTAAAGTAAAATCCACAGGGTTAAGTTCGTGAATACAGTTCTCATTGCCTACTTCAACTTGCCATAACATGCCTGTTCGATTGTTAAAAGTCATATCCGCAGCAAAATCGCCAGAGATTGCAGTGGTATCAATCATTTTTCGAGTAGCTACACCTTGTGGATCAAACTGATGTGCTTCATCTTTACTTGCACCACCTGCTTTAACATCACCAACCCAATAGTTGCCGTTGGTTTGGTTTATGACAATACCAAAAGGATAAGTTAGTGGGATACTAAACCGACTAACATAGTCCATCTGTGATTGAGCAATATTTCGGCTAGTAAAGTCTGAGCGGTAACGTATTTTGCTTGTGTCTATTTCTGTCAATGCTTTGGGCCCAAAGTGCCTTGTTGAAGGATGGAAAGGGCCATTGATTTGTTCAACTATTTTTTTGTTGGTTGGTATCGCTGCAACAAAAAAATCGACATCGGTATCAACATTACCTGAGTTGCTAATGCTAATAGTCGATTCTCTAGCAGTTCCTTTGGGAACTTCAAAGGCATCGAATTGAGCTGGTACATCTATTTTACCGGCATCGAGTGCAATAGGCGTTGTTAATGAAATATCACCCGAAGTTACTTCTTTTGTTGAATATTGCTCTTTAGCAACACTAATATTTGGGGCTGATGAGTTGTTGATAAATAATTTAAAATACCCATCTGCAACATTAACATCATCAGGTGTGGCTACTGAGTATATTTGGCTTGATTCGGTGCTAATTGAAGCGCCTACTAGCGGCTCTTGTGTGTTAGCATCGGTTACATAACCAAAAACGAAACTACCTGCATCTGGTGTACATTGGCTGCCTGTGATTTTTACGTTATCAATCAGTGCATACCAATTCCAGCTTGCATCATAGTAATGCCATCTTAACTGAAAACTTTGAGCGCCATTGAGTTGTGCAGACATATCAATGGTATGGTGTTCGGCTATATTATTACCTGGTACTTTAAATAAGTTTGTCCATCCTGCACCATCGACATTGATATCAACATCAAACACATCACCCAATGGTCGATACAGTGTATCAAACTCTAGTGTTTGGCTTGGTAAACTGGTAACACTGATAACTGGGCTAACAAGTGAGGTATCGGTGGTAATACCTTCGCCTGTTGCATCACTATCGGCAATGGCTGCTTCGCCACTAGAGCCGATTAAATTACCTCTTACATCGGCGGTGCTTGCCCAAACACTGCCATTCGTTTCTGTATCGGTAGTCCAGCCTTGTGGTGGTACTCCCGACTCAAAGCCTTCGATTAAACCATCAATCTTGTACCCTGAAGCGCTACAAGATTGATCAATTAATAAATTGAAGTGTTGTGTTGCTGAAACAGCAGGATCAATATCCACTGAATAATTGAGGTAGCCTTTATCTTGCACATTGGTGGTGAGTTTAACCAAAGTGCCACCAAAAAGATTGATAGAATACTCGCCAGTTAGTGGGTTAGTAAATGTGCTTAAAGAGCCTCCTGGTACATTGGCAATGATTTCGCTATATAAGGGCGAGTTTAATCCTGAACCATCTTTCACCGTACCAGTGACGGTTATAGATGAAGCGCCCGATAATTCCATATCCTGCTCAACGACTTGACCCTCTGCTATATCAACTGATGATATTTGTTGTTTAACCCAGCCGTATTTGAAATAACTGATTTGATAGCCGGTGTCTTCCGGTAGGTGAAGCACATATTGGCCCTGTTCATTGGTGTACACTCTAAATGTTCCCGACGAAACTTCAACACCCTCAATAGCGGTGTTTGAGTCAGCATCTATAACGGTTCCTACAATTTTACCTGCGGGGCCTGCTACGCAGTCTTCAAACTTAAAGCTGCCAATATAAGTTGACCAAGCTGTAGTATTATTATTCGCTGCTTTATAGTACTCCGTGGTATACCACATAGTACAGTCATCAGAAGGGTCAATGCTTAAGCTGGAATAATCTCCCCAACGGTTTGCGCCAGACTGTGAGCCGCCGCCTGCAATAAGCTCCGTTTCTGGGACCGTTAGCGTGTCAGCTGCATCTCCTTTATACCTTCCTGTAAAACGGATAGAAGGCGCTAATGATGGTCCTGAGATACTGTACGCAACACCGATATTACCAACGGCATCCATTGCGGCGCTTCCCATCCAGCGGGAATTTCCGTCAGCTAGGCTATAAGTTCCTTGATTAGCAACACTCGGCGTGCCTGTAGCCGCATCAATATCAAACTCGTACCAGCGAACACCAGCTATATTATTGTCAGTATCAGAACCGACAACAGTATGATTGGCCACTAGTTTATGCTGTGTTCCCAATAAATTACGGTAGGCTAAACGAAACATCATACGTTGGCCAATTGCATCTAGACGTTGGCTGGCAGGTTGTACTATACAGTTTCGATCAAACTCACATACACCGCCTTTATAGGCCGCTACTTTTAAAGTTTTATTAAGCACAAACGCTGAGTTACCTGGTGTGTCCCAGTCTGTAGTAAAGGTCCATACATCAATGGTATCTGCTGCTCCACCTGCCGATACAAAGTATTGCGGCATTGTTGATGGTGGTAAATGAATGCCATCAATATCGGCAGGCATTGGTGTGAATGCGTCGGGTTTAGAGTTTTCTAAGTCAAATTTGATCTGTTGGGCTGGCTGCCCTAAAAGCATTTTTTCTCGTTCATAAACAACTACTCCTGCACCACTATACTTATCCCCGGTAAATTGGTTGACACCCGCATAGTAACCATCGTGCCAAAGTCCAAAATGAGGATAATCGTTAAATTTCTTAGTACTCCATAAAAAGTCATAAAGATAGTAGGAGCCAGTAGGATCACCTGTTTGTGATATGGCGATACATTGATGGTTATCGGTAAAACTATCATTAAAAGCAAACTGACTGATTAGCCAGCGATCCGACATACCATCATACAACACAATTGGATCACCACGGTTAGTACTTTCACATAGGCCGCCAAATCCGTCCCAGATTGTATTAATGGCTACAGGAGCGAGTAATTGATTACCTTGTTTGTCCCAGACAGCAATGGCTGTGTTAACCATTTGAACAATGTGATTAGGACCTACGTCTGCATTGGTATCGGGTGGAACAGCACCTTGAACATTACCCATACCATCAAACCCTGTACCAATAATGGGGGCTGATAAGGATTTAAAAGATGAAACCGGCTTCGTTTGTAATGCACCATCTTTAGACGACTGACCTTTTTGTTGAAGGTGTCTTGCTGCAAAAGGATGATTTCTGTTAGGGACTTCTCTAATCAGGTCTAAACCAGGGACTTTCTCACCTGTTGCTTGTAATTTGTTTTTTCTGGCTTTAGTCAGTTGAGGTAATGGTTTAGCGATTTGAACTATTGGTTTACTTAATTTAGGTTTAGCTACCACAACTTGGGCGTCAGGTGACAGTTTGTTTGGCGAAGCGTTGAGCCCGCTGGTAGAAAATAGGGCGCTAAATAAGCAGATATTTAAGAGTTTATTGATTATTGGTCGTTTTGTTAGCATATTTACTACCTTTCAAACATGTACTTTAGAAGATACTTTCATCTTTTGACATCGAATTTAACGCCGATTTTAACCCAGCACAATAGAATTAGAACCGTCAAGTCTATCATTGCTTCAATAATAAGGTATCGGAAAAATTCACGTTAACAGACTAAATAAGCGATTTTTTTTATAATTTATGATTATAACTGTCACATTTCTTTAATTTTGGCAGAATTATTGAAAAATATTTTTTGCAATTTTTTTGAGCCATGAATTGAAGCAAATAGAACGGACCAGAATATTATGCTAATGGCAAAAAAGCCAGTTGCATTGATGATTTTTAGTGAGGTCAAGTGAGTGGCTCCCCAGTATGTTAAAGGTCCTAAAATACCTCCCATAAACATTGCGATGAACGTTTTATTGCCTAACCATTGGTAGCAACCACTATAGGTGAGAGCAAACCAAAACCATAAAAGAACTAACCAGGTTGGAATTAATGCACTGAGTTCGTTGAATTTTATTAAGTTACAATAAGTGAGTAGTGAGTCGAACCCAATGCCTATTAGAGCCAATAGCATTCTTGAAAGGTATTGTTTGATAGAAGGTTTTATACGAAAATATTCAATCAATAAATAAGCTATGGATAAGGGAATAATAAGCCAATATAAATTGCTCTGGCTACCCAATATAATGAGTAACCAGCCAATTTGGAAGAATAAACAGCTTAACCAAATAGGAATAATTAATTCCTCACTTGTGTTGAAGCTAACGGCACTCTTGCATGAGGCTTCACAATATGAAGTTGTACATTACTAATAACTCTCTCTCTGAAACCACCTTCGCAATAACAGAGATAAAATTCCCACATGCGAATAAATGCATCGCTATAGCCTAATGATTTGATAGTTTCTATATTGTTAAAAAAAGCTTCTCGCCATGCTTTTAATGTTAATGCGTAATCCATTCCAATATCATATAAATTTTGTATGCGCATGTCGGTTGAGCTTTTTATACTCGAGCTGATTGCATCAACTGAAGGTATACAACTACCAGGAAATATATAGCGTTTAATATAGTCGACTTCTTTTTTTGATTGCTCAAATTTCTGATCGATGATGGTGATAGCTTGCAATAATATTTCGCCATTAGGTTTGAGTAATTGACTACACTTTTTAAAAAACGTGTCGAAATAGTGATGGCCGACGGCTTCAATCATTTCAATAGAAACCAGTTTGTCATATTGTCCTTCTAAATTACGATAATCTTGTTTAAGTAAGGTGATTTTTTTGTTGAGTCCTTTCGTTTTAATTCTTTCCTTTGCATATTCATACTGTTCATCAGAAATTGTTGTGGTGGTTATATGGCATCCATAGTTTTCTGCTGCATAGATAGCAAATGAACCCCAACCGGTTCCAATTTCTACTACATGGTCTTTTTCACTAAGTCTTAGTTGCTCGCAAATTCTCTTCAATTTATTATTTGAAGCTTGTTCCATAGAATCTTCTTCTGAGTAAAAAATGCCTGATGAATACATCATGGTTGGATCGAGAAACTGCTTAAAAAAATCATTCCCTAAATCATAATGAGCGACAATGTTCTTACGGCTTCCATGATGAGTGTTTTTATTTAACCAATGAAAAAAACGTTTTAATGGAGAGGTTAATTTAGCTAAGCCGCTATCCATTTCGCTGAGTACGGATTGATTAAGTGCAAATAATTGAATCACTTTAGTGAGATCTGGTGTTTGCCAATATTCGTTGATATAAGATTCACCTGCACCCAGGCTACCACCAAATGCAACAAATTGATAAAACTGTTCATTGAGTACGTGAACTTCCGCCGTAACATCTAACATTTCTTTGCCTTTAAAGTGATATTGATTATTACCATCCACCAGTGTGAGTTGTCCTAGTTGTAATGTTTTCAGGCGTTTTATAATAATTTTTTTTAACCAATAGGATAAGAAACTATTATTTAAAGATTTTTGTTTATTAGTTAATTGATTAACCGAGTTTTTAATAGATAGGGTAGAATTCATAATATATCCTTAATTCGATAAATGATCGGCTTGTTGATGAGTGTAAAAAGGTGTCTTTTTTAACCAAAGTCTAAATGCTTGCCAATAAATCCCTGAAACAACTTTTAAAGTCATAAAAGGATACTTTGCTAAAGCTTTTGCCATATTTCTTGAGTTGATTGGTTGAGATTTAAGTGATAGCGATGCATCAAATACTTTATCGTTTTCATGAAAATTTTGCATAAAAACCGATAGCTTTTTATCAGGAAGTGAAAAGCGCCATTGATAGGTTAAATCCATTGGCAAAAATGGAGAAACATGGAATGATTTGTTAAATTTGCTTTCAATAAAAATAGAGTTATCTTTTACCAGTTGTGCATTTCGATTATCCATGATATAGCGATGACGTTCATTCCAAGGCGTATTATTTATTTCCGAGACAATAAAGTCGATATTATCTCCTGATTGATCAAAACAGTAATAAAAAGTGACCGGGTTAAAACAATGCCCAAAGTATCTTAAGTGAGTTAACATTCTTATAGGACCTTTTATGGTCACTTGATATTGTTTTTTTATTTCGTCTTTTAACGCTGTACGAATACAGCCTTCTTTATTGAAGTAATCGGTTGTTTTAAATGAAGCCAGGTTCTTTTTGTCTTTTGACCAAAACCAAAACTGTTTAAATAAATTCGGTAATTCATCAAGATCAATATATAACATAAATAATTGATAGTTAAACTGATGGTTCTTGGGCATAAAGCGTCTATGCCGAACGTGGCCAAAGTATATTTTGCTGTTCATTACCTATTTCCTGGTTAAAGTCTTTTAATGCTTGCAGAGCGCTAACTACACCATCTTCATGAAAACCATTATGCCAATAAGCTCCACAGTAGTAGGTTCGGCTAGTTCCATTAATAGCGCTGTGGTTTCTTTGTGCTTTAACGCCATCTAAGGTAAAAAATGGATGTGTATATTGTATCTTTTTTATAATTTTACTTTCATCAATGGGTTGAGATGGGTTCAAGGTAACACAAAAGGTATATTGGCTTTTTAAAGATTGTAGTATGTTCATATTATAAGAAATGGTGACATGCTTTTGTTCATTATTGGTAAGATGATAATTCCACGCCGCCCAAGCCCGCTTTCTTTTTGGCATAACCGAATCGTCATAGTGCAATATTGCTTCATTATCAGTGTATGGGATTGCGGATAAAGTTTTTAATTCCATGTCTGAAGGGTTTTGTAACATTGATAAAGCTTGATCACTATGGCTTGCGATAAAAACGTAATCAAAAGACTCTTCTTCTGCCCCTTTTGCTTTAATAAAAACTTTATTGGGAGTACGTCTAATATTTTGTACTTTTGCTGATAAGCGAATTTTATCTTTATGTTGTTTTATTAAGGGAGTTATATATTGTGACGAACCACCTTTTATAACAAACCAATCTGGTCTTTGGTTGATCGATAGCATACCATGATTATGAAAAAACTGTACAAAAAAACGAGCAGGGAAATCTAGCATGCTATTATGATCGGTTGACCAAATAGCAGCTCCCATTGGTATGATGTAGTGATGAATGAAGTATTGAGAGTAATTATTTTTAGATAAATAATCTCCTAGCGAATAGTTGTTTTCTGTGTCAGATAGCAGTTCTAGACTTTCTTTGTTAAACCTTAGGATATCCATTATCATTTTATAAAAAGACGGTCTAAAAATATTACGCCTTTGTGAAAAAAGCTGATTTAAGCTAGAACCATTATATTCCAAATTGGTTTTTTCACACTGAACGCTAAAACTCATATTGCTTAACTGGTAGTCAACATTTAATTCAGATAGTAATTTGATAAAGTTAGGGTAGGTGTTTTGATTGAAAACAATAAACCCAGTATCAATATTATGTTGTTCATTACCGATTTTTACATCGTGAGTATGAGTATGGCCGCCAACGTAGTCTGATGCTTCAAATACACTTATATCATGTTGTTTATTGAGATGATAAGCAACTACATTACCTGATATACCTGTTCCAATTATTGCTATTTTCATTGCTCTGGTACCGTTCCTTTAAGTAGTTTTGAACCCCACCCAGCGGGTAGAATTGATATGAATTTTAATAAGTAAGTAAAACGTTTTGGAAAGTGAATTTCCGTCGTTTTTTTTGTCAGATTTTTATAAATAATCTCGGCTGACTCTTCTGCGCTTATTCGACTTGGCATAGAAAACTGGTTTTTATCTGTCAGGGGGGTCTTTACAAATCCAGGACAAATCCAGCTAACATCGATGTTTTCTTTTGATAGTTGTATTTTTAAACCTTGAAATAAATTTCTTATTGCTGCTTTACTGGCAGAATATGCTTGGCCTTGTGGTAAACCTTGCCAGGCAACACTGCTACTCATTGCTATTAAATAAGGTGAATCTGATTGACGGAGTATTGGCAATGTGGCTTCAACGCCTTTAACAATAGATAAAAAATTAGTTGTCATCATATTGGCAAAAGGTTGATAGCAAAAGTTTTTTATATCAATATATTCTGCTGAACCTGCGTTTAAAATGACACAGTCTAATCCTGACCATTGTTTTTTTATTTTGGTAATAATGCTTTGGTTTACTGATAAGTCAGTTATATCTCCTGGCACTACTAAAGCTTTTTCAAAAGGTGCATATATTTCTTCTAGGCTGGTTTGGCTTCTTGCTGTTACTGCGACTCTTGCATTTTGATTAAGTAGTCGTTTAGCTAAAGCTAAACCAATACCACTAGATGCACCTGTTATCCAAACCCGCTTATTATTGAAGTTATAGGTACTCATACTTTTCTCTTTACCCACTGTATTAATCTTCCAATAACTGGTAAATTTTCATATAACATGGCACCAGCGTCGAAATAGTCTCTATGTAAAATGATTAAATTATCACTGTTAACTTCACAATAAGTCGTTCCAGGAACAGTGAATTTTCTATTCTTGTTAATTTTAGAGTGTTGTAATGTCATATTCCACTGAACATAAAAGACACTGTCATTTTCAATTAGTTTTTCAAAGTCGAAATTAATATCATTGACGTTTTCATAAAGAGTAGTAAAATAAATTTTTAAGTTGTTAAGGCCATTAACTTCATGAAAAGGATCGATGAACTTTATTTTGCTCGCGTAAATTAAATTTAACTTTTCAATATTTGACGAGCCTAACTCTTGATACAAGCTCATGAACTGTTGGGTTATCATTGAATGCCTCGTCTCATTTCATTTTTGACTCGTTGTGGTATTGGCTTCAGGTCCCATACAAGACCGAACCAGCTCATTATTTTTAATAAATAAAATGTAATATCAATCTCCCACCATTGAAAACCTTGTCTTACCGTTCCTGGGTAGTAGTGGTGGTTGTTATGCCAACCTTCACCTAATGTTAAAATAGCTAGCAAACTATTATTCCTACTATCATCTTTTGTTTTAAATCGTTTTTGACCAAATCGGTGGGCAAGAGAATTTATAGTATAAGTTGCGTGGTAAAGAATCACTGTCGATATAAAAAATCCCCAGACTAATAATTGTAAGCCATTGGTTTCATATTGTGGATGAAATTTTGCGATTATCTCCCCAGCTAGATAAAGTGAGATTGCTAATAATGTCGGTGCGAAAAAGTCGAAGCGATCTAACCACACTAGTTCTTTATATTGTGCAAAATCTTTTATTTTAGAAAAGTTGGTTGAAAAGTTTTTATCAGATAAAAACCATAATGTATGACTCCAAAAGAAACCTTTATGTTTAGGAGAGTGAGGATCCAATAGAGTATCTGACTTTGCATGATGTATTCTATGATGAGATGCCCACCACAGAGGTCCTCGCTGGGCTGATGTTGAGGCAATAAATGCAAATATAAATTGAACAAGACGACTGGTTTTGAAGTTTTTATGTGAAAAATAGCGATGATAAAAGCCTGTTATGGCAAACATTCTTATCAAATAGAGTGTAACTGCAGTCCAAAAAGCAAACCAACTAAAGCCAACCCATATCACAGCAAAAACCGCTAGATGAATAGCTATGAAGGGCAATATTCTCAACAAGCTAATTGAATCACTCTGGTGATTGTTTGTTTTACTACTATCAAACCAAGCGGCTAATAACATCAGCTTTTGTGATAGCAAATTTTGATACGAAGTTTTCATACAGTGCCTTTGTATTTTATAGACAAGTAGTTACGTTATTATTTTGCTTTTGGATCACTATATCTATTCTTCCAACAGATATATTCCATTTAGTCATGTTTGTTGTTCCCATTAGGGTGTTTTCATCTATCAGGTGTAGCCAATCATCCATATCTATTTCTATTTCACCATTATCCTGTTTTATTAATAGGCTGTAGTTTAAATGAAGTAAGTCACCAATAACTTTACCTGTTGCTTGGCCAACAACATCGCCTGCACTACCAATCCAGTTGTTATTGATTTGTTGAAAAATCCAAGTGCGAGATTGATTTTCTCCGTCGTCAAAGACAAATTTTTCATCTAATATGACTTGCTCTGTTTTTTTATAGGCATTGATGTTGGCAATAAACTTACGATTGATCTCTCCATCTCTGTGTCTAACAATTCCCCAGGCACATAACGAGCCACTAAAGAATTTTTCAAAGTTTAATGCTGGTAGGCTTTTTTCTCGATAAGATTGAGAGGATGAGCAGGCCGATAATAATAAGATAAGACTGCTAGTAATAATGTACTTCATAATTTTTCCCTTCATGCTTTTTTATATATATACGCTCAATAAAATAAACAGATCATCACAATATTTTTTAATTTGAGTGGAGAGTGATCCAAAGTGAGTTTCTTGCGTATTTATTGTTATTGTTAATCAATAATGAGAGAAAATGTTATGCAAAAATTAAATAATAAAATTTTTTCAGTGTTTGCTTTTGCTGCACTTCTAGGGATAACTGGCTGTGATAGTGATAATAAAACAACAACTGAAAACCCTCAAACTTCACCTGACACGCGGGTTCAAATTATCCACGCTTCTCCTGATGCTCCCAAAGTTGATTTGGTTTTAGATGGGAATATCATTGCTGAAGATGTCGACTATTTACAAGCTACACCCATTAGCCCTATTTCTGTAGGTTCTCATACCGTTGGTGTTAAAGCGATATTACCCGATGAATTGACTATCAATGCATTTGATGATGTTACGGCTGATTTTGCTGTCGAGACTATTTACACCATATTAGCTGTTAACAATACTGCCAATATAGAACCACTGGTTTTAACTCGAAGTGATAATGGTGTTAGTAACGGTAATGTTAGGTTGCAAATTGTTCATGCTGCGCCTAATGCTCCTATGGTTGATGTTTATGCAACTGCGCCTGGTGCTGACTTAGCGCAGTCAGCACCTTTAGTCACCGCTGAATTTAAAGGCAGTCTTGATGCAACCGAAGTTGCTGCTGGCGACTATCAGATTAGAATTACGTTAGCTGGCGATCCTCAGACTGTAGTTTATGACTCTGGGACTCAAACATTACCTTCGGGAGGCGATTTTGTTGTTGCGGCTGTTACTAACACTGGCCCTGGTTCACACCCTGTTAATTTAGTTTTGGTCAATACACAAGGACAAGTAACGCCAATACTCCATGCTGATACACCTGCTGCTGTGAGAGTTGTGCATGCCTCTCCAGATGCACCTGCAGTTGATGTTATTGCAAATGATAACTTTCAAGCACCACTCATTACCAACTTAGCTTATGCAGAATATGCAGGATATGTTGACTTATCACCAGCTAATTACAATGTGAAAGTTGTTCCTAATGGTGAAATGACTCCTGTAGTAATCGATGCTGATCTCAATATTATGGCTGGATATGCTTACAATGTTATTGCGACCAATAATTTAGCTTCAATTTCACCATTGGTGTTAACTGCCAATAATCGCCGAATCGCGACAGAAGCAAAACTACGTATTATCCATGCAAGCCCTACCGCAAGTGATGTTGACCTTTATTTGGTAGCACCTAATGCTGATATTAGTGATATTGAACCAACCTTAGCTGGTGTGCCATTTTTAGCGGATACCAACTTTTTATCTATTACTCCAGGTAGTTACGATGTCGTTGTAACGCCAGCAGGTACAAAAGATATTGCTATTGGTCCATTAAATGTCAACTTAAGTGCATCGGGAATTTACTCTGTAATTGCAAGAGATAATGCCGGTGGAGGCGCTCCATTAGGTGTTATCTTATTGGATGACTTTGCGGTTACTCAGTAGTTTTTAGTAGCAAATAGTAGGCAGAAAAATGCAAGCGAAAAGACAAATGAGTGGGAATCTAGTATATTGGCCAGTAACAAGTTCTCAAAAACTTAAGGTTAATATGAGCAGTGTTTCTGACCATGAAGTAAAAGGTGAAAGTCCAAATCCTTGGAGTGAACACTTGCGTGCGGTTGCCGAACATAGTGACCGTAATGCTTTTAAAGCACTTTACTTGCATTTTTCACCTAAAATTAAATCCTTTTACTTTCAAAAAGGTATGGCGTCTCATGCTGAAGAACTGACTCACGAAGTTTTTCTAAAGGTTTGGCAAAAAGCTTCAACTTATCAATCTGATAAAGCCAATGTTTCAACGTGGCTATTCACTATCGTGAGGAATTTACGGATTGATTTTTTACGACGTAAAAAAATTGACGAATGTAGTGATGAAAATACCCCTGAAGCACTAGAAGAGGATGATCATCTCGAAAATTTACAAAGTGGACGAGATAAAATAGAACTTCATTCATTATTTAAACTACTCAACGATGAACAACGTAACGTATTACAGAAAGTTTATTTTGAAGATAAGAGTCATCAAATCGCTGCACAAGAACTTGAACTAAGTCTTGGCACTGTAAAATCGAGAATACGGAGTGCACTTAAAATTTTACGCTCCCACATGGGAGGAGAGTTATTATGAAGTACCACCCAGATATAGAATTATTATTGAAGTATTCAAGCGGCCAGCTAGCTCCACCATTGGCTGTTGCTATTGGTTTGCACCAATATGAATGTAAAATTTGCCAGAAAAAAATCAAAGAGCTAGAGATGATTGGCGGTAGCACTTTGGAATCTATTGATACGACAACGAATATAAAACATGAGTCTATTAACTCTATGGCTGCGGACATGAGTTCTTTTGATCAATTATTAAATGATATTGAGGAATTGCCTGATACCGTTGATGAAGCGTATGATGATATTGCGATTGCTCGTTCTGATGTTGTGTTATTTGAGCAATTAAATAATAGACAGTTAAATGATTTGCCTTGGAAAAATGTTACTCGCAATATTGCTCGTGCAAAAATACAGATGGACTTTCCTGGATATGATGTCGAGCTATTTAAGTTCTCGCCTCATGCTAAAATACCAAAGCACACACACTGTGGTAGAGAATTTACCTTTGTTTTAGAAGGTAATTTTAGTGATAATCAGGGACAGTATGAAAGAGGTGCTTTTATTGAGCAAAACCAAGCGAACGAACATCAGCCAATTGCAGGTAGTAAGGGTTGCATTTGTCTCGCTGTGACAGATGCACCATTAAAGTTTACAGGGGCTTTAGGACCTTTGATTAATTGGTTTAATCGTTAAGTGATAAAGCTTAATAATTGATTGAAATACTGTTTTAAAAAAAAGGTGCCTTAGCACCTTTTTTTGATGTTTTGTAAATGATTAACGCTTATTCATTTTAAGTGTTTTTAGCTGCTTTAAAGCTTTCTATTGCTTGCTTTCTAGTTGATTTTAAATCAACCTGAGGTGGATAGTAATCAGCAAGTAAACGAGTTTCAAATTGATGTATTAATTTAGCTGGTTGTTTGCTTATCTGAGGTAACCATTGTTTTATAAATGTTGCTTCAGGATCAAACTTTTTTTGCTGAGAGGCTGGGTTAAATACTCTAAAGTAGGGAGCTGCATCTGTGCCTACAGAAGCACACCACTGCCAGCCCCCGTTGTTGCTTGCAAAATCATAATCGAATAAATGATTTGCAAAAAACTGCTCTCCTTCTCGCCAATCAATCCATAAATTTTTAGTTAAATAACTAGCCACTATCATACGCAATCGATTGTGCATCCAGCCTGTTGTAATCAGTTGCTTTATTGCTGCATCAACAATTGGGATACCTGTTTCTGCATTTTTCCATTGTTTGAGATGTTTTGCTGATTTTGACCATAAAAGTTTACTTTCTATTGGATTAAAAGCATGTCCCTTTACAACTCGTGGAAAATGCCATGCAACAGAGCGATAAAAGTCTCGCCAAACTAACTCATTAATCCAGCATTGAGCATTTTGAGGCGAAGACTGTTTGGCTGTTTCATAACAACGTTTAACAGAAATTGCACCAATCGCCAGCGCTGCAGATAATTGTGATGTTCCGTTGCTTGAAGGTATATCTCTTAATGTTTGATAATTTTCTATATCATTTTTGCAAAAAGAATTCAGCTTATCTAACAGAAATTTTTCTTTAATATTAGGAAGCTGTATTGAGCTTTTGGATGTTATTGAATCTAGTGTTAATAAATCAAATCCTTCAAGCTGTTTTTGTTCGATGAGCTTAAAGTTACTGGTCGCTTTTTTTGGGGGGGGAGGGAGCGTTGTTACAGGATAGTGATCTAAGTATTGGTGTACAGCTCGTGCATAAGCGCTAAATACTTTATAGCCTTGTGACTGTCCATTGACAATATCCCATGGTGGTGTAAGGGATTGATCATTAAAGCGATAACACTTGATATGTTCTGATATTTTTTCAACAAATTTTTTATCTCTTACTCTTTCATTAATTAAGTATTCAGTATTAAAGTAACATGCCTGAATATCTAGTTTATGGCAAAGTTCTACTAAGGTAGATGTTGATAATGTAAAATTTTTTGAATTAATGATCAGTAATGGAATATTTAACTTTTTAAGATTTTTTTTAAGTTCTTTTAGCTTTTCAATAATGAGCTTTCTTTGATTGATGCCAATCGTGTGAATATCCCATTGGTATTCACACATTAAATACACGGCAATAGTCGCAGAGCTTTTATCTGCCATTGCACTAAAAAGTGCCGGGTTGTCATCTAATCTTAAATCATTTCTAAACCAGACTAAATTTATTTTATTCATTAACAGGTTGTCACTCGTATAGCGAGCTCTTTTGGATAAGGCTCAAAATAGGATAATTTAGAGACATATTTTACAGGAAAATGTTTAAAGTGATGCTTTAATAATGTGATTGGTGCAAGTATCGGTTGAATACCTTTTCTATAGTCAATGATACATTGAGTTAATTCTGATTTATCGCCTGGTGAAAGGTGGTGTTTCAAAAAACCTTGTAAATGCATAAGTACATTGGTGTTGTTAGGTCGTGTTGCTGGATGTTGTAATGCTAACATTAGTTCTTTAATATAGGTTTCAGAAATGCTTTGTAAGGTATTTGGAGTAACAGATGCTAAAATAGGCCCTAATTTACGATAAGTTTTTTGACAGTGCGCTAATAATGTCATTTTGTGTCTAGCATGAAATTTTAAAAGATTATTCGTTGTTATTCCAGACTCTTGTAGTGTTTTCCATTCATTGTATAAGTAAACGCGTTTTATAAAGCTATCTTTTAGCAAGGGATCATTCAGGCGGCCATCTTCTTCAATAGGGAGTAGTGGAAACATCGATTGAATTTTGGCAGCAAATATACCAGTCCCTTTTTTTTCGGCTTGGTTTTTACTATTGTAAACCTTCACCCTTTCTACACCACAACTTGGAGAGGCTTTACAGAAAATATAACCGCTTAATTGAGATAAGACGTGTTGTTTTTTTTGGGCATAATCTATTAATTGCTCTGTTACATCAATATTGTGATTTTCACTCAAAACAGCTTTTGGAGAACTGGGATCGCCAATTAATCTGAGTGTTTTGCGGGGTATAGGCATACCAATACCCACTTCCGGGCAGATAGATTCGAATTCAAATATGCTAGATAAATGATTTTTACAAAATTTATTTTGTTTATGACCGCCATCATATCTCACTTTAGCACCAAGTAAACATTGGCTGATACCGACTTTTATCATTGATATTACCTCTATTTTATTTAAATTCAATCTAGCCTTTAATATCTTTACGTAACTTATAAGCAATTGGATCAATAAAAGTTTAATAATTATATCAATAAGTAGATATAATAATATTCATGTTTAAGCCTACTTTATATATTTACAGCTATTTATTATCTCAATAAAAAATATTTAAAGAGTCGATGGGAGCGTCAATTAAATATTTACATTAAAGTATTTTTTATATGCTACTTTTATTAAAGACCATAAAATTGTTAGGACTATCTAAGATTTTTGGGTTGCATTAAATAAAATAAAGCGGAGAAGTAAATGGCCAAATTAGTCGATGAATTACAGCATGAGCATAAAAATATCGTTGGAAACTTAAACCAAATTAAAATGTTAGGTGTGACTTCTAGTGAAGGACAAAATAAATTGCGCTTAGTTAAAAAAAGCTTATTAGCACACTTAAAAAAAGAAGATGAGCGGCTTTATCCGCTGCTTAAAAGTGCTGCTCAATCAAATCCTGAGTTAAAAAGAATACTTGATATGTTTGCTAAAGACATGGAT
Organism: Aliikangiella litoralis; assembly: GCF_052495765.1. The sequence goes on along the minus strand of NZ_CP199292.1, from coordinate 5,610,430 downwards.
AAAATATCAAAAGATGCAATGGCTTTTTTTGATAAATACTCTAATGGCGGTTCTGGATTAGAGTTTGCAAAAGATTTTGGAACACTATTAGCGATTTTATCTCAAAGAATACATAAAGAAGAAAATATTATTTATGCTAAATACCGTGATATTGCATAAACTATGTGAATTATTAATCTTAATTTCCTCAGTTCTGGTCCCAAAGTGCTTTTTGGGACTCAGAATTCTTCCTCTCTATTGAGCTTATTGTTACTAAAGGCTATTTTTATTTGTTGTCTTTGGTTGGTTTTTCTTTTTTATCTGATTTTTTATCTTTTTCGCTTAATGGAAAACGATTAGGTACAACATAAGTTTCATCATACTTGTTTTTTTCCGCGTTATTGTTTAACTCAGAAATCGGTTGAGATGTTTTGGTTAATGATGTTGTCACTTCAGGAGATGCAACTGACTTATTGTCAGAAGTAGTCGCTGGTATATTGGTTTGTTTATCTTGTGGAGGTGTTTGATTCTTTTTGTCTTCCTCTGTATTTGAGCATGCAAATAAAGTTGAAAGAAAAACAATTACTAAATAATATTTGATTGATATAGACTTCATAGTGTTACTCTTATTTATATTGCCGATTTTGTTCAGTATTAAATATCATTTTTATATTTTATTTCGAGAAAACTTAACTAATAAAATCAGGAATATTAAGCCAAGCCAATGATAACTTCCACCACCAGAATAGCCTTTACGATAGCTAACCTCAACTGTTTTTCTTTCTTTTACTCTTTTTCTAAACTCTTCGAGTTTTAGACTTAAATTTATTGTCATTTTTTCGGTTGCTTGTTCAAAAGTGGAGTTTCTTAGTTGTCTGGATTGTTCTACTTTACCAATAAAGCTATGATCATTGATTATGGTTGCTGCTCCAGGTGCTCGAAATAGCAGTTTTTGGGTGGCAACATCAAAAACTGCAGTATCAACAAAAGTTTGTGAATGACTTGTTTCTCCCGGTATAAAAAATGCGCCGACGACAGTAAGATAAGCCAGTGAAAGTCTATTTTCTTCAGTGATAGACAAGTGATCATAAGACACTAAAGCCATAACTTCTATATCATGTAATGTGGCAATTTGTGAAATAGTTGAAAAACCTCTTCCTTGACGCATATAAAGTTCAGGTATAATCTCAATAGAATCAACGTAAGGTAGATTCTCAAATTTTTTCGAAACTTTAGTTAGCAGCTTTAATTTTTCGGTTTCAGATAATGAGCTATGGATATTCGGTGATGTTTCTGGAATAAAAGCAATACCAACTCTTAGGGGGAGTTTTAAATGAGGTAACTGATCATTTGAATGAACAACTTTTTTACCATTTGGATATAAATATTTAATTAAGTTACTTGATGTTCCACGTTGGACTTGATGCAAACATCCACTTAGTAAAACCGTTCCCAGAATAATCCAAATAAATTTTTTTAAATGAAACTTACTAAATAATGACATAATTAATCTCTTTGGTTGCCTAATCACCAAACAGGCTAAATTTTGTTTCTGAAAAAGACTATTTTATTCGTAAAAGCGGTGTATGTTGAACCTTTGAGTTGCAATATATACAACTCTTATGTTCTTTATCTATTGATAAATTAATGTTTATGATATGGATATATTGAGTGCGAGAGTATTATATTTTATGAATCACTTGCAGGATCAATTTCAATTCTCCAGCGAACACGACTAGCCGTTTTCAATTTTTCAATATCTGGCAGTGTTAAATCTAATAGCTGGTGTAATTGATTTCTATTGTTCGTATGTAAAAATAACTGGTAACGAAATTTACCTGCTTTTTTAACATAAACAGCGGGTGCAGGCCCAAGTAGTTCTACTTTTAGATCACTATATCTATCGAGTATTGCTTTAACTTCTTGTAAAAATTGTTTTACAAAATTTATTTGAGGTGACTCAGCATGAAACATAGCAGAAAACGTATGAGGAGGAAGCTCTGCTTCTATTCTTTCTTGAATAGCTGATTGTGCAAAGTCAGAATAACCTGCGTGAATGATTTCATGTAACATGGGATGCTCAGCGAGGTGAGTTTGAATAATAACCTCTCCAGGTTTATCTGCTCGACCTGCACGACCAGATACCTGAGTGATTAGTTGGGCAGCATATTCAGGGGCTCTATAATCGGCACTATAAAGCGCACCGTCCATATCAATTAAACCCACTAAAGTTACATCTGGAAAATGGTGGCCTTTGGCGAGCATTTGAGTACCTATTAAAATATCAACTTCACCGGATTTTATTGAGGTTACAAAATCTTGCATGGCAGACTTTTTGCGTGTTGTATCACGATCAATGCGGCTAACTCTTGCTTCTGGAAAAAGTTGCTGTACACCTTCTTGTAATCTTTCTGTGCCTAAACCAACAGGGACAATTTGCTCACATTGACAATTGGGACATTGATTTGGCGCCTTCCGACTTGAGCCGCAATGGTGACATTGTAGGAAGTGACTTTGGTGGTGATAGGTAAAATGGGTATCGCAGCGCTGACAACTACTGCTCCAGCCACACTGATGACAGAGTAATACTGGTGCATATCCGCGTCGATTGAGAAATAATAAAACTTGCCCTTGTTGTGAAATATGTTTCTTTATTAAGCTGATAAGTTCACTGGATAAACCATGGTTAATAGGCTGTTTTTTTAAATCAATGATTCGATATTTCAATTGTGCTGATGTTTTCGCTTTTTGGGTAAGGTTAATGCGTTTAATTTTTTCTTTCGTGACATTGAGTAAGGATTCTAATGATGGTGAAGCACTGCCTAACACAACTGGTATTTGTTCTATGCTGCCTCGAACCATAGCGACATCTCTTGCTGAATAACGAAATCCCTGTTGTTGGCGAAATGAAAGATCATGTTCTTCATCAATAATAATAATTCCAGGACTCTTGAGCGGGGTGAACAGAGAAGAGCGAGTTCCGATGATTATTTTTGCATCTCCGCTACGAGCTTTTAGCCAGTTTTGTAATCTTTTTTGCTCACTCATTCCTGAATGTAACAAGATTATTTCTACATCAAAGCGTTCTTGAAACCGTTTTAGTGTCTGTGGTGTTAAACCTATTTCTGGCACTAACACTAAAGCTTGCTTGTTTTGTTGCAAGACATGATGAATGAGTCGTAAATAGACTTCTGTTTTACCGGAAGCTGTAACACCAAAAAGCAAGAATGCTGCATATTGGTTAAGTGATTGTGTTATCTGTTCAATTGCAGCCTGTTGTTGAGTATTGAGTTGAATTGAAGTTGGGATATTAGGTAAATTACTTGTGATGTTGGGGTTTACTGTTGAGTATTCACGAGATACCCACAGTTTTCCAGCAAGTGTTTTCAAGCTGGCGTATGGCATATTAAACTGATTAATTTGATCATGGGCAATACCATGATTAGACTGCATTAGTTGTTCAAGTATTTGACGTTGTTTTATTGCTTTTTTATTCACTTTTCCAGTAAACAGGGCGGCTTTCCCTAACTCGGTTATTTGCCAATAGCTTTGTCGGCTCTGTTTTGCTGGTTGTCCTTTAAGTAATGAGGTTGGCAACATTGTTTGCCATATTTCACCGGGTGGTGCATGGTAATATTTTTCCATCCAATGGTAGAGTTTTAGTAATGATGGTGTAACTAGTGAGAATTGATCAATAATAGTTAAAATTTCTTTTAATTTAGAGTCATTAATAACTGAAGCATGTTCGCTTTTCGGTGAAACAGAAACAATAACGCCTATTTTAGTTGAGTGGCCAAATGGTACTTTGACTCGCATACCTGGCTTCGGCTCGATGGCATAATTATAAGGAACGATATAATCAAACAGTCGTCGAAGTGGTACTGCTATTGCGACTCCAACAATCAGTGAGTTGCTATGGAATGGGGTTTGTGGTTCCACTTATAGGTTTCGATTTTTAAAATCAATGACGTTGAGCTATTTTGCGGGATATGAGGTTAATTCTCAAGTGGTGTTCGCATTATGCTTAGCTGTCTTTTGTAAAAAATGAAATTATTTGCAAATAATGCTGATAAGATATAGTTCTTAACAGCAAAGCGCTTTATAATTTCATTGTATACAAACCTCTAAGGTAAGTTATGGAATAGTAATATGTCCTAATATAGCAGTAAATTGCATATTGTTGCGTTAGACTACTTTAGGTTACTATTTTCGTCCTATACAACATTCAATACATACCTTTTATAAGACAAATTAAAAGATAAAACTCATGACAAATCTTAATCAAAAGAAAAGACCATTGTACATTCGATATGCAGGTCCGGTTTTACTGGAAACGCCTTTATTGAATAAAGGTAGTGCATTTACCGTCGAAGAAAAGCAAGCTTTTAACCTTGAAGGGCTTTTACCGGCGACAATTGAAACTATTGAAGAACAAGCCCAAAGAGCTTATCAACAGTTTTCTCAATTTAATAATGATTTAGATAAACATATCTATTTGCGTAATATTCAAGATACTAATGAAACGCTTTATTTTAGGTTAATTACTGATCATCTAGAAGAAATGATGCCAATTATTTACACGCCAACAGTAGGCCTGGCTTGCCAAAAATTTTCTCAGATTTATCGTCGCAAAAGAGGATTGTTTATCTCTTATCCTGATCGTGATCGAATTGATGATATGCTGCAAAATGCGACTAAGCAGAATGTTAAAGTAATAGTGGTGACAGACAGTGAGCGGATTTTGGGATTAGGCGATCAAGGAATTGGTGGCATGGGAATTCCGATTGGAAAACTGGCATTGTATTCTGCTTGTGGTGGTATTAGCCCTGCTTACACCTTACCTGTTGTTTTAGATGTAGGAACCAATAATCAAGAATTGTTAGATGATCCTATTTATATGGGGTGGCGAGAAAAAAGAGTAACGGGTGATGAATATTTTAAATTTGTTGATAAATTTATTCAAAGTGCTAAACAACGTTGGCCTAATGCGTTAATCCAGTTTGAAGATTTTGCGCAGGCTAATGCTACTCCGTTACTAAAAAAATATCAAAATGAGTTATGTTGTTTTAATGATGATATTCAGGGTACAGCTGCCGTAACCGTCGGTACATTATTAGCTGCATGTCATGCACAAGGCACTCAGTTGAAAGACCATCGAGTGGTATTTGTGGGAGCGGGTTCGGCTGGATGTGGAATTGCTGAGCAGATAGTTGCCCATATGTGTGAAGATGGTCTTAGTGAAAAACAGGCAGTTGATCAAATTTATTTAACGAGCAGTAAAGGTTTATTGACTGATGATATGCCATTGAGAGATTTTCAGCAGAAGTTTGCAAAGTCTAAGTCTGAAGTGGCTGCTTGGAGTGCCAGTGGAGAAAACATTAGTCTATTAGAGTTAGTCAAAGAAAGTAAACCAACCATCTTAATTGGTGTTTCAGGTGTCGCTGGGTTAATGAGTGAGGCTGTTATTAAAAGTATGTACTCAAACTGTGCTAAACCAATCGTTTTACCACTTTCAAATCCGACATCTAAAGTTGAAGCTTTACCTGAAGATGTACTTAAATGGACTGAAGGTAATGCCATTGTTGCCACCGGTAGCCCATTTGATCCTGTTAATTATGATGGGAAAATTTTTCCAATTGCTCAGTGCAATAATAGCTATATCTTTCCTGGCGTGGGATTGGGTGTCATTGCTAGTGGTGCAAACCGTGTTACTGAAGAAATGTTTATGACATCAAGTGAAGCGTTAGCCGCCTGCTCTCCTTTAGTAAAAGATGAAAGCAACCAGCTATTGCCTGATTTGAATGATATTAGAGAAGTGAGCCGTTATATTGCTGTTCAAGTTGGTTTAAAGGCGATGGAGCAAGGAGTCGCGACAAAAGTTGAGCGAAGTGTCCTAGAAAAAGCCGTCGAAAAACATTTTTGGTTACCAGAGTACCGAGATTACCGAAGGACATCATTCTAAATAAGTTAACGCACTTAGAGTTGCGTTATCGACGCTACTTATCTTTTTTACAGGGCTTATGCCCTGTTTTTTATTATGTTGTGAGTTTAACTAAATGGTTATGAGAATTCTGAAGATTTTATTAACAAATGGTTTTTTATTAATCATTCCAGTTTTAATATGGAATCTTGTATTTACCTCTCAATTGCCATCAGCATATCAATCTCCAGGTTTTGATGAAAGTACTTCTGCATTCATTATTGGGGGAGAAAATTTCTTTCGCATTATTATTTTTATTATGCCACTACTCTTTCAAATGAGTTTTAAAGACAAAATTCAGAAACAAGGGTTAAAACTGTTTTTAATTGGGTGCTTTGTATATTGTCTTTCTTGGTTGATGTTGCTGTATTGGCCTGAGTCAAATTGGAGTCAAAGTCTTTTGGGGTTTTCTGCACCAGCATTAACTCCAGTAATATGGTTAGTTGGTTTGAGTTTAATGGTTAAACGCTATTATTTTGCTAGGTTTTCACCGTGGCATTATATATTACCTACAATAGGCTTTTCGATTTTTCATGCTCTCCATGTGTTTGATGCTTATTATAGAGTTTATAGCTGATAGTATTATTAAACTATTCTGAATTTAGATTCTCTTAAGCTAATTAGAGTAAAGTTGAAATAGAGTAAGTGTTGTAAATATCCTCTGATTTAACATAGAAGGTATGTGGTAAAGTGAAAATTAAAGTTGATGATTTATCCGATCCTCGGATAGCTGTTTTTCTGGATGAACATATCGCAGATATGAAATCCATTTCTCCTCCTGAGAGTAAGCATGCTTTAGATATAAATAGCTTAAAAAAACCTGATATTATATTTTGGACTGCTTGGGAGCAGGAGAATTTGTTAGGATGTGGGGCGCTAAAAAAACTGAGTAAAGAGCATGCAGAAATTAAATCAATGAGAGTGTGCTCTAGTTTTAGAGGAAAAGGGGTTGCTTCACTTATTTTAAAACATATCTTGAATGAAGCTACTTCAATGGGTTATACCCGTTTAAGCTTAGAAACTGGATCAATGCCGTTTTTTGCCCCTGCAAGGAAATTGTATGAAAAATTTGGCTTTCTATGTTGTGGTCCATTTTCGAATTATAAAGAAGATCCAAATAGTGTATTTATGACATTGAGGATATTACAAAACAAATAGCCTATTTAAGGTTGAGCCCAACGCTTGGTAAGTATTACGTTTTTATATATTGGTTATGCGGAGTATGAAGTAAGCCTAGCCAGTTTACATTTCCAATCACCTTAAGGTTCAACTGAGATTGCTAATTGGTTACGGTATTATGAATACGGAAAATAAAGCTGGGGCAATCGTTGTTATAACCTATTGATTTTATAAGTTTTATGTTGTTTTTTGATTTTGTTAATATTTTAGAATGTAGAGTTAAAAGCAACAAAAAAGACGCTAAAAAGCGTCTTTTTTCGAAAACTTATCAAATAATGGCGATTATTTGTTAAGTGAACGTGCTCCGAAACGTTTACGGAACTTATCAACACGACCACCTGTATCGACCATTTTTTGCTTTCCGGTATAAAAAGGATGGCAAGCTGAGCAGACATCTAAATTAATGTCTTTACATAATGTTGAACCAACTTCTACTTTGTTGCCACAACTACAGGTTGCTGTAATTGGAGCATAATTTGGATGAATATCTGTCTTCATGATATTTACTCTAATTGTTTGTATATCGCCAAATGAGCCTGTTAAGCGTGAAATGCAGCCTAGCTGGTCAAATACCATACACCATTTAATGGAGGCGGGATTTTACCGATCACTACCGTTTATTGCAAGCCTTATTAAGCATATATGCTGTGTATTCGATTGTTGCACATAGAAGGGGAGAGGCTTGGTTGGACATCTGGGGAGTTTTTAGGTCAATAAGCGGGGTCTATTGAAAGGCGTAGTATTTATTAAAAGATTAAAAAACTTAGCGCTCATTTTTATAGAGAGGTAAATAATAAGTCTTAAAGTTTTGTGTCTTATTTTAAATAATAAAATAGTTTTATTAATTTGATAAAATAACATGGCACTTTACTGATATTCGATGCTTTATTACTAAATAGAGTAAATTATTTTTGATAATTTTTAGTTTTTTACTTGAAAAAAAATACATCAACTCCATATTAAAATCAGCAGCAGCAAAACACTTAAACCGGTTAAAGCTTTTTGCTCAGAATTATTTTAATTTGTTAATTTCTGAGGAGATTTTATTATGAATATGTTACGTATCAATCCGTTAAGAGACTTAGATGCTTGGTTTAATTCTTATCATCATTCAGCCGCTAATAAAGAAGCTAATGAATGGGCGCCTAGTGTCGATATTGTTGAAAATGAAGAAAATTTTGTGATTAAAGCTGAACTTGCGGGAGTACCCAAAGAGGATATTAAAGTTGAAATTGATAGTAATGTTTTAACTTTAAGTGGTGAAAGAAAAACCGAAGTAAAAGACGAAAAGCGACATCGAATAGAACGCTTTTATGGCTCCTTTTCAAGAAGCTTTTCATTACCAGATAATATTGATGAAGAGAGCATAAAGGCTGAAAGTAAAGACGGTATTTTAAGCCTGACTTTGCCAAAGAAAGTGCAAAAAGAGAAGTTAACTCAAATAGAAATTCACTAACATTAAATCAATTTAAAAAAGCCGACAACTTCGTCGGCTTTTTAATTAGCCATAACAGTTCTATCCTGTGCCCAGTCCCTAAGAGCTTGAATTTTTTCTGCCATTACAACCGATAGTGGACGAGTTTGTTTTATTGCCTGTAGTATGGCCTCTGTTGTGAGTGCTTTATTTTCTGAGTAAGCATGATAAAGAGCTGACACAACGGCTTGTTCTATTTCAGAACCAGTAAAGCCTTCGCTCGTTTTTGCAAGGGATGCTAATCCTATATTATCGATGTTTTGCTCGCGTCTTTTTATATGAATTGAAAAAATTTCAACGCGAGAGTCGAAGTCTGGCAAGTCAACGAAGAATATTTCATCTAATCGGCCCTTTCGCATTAATTCAGGTGGTAGTCGTGAAATGTTATTGGCTGTTGCTACAATAAAAACTTGCTGCTGTTTCTCTGCCATCCAAGTTAATAGAGTGGCTAAAACTCGCTGTGATGTGCCACCATCGTTTTCTCCGCTAGATACGCCTTTTTCAATTTCATCTAACCATAATACGCAAGGTGACATGAGTTCGGCCATTTTTAGGGATTCGCGAAGATTTTTTTCTGTTTCACCGTGAAATTTATTATATAAGGCCCCAAAATCTAACCTTAGCAGTGGCACACCCCACATACCTGCAACTGATTTTGCTGCTAAGCTTTTGCCGCCGCCTTGTACGCCAACCAGCATTAGTCCTTTGGGAGGATCCAGAGGAATATCTCTGTTAAGGAAAATGGCTTCCCGATGTTTCAACCATTGTTTTAAATTATTGAGGCCGCCTACTTCGCTAAACTTTGACGTTTCATATTCAAAACTTAATACACCTTCCATATCCAGGAGTTCAAATTTAGCTTTGTTGATTGCAGGCAATTCATTTTCTGTAATGGCTCCATCACTAATCACGTTACGGATTAATGTCCGGGCATCGGCAAAAGTCATTCCAGCCAGATTGCGAACTAACTTTTTTAATGTTTCATTATCTGTTTTGACTTTTTGTCCGTGGTTTGCCTTTGACCAGAGCTTTGCTTCTTGGCGAACGAGTTGTTCTAATTGCTCTTCACTTGGCATTGAAAGTTGAAATTTGGCTGAGAACCGTTTCACTTCTACGGGTAAATCAAGAGAGTGAGAAACAAAGAAAATGGTGTGCGCTACTTGCTGGTGGTTTTGAGCTATTTCTTTTAGCACTCTAACAATTTTAGGAGCGTCTTCAAAATGTGGATGAAAATCGCATAATGCAAACATGCAGGCGCGTTTAGATGCTTTAATTTCAGTGAGGGCATCTAACGGATCTTGTGTATTTTCAATTTCAGCTAAATCATGTGCTAAGTCTATACGCTTCATTCCATCAACATGATCCCAGCAAAACAGAGGCTTATTTAAGAAGGCGGCAATTTCAGCTAAAACATTGAGTGTTCGGCGTTCTTCATGAGTTTCTATGGTGATTATGGGATAGCCCGATTTAATTAATAGACTGAGATCATTAAAATCAGTTTTACCGCTCATAGTTATCCTTAATTCTTTGTATCAGGTTGGCTTTCGTCATTGATATCACTTAAAATTGATGACTTAAAAGTGTACATCAAATATGTGTTTCAGTTATTTTAGCCGTATTTAAGTGAGTGTCTAGGTTATGCGCCAAATTTCCCCAGTTGATAAAGTTATAATGATTGCTGATAACGCCTTAAAAACACTTTTTGGTGGTTATCAGGTTACTGAACGCGCCAATCCTACCGAAAGTGCTACTTTGAAGTCATCTATACAAGAGACTATACCGCTAACGCTTGAAGAACAAAAAAATGCCGCTGGATTAATGCGAATTAATCATTGTGGTGAAGTTTGTGCCCAGGCTTTATATCAAGGGCAAGCAATGACGGCTCGTTTACCTGAAGTGAGAGATAAAATGGCACAAGCAGCAGCAGAAGAGAATGACCACTTAAATTGGTGTGCAGACAGATTGAAGCAGTTAGATAGTTCTCCCAGCTTTTTTAACCCTGCTTGGTATATTGGCTCTTTTGCTATTGGTGCTATTGCTGGAGCGGTTGGAGATCAATGGAGTTTGGGGTTTGTGGCTGAAACAGAACATCAGGTAGTTCGTCATTTGGATAACCACTTACAGAAGCTGCCAGAAGCTGATTGGGAAAGTAGAGCTATACTGACGCAAATGCGAGAGGATGAATTACAACACGCAACCACTGCACTAGCTGCCGGTGGTGCAGACTTGCCTGTACCAGTTAAAAAAATAATGGGGGTTATGTCAAAAGTAATGACTTCAACGGTTTATTATGTTTAAGGCACGACTTGACGTGTTGTTATTTTAAATCGTAGATATAAAAATTAGGTTCTTCTTTGCCTCTCAATTAAATTGCAAAATAAAAATTGATGCAGAAAAGTAAGAAAGTCCGTTTGAGTTATTTAGAATGTTTTATTACGGCTTAAACGTAATAGTTATTTTTAAACCATGAGGTTGAATATTCTCTGCTGAAATACTTCCTCCATTAATGGCAAACGCACGTTTAGCTATGGATAAACCAAGGCCCACACCACCTTTGTTTCTTGCTCTGTCAAAGTCTGGCCGATAAAACGCATCGAAGAGTTTATTAAGCTGGGGAGGCGAAACACCGGGACCATTATCTTCAATGGTTAATATCACTTCTTGTGCTGATTGAACTAATTGCACTTTAATACAAGTGCTTGGGCCTGCATATTTAATTGCATTACGTAGTATATTTTCAATGCCACTTATTAAAGACTCTCTTAAGCCTGAAAATAGGCAACTGGATGGCAACATCAATTGAATTTCTATATCGGATTGCTCTGCTTCAAAACGTGCATCATCAACTACTGACTCAACTAATTGACAAAGATTGAACTCTTCTTTGGATACCCCGATTTCTTGTGCTTCCAATTTAGATAATGTCAATAAGTTATCTAGCATCTCATTCATTCTATCGGATTCAAGTTGAATTCTTTTTAAATTCGTTTGGCGAACTTCTGAAGACGGATTATCCATCATGCCTAATGCTATCTTTAAACGTGCTAACGGGGAACGTAGCTCATGTGATACATCGCTTAATAACTGTTTTTGTGAACTGAGCGTGCTCTCAAGGTGGTTAGCGAGTTTATTAAAATCTCTGGCTAGTTCGCCAAACTCGTCGCTTCGCTTAAAGAGTTGATATAAGTTATCACGATTAGATAAGTCACTTTTCATTTCTCGAGTTGCTTGTTGTAATCGACGAATAGGACGAGTGACTATCCAGCTGAGCAAAAAACTAACAGGAAAGCTGATGATAAAGGTTGAAAAAAATAAAATTTTGGCCGTATCTTTAAAAAAGTTTTTGATTAAATAACGGTAATAAGAGGGTTGCTTTTGTTTTGAGTAAACCCAGTAACTTTCACCCTTTACGTTTATTAAAGTACCGCCAAAAAATGCTATTTTATTTTGAAATACTGATAAAGGCTGGCTTTGACGTTTAACCCTGTCGTGTAGGTTAATTAATAGTTCAGGTGTATCTTTACCAAAATAATCACTCCCTTCTTTACTGAGTAAATAAGTATCTCTTAATCTTTTTTTTAACAGACGACTACGCTTTGAAGGGGTACTGATAAGAAAATTAATGCGTTTTGTTATTTTTTTTAGTTCGTGATTAACCGGATGTGGAAGTGGTCGAAAGTATGTTTTTCCACTATTTATATAGCCTGTAAATAGATAAGTGGTAATTAATATAACCATGGTTAGCCAAAACCATGCAAATATTTTCCAAAATAGGTTTAGTTTTAATTGAGGTTTGCCAAAGTTCATTTTTTTCATTAATTTGACCAAACGAGGTATTGATAGCCGCTGCCTCTAACGGTTTTAATTCGAGGCTTATCTTTTTCAAAGTCACCCAATTTTTTGCGTACATTGCTTAAATGCATATCAATACTACGATCAAATGGTTGTAATTTTTTACCTAAACAGACTTGGCTTATCGTATCTCGGGTGACTAATTTTCCTGCATTTTCCATTAACACTTTGAGTAGATCAAATTCTGTAGATGTTAGCTCAACTGGTTGGCCATTAAGTGTGACTTGTCTATTGTTATTATCTAAAGAGACATGGTTGATATTCATTTCATAGCGTTGCAGCGGGGCTATCTTTTGATTAGTTTGTGTTCTGCGTGTAACAGCTCTGATTCTAGCTACTAACTCTCGCGGGTCACAGGGTTTGGCTAAATAGTCATCTGCTCCCATTTCTAGTCCAACAATTCTATCTACTTTGTCACCTCTGGCAGTTAACATAATAATGGGAAGTAGGGAGCTTTTGCGAATTTCAGTTAAGGTTTCGAAGCCATTTTTTATTGGCATCATGACATCAAGAATTAATAGATCATAATGATTGATAGATATTTTTTCTATTGCTGCATCGCCATTATTAGCACAATCAACCTTGAACCCCTCCTGAGAAAGATAATCATTTAACAGTTGGCACAGTTCGATGTCATCATCAGCAATCAGTATGTTAATCATATTGTGGCACGGCTATATTTCCTAAACTATTAGTTTTCAAGTTTAACATACCTATAAATATCAGTAAGAAAAGCTAATCGTTCTTTACACAATTTTTACAATTCACTGACTCTACTTTGCATTACACACAGTAAGCTTATTACTGGATTGTTTATGTTGGCATGTTTCAGTTATGTTTAATCAAATAGAGAGGAATTAGCTATGTTAAAAAAAGTGTTATTAGTTTGTGTACTATCCAGTATTTCGTTTACTGGCAATTTATTAGCGGGATCTGAATATCACCCAAATGACAGTGCTGAGAACATTGCAGAAAAGCACCATCATTCAGGTAAAAAACATCGAAAATATAGAAAACTAATGGAAAAGCTAGATTTAACTCAAGAGCAACGAGAGTCATTTAAAGCCATTAAAGAGCGTAATAAAAAACAAATTATTGCTAATAGAAGTTCAATGAAGACGCTCAAAAAGAAGATAAAGCGCTTGCTTAAAGCTGAAGTTATTGATGAGCCGGCTGTGAGAGAGTTTAGTGCTCAAATGGCAGAACTAAAAACCGACAATATGATTTTACATGCTAGGGAAAAGAAGGAAATGCTGACTCTATTGACTAATGAGCAAAAAGAAAAGCTAGAGCAAATGAAACAAAGAAGGCAAGAAAAAAGGCAGCAAAGAAGAAATGCGAGAAGAGATAAAAACTAATGTTCTGGTTTGTTTTCCGTAAAGTAAGTCGCCCCGAGAAGGGGCTTTCATTTTCGGCCTTAAACCACCTGTTTCAGTAGGCGGTTATCATTTTTCTCCTGCTGCAGCGAGTATTCATAATTGGTGTTTTTATCGAATTAAAAAATCATATTAGGCTGTTTATTAAGCACTCAAGGGGAATTCTTTAAAATTTTTTATTATTTAGCTTAATTTTGCTAGGAATTCGCTAGTAATTATGGGAAAGTTCTGCTATTGGAATTTATAGGAACTTAACATGAAGTATGTAAAACTAGCGGTGATACTGAGTTTGGCTTTTCCGCTTCTGGGATGTCAGTTTTTTTCAAATATCAATGCAGATCCACATTTGCGAGACACAAATAATTTAACCCCTTTAATCCGCTACCATTTAGATGATGGCATTATTTTTATTACTGCTGTCAGTAAAGGTTGTACACTGTTTAATAGCTATGAAGTTCGTGTGGCTAATCCCGAGCAAAATAGCATTGCGGTAGTACAAGTAAAGCCCGATCTATGCGCACTAACCAGTCGTAGTGTTGAGCTTCAATATTCTTTTAAACATTTATCGCTCGATTTTGATAAACCTATTCTTGTGGTCAATCCAGTTGAAGAAGGGTAAAGTCGCTGTTAATTGAGGTTATTTGTTCGTTAAACCTTATATATATCACATAATTGAATTTTGATGTTGGGCTTGTTTCTAGCTCGTTGTTGTCATAATCTCACAATGTCTAAAATAAAAAAGTGAAAACAAATGGATGATGAAAAGAATATAAATAAGGTCACAGCAGCGGAGATTAGCTCTGTTAGTGGTAGCGAGCGTTTCCAAACGTTGGATTTTATTCGGGGAATTGCTGTTTTAGGTATTTTGGTAATGAACATTCAAGCTTTTGGGAATGTTTTTGCTTCTTATTTTAATCCAACCATTAATGGTGATTTTTCTGGTATTAACCAAGTTGCTTGGTACATTACGCATATTTTCTTTGAACAAAAATTCTATACAATATTTTCAATGTTGTTTGGCGCTGGTATCGTTGTAATGGCCCAAAGAGCAGCAGATAAAGGTCTCTCTTCGGCAAAAATACATTATCGGCGTACCGGGCTTTTGTTAATGTTTGGCTTAATTCATGCGTTTCTCATTTGGTTTGGTGATATTTTAGTGTCCTATGCTTTTTGGGGGTTTTGGGTTTTTTTGCTGTGGAAGAAGTCACCTAAAGCGCTTTTGTGGACTGGAATGTGTTTGGTTTTATTTATTTCGTTGATCATGTTTTTGGGAGCGCTTTTTATGCCTCCAGAAGAAATTGATAAATTACAGGAAACCTTCGCTCCTTCGCAAGAGTCGATTCGCTTAATAATCGAAGCATATCGTGGAAGTTGGGGGCAGCAGCTTTCTCAGAGAATTGATACTGCACTCGTTTTGCTTTCACAAATGGTCTTTTTTGGATTTAGACTGGCTGGTTGTATGTTAATTGGGATGGGCTTGTATAAACTTGGCGTACTGAATGGTTTAAAAAGTATTACTTTTTATAAAAGGTTGACCTTAATTACTCTAATTCCTGGTCTTATTCTAGCTGCTTATGGTGCAAAACAGTTGGTCGAAAGTGGTTTTACAGATGCGGTTCAAGCTCAGATGGTGTTAGGACACTATAATTACTTGGGAAGCTTATTAGTCGCTTTAGGATATATTGGTTTATTTCATTGGCTCTATTTAAGTTGTCGGATTGAAAATGTTAAGCATCGGTTGGAAGCTGTTGGTAGAATGGCATTTAGCAATTATATTTCACAATCAGTGATTTGTACTGGTATCTTTTATGGTTTCGGATTGTTTTCAAAGTTAGAGAGAGCTGAATTGCTTGGTGTTGCCTTGCTTGTTTTATGTGTACAAGTTATATGGTCAAAATGGTGGCTTGACCGCTTTTATTTTGGCCCATTAGAGTGGTTGTGGAGAAGTTTGACTTACGCAAAATTTCAACCGTTTAAAGTTGTGAAATGAGTTTCATTATTTTACTTGTGCCCTAAGTGGAGGAAAGCACTATTCTACAGCGTTACAATGAAATAGTGCTTTGTCTTCTAGCCTTAAGGCTGTCAACTTTCCTCCCCACACACATCCTGTATCCAGTGCATGATATCTATCGGTCGAACAGTTACCCTCTAGAGAAGCCCAGTGTCCGAAAACTAAGTCACAGTCTAAGGGGGTGCTTCTAGTATATTCAAACCATGGCACTAGTTCTGAAGGTTGTTGACCTAAAGGCTTTTTACAAGTGAGCTCTAATGAGCCGTCTTGATGGCAGTATCTCATTCGAGTGAGGGCATTGGTAATATATCTTAGTCTGTCTAATCCTTGTAGTTTTGAATCCCAATGGTTTGGGGTGTTACCGTACATTTGTGTGAAAAATTTACCATGATTAGATGACTGTAAGTAGTTTGAAACTTCTTGTGAATAAGTTAAAGTCTGTTGGATTGTCCAGTTATGAGGGACTCCTGCGTGAACCATCGCGCAATTAAGGGATTGATCCCAATGAAATAACGGTTGTTGTATTAGCCATTGGGCTAAAAGGTGGCAAAGCGGTGAGTTGAGTAGTTCGTCAAAAGTATCTTTTTTATTGGCCTTATGTTTTTGGGATTCAACCGCTAAAAAATGTAAGTCATGATTGCCTAGCACGCAGCGTATACTATTTTTGTGTTGATAGATGAACTCTAAAGTCTGTAAAGATTGCGGGCCTCGGTTGATGAGATCGCCCGCTAGCCAAAGTGTATCTTTGGTTGGGTTAAAGCTAATTGTATTGAGAAGCTTTTGGAAAGTTTGGTAACATCCTTGAATATCACCAATGGCGTAAGTTGCCATAGTTTAGCCTAAGTGAAAATTGTTTGATGATAAATAGTTTACAGAAAAAAATAACGATACCATAGGCTGTCATAGGAAATAATTAATTGAAGGAGTAGAAGTGATGAGTGAACAAAAGCGTAAAGTAGTTGTGGTAACTGGTGCAAGCTCAGGTTTTGGTAAAGCGACAGCCATTAAATTTGCTCAGCAAGGTTGGTATGTCATTGCTCTTGCACGAAGAGAGGAAAGACTACAAGAACTCCTGCAAACTATTGGGGAAGAGCAATGTGAAATAATGGTTTTTGATGTTTGTTGTCAAACTCATATTGATTCTTTAGTAAAAAGGCTTAAGGAAAAGGCTTTGCATGTAAACTTGTTAGTTAATAATGCTGGTCTGGCACTTGGTTTAGAGTCTGCTGATAAGGCCTCTTATGATGACTGGGAAACGATGGTGGACACCAATATTAAAGGATTAATCTATATGACTCGAGCAATTTTACCCAGTATGGTTGAAGCTAAAAATGGACATATTATTAACTTAGGTTCTATTGCTGGTACCTATGCTTATCCTGGTGGTAATGCCTATGGAGGAACAAAAGCATTTGTTTCACAGTTTAGTTTAAATTTGCGTGCAGATTTAGCTGGAACAGGAGTTAGAGTCACTAACATTGAACCGGGTTTAGCTGAGACAGAATTTTCCTTAGTTCGTTTTCATGGCAATAAAGAAAAAGCTGATAAAGTTTATGAAAATGTACAGGCACTTACTGCAGAAGATATTGCTGAAAGTATTTTTTGGAGTGCTAATCAGCCGCCACATGTTAATGTCAACCGAATTGAATTAATGCCAACTTGCCAGGCTTTTTCTCCTTTGTCAATCACTCAATAACCAGTATTGCTTTGTCATTGTTTTATCAAACATACCGAACAGCCTTAAAGGCGATAGGAAATATTAGAGCGCTCATTTTTGTTGTGTTATGCGCTGTAACTGGTTTCGCCTTAAATTTAATACCGGTAAAGCTTTTTGGTGACTTAACACTTATTCTAGGCCCTGCATTTAGCTTATTGGTTGCTTTGAGTATAGGGCCTCTTGCTGGAGCATTGACAGCATTTGTCGCAACATTGGCACTGGTTTATAGCTGGGGAAATTGGTACGGGCTGTTTATTTTTGTGCCTGAAGCTTTTGTTGTTGGTTGGCTATATCGTAAGGACTGGAATGAGCTATTGGCTGTTGTTGTGTATTGGCTTATTTTTGGTGTCGTATTTGTACTTTTTTCTATCTTTATGGATAGTGATCCTGAACTCGCATTAGACCTTGTTGGTACTTACCTGATGAATAGTTGCCTTTACACGTTAAGTGCCTCTGCTTTATTGTGGTTTTTTTCGGTTCCAAAATGGTTGAAGTTAGAGTTTAATCGAAGTTATACCATGAGGACTCAGATTTTTACGATTTTGATGGTATCAATGACTATCCCTTTAGCTTCATTTTCTATTTATGATGCCAAAAAAACACAGCAAGATAGAGTTATTCAAATTAAAAGTGATTTGACTAATGCAAGTCAAATGATTGCTCAAAAGGTTACTCTTTATTTGAAAGAGAACCAGCTTGCGGTTCAAAAACAGTCTGAAATTTTAAGTTTACATTCGGATAAAAAGCTAGCTCTATCAAAACATTTAGTAGAGTTTCATCGTAAAAACCCTGCGTTTTTAACGGCTTTAATTGCCAATTTGGATGGTCAGTTAACGGCTTATAGCCCTTACCCTGTCATTTCGACACAAAAAAAAATTGATAATGGTGATTATTTTAAAGCGGCAGTAAATGGTCAGGTATTTGTTTCAAAT
Organism: Aliikangiella litoralis; assembly: GCF_052495765.1. The sequence continues at coordinate 5,591,930 of NZ_CP199292.1, read as the reverse complement.
ATAATAAGAGATCCAAGGTTGGGAGCTGAAGCAACAGTAACGATTAGTGCCCCAATATTTTCACCTCTAAATAATGAGGTTTTAGGGATACTTCAAGGAGCATTAGATTTAAAGTTGTTGGGGAAAGTTTTAGAACAAAAAAGCCCTTTGTTATTTCCTAGGCAAACTTTTATTGTTGATGCAAATGGTGTGATTGTTTATGCGCCTCCAGGCAGTAGTAAAAAACTGTTAGATAAAGTTGAGCTAGACGATAGTCATTTGGCAGATAACATTGATTTTAATCATAATGCTTTTTTATTGGAGCCTGCTATTTCTGCTGAGGCAATGTTGCCGAACCAATGGAAAGTTTTAAGTTATTATTCGGTTAATGATTTTAATCAATATTCACGAATTAGGTATCGTGAGTTATTGCTTGCACTGCTGGTTATCGTTATTATTATTGCTTCTCTTGCCGCTTTTATTTCAAATCAAATTAATGGACCTATTAGTTGGTTGTTAAAGCGTACAGTTAACTTTAATGTGGCTGGTGAAAACATTAAGCCAATAGAAATTTCACCGTTAGTACCTTCAGAGATGGTTACATTAATGAGAGCCCATGAGTCAGCAGAAAGAAGGTTGACACTTGCTTTTAAGTCTGAAAAGTTTCACCAGATAAAACGAGCACGTGCAGAGAAAGCAAATGAAGCTAAATCTGACTTTTTATCTTCAATGAGTCACGAATTAAGAACGCCACTCAACGCAATCTCTGGCTTTAGTCAATTGCTTAATACCGATGATTCAATTGTCGGTGATGCCAGAGTAATGGCAAAGGAAATATATTTTGCTTCTCAGTACTTAATGTTGCTAATTAACGATATTCTTGATTTATCAAAAATTGAGTCAGGGCAGCTAAGCTTAAATATTGAAGAGCTTGATGTCTGCTCAACGTTGAATCAATCTTTGCCTTTATTAGAAGGTCTTGCAGAGGTGAATGGAATTGAAATTACTGTTCACAATGAGCTCTCAAAGAAAGTTTTTGCTGATGAGTTACGTTTAAAGCAAATTTTGATTAATCTTATCAGCAATGGCATTAAATATAATCGCAAAAATGGAAGGGTGATGGTTTCTCTTTATCAATACGATGAAAGCTCTTGTTGTATTGATGTCGCAGATACAGGGCATGGTATTAATACCCATCAAATTAATGAGCTATTTGCCCCATTTAATCGACTCTCAAATGAGCAATCAACAATAGAAGGTTATGGTATTGGTTTGACCGTTACTAAGCAGTTGGTTGAATTAATGGGAGGTAGTATTCAAGTGGAAAGTGAGTTAGAAGTCGGCTCATGCTTTAAAGTCTTTTTGCCTTTAAGTGAAAAGTTAATGGTAGAAGAGGCCGATATTTCTGAGGATAATATCGCTTTATTATCTTCAGAACTAAAAAAATGCAGCATCTTGTATATTGAAGACAATTATACGAATGCGCATGTTATGCAAAAAGCGATGGAGCGCTTTTCTCAAATCAAATACGTGCACGAATCGAGTGGTCAAACAGGTATTGAGCGACTAGCGAATGAAACATTTGATTTTGTTTTTCTAGATATTACTCTACCTGATTACGATGGTTTTAGCGTATTAAGTCGAATAAAACGAGATTTTTCTCAACAGTTTGATCATGTTTTTGCTATTAGTGCCAATGCATTAACTGAGGATATAGAGAAAGGCTTGGTTGCTGGTTTTGATGAGTATATTACCAAGCCTATCAGATTTGATTTGCTATTTCGTTTAATGCTTGCACGTCAAAGCTTAACTGAGAGCTGATTTTTGAATCTCAATAATTTCGCTAATACCTTGTTGGGCAAGTTGCATCATTTCAGATAATTCTGATTGATTAAAGGTTGCACCTTCGGCAGTTCCTTGTAATTCAATAATACCCTTATCTTCATTCATAACAATATTCATATCCGTTTCAGCTTTTGAATCTTCTGCATAATCCAAATCTAATACCGGTGTTCCTTGATAAATTCCTACTGAAATAGCAGCAATCATATGTTTGAGTGGGTTTGTTTTTATTTGCTTTTGACGGAGCATACTATTAATGGCTTCAGCTAAAGCAACGCATGCACCAGTAATGGAGGCCGTTCTTGTTCCTCCATCAGCTTGTAGTACATCACAGTCAATCGTAATGGTGTGTTCACCAAGTAGTTCTAAGTCTACAGCGGCTCTTAATGAACGACCAATCAAGCGTTGAATTTCTTGGGTTCTACCGCTTTGTTTACCCCTTGCCGCTTCTCGGCCATTGCGAGTATGGGTTGCTCTTGGAAGCATTCCGTATTCGGCCGTTAACCATCCTTGATTTTTACCTTTTAAAAACCTCGGGACGCCTGTCTCTACAGAGGCTGTACATAAAACTCTGGTTTCTCCAACTTCGATTAAAACCGAGCCTTCTGCATGATTAGTGAAGTTACGAGTAATTTGGATAGGGCGAAGTTGGTTGCTTGTTCTTCCACTTGGACGCATAAACAGTTGCTCTCTAAAATTAAATGGTGATAAGAGGTTTAGGGAATTTTAACTAAATATTGTGAGATTTAATATGATTTATCGAAATTAATCTGTGAGCAGGTTACAATTTAACTACTGTTAATATATTTAACGAAAAAGTAGGCTTTATATATGATTAGAAGTATGACCGCATTTGCACGCCAATCAATAGAAAAAACTTGGGGGACTGGTGTGTGGGAGATTCGTTCGGTTAATAGTCGTTTCTTGGAAACTAATTTTCGTTTACCTGAAACATTCCGTTTTTTAGAGTTTAAACTACGAGAGAAGCTAAGAAAAAAACTGCAGCGAGGAAAGTTAGATTGCAGTTTAAAGCTCGATACTTCAGGTGCAGATAGTGGGAATTTAGCTATCGATCAGGAAATGGCAAAGTCGCTATTAAAATCTTATTCTGAATTAGAAAAGTTATCGGATATAGAACAGCCGCCAGAGTTAACTCAATTACTGAGTTGGCCTGGTATTATCAAATCGGCAGAACTTGATTCGGAGCAAATGGAACAAGAGTTATTTTTAGGCTTTGAACAAGCTATTGAGCAGCTGATTCAAATGAGAGAAAGAGAAGGTCAAAGTTTAACAGATATTATTGAGCTACGCTTAGAGTCAATGAGTGAGCAAGTCGCTTTTGTTCGCCAAGAAATGCCCGCTATTGTCAAATGGCAGCAAGAGAAAATATTAACGAGATTTGAAGAAGCTAAACTAGAATTAGAAGAGCAGAGATTAGAGCAAGAAATGGTTATGCTAGCGCAAAAAGTTGATGTTGATGAAGAGCTAGATAGACTAGATACCCATATTAAAGAGGTTTCACGCTTAATTAAAAAAGGTGGGGCGGTTGGGCGGCGACTCGACTTTTTAATGCAAGAGCTTAACCGCGAAGCGAATACACTTGGTTCTAAATCAATTAATGCTAAAACTACAGCTGCTTCTGTTGAACTCAAAGTGCTGATTGAGCAAATGCGAGAACAGATTCAAAATATTGAGTAATTTAGCTGTAAGAATTAAAGAGCTATTATTATCAATTGGCAGCAACTTATTGTTGGTTTATATTTAGTCAATGTTATATTTAATGGATATTGGGGAAAAGCAAATCTATGAGTGAAATAAATACTGCTTCAGGCACTCTTTTTGTTGTTTCTGCTCCTTCGGGGGCTGGTAAAACGAGCTTGCTTAAGCAGCTAATATATCAATTAGATAATGTAGAAACTTCTATATCTCATACTACTCGTGATAAGCGGAGTGGTGAAGAGGAAGGTGTCGATTATTATTTTGTTTCTTTGAGTGAATTTCAGCAGCTAATTACTGAGCAGGCATTTTTTGAACATGCTGAAGTATTTGGTAATTATTATGGCACGAGTAAAGCCTCTATTGATAGGCAGCTAGCTTTAGGTAATGATGTAATTTTAGAAATTGATTGGCAAGGGGCGCGTCAGATTAGAGAACAACTGCCCGAAAGCCGTTCGATTTTCATCTTACCTCCTTCAAAGGAAGCTTTAAGACTTCGTCTTGAAGGTCGAGGACAAGACGAGGCTGATGTGATTGATAACAGAATGTGCGCAGCCAAAAATGAGATGTCACATTTTGATGAGTATGATTATCTGGTGATAAATGATAATTTTTCTGTTGCTGTGGAAGAATTGAAAGCGATAATTATTGCCGAAAGACAAAAAATAGTGACTCAGAAGAAAATTCACGCTCATTTGTTGAGCAATCTTTTGGACTAATGTCAGTTTTAGGGTAAACTATGCGCCCTTTTGGCATCCGGTAGCAAGTTTGAGCTGAATGCTGAGTATATTTTTAGTTATTTGAACCGTTTAGGAGTAACCAATGGCACGAGTTACTGTAGAAGATGCAGTTGATACTATCGGCAATCGATTTGACTTAATTATGGTCGCTTCAAAAAGAGCCCGCCAGTTAGCGACAGGTGGTAAAGAACCTATGGTTGATTGGGATAACGATAAGCCCACTGTAGTTGCACTGCGTGAAATTGAAGAAAACCTTGTTAATACTGATAATGTTGATCGTCTCGGAATGTCGCCTGCTGACGAGATTAGCGATGTGATTGAAGACTAATCACATAGTCTTTAGGGGTGTTTGGTGTATCTTTTTAGCGGACTTAAAGAACAGTTACAAAGTTACTTAGATGCCTCACAAGTAAAAGAAGTTGAGCAAGCTTATATTTTTGCTCGTGATGCTCATAGTGGCCAGCTTAGATCTTCTGGCGATCCTTATATTACCCACCCAGTAGCTGTAGCTAAAATTCTTGCGACTCTACACCTTGATCATCAAACTATTATGGCCGCATTGATGCATGATGTGATTGAAGATTGTGAAGTAGAAAGAGAAGAATTAGTTGAAAAATTTGGTGAACGGGTGGCGGGGTTAGTTGAGGGTGTTAGCAAACTAACTCAAATTAAATTCCGCTCAAGAGAAGAAGCACAAGCAGAAAACTTCCGCAAAATGATGATGGCTATGGTCGAAGATCTTAGAGTTGTTCTTATCAAGCTAGCTGATCGTTTGCATAATATGAGAACTCTAGGTTCATTAAGACCTGATAAGCAAAGAAGAATTGCTAAAGAAACCATTGAAATTTATGCGCCAATAGCAAACCGATTAGGAATGTATGCAATTCGTTCTGAGTTAGAAGAATTAGGTTTTGCTGCTAAATATCCAATGCGTTGTAGAGTCATCCGTGATTCTGTAAAAAAAGCGCGTGGTAATAGAAAAGAGATTATTACTAGTATTTGTAATAATATCCAGAGTCGATTAGATGCAGAATATATTGATGCAGAGGTAACTGGCAGAGAAAAATCTCCATTTAGCATTTATCAAAAAATGCTGGATAAAGTTGGTAAGAAAGCTCAGGTATTTGATGACATTATGGATGTTTACGGCTTTCGAGTTACCACTGATGCAGAAGATAACTGTTATAGAATTCTTGGGCAGTTACATAACCTCTACCGTCCTGTTCCTGGGCGTTTTAAAGATTACATCGCTATTCCAAAAACGAATGGTTACCAATCGTTGCATACCACTTTAAAAGGCCCTCATGGGTTACATATTGAAGTACAAATTCGTACTACAACAATGGACCAAATGGCTGAAAATGGTGTTGCTGCACATTGGTTATATAAAAGTGGAAATGATATTAATCGAGCTGAAATAAGGGCTCGAGAGTGGATGCGAAATTTACTTGAATTGCAAAAAAATACACGTGACTCATTAGAGTTTATCGAAAGTGTTAAAGTTGATTTGTTTCCAGATGAAGTTTATATATTTACTCCCAATGGTAATATCATTGAATTGCCTAAGGGAGCTACGCCTGTTGATTTTGCCTATGCAATTCATACTGATGTTGGTAACAGTTGCATCGCTAGTAAGGTTGATGGAAAAATTTCTGCACTTTCGAGTGAGTTAAGTAACGGGCAAACTGTAGAAATTATTACAGCTCCTGGTGCTAAACCTAATCCTGGGTGGCTTAGTTTTGTGACAACCAGTAAAGCGAGAACCAATATTCGTCATTTCATTAAAAATTTGAGACGAGATGATGCGATTAATCTTGGGAAACGTTTACTAGAAAAAGCGCTTGGCGGAGTCAGCCTCAAGAGTATTGATGAAAAAATCTTGAATAGAGTAAAAAAAGAAACGCATCATGAAAACTTTGATGAAATACTGGCAGAAATAGGGTTAGGACAAACCGCTAGTGTAATTATTGCGCATCGACTCGATCCTGAAGTTGATACTGGTGTGAAGAAAAATTACGATCATAATAAACCTTTAGCGATTAAAGGGACTGAAGGAATGATGATTGAGTATGCCAAGTGCTGTCATCCTATTCCTGGCGATCCAATAGTTGGTACAATTAGTACAAGTGGCGGTTTTATTTTACATCGACAAGACTGTAATAATGTTGCTAATCACCGGGATCAATTAGATAAATATGTTCCTGTTCAATGGGAAAAAGATGTTGAAGGTGAATTTAGAGTTGAACTCAGGGTTGGTGTGCTGAATCAACACGGCGTTTTGGCTAAAGTTACTAGTCTTATTGCTGATGAAGGTGTCAACATTGCTAATATAGAAATCGATGCTAGAGATGGAGCAACCAATTTACTAAGCTTTTTGATTGATGTTAAAAATAGGTTACATTTGGCTAATATTATCCGAAAAATACGCTTATATGACTTTGTTATAAAAGTGTCACGTCACCGTTAATACTGTTATTGTTTTTATTCAATATATTATATTTTTACTATAGGAAAATTATTATGGCTCGCGAAGTAATTAATACAGAAAATGCTCCGGCAGCAATAGGAACATACTCACAAGCTGTTAAAGTTGGTACTACTGTTTATTTATCAGGACAAATTCCATTAGATCCTAAAACAATGGAGTTTGTAAGTAATGATGTAAAAGATCAAATACACCAAGTTTTTAAAAACTTAAATGCTGTGATTGAAGCTGCTGGAGGTAACTTTAGTCAAGTGGCCAAGCTTAATATTTTCTTAACTGATTTAAGCTGTTTTCCAATAGTAAATGATGTAATGTCGGAGTATTTTAATGCACCCTATCCTGCCAGGGCTGCTATTGGTGTTAAAGAATTACCCAAAGGGGCGCAAGTTGAAATGGATTGTGTGCTTGAACTAGAAGGGTAGTTCTTTTTCATATGAACTCAAGAAATGAAAAAATAGTATCACTACTTGCTCGCCGACAAAATGATATAACGGTGTTTATGGATGAAGTCCATAAACCCCACAATCTAGCTGCAATTGTGCGTACCTGTGATGCAATTGGTATTGGTGATATTCATGCTGTTTATCCTGAGGGAATTTTGCGTGAATGTCACGGTACTGCAATGGGGAGTAATCGTTGGGTTGAAACACATGTACATCCTAGTTTGGAGCAAGGAATTGGGCCTCTTAAGTCTAGCGGTATGCAAGTTTTAGCGGCACACTTTTCTGATAAAGCAGTTGATTTTCGAGAGATAGATTATACTCAGCCAACAGTATTATTAGTTGGTTCTGAGAAGTTTGGAGTGAGTGATTCTGCTGCTGAACTTGCCGATGAACATATTTTAATTCCAATGTTAGGTATGGTTCAGTCATTAAATGTTTCAGTTGCTTCTGCTATTATTTTATATGAAGCTCAAAGACAGCGTGAAGCTAAAGGAATGTATAATCGACAGCAAATCAGTCACGAAAAATTTGAACGATTACGCTTTGAGTGGTTACATCCGCAGGTCAAAAAGTTCTGTATTAAACACCATTTAAGATATCCTAAATTAGATGAAAACGGTGATATTTGTGATAACCAATGGCACGATTTAAGAAAATCGATCAATTAATTATACAGTTTATTGGTTCTGATAATCTTCCTATCATCGATCTTCGTGCTACTGACGATTATGAATCAGGACATATAATTGATTCTAGCCATTTTCCGCAGAGTGAATTGTTTGCTCGATTATTTCAACTACCTTCTAAGAATATACCGCTTAAATTGGTTGGAAAATGTAGTCAATTAAAACTAGTGTGTGAAGACTTATTGAAGAAAAACTATTTAGTTGATAAAACTTTAGTTTGGAGTGAAGAAGTTAAAAATGAGTTGATTAGACTGAACTTTCTAGAAACAGGGCTTCAATCAAAACGTTTGTGGAGGCCTGCTAAGGTTTTAGAAAGGTTTATTTCGAACTTTCCTTATAATGTTCAGCGTAAACGAGCATTAGATATTGCGGCTGGCTCAGGCAGAGATGCCGTATTTTTAGCGATGAATGGCTGGGATGTTAGCGCCGTTGATTATCTTCCTCAAGCAATTAATAAGATCGGGCAATTAGCTGAACTTCATCAAGTTTCAGTTAAACAATATTTGTTAGATTTAGAGCTGGAGGAAAAAGTATTAAACAATATAAAAGGGCTGTTTGATTTAATTGTCGTTGTTCGTTATTTGCATCGTCCTTTATTAGAGCAAATTAAGCAAAAAATTAATCCTGGTGGTTTCTTGGTTTACCAAACTTTTATGGAGGGGTGTGAGCTTTTTGGGAAGCCTAAAAATCCCCGGTATTTGCTTGCTGAAGGTGAACTTGCAAAAGTCTTTAAAGGTTTTGAAATAATTAAAGATGAAGTGGAGTATTTAGAGGATGGTCGTCCGACCAATACCTTTGTTGCAAGGAAAAATATTAGTATAAGTTAAAATGTCGGTTAATTTAGTATAAAAATATATAACCGTATTATAAATATCAATTCTTGGGGGGAAGTCGCTAATCCTTGTGGGTAGTGCATATTTTAAGGAATGATAAATTGATTCAACGAAAAAAGTATAAAACTATTTTATTCGCAGATATTAGCGGTAGTTCTGCTTTATATAAAACCAAAGGCAATTTGGAAGCAAAAAAAACGGTTGACTCTTTACTCCATATTTTAATGAGTATTGTTGAACAAAATAAAGGAAAGGTAATAAAAACAATTGGTGATGAGATAATGGCAAGCTTTAATGAAAGCGATAAGGCTTTGCTTTCAGCTGTTGTTATGCAGCAAAATAATAGTTTATTAAGTCAGTCAGAACTAAAGTTGAGTATTGGTATTGGGTATGGAGAAATACTCATTGAAGACAGAGATATTTTTGGGGAAGCCGTTAATGATGCAGCGCATTTAACAACGCTAGCAAAAGGTGGACAAATATTATTAGCTGAAAGTGTCTATACTCAATTAAAGGCAGAGTCACAAAGGATGATAAGGGAGTTTGATCGAATTAAAATAAAAGGTGCTAGAGAAAACTCATCAATTTATAGAGTATATTGGCAAGAAGACGAGTCTGAGGAGAGTGAAACACAATTAATGTCGGCTCAAATGATAGATAATGTGCTAAAGTCTCATAGTATCCAGATAAAATACTGTTCTAAAATTCACATTGTAACTGCGGCGCAAACACCGTTTGTTATTGGTCGTGATGCTCAAAGTTGTGATTTATTAGTAGAAGGATCTCAAGTTTCAAGAGAACATTGCGAGATTAACTTTAGTCGTGGTAAGTTTGTATTAGTCGATCACTCAACAAATGGTTGTTATTTATCGCTTTCAAATAAAGAAGAGTTTTACCTTAGAAGAGAAGAGTATCCTTTAATTGGGCCGACGATTGTATCTTTAGGAATACCTATAGTTCAGGCGGAAGAGATTATAGAATTGTTTTATTGAAATAATAAAAGGAAGCAAACATGAGACGGATTGCCTTTTGGTCTCCTAAAGGTGGAGTAGGCAAAACCACACTAGCTTTAAATTTTGCGGCAGCGGTTTATTATTCTGGCCATAAAGTTTTAGTCTGTGATCTCGACCCTCAGAAGTCAGCAATTGATGTATTTAATGAGAAGCGTTTACCTTTTTCAGTTGTTCCTGATGAACCACTAGTCATGCCTAATGTTGATTTTCTAATTTATGATTATGCACCTGATATAAATAATATACCCTCAGCGGAAACTATTATATTACCAATGAGAGCTAGTATTCTTGATTTAAAAGCGGTTAACCGTTCTCACCGACTTGTTCGAAATAAACGAATAATAAAGTGTATTAATGCCGTCGATACTAGAAGACATGATGAAAGAGTTATGGCTATGAAGCTTTATTCAGAAGGTGCTCACTTAATTAAAGATCGCTCTATCTATGTCAGAAGTCTTGCTTTGGGGGAAACGGTCTTCCAACAAAATAACTACGGTTCCAAAGATGCACAAAATGAATTCAAACGACTATTGGCTAGGGTGGTTGCTGGTTGTGATTAGATAGTTATAAAAATATGCTATATCGATTGTAGTAAATAAGTTGAAATAAAAAAGGAGCCTAGGGCTCCTTTTTGCAGTGTAAAGATAAATTACTTTTCTTTTTTAACTGCTGGTTTCTTTTTACGCTTAGTTGCTTTTTTTGGCTTTTGAGCTGCAGCAACTAATTTGGCTTCTAGTTTAGCCATTGCTTTAGCTTGTTTAGCTTCAAGGCGAGCTACAGCCGCACTGTCTTTTTTAGCTTGAGAAGCTAACTTAGCTTCTACTGATTTTAGAGCCGCTGCAAGTGCTCCTGCTGCTTTAGCTTCTGCACTAGCTGCTTTGATTACTAGCTTTTGAGCTTTTACTTTAGCTGCTGCTGCTGCTTTAGCTGCAGATGCTTTTTTCACAGCTGCTTTAGCCGCAACAGTCTTTTTCTTTTTAGCTGCTTCTTTCTTAGCTGCTAATGTTTTATTAGCCGCAGCTACTTTTGCAGTTAAAGACTTTAAAGTTGCTTCTGCTTTTTTAGTTGCCGCAGAAGTTTTCTCTGCTGCTTTAGCTGTAGTAGCAACTGCTTTAGCTAATGCTGAGCTTGATTTAGCAGCAACTTTTTTAGGTGCTGACTTTTTAGGTGCTGATCTTTTTGCAGCTGGTTTAGCTGATGTCTTCTTTTTTACGCCGCCTTTGGCCATGATAAATCTCCACTTGTTTTTGAATGTAAGAATCTCCACAACGAAGTGTATAGTCAAGTGTCAATAAATTCAAAAAAAAAATTAAAAAAAATGCAAAAAAATGCAAAAAAAACCAAAAAAAATGCGAATCTGATCAATATCGAGTGTTGAATCCCAAAAAAACTTAAAATTCTTAGGAAAATTATTTTTGCTGGGATAGATTTTTTTTAGTGAAATGACTTAACAAAAACGTTAATTCTCTCTTAAAGACTCAATTTTTTTCTTGGGTTTTGACCCAGCCAGTAATCATTTTTGATAGGTTGTAATTTTCTAATTCAACTTTTGGTAAAGAAACATTGTTGTAATTGATTCGTTGAAATGGCGTTCTCCATAAATTTCGATCAAATGCTCTAATAAATGCTGAAGATTGATCGGCATCTTGAATGAAAACGTAAACTGGTAATGTTTGACCTGAAAAGCTCTCTTTTAACTCTGAAGGAACATTATTTGGTAGTTGAGGATGTAACAATACTATTTGGCTAATTGTTTGATTCGTTTTAGCTAACTCAAGTATCCAATAAGCACTATTTTCATTCGCGACAATAACTAAATTATTACTTTTAGGTTGGATTTGGGAAATTAGTTGTTCTAAATAATTAGAAAACAATGATTGAAAAGCCTTGCCATCTTTAAAAAAATACAAAGAAGGTATTGGGGGCTGTTCTTCTTGTGTTGCTTTTTGCGTATCTGAGCTTTCCGAAGAATTGGTAGAGGCTACTTGCTGAGTTTGCTCCGCATCGGCATTTTCATTTTCAGCTGTAGTACTTTCTTCTATTTTTTGCTCATTTTTAAAGGGATAATCTTCTAATGGTAAATTGGGAACAAATACCTGCCATCCCAATTTGCTAAATTGTTCTGTTAATGGCGAAACTAATCTGGCATGAGTTGAGTGTTCTCCATAAGTATGTAATAAAATGAGATTTCCTCGCTTTATTTTTCCTTTTGCCCAATACTTTAAAACTAAAAGCTTTTCTTCATCTAGATTAACCCAAAACTTTTCATCTGAATTGGCTGACTCGGAAAGGGCATTTATATTTACTGCGAAAGGGAGTTTTTTCTTTTCCTTAGCAACTGGTTGCGCTTGGTTTTCACTTTGCTGTGTATTTGTCGCTTGTTCTGCACCGATTAATATTGGGGTAAATAATAATAACGTTATTGGTAAAAAGGAAATTGCGCTTAAATTGATTACTTTCTTTATATGTATAGTCAGCATATATTTTCAATTTTATGTACATTTAAAAACAAATTGAATATTAAGTATGGCACAAATAGATGAGTCGCATTCAATTTCAACCTTTTGTTCGACTCCACAACTTTTATTCTGAGAAAGTCTTGTGATTAGCTTTGTGTGATTTGGAGATTTCTCTTCGAGCTGAGAGCGACATAGAAAATCTTGGTATACAGGTTTTATATATTTAATGTTGGCTTCTGCTGCAACTAAGTCCGCATTATAGTTCTGCTGATCGTACCAGCATTTTAATAATGTCCACCCTGTTGCCATACCAGCTGCATAGATACTTCCTGCGAAAGCGGTGCCATGAATGTTGATATTTGGCTCCAAATTTGTTGTGGTGATTATCATTTTGGGAGTAATTTGTTGAATTTTCCAACCTAATTTCTTAGAGATTGGAATAGTTTTGTTGACTAACAATTGATATTTATTTTTCACAAAATAACCCTTTTGTATTTTTTTATCGTTGAAGAAGTATATCGAGTTTGTATTTTAACGGAGAAATTGAGCTTTCGAATCATTGAGAAATGAGAAAATGGTATTTTTTCATGTGTTTTTTACTTTATTGTGCCGATATCAGCTTGAGTGAAAAAAAGAATAGATGGTAGAAGGTTTGTTTTAGGGGATTAAATAATACTTCGGGTATTTTGAACTTAGTTGTTAGTCGGGTTTTTTAGTATTTGTTAGTTTAAATATTTAAAAATTTTGGTTAAGTCGGTATCTAAATGTGATTTGTGACTCTTAATATATTTAATGGTATGAATTGATATAAGAGAAAGCTATAAGCGTTAGACAAAAAATTGATTTTTTACTGCTTGATTAGAGCAGTATTAACTAGCAGATTAATTGAATAAGCTAAATTGAATTGAGATAAAAGTGAAAGCTTATATCAAAAGGGCTCATTGAATATAATGATTTTAGAGCAAAAAATATACAGGTCGAGCTCTTTGTTGGGGGATTTCGGCTGCCTAATCGCTAGTTTGAATTTAATGAACAATTTGAGGAATACCTTGCAATCAGTGGTTGAGAATAGTGAATGTGAATTGGTTGTTGCAAACAGTGATAAATTAACGTTCACTAAGCCGATGAAAACAGAAGTCAGTGATGAACAATTAATGCTTCAATATGCAAGAGGCGATCTCTTGGCATTTGAGCAACTATATAAAAAGCACAAAGGTGGCTTGTATCGCTATTGCTTACGTCAATTAACTAACCAAGCTAAGGCGGAAGAGTGCTTTCAGGAGGTGTGGTTAAAGCTAGTAAATAGCCGAGTTAACTATGAACCTAAGGCGTTATTTACAACTTATTTATACCGCATTGCACAAAACCATGTTATTGACATCATACGTAAAGAGAAAAAGATCAAACAAGAGACAGAATTTGATGAGTCAGAAGACTATTCGTTTGCTGAGTTCGAAGATAAAGATATTGCTAGTCAATTAGCGAAGGAAGATAGAAGTCAACTTTTACGTAATCAGATAGAAAGCTTACCTTTAGAGCAAAAAACAGCTTTATTATTAAAGCTAGATGCAGGGTTATCGCTTGAAGAAATTTCTAATATTTTAAATTGTGGCCGCGAAACGGTAAAAAGCCGCTTACGCTATGCAACAGAGAAACTGAAAAAAATGCTTGGAGAGTCATTATGAACAAGCAAAGTAGATTAAATGAAATGAGTGATGTAGAGCACTTTGAAGCGTTAGAGTCAGCTTATGGTTCTATGCAGAAAGAATTACCTAGCCCAGAGTTAGATAAGCAAATTTTAGCAGCGGCATACCGTGAAATTCAACAGCCTAATAAGCGTAAAGCTCCTCAAATAAGCTGGTGGAAACGACTGAGCCTACCGCTTTATGTTGCAGCGTCATTTGCTTTGACTGTTGTGGCAACAAACTTTTTTTGGCCCAAACCAGCAAAAATGTTACCAGGAACTTCTCCTGGGCCAGTGAAGTTTGAGGTTAAGAGTTCAAATTCTACGATAGAGAAAACATCTCCACCTAAAAGAACTGCTATAAAACTGCCTGAGCCTGTTGATATTATGCCCCCACCAAAAAGTAAGCTACAAGATAGTCCAATAGAGACTTCATCCGGACATGATGGTTTACAACAACAAAAAGTTGATACTTTAAATGGCATGATTACCATTAATGATGTAAATCACCATAAAAGCCAAAAAAGCTCAAATAGTGACCAAGAAAAGGTCGCAAAATTAAGCTATCCCGATCAAGATGAGTGGGCTCGTGAAATAATTAATTTATATAAGAAGGGAGACTATAAAGCAGGTAAAAAATCACTGGTTAAATTTAAGAAAGTCTATCCAGGGTATCCTATAGATGAACAATTGGAGGTAATTCGGTAGTAGCAATGATCTAAATCATTGCCCAATATCATGCTGCGGCGATTTGTCTCTATACAAATTTCCAGATTTTTGCTTGCTTCCTGACGCTGCATCCTTATAATTCCACCACAATAAGGAAGGGGGGGTCATTTTTTAATGGTACCAAAAGTAATTGAAACTAATAATTGCATGTAAAATCCTTATTCTTTCATCCTAATTCCAAAATTAAACGATTAATTCGTTTTTATAATAATGGAGATTTTTAAATGGCCATTCGACGCAAAATATTTGCGAGTTTGACTGCACTGATAAGTATGTTACTTAGTGGTGTTGCTCAAGCGACCGCTGAATTGAATATGCGCCCGGGTGTGACAGAGACAAGCCTTGAAGCCTATGACCTTCATATGATGGTTATTTGGGTTATGACTGGGATTGCTGTTGTTGTATTTGGACTAATGTTCTATTCGATTATTTTTCACAGAAAATCCAATAACCCTAAACCGGCCACCTGGTCGCACAGTACTACCGTAGAGTTTATTTGGACGATTATCCCTTTTATTATTTTAGCTGTTTTAACTGTTCCGGCAGTTAAGCTGTTAATTAAGATGGAAGATGCTTCTGATTCTCAACTATCTATTCAAGTGACCGGATCTCAATGGAAGTGGCATTACAAATACTTAAAAACTAATCCAGGTGAAAACCAGGAAAATAGCATTAAGTTAAACAGTGATATTGAATTTTTCAGTAATTTGAGCACTCCTCGTGAGCAATATGAAAATAACGATGGTAGTGGAGCTGCTAATAATCCTAATTATCTACTAGAAGTTGATAACGAATTAGTGATTCCAGAGAATATTAAGGTTCGCTTTCTAGTTACGGCTGATGATGTTATCCATTCTTGGTGGGTTCCTGAATTAGCGGTTAAAAAAGATGCAATACCTGGCTTTATTAATGAAACTTGGACTAAAGTTCCTAAGAAAGGTACTTATCGAGGACAGTGTACAGAGCTTTGTGGAAAAGACCATGGGTTTATGCCTGTTGTTGTTAAAGTTGTTAGTATGTCAGAGTTTGAAGCATGGGTTGCTCAAAAAGATGCTGAGAGAGTTGCTGCTGAAAAAGCTGCTGCTGAGGCCGCTGCTCAAAGTTGGGATATGGATAAGCTAATGGCCTTAGGTCAAAAAACTTATGACGCAAAATGTGCTGCTTGTCATAAAGTTGATGGAACAGGAACACCACCATTATTCCCTGCGCTAAAAGATAGCAAGATTGCACTTGGCCCAGTTAAAGATCATATTGATATTGTTGTTAACGGTAAATCTGGTACAGCAATGGCTGCTTATAGCGCTCAATTAACTGATGCTGAACTCGCTGCTGTTATTACTTACGAGCGTAATGCTTGGGGAAATAATAAAGGTGATAAAGTTCAACCCGCTGAGATTCAGGCTTTTAAAGCCGGTAAACAATAGGAGAAGATCTGATGGCTGGTCATCATCCAACCGGTATTAAACGCTGGTTATTTACAACAAATCATAAAGACATCGGCTCGATGTACTTGTGGTTCTCATTTATTATGTTTTTAGTTGGTGGTGCGATGGCTATGGTTATTCGAGCCGAGCTTTACCAACCAGGTTTGCAGTTTGTTGATCCTGCATTTTTTAACCAAATGACAACGATGCACGGATTGATTATGGTATTTGGTGCCGTAATGCCGAGTATGGTGGGTTTAGCAAACTGGTTAATTCCAATGCAAATTGGTGCGCCTGATATGGCATTACCAAGAATGAACAACTGGAGTTTCTGGATTTTACCTTTTGCATTTACTTTATTGCTTTCTTCATTGTTTATGGAAGGTGGCGCGCCAAACTTTGGTTGGACATTTTACGCACCTCTTTCAACGACTTATGCTCCGCCTAGTACCGACTTCTTTATTTTAGGTGTACATATGATGGGAATATCTTCCATCATGGGCGCAATTAACGTTATAGTTACTGTGTTCAATATGCGTGCACCTGGCATGACGTTAATGAAAATGCCTCTATTTGTATGGACTTGGGTAATTACTGCATTCTTATTGATTATGGTTATGCCGGTACTCGCGGGTGCTGTTACTATGATGCTAACTGACCGTCACTTCGGTACGTCATTCTTTGATGCTGCTGGTGGTGGTGATCCGGTAATGTTCCAACATATTTTCTGGTTCTTCGGACATCCTGAAGTTTACATTATGATTTTGCCAGCATTTGGTGTTGCTTCTGAAATTATCCCGGCATTTGCGCGTAAAAAACTGTTTGGCTATTCTTCAATGGTTTACGCTACAGCATCAATTGCATTGTTGTCATTCATTGTATGGGCTCATCACATGTTTACTGTTGGCATGCCTATAGCTGGTGAATTATTTTTTATGATTGCCACTATGTTGATTGCTGTTCCAACTGGTGTAAAAGTCTTTAACTGGGTTGCAACTATGTGGCAGGGGTCAATGACTTTTGAAACACCAATGCTCTTTTCTATTGCATTTGTAATTTTATTTACTATTGGTGGATTCTCAGGCGTGATGCTAGCAATGGCACCTGTCGACTTCCAATATCATGATACCTATTTCGTGGTTGCTCATTTCCATTATGTACTATTCCCTGGTGCTATTTTCGGTACAACTGCTGCAGTTTATTATTGGTTACCTAAGTGGACCGGTAAAATGTACAACGAAAAGATGGGCAAAATTCACTTCTGGTGGTCAATGATTGCTGTTAATTTAACTTTCTTCCCAATGCACTTTAGTGGATTGGCAGGTATGCCACGTCGTATTCCTGATTACAATATGATGTTTTCTGATTTTAATCAGTTAGCAAGTATTGGTGCTTTTGCATTAGGTTTAAGCCAGTTGTTCTTCTTATTTATTGTGATTAAAACAATTCGCAGTGGTAAGAAATCTGAAGATAAACCTTGGGAAGGTGCAGTTGGTCTTGAGTGGGAACAACTTCCTTGTCCTGCGCCGTATCATACATTTGATACACCGCCAAAAGTTAAATAAATTTAAGTATTAATTGGTTAGATAAACGTTAATAAGATGAGTGAGCAACTTCAAAATAATTCCAATAAGCAACTAGTTTTCAAGCTAGTTGCTGTGGTAGCTGGAATGTTTGTTTTTGCTTTCGCATTAGTTCCTTTGTATGACGTATTTTGCGATATCACAGGAATTAATGGAAAAACTCGCGGGAAAGCTCTTTATCAAGCAACGACTATTGATTCAAAAAGGGAAGTGACGATTGAATTTTTAACAAATGTTAATCGTGGTATGCCTTGGGAATTTAAGTCAATGGTTCGTTCTGTGAAAGTTCATCCCGGTGAGTTAAATGAGGTTCGTTTTTACGCAAAAAACAACTCTCATAAGGATATTATCGGGCAGTCTGTGCCGAGTATATCGCCTGGAGAAGGTTCTTTGTATCTTAATAAAACGGAGTGTTTTTGTTTCGAGCAGCAGTTGTTAGCCGCTGGTGAGGAGATTGAAATGCCAATGAAGTTTTATGTAGATGCAGATCTACCAAAAGATATCACGCACTTAACATTATCTTATCAGCTATTTAATATTACTGACGCAGCTAAAGCTGCCACAGGTGCAACCAAATAAGTGATTAGGATCACTTTTGATGGAGAACAAAATGAGTACTGAAACAGAACAAGAAAAGTACGAAAAGTATTATGTACCAGAGCAAAGCATATGGCCTATTGTTGGGGCTGTTGGCTTATTTATTTTAGCGTTTGGTGCCGGAAAGTTTATCCAACAGAGTACTGAAACGGTAAATACTGGAGATGCTGGATGGGGCTTTTCAGTCTTTTTGCTAGGTCTTGCAATTATGGTTTTTATGGTTTGGAGTTGGTGGAGAGATACGATTCGTGAATCAATGAGTGGGCTTTATAGCGCACAAATGGATCGTTCATTTCGTCAAGGAATGCTATGGTTTATTACTTCAGAAGTGATGTTTTTTGCAGCCTTCTTTGGTGGTTTATTTTACGCACGAACTCTGATAATGCCTTGGCTAGGTGGTGAAGGTAATAATGCAATGACTCATGCTTTGTTGTGGCCCGACTTTATTCCTGCTTGGCCAATGACCGAAACGCCTAGTGGTGAAACTACAACGGCTATGGGGGCTTTTGGATTACCAGCAATCAATACTGCAATCTTATTAACGAGTTCTTGGACGTTAACTATTGCACACCATGCATTAAAAGAAGGTAATCGTAATGTGCTATTAAATTACACTGTGATTACTGCTGCGCTAGGTATTATCTTCCTTGGTTTACAAGTATTAGAATATTATCATGCGTACAATGATATGGGGTTAACTTTAGGTAGTGGTATCTATGGTTCAACTTTCTTTATGTTGACTGGATTTCATGGTTTCCATGTAACAATTGGAACAATTTATTTGATTGTATTATCTATACGCTGCTCTCAAGGACATTTCAAGCCTGAAAATCACTTTGCCTATGAAGCAGGAGCTTGGTATTGGCACTTTGTTGATGTTGTTTGGTTATTCTTATTTATATTTGTTTATATTTTATAACTTATATTTAGTTGTTTAATCATTAAAAGCCGAAGTAATTACTTCGGCTTTTTTACTTCTGCTCTATTAATATTGCACTTTTATTCATTAGGAACAGTTGGCAGCCCGTGTGGTTCAATAATACCAGTGTAGATGCCGACTATTAGTAGTATAAAAAGTAAGATTGATAGCCCAATTCTCCAGCTCAAATTGTTTACTGTTTTTTTAGAATCTTTTTCAGTTGTTAAAAAGTATAAACTTCTAAAAAGACTAAATAAAATTCCTAGCATTGCAATGACAATAAGTATTTTTATGAACATTTTTTATTCATTCCTAGTTAATTGGGCTCTGGATCATCTGTAAATAATGATAGAATACGCCTCCCAGATTGGTTTTTCTAGTGGAGTCGATATTTTTGAAGCATGCAATAGAATATTCTGTTGGTAAATATAAGATCAGAATAAATTTTTGGTTTTTAATAATATTTCTATTGATGCAAACATTGCTGAATGAACTTGGTTTTTGGCAGCTTAATCGAGGGAAAGAAAAGCGGGTTCGTATTGAACAATTAGAACTAGGTGGAGTGGTCGCTGTTAAAAGCTTGGTTGGATTAACTAATCGGCAAATTGAACAGTTTCAAAGAGTTGACTTGTTAATGAAACTATCAAGTGAAGATATTATCTTGTTGGATAATAAAATTAATAATAAACGCCCAGGCTACCATGTATTGAATGTTGCTAAAGATGAACAAACGGGTAAAAATATTTTAGTCAATCGTGGCTGGTTATTTGCTGGTAATGATCGTAACCAATTACCCGATATCAGCCTGCCAGCTAAAAAATGGAAAGTAAATGCTCGTATTTACCCTATTCAACAAGAATCAATTTCTACGGCAAAAGCTGCAATTGAAAAACATGGACAGGTATATAGGCTGCCTGTATTAGACCATCAGGTTTTAGCTGAGCTTGAAAAATTAACAGGACTAAAATTAGAGAAATATTTACTGCGTTTAGATAAGGATAGTCAATCTGCATTAGCAGTGAACTGGATGTGGACAAATATGCCGCCTGAAAAGCATTTAGCTTATGCCTTTCAATGGTTTGCGTTAGCATTGGCATTTTTAATAGTTAGTGTCATTGTTTGTATAAAGAAAAGGTGATTTTGTGGATTTTGAAGAATTAAAAAATGAGTCACACCAAGGTAATGTTAAAAAAAATCGAGTAACTTTAGTCGCTCTTTTTGCTGTTTTTATGTTGCCTGTGCTGATTGCATATAGTGCCTATTTTAGTGGTTGGTTTTCTGGTGCCACAAAAAATCGAGGAACTTTATTAACTGGTGAGCAAGTTTTAGATATTGAAGACTTTACTATCACAAGAGCTGATGGAAATAAAATTACAGGTAAAGAATTTGAAACGTTGTATTGGTGGATTTTGCCTATAAACCCTTCAGATTGTAATAGTGATTGTGTTGAGCTAAACACCTTTACACTTAATCAAACTTATATTGGTTTAGGAAAGGAAACACAACGAATAAAGCAGCTATTAATTTTACCTGAAGGGACTAATGTTGATAATGATGTATTTCCTACTGCTTTTAGTTCTTTTACTGATGTGGGATTAAAAGCTAATAGCAAGACTCATAGCGGTTTAAATAAGGATTTGCCTTCAGGTTATATCTATCTGGTGGACCCGCTTGGTAACATTATTATTCGTTACCCGCTTGTTAATAATAAAGAAGAAGCCCCTAAAACCAGTAAAGATATAAGAAGTGATTTGAAGCGTTTGTTTAAGTATTCACGATTGGGTTAATTTGTTATTAAAGTTACTTGTTGTTAATTTAAGAGATTGAGATGAAAAATAAAGTTGTTCGAAATCTAGCATTATTTGCCACTGTTTTTGCTGTAGTGGTTGTTGTATTAGGTGCGTTCACCCGATTATCCGATGCTGGCTTAGGCTGCCCTGATTGGCCTGGCTGCTATGGGTTTATACATATACCAACAAAAAGTCATCATATAGATAAAGCGAACGAGGCTTTTCCTGAACAGCCTTATGAGTTTGAGAAAGCTTGGCCAGAAATGGTTCATCGCTATTTTGCGGGTACTTTGGGGCTTTTGGTGCTGGCGTTAGCAATTATTAGCTGGCGAAATAAGCAAAAATTTACCTTGAAGCATTCTAGTTTCTTATTGTTACTTGTTGTTTTCCAAGCGGCATTAGGAATGTGGACTGTTACCATGAAATTGCACCCTTCCATTGTCATGCTTCATTTATTGGGAGGGCTAACCACTTTATCGTTATTAGCTTCATTGACTATTAGGTATCATTTTAACGACAAGCCTCCATTAGATTATGCTACTGCTAATAAATTCAAAAGTGTAGTGGTATTTACTTTGTTTGTATTAGTACTTCAGGTGGCATTAGGTGGGTGGACTTCTGCTAATTATGCAGCAATGGTTTGCCATGAGCTACCAATCTGTCAAGGAAACTGGTTGGCTAATTCAGACTTTATTGCTGGCTTTCAATTATGGGGACGTGAAGCTGATACTTATGAGTTTGGTATTTTAGATCAAAATTCACGTATTGCTATTCATGCTGCTCATAGAGTTGGGGCAATTATTGCCAGTGTAACTCTGCTCTTTTTGATATTTAAGTTGTTAAAACAATCAGCTTCAGTTTTATTGAAGCGTATGGCTATTATTTTGTTATTTTTGTTAATTACTCAGATTGTTTTGGGAGTTAATAATATTGTTTTTAAATTACCATTATTTAATGCTGTCGCACATAATGCTGTAGGCGGATTTCTAATCGTTTCTTTGACCGTATTAATAACACTTATTTTTACCGCTCAATCTTCAACAAATGGAGAGAGTCATGGCTAATGCTAAAACAACATGGAAAGATTATTTGGAATTAACAAAACCCAAAGTTGTTTTGTTAATTTTATTAACAGCTGTTGTTGGAATGTATATGGCACCAACTGATACTGTTCCATTAAATGTACTTATCATTGCTACTTTAGGTATTGGCCTGGCTTCTGGCGGAGCGGCAGTTGTTAATCATGTAGTTGATCAAAGAATAGATGCAATAATGGCAAGAACGTTTAAGCGCCCTGTAGCTACAGGTAAAATCGATAATAAAAGAGCCATTATTTTTGCTACTGTTTTATCCGTAACATCAATGATATTGCTTTACGGATATATCAATACATTAACCGCCGTCTTAACTTTTTTTGGTTTAGTTGGATATGCATTTGTTTACACTATGTATTTAAAAAGAGCAACACCTCAGAATATCGTTATTGGTGGGCTTAGCGGTGCTATACCGCCATTGTTAGGGTGGACTGCTGTTGATGGTTATGGTGGAGAAATTCATCCCCATGCGCTGCTTCTGGTATTAATTATTTTTGTTTGGACTCCGCCACATTTTTGGGCATTAGCTATTTTCAGAAAAGATGAATATGCAAAGGCTGATATTCCAATGTTACCTGTCACACATGGGATTGATTTTACCAAGTTGAATATTGTGCTTTATACTATCTTGCTATTATTTGCAGCTGCTCTACCTTATTTGGTTGGTATGTCTCACCTTATTTATTTAGTGAGCTCTACTATTTTAGGTTTAATTTTTCTTTATTATGCTATTAAGCTAAAGAGAACTGAAGATAGAAAAGTCGCAATGGATACGTTTAAATATTCAATACACTACTTAATGGTTTTGTTTGTGGCTTTGTTAGTTGATCATTATTACCCTATTTAAAATTGGATCTAAAATGATGTGGAAAAAACTTCAAAAAATTATTTTTATATTTGGTATCACAATGGTTGTTTCTAGTTGTAATGAAAACTCAACTAGTCAAACAAATAAAATAGAATCCAACTTTTCACAATTACTTGTGTATCCAAAGAAAAATCCTATTAGGGGGTTTACACTCTCAAGACATGATAAACAGCCGTTTGATTATTCAAATTTTTTAGATCGTTGGAATCTTATTTTTATGGGGTATACTAATTGTCCTGATGTATGTCCGATGACACTATCCGATATTACTAAAATATATAATCAAATTACTCCTGAGTTACAAAAAAACTTTCAAATTATATTTTTATCCGTTGATCCTGTTAGAGATAATTTAGAACATATGGCAAAGTATTTAGATCATTTTCATAGTGACTTTGTTGGTGTGACAGGTGAAAAACAACAAATAGATAACCTTGTTTCTGTATTAGGCGGAATTTATTCTATTAACACTGAAGATGAGAAATTTTATAGTGTTGATCATACGGCTCGAATTTTTATTGTTAGCCCAAAGGGTGAGCGTTATGGCATTATTAGCAGCGAAGCGATGCATAATAAAGATAAATCTCAACTAATAAAAGAGCTAAATTTATTAGCTAAGAGTACTGATTAATGAGATTTTGTCGACCTATATTGCTTACCATCTGAAGTAGAACAATTCGGTCGACATGGATTGCAATAATTATATACTGTAAATGGGTAGCCTATTCGTTATATTATTAGACTAGGTATTGGCAGACAGCAGAGCAAAATCGATTGAGAATCCTTCCGCAAAGCTTTTTTGGACGTAACGCACTGATGATTGCAACGCTTCTTGTGATCAGCCATGTCGTATCTTACTTTACTGTTCAGCACTTCGTTGTTGATCGCCACAACCGAATCGTCATGTACTTGGCGTCTAATCAGGTAAAATTGTTACATATTGGTGATGAAGCTGATATTCCTAAAAATTTAGCGGTTGGTTTTTCTCAAACAACTCAATTGGAATTATATTGGATTAGCGGTGCTGCGCCTGAGCCAGAAGGCTTTTCTAATGCACGTTTTCATCAAGGTTTTAGTAATCAGGCTGAACGCTATTTAGGAAAAAATACTGTCGTAAAAGTTGAAAATTCAGATGGAATTTATTTATGGATTAATGAGCCTAATAATCCAAAGCTTTGGATTAGAATGCCAATTGGTGATTATGAAGGAAACAACCCAATGGAGTTGTTCATTTTTACTGGGATGTTGTTATTTCTTAGTTTAACAGGGGCTTGGATATTGGTTTTTCAATTACATCGCCCCCTCAAAAGACTGGCATTTGCAGCAAGAGAAATTGGACGTGGAGACTACCCTGGCAAATTAAAAGAGACAGGGCCTTTAGAGCTTGTTTCTGTGACTTCTGCGTTTAACCAAATGGCGGCAGATGTCCATCAATTAGAAGAAGATAGAACTTTACTACTCGCTGGTATTTCACATGACCTAAGAACACCTATAACACGTATCCGCTTAGCGTCAGAGTTTTTATCTGATCAAGATAAAGAAATCAAAGAAGGTATCATTATTGATACACAAGACATGGACGATATTATTGATCAGTTCATTGGATATGTTAGGTACGGAAGTGAAGAACACAAAGAAAAGGGTGATTTATGTGAGCTTATTCAGCATGTGATTGACGCTGCCTCGAAACAACATGATGGCATTGTTGCTGAGTTATGTGATTTGCCTGAAATTTCGTTTAAGCCAATGGCAATGAAACGATTAGTGAGTAATCTAATTGAAAATGCCTATCGTTATGGCTGTGCACCTGTAATCGTTAAAACTATTTTGACAGACGAAAAGATAATGGTTTCTGTCAGAGATCATGGTAAAGGTATACCTGATTTAGATAAAAAACGACTATTTCAACCTTTTGCTCGCGGTGATCGCGCCAGAGGAGGGAAAGGTTCAGGTTTAGGTTTGGCTATTGTTGCTCGAATTGTAGAAATGCATAATGGTGAAATTGACTTAAATAATCATCCAGAAGGTGGTTTGGAGGCGACTTTTACTTTACCGCTAAGTGGCTGAATTTTAGCCCTGCTGCGTTAAAAGCTGAACCTGTAGATGATTGTCTACATGGTGCACCTTTTGCCTTACAGGACAAAAATAACCTTGGCAATCTCAAACAATGAAAGATTGACATGCCCTAATAGGCTTAGTTCTTATTCCAATATTGATTGGCCCAATTCGCCGTTTTTTGCATAATTTGTTTTGAGTGAATATTAATACTGTTTAAAACTAAATCTTGCAGCTCGGTAAGATTGGTGTTGACGGTAAAGTTATTGTCTTCTGTTACTTTGATAAGTTCATGATCCCTTAGCACACTCACCATATTACGAAATAAATTTTTATCAAATGCCTCTGGGGCATTAAGACTATGCAATGCTGCAATTCTTTGTGCTAATTGTTGGCTACGATTTTCTAATGTTTGTCTGCTAATATCTCCGCGTCCTGCTTGAGTTGATAATAAAGTTAAGATGATGCCATAACGTAACAAGGTGGGACGGGCTATTTGGGCCAAAGTAAATAGTTGCTCAAAACCAATTTTGTTTTCATCAACTCTTATTAGCTGATCACCTTCTTGAGTAAGAATTTCTTTTTCTATGAATACTGTTACATTATCACAAATATGTTGATGAAACTCTACTTCATTCCAATGTAAAAATAATTCTTTTTTTAGAAATGGATAGAGCTGGGTTAAGTTTTTAATCAGCATTTCTTGTGTCATTGATTGCTGATTGAGAAAGCTGCTTGCAATTAAGGCTGGCGTTATAAAAACATGCAAAATGTTATTGCGATAATAAGTTAAAAGAATGGCTGTTTGTTCGTCGGTAGAAATAACTTCTCCCATTGGGTTATCAACAGCATAAATTGTTCCTAGTTTTTCTGCTTGTGCAATCAACTCTTTTGGGCTTTCTGATGGAATATGAGTTTGAGCACTGTATTTGGCATTTTTAGTTAAAGACAATAATAGTTTCAATTGAGTTTCTAATTCTTGTCGATCAATTGCCATACGTTCTGTTGATAATAAAACTAAGGCAACCAAGCTTACGGAGTTTAAGGTGACAGATGCATTAATTCGTTCTAATAATAAACTAGCAAGACTGGTCACTTGAGGGGTAAGCCACGTTGGTTTGGCACTAATCTCGCCTTTATATTGATGCCAATCTGGTTGTTGTTCATCTAAATATTTATTGAGGAAAAGTGGTGGGGAAAAGTTTAAATAGACTTTTCCAAAAGCTTGCTTAAGCTTTTTTCTAATACCTAATAACTGACCAAATGACTCTCTTTTTTTATTGGCGCCTCGTAGTTCATGTAAATAGCTTTTTCCTTCAAATATACGTTCATACCCTACATAAACTGGTATAATGGCAACTGGCTTTCTTAAGCCTCGTAAACAGCTTTGCACTGTCATTGCTAATAAACCTGTTTTAGGTTGAAGTAATCTTCCTGTACGGCTGCGGCCACCCTCGGGGAAAAACTCTAACGGGATCCCTCTATCCATAACTTGAAAAATATATTCATTGAATACCGCTGTGTAAAGTTTATTACCACCAAAACTACGGCGTAAGAAAAAAGCTCCGCCTCGGCGTAAAACTGGTCCTGCTGGCCAAAAATTTAAATTAATACCTGCTGCTATATGAGGAGGGACTAGACCTTCATGATAGAGTGTATAGGATAACAATAAATAATCGATGTGACTTCGATGGCATGGTAAGTAAACTATTTCGTGTGTTGCTGCAAGTTGCCGAACCATTTCGGAATTTCTTACTTCAACACCATCATAAATTTTATTCCAGAAATGAGTTAAAGCAGACTCAAGTATTCGAATAGTTTTATAGGAGTATGCCGATGCTATTTCTTTAGCATATTTTTCTGCTAGCTTTTTTGCTTTTTCTGGACTGATTTTTTTTGCCCGAGATTGCCTTTCAATCGCGCTCTTAACATTATTACTAGCAATAACATTCGTTACAACTTGTCGACGGTTACTAATTAACGGCCCCATAGCGGCTTGTCTATGTCTGTGAAAGTGAACACGCAAAGTTCTCGTGAGTTTTGTTAACAATGTTGCTGTATTTGAGTTATCTTTGACAACGTTAAACAAGTTTACTGGTTTGGCTATTCTGACAAATGAATTGCGGCCTTGAAATAAAAAGAGAAAGAACTTTCTTAGTACTGTAGCACTTTCCGTATCTGTAAATAGTAACCTTAATAATGATTTTTCTTTGCCTGGATTACGTCCCCAATAGATAGATACAGGAACTAATTGGTGATGATTATCTTTATCCATCTGTTGTTTTTTTAACAATTCCTCGAGTAGCTTTTGATATTTTTTGACTAGCTTTCCACCAAAGCCAAACAATGCTTTATTTTGTAAAAAGAACACTGTGCCATTTTCAATTTCTGTCGTGTTGTGAGCCATTATTTTGGGAGGTGGTAAATTTAGCTGCTTGGTTTTTTCTTGCAGCATTAAAAAACTACTTGTTGAACGCCTTTGTAAGACATAATAAATAGGTGATTGTGGATCAATCTCAAGCTCTTTTATTGGATCTTCAGGCAATAATTTACTATTGACCAATAGCTTGAGTGGTATAGAGACTATCTTTTGATACAACTTATTGATAAACATAATAACTCAAAGAAATAATGGTAAAAGGTTTTCAGTAATCTGAACGGTGAGATCACTGAGTATGTTGACCTTTTTATATATTAACTTAAAAAGCACTTTTTTTCGCCCAATTCTAATTTACAGGCTAATGTAAATCTTTTTTTATTAAACTTCAGCTTATTGAGAAAGTGTATTGTAAGCTTTTTTCTCAACTGAATGGTTTTGAACGTTTTTTAAACAAGCATTTCTATTGGTTGAGGGTGACTCAGAAAGTCCCTAGGGCTAGCCGTATAACCATAAGCGCCTGATTGGTAAACAACGACCAAATCACCAATTTCTACTTTGGGTAGTTTGTATTTGTCCGCTAAAATATCTAGGGGCGTACAAAGTGGGCCGACCACTTGAATCGTTTCTTGCTTTGTTTGTTGCATCTTATTGCCAATTGCAACAGGATAATTTTTTCTAATAATTTGCCCAAAATTTCCTGAGGCAGATAAGTGATGGTGCAAGCCTCCGTTTACAATCGCAAATTTGGTACCACGACTCTCTTTGATATCAATAATTTCACTCACATAAATACCTGAATCTCCAACTAAAAAACGGCCCAATTCCATTGCTATCTCGGCACTACCATGAGTATTTGTAAACTCCTGGATTAACTCGGCTAATTGTTCTCCGATGCTTTCTAATTCAAGAGGCTTTTCTCCAGGAAAATAAGGTATTCCCAAGCCGCCACCGATATTAAGAGACGTAATTTTAGAATTGGCAGATTGCTGTAATTGAGTGGCTAGTTGGAAAATACCACGGTGAGCCGTCATAATTGACTCTACATTTAAGTTTTGTGAGCCTGTAAAAATATGTAGCCCTTGGTAACAGAGCCCATAACTACTGATTAACTTTAATGCTTTAGGTACTTGTTCTGAATCGATCCCGAATTGTTGTGAGCCGCCGCCCATTTTCATTCCTGAAGATTTCAGTTCAAAATCGGGATTAACTCTAATGGCTACTTTGGCTTGTATACCTATTTCATTGCTTAATTGTTGTACTTGTGTCAACTCATTAAATGATTCGACATTAATTGTAGTTTGGGATGCTATTGCCATTCGAAGTTCTGTCTGTTGCTTACCTGGGCCTGCAAAGCTAATTTGAGAGCCACGAATACCACAGTTTAAAGCTGTTCGAAGTTCATTACCGCTTGCTATATCAATACCATCAACCTGTGTGATTAAATAATTGACTAATTCAGGCATAGGATTAGCCTTCATTGCGTAGTGCAATTTAAGGCTTGGAGGCATTTTTTGGCGCAACAACTTAACCTTATTAGCAATTACACTGCGATCATAAGCATAAAATGGGGTCTGTCCTGCTATATGCTTCAGTTGTCTCAGTGGTATACCATTAACCATAAGCTGATCGTTTTCACACTGAAATTGATCCATTGGTGCATGTTCAGGCTTAGCTTTTTGAGAGCGGTTCAATTATAAACTCCAGTATTATTGAAATAAGTTGGTAAATTCTTCAACCAATTTTTTTCGGTTGATTTTACCATTTGAATTGCGCGGTAACATTGTTTTTAATTTAATAGCTTTAGGTTGCATAAAATTAGGTAGTTGTTTTTGACAATACTTCATTAATTCAGTTTCATTAAATGATTCTTGCTGTGAGGGAACTACAACTAATACAACTGCTTGACCCAAAGTAGGATGTTTAATACCAATTGCTGCAACTTCATTAATGTCTGGGTGTTGATATAAGCAGTCTTCAATTTCTGAGGGGCTAATTCGGTAGCCCGATGATTTGATCATGTCATCCTTACGGCCAATAAAATAAAGGAAGCCATCGGCATCTTTTTTAACTGTATCGCCTGACCAAACGGCAATTTCTTCTATTAATCCTTGTGTGATTTGGGTGGGTAAGGGTTTAAAACGTTCTGCTGTTTTCTCTGGGGCATTCCAGTAGCCTAGAGATACGTGAGGCCCTCTATGGACTAGTTCCCCTTCTTCTCCCGGCAAGCATTCATTTCCCTGCTCATTAATAATTAATATTTCTGCGTCAGGAATGGCTTTACCCATCGATGTTGGGCGTTTAAGTATTTCTTTGGGATCAAGGTATGTACTACGAAAAGCTTCTGTTAATCCATACATGAGAAATGGTTGTGTGTGTGGGAGTTGCTGCATTAATTTTTTTAACGTTGCTTGCGGCATTGCTCCGCCACTATTGGTGATGTAACGCAAACAGTTTTTAGCCTCTTTTGGCCACTCTAAATCAGCAAGTTGTACCCAGAGAGGAGGTACTGCTGCCAGCCCTGTGATTTTATATTGAATAATGGCACGGATCACATCTCTCGGTAATAGGTATTCCATGAGAGTGACACTGGCACCAGTTAAAAAAGCTGTGGTTAGCTGAGAAAGCCCATAATCAAAGCTGAATGGCAATACTGCTAATAGCCTATCTTGAACATTATTATTTAAATACTCTGCAACGCTTTTAGCACCACTAATCAGGTTTTTATGAGAAAGTACTACTCCTTTAGGGCTCCCGGTACTTCCTGAAGTATATAAAATAGCGGCTATATCCTGGCTAATACGTGGAGCAAAAAAAACTTCAGGAGTATTCGCTTGAATTACAACATTCCAACTCGCACAATTTTCTGGTATTTGCTCTAAAGAACAATCTGTTAGTATGATTTGTTTAATGCTTTGAATAGAGTCAAAGTCTGCTTTAAATTGTTGGTAACGACTTAGTGAGGTAATTAATATGCTTACTTCACAATCTTCCAATATATATCGTACTTGAGAGCCTTTTAGGAGTGGATTAATTGGGACAAAAATTCCACCAGCTAAAGAGGAGGCATAAAAACTAGCAACAGCCTCTATTTGTTTTGGAAGGTAAATTGCTATTCGTTGATTATGACTCAAACCATTATGAACGAGTGAAGAGGCAAGCCTTTTTGATAAGTCAGCTAGCTCTGAGTAGGTTAACTGAGTCTCTTTTTGGTTTATTGCGACAGATTTGGGGCGAGCCGTCGCAGTTTTGGTCAGTGTATGGTGAAATAATCTCGGCATTTTTCTGGCCCGTAAACATTAAATAGTACTATTAACAATTATTCTACCTGATGAATTCAGTCTCGTCAGGTTGCTTTAATAAATAGCTTACAGTCATTGATAGTTAATGTACTAAAACACGATAACTAATAAAGAGTTCACTAAAATGGCAAAAAAACGAGTAGTTGTTAGTTGGTCTTCTGGTAAAGATTCAGCTTTGACATTAATAAAGCTAATGAACAATCCTATCTATCAGGTGGTGGGTCTATTTACGACTTATTACCAGAATTATGTACCCTACCAAGCAACACCATTGCCTATTTTAAAAATGCAAGCAGAAAGAGTAGGCTTGCCATTGATTACGCAACAACTACCACAGATTTTTCCTACAAATGCGATCTATCAACAATTAGTCGTTGATGCATTATTAAAAAGTGAGATTGTATTTGATGCCATCGCTTTTGGTGATATGTTCTGTAATGGTATAGCTGATTATAGAAGGAGCTACATAGAGCCAGAAGGCTGGCAGTGTCTGTTTCCTTTAATGGGACTTAATACGAAAAATATCGCACATGAAATAATTGAACAACAAGTTAAAGCATTTATTTGTTCTGTTGATACAGCACAACTTGATAAAAAATATCTTGGGTGTGAGTATAGCTTGGAATTATTAAATCGTTTACCGCTGGAGATTGACCCTTGCGGAGAAAATGGTGAGTTCCATACCTTTGTTTATAATATGCCATGTTTTTCAACCCCCTTGGAAGTCCGGTTTATTGAGCAGAAGTGTAAGGAAGAGCTTCAGTATCAGTCGTATCATATCATTCATTAATCGCATTTAATTTTTAGGTTATGTGCTAGGTTTAAGAGTCGTCAAATATGTGAAGTACTCTATTTTAGTGGAGAGCTATTGATGGTTATATAAAGTAGTCGACGGCCTTATATGAAGTTGGTATTATCAAATGGTTTAATTTTTATGTGTTATTTTGTCTGTAATTTAGCTAGAAGGAACTAATCATTGAGTGTATTTGGAGTGACAAATCGAGCGAATTGTTCTTGGCTAGCAAGTTTCAGTTGCTTATTTGCACTTTTGTTTTCATTTGGTGTATTGTCGGAATCATTTAGTGATACCGCGAATATTTATTATCAGAAAGACCCTTCTTTAGTTATCAAGGCGTTATTAAAACTTGATGCTCAATCCTATCAACACCTTGAACCCGAAACCTTAGTTAAAGCGAGCTATGCAGCAGCAACGACTGCTCATTTAGAGTTAGCTCTTACCTTAACGGATATTTTATTAATAAAAGCAGCTGCTACAGAAAATGAACTGTTAAAAGGCAAAGCTCATTATAATCGTGGTGCTGCTTTTGCTTATGCAGGTAATCATGATTTAGCATTAGATTCACTTTTGCTTTCATTAGCTAGTTTTGAAAATAGTCAGAATGAAAAAGAAATTGCTCGAATTAAAGGCGCGCTTGCTTTAATTTATGTCGAAATAGGAGAGCATGAGTTAGCAAAACCTTATTTTGAAGAAGCTTTAGCTTCTCACGAGTTGAGAAATGATAGTGCTAACATTGCGATGGTGCTTCAAAATAGAGCCTTTATGAAAATTGAAAATAGTCAGTATGATTCAGCTAAAACTGATTTATTGCGAGCGTTAAAGTTATCTGAAGGGCTTGGTATTAAAGCTATTTTTCCTGTTATTTATAAAAACCTAGGGAAAATTGAAACGGCGTTGGGTAATAGCCAAAAAGCGTTAGAGTATTTTGAAAAAGCTATTAATGAGTCGCAAATTAGTGATTTAGAACATCTACAAGCGGTAATTTTTAGAGAGTTTGCTCGTCTTCGGTTTAGTCAGGGATATTTTGTTGAAGCAAAATCTATTTTGCGGCGTTCTATTAATATTGGGAAAAAATACACATTATTAAAGCAAATGAGAAATAGCTATTTATTACTTGCTGAAATAACGGCTAGTCAAAATGAATACAAAGAAGCTTTTTTAGCACAAGAACAGGCATCGCAAATTTTAGAAAAAATGGGCAACTCAAATATTGCTGCTAACCTTTCAAGGTTAGAACGTTATACAACAAGTCTTAAAGAACAAAATAAGCGCTTAGTGTTAGAGAAAGAAAAAAAAATAGCGACTCTTGCAGCAGAACGAGAGTATTTGTTAAGAAATTTTTCAATTGCTGTTGCTGGTATTGCATTGTTGTTGGCTATTTACTTTATTCACCGTTTTACCCTTTCTAAAAAGCGTGCTGACAGCTTCGAAAAACAAAGTAAAATTGATGCTCTAACTGGCGTCTGGAATCGTCGTGCAGGTGAAGCACAGTTAATCCGGTTATGCTCAAGAGATTCAATTTCATTAAAAGTATTTAGTATTGCTATGTTGGATATTGATCATTTTAAACGAGTTAATGATCAATTTGGTCACGATGTTGGTGATAGAGTTATTATGTCTATTTGTAGTTTGATTCAGGATAACCTTCGACCTGCTGATATGTTATGTCGTTGGGGTGGGGAGGAGTTTATTATTATTTTAGATGATTATGACTCAACAAAAGCTTATGATATCTGTGAAAGAATTAGAGCGAAAATTGAAACTGCTCGTATAGAAAAAATTGGAAATATGTCTGTTAGCATAGGAATATCTATGTTTGAAAATGATGATATATTTGAACTGTTAAAAAGAGGCGACCAGGCTTTATACCATGCAAAACATTTAGGCAGAAATCGTGTGGTCGTTAAAAATAAATCAAACACAAACCTTATTGAAAAAAGCTATTAATAAATCTTTGAGTTTGATTTAGTTTACTATTTAAATAGGCGTTCGGTTTTTTATAAACTCTTCTTGAAAAAACTTTAAAAAATCTAAACAGATTTTTGGTGGTCTTTTATTTTCTACATGTAGAGCGCTAAGGTTAAAATAAAGAGGTGGTTCAAAACCTTTATATTTAACTTTTCCTGCACCTTCTGAGCGAGCGGTGAACTCATCAACAATAGATATGCCACCCCCAAATGTGACTAAGTTGCGGGCTACAAAATAAGTTTGAGCAATTAACGATGAGTCGAAGCCTATTGGTTCGTCGGCAATATGGGTTGATAGCACATGACTCAAGGGGCCACTATCTTCGATGCTGATAAATGGATGTTCATGAAGATCGGATAACCTTAATCTACCAGGTATATGGTCGAACTCACCTTGAGAATAAACACAAACAAATTCAGATTGGGCTAAATCTATTTCTGACATGCATGCAGACTCAAAAGGATTTAAAACAATGCCTATATCTTTGTTGTGCTCTAATAGTGCACTGACAATATTATTATAATTTAAAATTTGAACTTCAAACTGAACATCTGAATGACGTTTTCTAAATTCAACAATAGCTTTGGGTAATAGTTCTACCCCAAGCGCTGCAACAACAGCTATTCTTATACATCCTGCGTTGGGTCTTGCCAAATTACGGGACGTTCTTTTTAAAGATGAAATCTGTTTATAAATATTTCTTGTTTCTATGAATAGTGTTTTTGCTTCTTCAGTTGGTAGTAACCTACCTTTAACTCTTTCGAATAATAAGAAGCCTAATTGATTCTCAGCATGTTTGAGTATTTTACTTGCTGTTGGCTGAGTGATGTTTAGCATTTTGGCGGCACTACTCACTGAGCCTGTTGTATATACCGCATTGAATATTTCAATATGTCTTAAGCGCATAATTTTTTCTATTAGTAAAAGTTCAAACTAAATTGATTGAAAGGAAAATATCAATGGTTTAATTTGAAAAGGTTGATTGTTTTTATTAACAATAAATTTTTATCAAGCGACTTAATCCTAACACAAATAAACATGTTGAACAGTCGAAAGTGTATGTTTTTTATATTATTTAAAACAAAAACATTTGGTTGTTGTTGCTTTTATATTTGAGAAAGAATAGTTATTACTTTTGATTGTAAAAAAAAGCATATAAACACTTTTTAGGTTTTATAAAGTGTTAGCTGTTACAGTAACTAAAGCGAGTATAGCTGTTTGGAATGGTACTGCAAATTTATATCATGTTTTTGTGTGAATATTTCAAGTGTTATTTGTTTTTACGATATTAAAATAAAATTGTCACTTTAAATATGAGGCCGCTCTGTGAATAGTAAAAAAATAAGGGTTAGTATGGTTATATTGTTTTTAAATAGTTACTCGTTGAGTCTGTTTGCAGAGTATCAACCTGAGTTAGTAACTATAAAACAACATAAGGTAAACGTGACGGCTGTTGGTGCTAAAGTTGAAGTTGATTATTTACCTGAGTATTTCACGCAGTTTTCAAACCAGAAGCCTATTGAAGTTATGTTTGAGCATAAAAATGATAAGCATGGTTCTTTATTGGTATTTACTACCTATATTGATACGTTGGGGCAAGAAACCGGAGGAATTATTTCAGATATTAGTCTTAAACCTTTATTTCCTACGATTATTCAATTAACGCCTCAATTATTAAAACTTCCAGCAGCAATGGAAAGTGAAGGTCTTTTATTTATTACTTTTCGAGTCATGTATGACGATAACACTTTAGCTAATATAGATAATCCGATTATTTACGAGTTAAAAAAGCAGGAAAAAGGCTGGCAAATTTTATTAGAAAAAAAAGGTGATATGGCTATTGATATTCCATCAATAGAAAGTACGAATAAAACTCAATATTAAATAAGAAGGGTGGGTATGGTGTTTGTTTATAAAATAAAAATGATTATGCTAAAACTAGCAATACTGATGCTTTTATCATCGGCTGCTAGCTTT
This sequence comes from Aliikangiella litoralis, assembly GCF_052495765.1. Next base: position 5,556,568 of record NZ_CP199292.1, on the reverse strand, counting down.
GCTAATGCAGCAAAAATTTGCTTTAAGTATTATTCAACATTTACTGATGCAGGTATTGGAGAAGACTATTTTTCATCGAGTCGAGCTACAGCAAGAACGGCTAGAGGAGGATGGGTAAAAATTTCTCAAAATGGCGTGGAGAAATGGACTAACTATTTAGATCGAAGTGGGTGTACTCCAAATTTAAGTAATGTCAGCTCTGGTCAAATAAACTATAAAATGTGGGCTTCAGCAAAAGTGGCGAATAACAATCGAGTTTGGATAAATGATGATAATTCTGATGTTAGGGGAACTCACTCCGCGAATTATAATATTTCATCAGGGACAACTACGATCGCTTTTACACCCAATAGTACTCACCGCGCACAATTCAATGTTCTTGCTGCTGCTGTTTATGCTGTAGATAGATTTCCAGGAGGTGTGAGTAACCAATATTTCCGTATTCGAACGAATACAAGTAAAAGTGCTGGCAGTCATTTCCGTACAAGCGGTACTAATGGTGATCCAACGGTTTATATGTGCCCATGTCATACAAATAAAAAGTTTGTTATTGTGCATGAACTTGGTCATATGCTAACTTATTTTAATAAAGGTAGCCGCTGGGTGAATGACTGTGGCTTTTCTTCAACCTCTTGCCCTGCTTCTCGTGGTGGGCATTCTATGGCTAGTAAAGAGTATTCTTCTTGCGCTGCTAGTGAAGGCTTTGCTCATTTTTATGCTGCTGTAGCTTTTAATGATACTTCTCAAGATAACTGTTCATTTCACTACTATAAAAATGAATTTGGCAATGATAGCTCTCCAATTGTTAATTGTGAAGCTGGAAATGGACAGTTTGTAACTCGCTACTTGGAAAATGAGTGTGTGGGGTCACAAAATGGATATAGCACAGAATTAGACTATTTGCGTGCGTATTGGGATGTATTAACCGATGGAACTGGTAATCCAAGCTTTACTTCTATTATCAACTGGGGAAGCAGAGCAAATTGGGGAACAAGTAATGCTACTCAAAGGTTAAATTCATCAGCAACTTCTACAATAAATAATAAATGGACCAACGCAAGGGATAGGAATGGCTTGCATTAATTGATTTCTAGAGACAAAAAATTTTATACCAGCAAGCTTAATTAGCTTGCTGGTTGTTTTATTTTTGATACGGCTTTTTAAATATTGGTTTTACTCGATAAAATAGACTGTTAATATTCATTATCACTTTGTAATAAGCGAGTATATTATGAAAGCTCTTTTGTTAAGCTTGCGGCTAATATTGCTTTTTTCTATTTTGATTTCTTCACCTGCTTTTTCTCAAAAGCAATCACATAGCTACTCTTTGAAAACTGTTATTACGGGAATTAATGTTCCTTGGGGAATGGTACAGTTACCTGATGGTAATTTTCTAGTTACTGAAAGAGCTGGCAATCTATATTATGTTGATATAAAAAGTAACAAAAATCATAAAGTCGAAGGGTTACCCGATATTCAAAGTCGTGGCCAAGGTGGACTACTTGATATCGAACTTCATCCTGATTATGCGACAAATGGTTGGATATACTTTTCTTATTCTAGTTCTCAAGGGAGCGGTAGTGGGAGTAATACTGCAATTATGAGAGCTAAATTAAAGGGTATGACTCTGGTTGATAAACAGCAAATTTATAAGGCAACACCTAATTCGAGAAAAACTCAACATTTTGGTAGCAGAATTGAATTTGATAAAGATGGGTTTATTTACTTTTCAATTGGTGATCGTGGAAAACGTGATGTCAACCCTCAAAATATCACTCTGGATGGCGGTAAGATCTATCGGCTTCATGATGATGGAAGAGTTCCTAAAGACAACCCCTTTATTAATCACCAGCAGGCAAAAACAGCCATTTATTCTTATGGGCATAGGAACCCGCAAGGTATGGAGATGAACCCTGTTACTGGTGATATATGGGTACATGAGCATGGACCAAAAGGTGGAGATGAAATTAATATTATTAAAAAAGGTAAAAACTATGGCTGGCCTGTTATCAGCTATGGTGTTAATTATAGTGGTAGTAAATTTACTGAATTAACTAAGAAGGATGGCATGGAACAGCCTATTTGGTATTGGGTTCCTTCTATTGCACCATCTGGTATGACATTTGTAACTAGTGACAAATATCCTGATTGGCAAGGAAATTTAATTGTTGGGTCACTAAAATTTAGCCAATTGGTTCTGTGTAGAATTAAAGAGGGTAAAGTTTTTAATCAAGCGATATTATTTAAAGGAATAGGGCGGGTGCGTAATGTTAAGCAAATGCCCGATGGTTATATTTATGTGGCAACTGAAAACAACAAAATTGTACAAATAGTGCCTAATTAGAGAGAATTATGTTTTCGGGGATGAGTAGTGATTAAATAGCCTTTGCCCGAGTTAATTTGGGCAAAGTGTCTTTTAGAACAGGAACATGCTTTTAGTCGCTGATAGAGGTTTTACTTTAAACAAAACTATTTTATTTTGGAAGTGCAATTTTAGCTTCTTTGTTGCGTCTAAATAATGTGACTATATGGCCTACTCGCTGAATAAAGCCAGAGTTGGTCTTTTGAGTAATAGCATCGATCATTTGTTGACGTTCATCGCGCTCATCGGCTCTGATTTTTACTTTAATCAGTTCATGTATTTCTAAGGTGTTATTGATTTCATCTATTACATTTGGAGTTAACCCCTTATCACCGATGATAACCACAGGCTTAAGGTTATGGGCTAGGCTGCGTAAATGTCTGATTTGTTTGTTGCTTAAATTGCTCATAATAAATTACATTGAAATTAGTTGAGCTAAGTTTAACACTTTCTTTTAAAATTTGAGACAATAATAGATTGGTTCGATGTATTTTGTGAATTAAATAGCTCTGCTATGGGGTTATTTGATCCAAAACTTTTAAAGTCCGTATAAATAAAGAGTCAATAATGGCTAAAAGTAAGAGCAGTAAAGGTTGGTTAAAAGAGCATTTTGATGATATTTATGTTAAACGCTCTCAAGTAGAAGGGGTTCGTTCTAGGGCTGTTTATAAGCTAGAAGAACTCGATGAAAAAGATAAACTCATTAAGCCTGGTATAACGTTGGTTGATTTGGGGGCTGCCCCTGGTGGTTGGTCTGAATATGCGGTAAAAAAAGTAGGGGATAAAGGAAAAATCATTGCAACTGATATATTACCAATGGATTATCTTGATGGCGTTGAATTTATTCAGGGGGATTTTAGGGAAGATGAGGTATTAGATAAGATATTAAGTGCAATGAATAATCAGAAAGCGGACCTTGTTATTTCTGATATGGCCCCCAATATAAGCGGTGTAGATGCTATCGATCAACCTGCTTCTATATATTTAGTTGAATTAGCCTTGGATTTGGTAACACAAATATTACGAAAAAATGGTAATTTTGTGGTTAAGGCCTTCCAAGGAGAAGGATTTGATCAATTTAAACAAGAAGTTAGTAAGCACTTTAAAGTTGTTAAGGTCCGTAAACCTAAGGCGTCGCGGCCCAGATCACGTGAAGTTTATCTATTGGGTCACAATTATCTCGGATAAGTATTAAACATTTCGAGAAATATCGCGATACAATTGATAGATAGTATATATTTTCAATATCGTGCGTTTAAGTCGATAATGAATAGACAATTGTTTGATGGTTATACCAGCAAACTCTGAATTTGAAAAGAATAGAGGATACTCCTTTGAATGATATGACTAAGAATATCTTACTCTGGTTGGTTATTGGGTTAGTGCTTGTTTCTGTTTTTAAAAACTTTGAAGCAGCCCAAATGCAATCTAGTGAGTTAGAATTTTCCCAATTAATGAATGATATCGATCGAGGGCGAATCGTTTCTGTTACTGTCGCTGGATTTAATGTTAAAGCAAAAACATCTTCTGGCGAAAATGTTACTTCAAAAATACCTTATGGTTCTCATGAACTTTTAGCCAAAAAAGCCGTTGATAAAAAGATTTCCTACACTGGTGAAGAGCCTGATGGCGAAAGTGCTTTGTTTACTATTTTTATCTCCTGGTTCCCTATGTTGTTACTAATTGGTGTTTGGATCTTTTTTATGCGCCAAATGCAAGGTGGCGGTAAAGGTGGAGCGATGAGCTTTGGTAAAAGTAAGGCCAAGCTACTCAGTGAAGATCAAATCAAGACTACTTTTGCAGATGTGGCTGGCTGTGAAGAAGCAAAAGAAGAAGTTTCTGAGCTGGTTGATTTCTTGCGTGAACCAGGAAAATTCCAAAAACTAGGTGGTAAGATACCACGTGGCGTATTGATGGTGGGCCCTCCTGGTACCGGCAAGACTCTGCTAGCTAAAGCAATATCAGGCGAAGCAAAAGTACCATTTTTTACTATATCGGGTTCTGATTTTGTTGAGATGTTTGTTGGTGTTGGCGCATCACGTGTGAGAGATATGTTTGCTGAAGCCAAAAAGCAAGCCCCTTGTATTATTTTCATCGATGAGATTGATGCGGTTGGTCGCCATCGTGGTGCTGGCTTAGGTGGTGGACACGATGAGCGAGAGCAAACCTTAAACCAATTGTTAGTTGAAATGGATGGGTTTGATGGCGGGGAAGGCGTTATTGTTATTGCTGCAACGAATCGCCCAGATGTGTTAGATCCTGCACTATTAAGACCGGGAAGGTTCGATCGTCAAGTAACCGTTGGTTTGCCTGATATTAAAGGCCGTGAGCAAATTTTAAAAGTTCATATGCGTAAAGTGCCGTTAGCTGATGATGTTGATCCAAATGCAATTGCTAGAGGTACTCCTGGGTTCTCTGGTGCTGATTTAGCAAACTTAGTTAATGAAGCTGCGTTGTTTGCTGCTAAAGCTAATTGTAGAACTGTTAATCAAGAATTTTTTGAAAAAGCTAAAGATAAGATTTTAATGGGAACTGAGCGACGCTCTATGGTTATGGATGAAGAGGAAAAACTTAATACTGCCTGGCATGAAGCAGGTCATGCAATTGTTGGTTTATTAGTACCGAGTCATGACCCGGTTTACAAAGTATCTATTATTCCAAGAGGTAGAGCACTAGGTGTCACTATGTACTTGCCTGAAAAAGATCGATTTAGCCATAGTAAAGAATATTTAGAAAGTAATTTGTCGTCACTTTATGGCGGGCGTATAGCTGAAGAGATGCTTAATGGCCCAGATAAAGTAACAACAGGCGCCTCAAATGATATTCAGCGTGCTACTGATATTGCGCGTAATATGATTACTCAGTGGGGGTTTTCTGAGAAGTTGGGACCTCTAACATATGCTGAAGATGAAGGGGAAGTCTTTTTAGGGCGCTCAGTAACACAAACTAAGCATGTATCAGACGATACGGCAAAACTCATTGATCAAGAGATTAAAGACATCATCGCCAAGAATTATCAAAGAGCTGAAAATTTACTCAAACAAAATAAAGATAAGTTAGAAGCTATGGCTAATGCCCTAATGAAGTACGAAACAATTGATGCAAAACAGATTGATGACATTATGAACGATAGAGAGCCTAGGCCACCGGAGGGTTGGAATGATGGTGATCACCAGAATAATCAACCTAAATCAGGACATGTTGAAAGCTCTGAAAAAAAACAAGGCCCAATAGGAGGCCCTGCTGCCCAGCAGTAGTTAAATTTTATTATTAAAATAAGCAGGGCATCTACTTAGATGCCCTGCGCCGTTTGGGACGTACGTAAATGAAATTAGATGAAGTTAGGCGTGAGTATTTAAGGGATGGGTTGCGTCGTAAAGTGTTGAAAGAAGATCCCATTGAGCAATTAGAAGATTGGTTAGTACAAGCCAATGAATTAGAGCTAGTTGATCCTACTGCTATGAATTTAGCGACTGTTGATAAAGACGGTCAGCCAAGCCAAAGAATTGTTTTACTCAAAAAACTCGATCAAGATGGACTTGTATTTTTTACTAATCTTAACAGTAATAAAGCTCAAGATATTAATAATAACAGCAAAGTGAGTGTTCACTTTTCATGGCTACAATTAGAACGGCAAATTAAGATTAAAGGTGTTGCAAGTCGTTTATCGAATACTGAAGTATTGAAATATTTCATTAGCCGACCTAAAGACAGTCAAATAGCTGCTTGGGCCTCAAACCAAAGTCAGCCAATTAGTTCTCGTCAATTTCTGATGGCGGCTTTTGATAAAATGAAACAAAAGTTTGCTGATGGTGAAGTCCCTTTACCTGATTTTTGGGGTGGGTACAGAATTAAACCCACTAGCTTTGAGTTTTGGCAAGGTGGTGGTGCTCGTTTACATGATCGGTTTGAGTATGCTCCTTCAGAATTTGGTTGGGATATCAAACGCCTAGCACCATGATTAGCCGCCTGTAGCAAATAAGTTTGTTGGATCGGTTGTTAAGTTAGTTCTTGCAATTATAAGAAGTCACTATGATGAACATTTTAAAAGTCATCAAAATGTGACACAATCTCGCTGGCTAGAATATCTGTGCGTTATTTTTGTTCGCACTCAATTTTGACAGAGAGTAAATATAATGAATCCAATTTTAGATTTATTTGCTAGTTCCCCAATGAAGCCTATGCAGACCCACATGTTAAAGGTGCAAGAATGTGTCGGTAAATTACCTGAGTTTTTTGATGCTGTAATTGCTCAAGACTGGGATCAAGTTGATACACTACAAAAGCTTATTCGTTCAATTGAAAATGAAGCGGATGAATTAAAAAAGGAGTTAAGGCTTCATCTACCTAATGGATTGTTTATGCCCGTTGGTCGAACCGATCTATTGGCTCTCTTATCATCTCAAGATAAAATCGCGAACAAGGCGAAAGATATTGCAGGGTTGATCACTGGGCGTAAGATGATTATTCCTCCTGGAATTTGTGAGGATATGAAAGGTTATCTTAGCCGAAGTATCGATGCTTCACTTCAAGCGAGTAAGGCAATTCAGCAACTTGATGAGTTGTTAGAGTCTGGTTTTAAAGGGCGCGAAGTCAAAATTGCTGAAGAAATGGTATTAAAGCTTGATGAAATTGAAAATGATGCCGATGTCATACAAATTAAAATTCGCCGTAAACTGTTTGAGTTAGAAGAGAGTTTACCTGCTGTTAACGTTATCTTTTTATATAAAGTTATTGATTGGGTTGGTGATTTAGCTGATCTTTCACAACAAGTTGGTGCTCGACTCGAACTACTGCTTGCTCGTTAAAACATCCAAAAATAAGAGAGAATAATATATGGAGTTTAGTATATTTACCGAATACAACATGATCCTGATTTATCTGGCAGGTATTTTTGGTTTGCTGATGGCTTTTGGTATTGGCGCCAATGATGTTGCTAATGCTATGGGGACTTCGGTTGGTTCGAAAGCATTAACGATCAAACAAGCCATTGTTATAGCAATGATTTTTGAGTTTGCCGGGGCTTTTTTAGCGGGAGGAGAAGTTACTTCAACGATTAGAAAAGGAATTATTGATGCAAACGCATTAGCCGATACACCTGAATATTTAGTTTTTGGAATGATGGCATCTTTATTAGCCGCAGGTATTTGGTTAGTTGTTGCTACTTATTTTGGTTGGCCTGTTTCCACAACACATTCGATTGTTGGAGCTATTGTGGGCTTCGCAGCAGTTGGTGTGGGAATGGAAGTGGTTCAATGGGGTAAGGTCGGTTCCATTGTTGCCAGTTGGGTTGTTTCTCCTGTTATTTCTGGAACGATTGCTTTTATGCTATTTACTAGTGTCCAAAAATTGATATTAAATACGGAAGAACCACTGAAAAATGCTAAAAAGTATGTCCCTTATTATATGTTTCTTGCTGGTTTTATGATTGCGTTAGTAACGCTATTTAAAGGTTTAAAACATGTTGGTATTAAATTTGATACTTTGACCAGCTTACTGATTGCAATTGGCTTTGGTCTTGTTGTTATGTTTTTAGGCAAGTTGGTAATCAGCCGGCAAAAAATGCCAAAGTCTGATGATAAAAAGTTTCATTATGCTAACGTAGAAAAAGTATTTGCGATATTGATGGTTGTCACTGCTTGTGGCATGGCTTTTGCCCACGGTTCAAATGATGTAGCTAATGCGATAGGTCCTTTAGCCGCTGTAGTCAGTGTGGTTGAAAGCGGTGGAAATATTGGCGCTAAATCTGCCTTACCGGCCTGGATTTTACTTGTTGGTGGTGCAGGTATTGTTGCTGGTTTAGCTATCTATGGCCGTCGCGTAATGGCGACTATTGGAAAGAAAATTACCGAGTTAACCCCTAGTCGTGGATTTGCAGCAGAATTAGCTGCTGCAACAACTGTTGTTGTTGCCTCAGGAACAGGGTTACCTATTTCGACGACTCATACACTCGTTGGCGCAGTATTAGGTGTTGGTATGGCTCGCGGTATTGCTGCTCTTAATATTGGTGTTCTGAAAAATATTGCCGTGTCTTGGGTGGTAACTCTGCCTGCTGGTGCAATACTATCAATGGGCTTTTTCTTTATGTTTAAAGGTATTTTTAGTTAAAAAGAATAAAAAGGGCGAATACTAAATAGTATTCGCCAAGGCTAACTAGGAGTGAATTAGCATAATCGATTCCTTCACATGAATAGATTTTAAAGTGAAGTTTGTCTACCAAGTCTGTTCAAAGTTTGTCTTGTTGTTTGCAAACTATTCTAAGTTATTGCTGTTTAATTGAGACTCGTCCAGTTTAGACTGTAATTTAGGGGTATCTGCACCGTAGTAATAATTCGGCCATCCATAAATTGCTGCTGTTGCATAAATATCACCTTGAGAAAGTTTGGTTCCATTTCCTAAGTAATTAGTGTTTACATTAGCTTTAGGCCACATGGTAACTTTGTTATTCTTACTAAACGCTTTGATTCCATAGTGCATTATTGAATAGTAATCATAAGAACCATGCTTTGCTCCGGCATAATATGAAGTAGTATTAAAGTTATACTGCATACTGGGGACAATATTATCCCAATATATAGTAATATAGTTGTCTCTATCTGAGCGGTTTTGTTCGTGGAAAAAACCTAGAGCATGGCCTAATTCATGTACAGCAGCTCCGTAACCACATCCTTCTGCTAGCGTGACTGATTGTGCTCCTCCTTGACGTCCAACCCATGAACTACAAGAATTTCCACCTTCGATAACTAGATAATTTCTTTGATTGGTTCGCTGAACAAACCTTACATTGGTATTTCTATTCCAATGGTCAATAGCATAGTTCATTGCTCTTCTAGCGTTATAGCCTAAAGTATTTGAATAAACAAAAGGGACAACACCGCCTGGCCATTTATAACCCGAGTTTGGATAGCGAATATTAGCTTTTTTATCATGCATAGAGTTTTCCGCTTCTTCTCCAGCCACTATTTTAAGGCCGTATAATTTGAGATCTTCGGTACGACCCAAAATCATGTCTCCTAAACGTGCCAACCCATCAACATCTACTGCTTGAATGATCGTGCCCGTGTTAGTCGCTATATCGAAAAGCTCCCTTCCTTCGCTGCTATATCCCCACAATTGATCTTTGGATGAATTGTTTTCTGCTACTTTTGAGCTACTAACCAATGAATTTTCATTAACTGGAGGAGTACTTGATGGTGATCCTGCTAGAGCTGGTAATGATAGCCCTAGGGAGAAGAACACTGTAAAAATTTTCATTTTCATATTGTTTTTACCTATATTTTTATATTAGTTATAATAATCAGAGTTAATATGTTTTTATATTATTTGATACTAACTTAGGGATTAAGTTTGACCTCATACAGTCGGCCTGAAGTCAGATAAATTTTAAAATGGAAAAACAAATTTTTTTTTCAAAATAGACTTATTTTTTTTTAAAATTGCAGCAAAATATATGTTTTGTTTTAATTGAGCGCGTTTTTATTTCAAGGTTGACTGAAAAGATTAATATTTAGCTGTAAGTTAAATGTTGTAAAAACATATTAAAATTATTATGAGAGGGGGAGAGGTTATATGGGCTTCTTTCTTTTATCGTTAATTATTGACAGTTGAAATTGTTTTGGCGTTTTGCCGAAGTAAGATTTAAAACAGGTAGAGAAATAGCTTTGAGACGAAAAGCCACAGGCGTAAGAAACTTCACTAAGCGTTGTTCCTTCTGATAATAATGGTATTGCTCGCTCTAGACGGTATTCCTTTAAATATTCAATTGGCGTTTTATTACTAATTGCTTGTAATTTACGTGAAAGCTGGGTTTTGCTCATAAACATATCATTGGACAGACTACTTAGATTGTACTTGGAGTCTTTATAGTTTACAGCCAGTGTATCGATAAGGCGTTGCATAAATATAGTGTCTTTTTGAGTCAGGCCTAGCGACTTAGATTTTTCTTCAGTATACAAATTAGTCAGCGATACTTTTTGATTTTTGCTACCTATTTGCTGGATTATTTGAAGTAAATTAGTCACTTTAATTAAAAGTGCTTCGCTACTAAACGGTTTTGTAATGCAATCAATAGCGTAGTTAAGAGAGTCTAATATTTCCTTACTATTATATTTTTTGCCTGTTAGTAGTAAGATTGGAATATGACTTGTTTCTTGACTTGTACGAATTTGATGACTGAGCTCTGTCCCACTCATTCCAGGTAGTTCTATGTCAGTGATAATGATGTCTGGTATTAACTGTAACGATCTGCCAAGAGCGTCTTCAGCATTTGAGAATGCTACACATTGGTAAGCCTCACGAAATAAATCAAAAAGATAGTTTCTGAGAGCAGTACTATCTTCGACAATAAATATTAAGGCTTTATTTTTTGAAAGTTGAGAATTAAGGGGAGTAGCTTCAGAATAATTATTTTTGTTTGTAGTGATTAATTCTTGGCATAAATCATTTTTTGTGTGTGTACCAGATAGGCTAATGTTGACTATAGTTCCATAATTCTTTTTGGACTTAACTTTTAAATTTCCATTGAGTCCTACTGTTACCTGATTGACCAATTTTAATCCATATCCATTTTTGTTTTTGCGTCTATTGGTCAGATCAAATGTTTGATTAATATCGGTGATCCCTATGCCATCATCGGAAACCCTTAAAATGCAGCGATGATTAAAGTAAATGCAACTAATAAAGATATGTCCATTTTCTTTATTATATTTTATCGCATTACTTAAAAGGTTAAATAGTATTATATCGATCTCATCTTCTGTGGCTAGAACAGAGCAGTCATCTAGTCTTCTTATGACAAATTGTACAGAGTGTTGACTGGCAAACTCTGATAACTGAGTTATCGCATTTTCTATTCTTGGCTGAATAAAAACGGTGTGTCTTGGTTTAGTTGTTTCAATACTAGTTGAGTTAAGTAATCGGTCGACCATCTCTGATACTTTGACAATATTTCTTCGTGCAATATTGACTAGTTCTATTTTTCTTTCTTCTGGTACTTTAGCTAACCGTTCTAATGGATCTTGAACTAGTGAAAGAGGTGTTTTTAATTCGTGGGAGATATATGAGAAAAACTGAGTTTTCTGTTCCAACAACTCTCGTATATCTTTGGTTTTCTCGTCTATTGCGATTGTTAAATCGTTGGCTTTTTTCTTTAATTGGTTTACTTTCCAAAAATAGATAAATATCAGGGTTATTAAAACTGCTAAGACATATAGTGTTTTGGCCAGAATTGTCTCCCACCAGGCAGGCATAACCTCAATGTTTGCTATTATTTGTGATTTTTGCCAGTGCCGACCATCTAAACTAAAAGATGCCTCTAATAGGTAATATCCATAAGGCAGTTTAGTATATACTGCATGTGGCTTTTTATTTTCGTTCAGATTCCAACCAGAATCATAATTCGTCAGTTTATAACGGTAATGTAAATCTGAATTATGAGCAAAATTCAAAATGGCAAATGAAAGTTTAATACTATTATTACTGCGATCTAGAATGATTTTATTATTTTTTTGTTTTTGAAAATGCTTCCAGGTAATAGAAGAATCATTAGAATGGGTATTATGTTTTATTTCTGTATCAGTCAGGGTTATTGGTAGTTTTTTTAATGGAGAGTTAATTTTTTCAGGAGAAAACTGAAGCAGTCCATTCATTCCACCAAAGAATAATTGATTAGATTTATCCTGTATAACCTGTGATGTAAACCCAGTAATCGGCATACCTGAATCTTTGCTATAAGTATACAATTGGTTATTCTGTGGATTTATTCTAAGTAGGTTTGCCGCCGTTGTAGTCCAGATAAAACCTTGCTTATCTTCAATCACTGATAAGTGGGCTCTCTGTGGCAAAGAATATATAGTATTTAAATATTCAACTGTTTGTTGTTCAATATTAAATTTTGCTAAGCCTCCCATACCTGCTAACCAAAGATTTTTTGAACTATCAAAGTTCATATTATAAACCTGAGATAAAGAGTATATTGGATTTTTAGAATCTTTCACTGGGTATGAGTATCCAAGATTTTCTTTAATTTTAAACTGATATAAAATACCTTGGTATCCTGACATCCAAATAGTATCGTTCTTTACTATTGCTGTCGCAATAAATGGTGCAAATATTTCTTTTTTATTTTTTGGGGTGATAGGTGTAAATGACTCTGTTTCAGGATCGAACTGAGTGAGTCCTGAAAGTAGACCTGTAACAAAAAATTGCTCATTAATTTTAAATATTTGGGTAGGATAATTGTTCTGTGCAAATCGGCTATCTAAAATTTCAAAAGTTTTTTGTTTGTTTTTATTTAAATCAATTTGAGTTAGACCTGCTCTGCTAGCTACCCAGATATGTTTATTAGAAATAGGTAATATATCTAGAATAGTTGTTTTGACTGGTTCCTTAGTACTGTTAACTAAATTTATTTTTTTTATCTGCTTTGTTTTAGTATTAATTATATTAATGGCTCCTTTGGAGTCACCTACGTAAATGTTATCTATGCTCACACTAAGACTGGCAGCTGCATTGTTGGTGAGGTAGTTTTTATTCACATTCGCGAAACTGTTTAGTTGACTTGCTCCTCGCAGATGATTGAATACTTGGGAATTCGGTGAGAGCTTAAAAAGCCCAGCTCCGTTTGAGCCTATCCAGAAAACTCCATCCCTGTCTTGAAAAATAGAAATTATTTTGTCAGATGAAATTTGAATTAAGTTGGGTTCTAAAAGTGTTTGAGATAATTGATTGATATCTAATTTTTTTATGAATAACCCCTCTGATGTACCAATCCATAGTTCATGTTTTTCAGAGAAATATAGATCAATGGCTGCTGTTGGTAGTTTTAAGGATTTATTTGAAATAAAAAAAGTTTTATTGTCGTGTAAATAATAGATTCCTTCTCGACTGCAAAAAAATCGGATCTTACTCAACTGGTTGGATATACAATATAAGCGAGGTTCTTTGGCTGTAGGACTAACACTGGCTGATGAAATTAGTTCAAGTTGTGATGAGGGAGCTGAGTATTTATAAAGTCCTTTATTGGTTGCAAATAAATACTTTCTATTAGGTTGCTTAATACTAGAAATTAGAGCCGTGTCGTTAAATTCAGTTTGTTTGAAGAAGTTGTTTTGTTCTTCCGCGTTAGGTGATGAGTTGCCTACATTGTCCTGTATAAAACTGAAGGTCTCAGATAAAGTGTCAAAAATGATGATTCCTTTAGTCGTAATTAGTATTAACTCGTTGTTATTGCCTTCTTGAAGAGCCCAAATGAACAAACTTTCAAAAAAATTTCGATTGAATAATCCTGACTCAAAGTGAATAAACTGTTGAGTTTCTGGGTCATATTTATCCAGTCCGGTGGATGTGGCAACCCATAATTGATGGTTACTATCAATGAGTAATTTGCTAATATAATTGTGAGAAATAGAGCTAGAATTAGCTGAATCGTTGCGAAATACTTTAAACTGATACCCATCAAATCGGTTTAAACCATCTTGAGTTCCTACCCAAATAAATCCTTGTTTATCTTTTACAATTGCATTTATTGCTGGTTTTGAAAGCCCACTTTCTGTTCCGTACGTAACATAATTAGCCGCAGATATAGAGTTTGGTAAATATACAATAAAAAGAAATAATATAAAGTAGGAAAAATTTTTTATCGTAATATTATAGCTTTGCATTATTATCCTATGAGCAGGCTTATTTGTTATTGTCGCGGTTAAAGTAATCTTTAAGTTATAGAGTTAAATTAAACAACAAAGGCTTATTTTATTGATACTAGCAAGTATTGATGATTTGTCTAATAGTCGATAATGCAATTTTTCGATTGTAGAACTCTTTTAATACCACAAACAAGTAACTTATAATGGGAGAATAAATTAATATTACCATTATGAATTTAATTTTATAGATTAAATTGTTTAGTGGTAACAGACTTATAATTCAATACAGAAATGTATAGAAAATTGAGTGCTTTTGGGTATGCAGGTTGTTGCAATTATTGCAAGTAGCTGATTCTGAGTATTGACTACAGAAATATCAAATTTACTTGAGGTGTTAAAATCCGATGAGTATCTGTCATCGGATTTTAATTGAGTTACTACAAAATGAACCGAGTTAAATCCTCATCTTGAGAGAGCTCACCTAATTGAGAATTAACATAATTGGCATCAATAATTAATTTTTCATCTGAGTCTGATGCAGTAAAAGAAATTTCTTCTAATAGCTTTTCCATCACAGTATAAAGCCGTCTTGCACCAATATTTTCAGTGGTTTCGTTGACTTGCCATGCAACTTCTGCAATTGTTTGAATCGCATCATCTGTAAATGTTATTTCGCGGTTTTCTGTTTGCATAAGAGCCGTGTACTGCTTGGTTAGTGCCGCATCTGGTTCGGTCAAAATGCGTTTAAAATCATCTGCACTTAGTGATGTTAATTCAACTCTAATTGGTAGACGTCCTTGTAACTCAGGGATGAGATCGGATGGTTTGGCTAAATGAAAAGCACCTGATGCAATAAATAAAATATGATCTGTTTTTATCATACCGTATTTAGTGGAAACAGTGCAGCCTTCAACCAATGGTAATAAATCACGTTGTACACCTTCTCTCGATACTTCGCCACTAGAGCCACGATCACCTTTAGCGACTTTATCGATTTCATCAAGAAATACAATACCATTATTTTCAACTGATTCAGCAGCCTTATTCTTAAGATCATCTTGGTTAATCAGCTTTTCAGACTCTTCTTCTATGAGTAATTTAAGCGCGTTTTTTATTTTTAATTTGCGCTTCTTTTTCTTTGTTGGCGCTGAATGCTGGAACATATCTTGAAGTTGACTAGTCATTTCTTCCATGCCAGGAGGAGCCATAATTTCAATGCCTACACTGGGTCCCGCAAGATCAACTTCTATTTCTTGGTCGTCAATAGTGCCTTCACGTAACTTTTTGCGAAACATCTGTCTAGCTGCCGAGTCATCTATTTCAGCTTTTGGTTCATTTTCGAATCCTCTAGCCGGAGGTAAGAGAGTATCTAGAATCCTTTCTTCCGCGGCTTCTTCTGCTCGTAGTTTTACTTTGTGATACTCTTGTTCACGTAGCATTTTATAGGCCGCATCAACTAAATCACGGATAATGGAGTCGACATCGCGCCCAACATAACCAACTTCAGTAAATTTGGTTGCTTCAATTTTAATGAAGGGAGCATTGGCTAATTTAGCTAAACGTCTAGCAATTTCTGTTTTACCAACACCTGTTGGTCCAATCATTAAAATATTTTTAGGTGTAATTTCATTACGTAGATTCTCATCAACTTGCATTCGTCTCCAGCGGTTTCTGAGCGCAATGGCGACAGATTTTTTTGCTGAGTTTTGGCCTATGATATGTTTATCAAGTTCATGAACAATTTCTCTAGGAGTCATTTGAGACATGTATTAACTTCCAATTCTAGTTGCAATCCAATTCTTCAATTGTATTGTTATGGTTTGTGTAGACGCATATATCGCCTGCAATCTTTAATCCTGATTCTACTATTTCACGTGCACTAAGGTCTGTTTTATCAAGCAAGGCTTTTGCTGCTGCTTGTGCGTAAGGACCACCAGAGCCTATTGCCATTAGGCTATCTTCTGGCTCTATAACGTCGCCATTACCTGTAATAATCAGAGAGTGTTCTTTATCTGCGACAACCAACAAGGCTTCTAAACGTCGTAACATTTTATCTGTACGCCAATCTTTAGCCATTTCAACCGCAGCTCGCATGAGTTTGCCTTGATACTTATCGAGTTTTTCTTCAAAGCGTTCAAACAGAGTAAAAGCATCTGCTGTACCACCTGCAAACCCTGCAATTACTTTGCCTTGAAAAAGCGTTCTTACTTTACGTGCGTTGCCTTTCATGATGGTATTGCCAAGCGATACCTGTCCATCACCACCAATAACTACTTTTCCGTGACGACGTATCGAAAGAATAGTCGTTCCGCGATATTGTTCCAATGATCTACTCCAAATTGAGTGTATTAATTAAGCTATCGTAGCAATGTGGGTCCAAAAATAGATTTTTCAAGGTAATTGGTGATAATTGCCATTATGCTAATTTGATTTTAGATGAGGTAAAAGCACACAGTCATGAATTCCATTGTCTTGTAGCCTATGGCGTATTCTTTCAGCAGCACGTTTACTATTAAAAGGACCTAACTGTACTCGATACCAGGTTTCTCCCTTGCTTTTGATATCCTTGAGGTCTGATTTACTACCGACCATGGCAATACGGGCTTTTAGCTCTTCTGCTCTAGCTTTTTCTCTGAATGAGCCACAGGGCATTGTGTAAAAGTATTTTTTATAGTTGTCAGGTAGCTTAAGATCTTCTTTTGGGATGACCACTTTTTTATTGGTTAAATCCCGATGAACATCATAGAAAGGGACCTCATCATCTGATTTAGGTTGAGATTTTTTAGAAGAACGACTACTCGTATTTTTCTGAGAAGAGGTTGTACTTTTAGTTTGTGCACTAGTTTGTACTGGTTGAGGTTTAAACCACTTTAAGTAAATTAAACCACCAGCTAAAGCAATAGATAAAAACACTGTCAATAGCCATAGGCTGAGTGGAACAGACGCTTTCTTTTTACTTCTGCTGGCCCCTCGCTTCTTTTGCGCTGGTTTCTTTTTCTTGGCGTAATCTCTTGGCATTTGGGTTACATTTTTTCCGGGGCACTAACGCCTAGCAAATCTAAACCATTAACTAATACTTGTTTTACCGCAGTGATTAAGCACAATCGCGCATTTCTTTGATTTGTATCTTCTACGATAAATTTTTCTGCGTTGTAGTAACTATGAAAGTCGTTAGCTAATTCACGCAAGTAATGTGCAAGCATATGAGTTTCTAATGCGTTTGCTGCTGATTTGATCAGCGCTGGGTATTTAGATACACGATCAGTGAGAGCTTTTTCAAACTCGTTATTCAGTTTGTCTAGGTTCTTTAAGCCCTCTACTTGGTTAAATGCTAGGTTTTGTTCACCTAGCTGCCTAAACACTGAGCATATTCTGGCATGTGCGTATTGAATATAAAACACTGGGTTTTCATTGGTTTGAGAAGCTGCAAGCTCAAGATCAAACGTCATTTGTGATTCTGCACGCCTCGCCGCTAAGAAGTATCGAGTCGCGTCTCGCCCCACTTCATCAATGATGTCTCTTAAAGTAACATAGCTGCCAGCACGTTTTGAGATTTTAACTTCTTCCTCACCACGCATAACAGTAACCATTTGGTGTAAAATTACTTCAGGCCAACCTTTGGGAATACCAATATCAAGCGCTTGTAAACCTGCTCTTACTCGATTGACAGTACTATGATGATCTGCGCCAAATTCGTTAACAACGCGACTAAAACCACGATTCCATTTGTTTACGTGATAGGCTACATCTGGTAAAAAGTAGGTATATCCACCATCTGATTTGCGCATAACACGATCTTTATCGTCACCATAATCAGTCGTTTTTAACCAAAGAGCATCGTCTTTTTCATAGGTATGTCCGGCTGAAATAAGACTGTTAACTGTTTTCTCAATATCGCCATTTTCGTATAAAGATGACTCAAGAAAATAAACATCAAAATCGACATCAAACGCTTTTAAATCAAGATCTTGTTCTCTTCTTAAATAAGCGACTGCGAAATCTCTAATGGCAGTTAAATCTTCAGGATCGCCCTTAGCAGTAACATGTTTATCAACTGAATCCACTGTTTTTTGTGCTAGGTAGTCAGTTGCAACATCTTTGATGTAATTGCCTTTATACCAATCGTCTTGCCAGGCTGCTGAATCCGGATCAATATTTTTACAGCGGGCTTGTACCGATAAAGCTAAATTATTAATTTGCTGGCCAGCATCGTTGTAGTAAAACTCTTTAGTGACTTTCCAGCCGGTTGCATCCAGTAGTCGAGATAAACAATCTCCTACCACAGCACCTCGCCCGTGACCTATATGTAGTGGGCCTGTTGGGTTCGCTGATACAAACTCTACCTGAACCGCTTTACCTTGGCCGACATTTTCACGCCCAAAGTGTTCTTTTTGTTCTAGAATGGTTGCAATTATTTGAGTCGATGCCGCCTGACTTAAGAAAAAGTTGATAAATCCTGGGCCCGCAATTTCTAGTTTATCAATTTCTTCTTGAGCACCGAGTAAATTAATAATCATTTGAGCGACTTCGCGCGGAGGTTTTTGAGCTGGTTTAGCAAGCATTAATGCAGCATTAGTTGCAAAGTCACCATGAGACTTTTCTTTGGTATGTGTTACTTGCGCTTTAGCGGTAACAGAGTCAGGAAGTACACCTTGCTCTTTGAGTTTAGCTATAGCTTCATCAAGCCATGCTTCAACTACTGCTTTCATTTGCTAGATACCTTAAATTTCAAATGGTTACAGAATAAAGTTAATTTAAATTCTTTTTTCTGAGTATAAAGGGACTATTATCCTAAAAAAGCAGTAGTTTGGCTACGCCTATTAAAGATTATTCCTTTAAAGTCGCAACATAGGCCTGTAAATCATCAAATCCACCAATGTGAGTTTCGCCATGAAACACTTGTGGGACTGTATCTACTGGTTTGCCAATTGTTTTGGCGAGATCTTCTTTGCTGATATTTTCTTCCCAAATATCAACATACTTATATTCAAAATTGTTTATTTCACATAACTGTTTGGCTCGGGTGCAAAAACCACATCCTGGTCGACCAAAGATGGTAAATTTTTTCATGATGGCTCCTAAATTAAACTCATTGTTAAGACATACAAAGAGGTTAGTTTGTTACTAACGCCTTTATTTATGCTGGATGGTGCTATTGTGAGTGATGCTAATATATTAGTCTAATTCAATCAAACTATGTTTTTGATAGTTTTTATGTTGGTTAAAAGTACCAAAAACAGGTTTTTCAGTTTACAACTTAATATGCTTTTGAGATATTGACTTTAATCAACTGACTTGTAAGCAAAATTTGGTTATATTGCGTTATAATTATGTCTTATTCTTTTAATCAAAGTACCTGTTTTCCGCTATTTTATGCTTAATTCTAGCTTTGTAAAATTCTTTGTGTTACTCGTCTCGCTAATTTTATTTGCGGGATATGCTTCTGTTTTAAGGGCTGAGTCGTTATTTCAGTTTCATAACTTGACAAAAAAGAATGGGTTAGCATCTAGTGTTGTTTTTGATGTTGTTGAAGATAATGACGGTTTTATGTGGTTTGCAACTGAAGACGGGCTTCAAAAGTATGATGGCGTTGAATTAATAACATATAGATATAGCCGTCTAAACGAGTTTTCCTTATCAAATAACGGCGTGAGTACATTATTGATAGATAAGCAAGGTGTTTTATGGGTTGGAACCGAAAATGGCTTAAATATTTATGATCGAGAACTTGATCGTTTTATTTTGTTTTCAACCACATCAGATAAAAATAATAGCATTAACTCAAACAATATTCGTTCATTGTACCAGACAAGTGATGGAATGATCTGGGTTGGTACGGCCAAAGGCTTAAATTCGATAGATCCTACCACAAAGAAGGTCAAGTCATACTCACATCACAAAGTAAGAGCTATTTATGAAGATGATCATAAACAGTTATGGATTGGGACCTTAAGAGGGGGCTTATATCTTTTTGATAGAACTAACGGAAGGTTTAATCCTATCAATCAAATATTAGAAGTAGATACTCAGAATTTAAGCGAAAAAAACTTTAACAACGTTAGTGTTGTTGATATTTTCCAAGATTCCTATGGAAGGATATTTGTTGCTACCTGGGGAGAGGGAGTGTTTGTACTTGATAGGGATATTAGAAAACTAATCAAGTTTGAAGCGAATCTACCTAATAATCATGTCAGAAGTATCCATCAAGATAAATTAGGGCAGCTATGGTTTGGTACAAGACGGGGGATATTAGTTGTTGAACCAACTCAAATGTTAGAAAAGCTGATTTTGGCTGATTATAGAAATGAAAAGTCGCTGATCAAAGATAATATTTCTTCTATATACCAAGGAAAAGATAAGACTATTTGGATTGGTACATATGGTGGGGGAGTAAGTCGATATTTTTCGAATAGTAAAAATTTTGAAACCTATGGTATGCATCCTGTTCCTTCTGAAGGATTGGAAGACTCTAGTGTTTCTTCTCTTTTTGAAAATAAAGATGGTGATATTTGGGTTGGAAGTGATTCGGGAAAACTATCTTTATTTAATCCTAGAACTAAAAAGTTTCAATATTTTCCTTTGATTTTTGACAATAGAGCAATAACAGTAACGATTCAAGCAATCTATCAGGATAGCTCAGAAACTTTATTGTTAGGAACTTATCAGGGGCTTTTTAGGTTCAATTTTAAATTAAATAAACTGGTTAAATACAATTCTTCAAATAATAAATTTTTATCTGGTAGCCCAGCAATAGTATTTATCGTTTCTGACTCTAATGACAATATTTGGATTGGTGTTGATGGTAAAGGGGTTGGTGTTTTCCAAAGCGGCAAAAAACAAGGTCTTATTCAGGTTGGAAAATTAGCCAATTCTCTTTATCCAAGAACCTTGGTTCACAAGGATAATGGTACTGGGTTAATTGCATATAAAGCTGGAAATATTCATAGAGTTAAATATAGTGATAACTCAAATGGAAAAATAGACATTGTTGCAAAAGAAATCCCTAATACCAATGATTTTGAAGTGAATGATTTAGCTTATGATTGGATTGGGCGAATATGGGTTGCAACTTGGTCTAAAGGGGTAAAAATAATTGATAGTGACGGAAAAATAGAAACGATCGACGAATCAAATGGTTTGGCCAACAATGGTATATACTCTGTTATTCCAGATAGAACGTCTAAGAAAATTTGGGTTTCTAGTAACTTGGGATTAGCTGTTATTAATCCTGAAGATTTTACTATGACGAATTATACTGCTTCTGATGGTTTACAGGGAAATGAGTTTAATATGCCAGGCATTCAGTCAGCTAACGGTTTTCTTTATTTTGGAGGCGTGAATGGCTTAAATAGATTTTACCCAAGTATTGAGAAGAAGGAGCTATATATAAGAAATCCTGTTTTGTTAAATTTTTATATTGCTAATAAAGAAGTTAAAATTTCTAAAGATGGGGTATTGCCTAAATCGTTATCAGATATAAATTCAATAAGTCTGAAGCATAATCAAGCTCCGTTTTCTATCAAATTTACAAGTCCTCAATTTGTTAAAAGTGATATGTTATTATACCGCTATCGGTTAAGAGGACATCGTGATGACTGGATTAGCACAGCTTCTGATAATAGAGTTGCTACATACACTAATATAGGTGCTGGGGATTACAGGTTTGAGCTACAAGTTGGCACAGCTAGTGGTGGGTGGAATGAAAAGGCTCGAGTGATTAATATATTAATCAATCCACCTTGGTGGGCAACGTCTTTGGCTTACTTTGTATATACACTATTTATTTTTACGGCTTTAAGTTTGGCTGGATATTTTATATATCGTCGCAGAAAAAAAGAAAAACAAACTCAAATGGCTATTCAAGAAAATGAAGAACGTCTCAAACTCAGTTTATGGGGAAGTGGCTATGAGTTTTGGGATTGGAATCTAGAAAATAGTGAAATTTCTCGTTCAAATGAATTCAAAAAAATTCAAATAGATTGCAATAAATTATCGAAGAATTTATACCAACTAGCCAGCTATATTCATCCGGCTGATTTAGGTATGGTAAGAAATAAGCTCCTAACTCACATTGCTGGTAATAGTAAACATTTTGATATGTGTTATCGAATTGTTGATGTAGACAGTGGTTGGCGTTGGATTCAAGATCGAGGTAAAGTGGTTGCCGTTGATAGTGAAGGTAATGCGTTACGTATGTCAGGTACACAAAGAGATATAACTGATATTAAACAAAAAGATGAACAATTTGAAATGCTCGGACAAGCTTTCAAAAGTACTTCTGATGGTGTTTGGATTAGAGATAACGAGTGGCGTTTAATTGAGTGTAATCCTGCATTTGAACGTATTACAGGTTTTCCTTTAAGTGAGAAAAAAGGTGAGACATTATGGTTTCCTGAAACCCAAGAGCAGTCAGAGAACTTGATCCGAAGAATTCATACCAGCATTGAAGATAAAGGTAGTTGGCAAGGTGAAGCTTGGGCTGAACGAAAAAATAATGATCCTTTCCCGCAAAAACTTAGTATTGATACTTTACATGATGAAAATGGTAATGTTCGTTATTATGTTGGTGTCTTTTCTGATATTACATTCCATAAACGAACGGAAGAGGAGTTCCGTAAGTTAGCTAACTATGATTCGTTAACAGGCTTGCCGAATAGAGCTTGCTTATATGATCGACTTAACCAAACAATTGAAAAAACAAAACGTGATAATGGACGTTTTGCTTTATTCTTAGTTGATATCGACAATTTTAAACGAATTAATGATTCGTTAGGTCATAGTGTTGGTGACATTCTGATCAGGCAAGTGGCTTCTCGTTTAGTTAACTGTAATAAAGAAGGCGATACTGTTGCAAGAATCGGTGGTGATGAGTTTGTTATTGTTGTTGAAAATGTTAAATCTTCAGCGTCAGTTGCCACTTTTTCTGAATTATTATTAAAAGAATTAAACCAGCCTATTTTTGTTAAAGGTCAACAATTAAAACTTAACTTTTCAATCGGCATGACTTTAGCGCCAGACGATGCAATTGTTGCAGAACGTTTAATTCGTAACGCAGATACTGCAATGTATGAAGCGAAAAAAGCCGTAGATAATTCTTATCGTTTTTACTCGATAGAATTTAATGAAAGAGCACGGAAACGTTTAGAGTTAGAAAATGCTTTACGCAAAGCGATTGAAGATGAAACCATTGAATTATTCTATCAGCCTAAAGTTGACTTAAATACGGGACTTGTTGATGGAATTGAAGCATTAGCTAGATGGACACATAAAGAATTTGGCTTTATTAGTCCTTCCGATTTTATTCCGTTGGCAGAAGAGACCGGATTAATTGTTCCTTTAGGACATAACTTGTTGAGGCAAGCTGCACGCCAAACTAAACAGTGGGTTGAGCAAGGTTTAATGAGAGGACGCACTAGTGTTAATTTATCGGCGAATCAATTTTGGAATCGAAATTTAGCGTCAGAAATTAGTCAAATTCTTAAAGAAGAAGGCTTAGATAATAAATATATTGAACTAGAAATTACGGAAAGCGCTTGTATGCAAGATATGGGCGAAACTAAAGCTCAAATCAAAATCTTAAAAAGTTTAGGTTTTAGTTTAGCACTAGATGATTTTGGTACGGGTTATTCTTCGTTATCGCAATTAAAATCATTACCGTTTGACACCTTAAAAGTTGATAAAAGTTTTGTTGATAACATTGAAACCGATGCACAAGATGCAAAAGTAGTTAAAGCCATTATTGATATCGCTAAAACGATGGAAATGAAAGTGGTTATCGAAGGTGTTGAGTCTAAAACACAATGCGAGTATTTATGGAAGAATCGTGCTTACTATGTTCAAGGTTTTTATTTTAGTCGTCCTGTTAGAAGTGCGCTTGTGCCTGATATGTTTAAACGACAATGGCATAGACAAGAATATCTTGGTAATATTTCTGGAAATGTTACACCGCTAGGCTAGAACACTTTTTCTAAATGGTTAAAAATCACCTCATTCTATCTTATCGCATAGCAAAAAAATCCTTTCTTTTGTTTTTTATTTTTTCAATTTATGGTACGGATATTGCGTTATTTTATAATAGTTAAGCTTGTTACAAAATTTTGACGTTTTATATTTAAAAATCATTGGAGTACAGGTATTTGTATTTTATTTAAATAATTTTTTTACGAGGTAATAAAAATTATTTAATGAGATAGAGCAATTACAAAAGCGAGTATTTGATCACATAATAATTTGACAAATACTCGGAAATACTTTAACAAAATACTATTATTGGTACAAAGAGTAGTCTTTATACTTTTGATTGTTACTCTCTTTTTACAACATACTAAAAAAAATAGGTGGTTAAAAATGATTAAACTTATCGTATCGGCATTTATAATAGCTATTGCATCAGTGTCTGTTTGGCTTTCAGATGTTGATAAAGTATGCAGCTATACTTTAGATATAGAAAGTATAGCTATTCAAGAGAAAAAATCTACGAGTAGAAATATTGTCAGAAGAGTTGATCCAGTTGAAAAAACAATGACTGATGGTTTAGCCAGAAGAGTCGATCCAGTTGGAAAAACAATGACTGATGGTTTAGCCAGAAGAGTTGATCCAGTTGAAAAAACAATGACTGATGGTTTAGCCAGAAGAGTTGATCCGAGCTATATTATCAAAGTAATTGCTCGATTAGGTAATGGTGATAAACCTTCATCAGTAATGGCACGCTTAGGTAATGGTGACAAGCCTTCTTCAATAATCGCTCGTCTAGGTAACGGTGACAAACCCTCTTCAGTAATCGCTAGTTTAGGTAATGGCGACAAACCTTCAAAAATTATTGCTTAGCATCGATCCGTGTTTTTATTGTTAAATTCGCTAAATAGTTTGTTTGTAGACCTAAATTTTTGAACTTGCCAATTTGCTATTAACCCCTTTTAAACTAACTCTTTGAATTTTATACAGTTATATCTTGGTGTAGATCTTGTATAGCCTTACATAGTTTTTATTTCTACAAGGCGCAACTATGTCAATTATTTTTAATATTCTCTGGATTATTCTGGGTGGTTTTTTCGTTTTTTGTGGTTATGTATTAGGTGGATTAGCACTTTGTATGACGATTATTGGGATTCCTTGGGGAATTCAATGCTTCAAATTAGCTATTCTTGCTCTGTTTCCATTTGGTTCTGATGTTTCTAGTCGTTGGCCAGAAAGTTACCCCACTAGTGGGCTCAATATTATTATGAATATTATCTGGTTAATTTTTGGAGGAATATGGATCGTATTAAATCATTTGGTTTGGGGAGTGATGTTGTGCCTCACTATTATTGGTATTCCTTTTGGTATTCAACATTTTAAATTGATGAAATTAGGTTTTACGCCATTTGGTCGTCATATTGTTGATTATTAATGAAATCGTTGTTTATTATCCAAGTTGCCAGCAGCTCATAGCGAATACTAAGAAAATATACCGAATGATAAGTTAATCATTTTGCTAAACCTGTTGGCTTTCTATTTTAATCAGGTAAAATCGCTCAAATAAACGGTCTAAATGATCTCCCTTTTTAATTTCTAGAGCGCACATTTATGAGCAAGTCATTTCTTAATAACCTACAACAACAAATTAACGAGTTACATGAAACCGGTTTATACAAAGACGAAAGAGTTATTGACTCTCAACAACAAGCAGATATTCATGTCACTACTGGTGATGATGTTATTAACTTTTGTGCCAATAACTATTTAGGATTAGCCAATCACCCAGAACTGATTAAAGCGGGGCAAGATGCGTTAGATAAATGGGGTTATGGTTTGGCATCAGTTAGGTTCATTTGCGGCACTCAGGCCGTCCACAAAGAACTAGAGCAACGTATTAGTCAGTTCCTTGGTATGGAAGATACAATTCTTTATTCATCTTGCTTTGATGCCAACGGTGGTTTGTTTGAAACTATTTTAACTGCCGAAGATGCGATTATTTCAGATTCCCTTAATCACGCTTCAATTATTGATGGTGTAAGGCTGTCTAAAGCAAAGCGTTTCCGTTACGCGAATAACAATATGACAGATCTTGAAACACAGTTAATTGCCGCCAATGAAGCTGGTGCGAGATATAAACTAATCGCGACCGATGGTGTTTTCTCAATGGATGGCTATTTAGCCAACCTTTCTGCAATTTGTGATCTTGCTGATAAATATGATGCCATGGTTATGGTTGATGATTCTCATGCTGTCGGTTTTATTGGTGAAAATGGAAAAGGGACTCATGAACACTGTGATGTGATTGATCGAATCGACATTATTACTGGTACTTTAGGTAAAGCGCTTGGCGGTGCGTCTGGCGGTTACACATCGGGTAAAAAAGAAATTATAGAGTGGCTGCGTCAACGTTCACGTCCTTATTTATTTTCTAATACACTAGCACCGGTTATTGCTGCGGCTACAATTAAAGTATTAGATTTACTAGAAAGTGGAAGCGAGTTACGAGAAAAACTGAAAAGCAATGCAGCTTATTTTAGAAAAAAAATGTCTGCACTAGGGTTTAAGTTATTGCCTGGAGAACACCCTATTATTCCGGTTATGCTTGGCGATGCAGCGCTGGCGAAAAAGTTTGCTGATGAAATGTTAGCTGAAGGAATTTACGTGGTTGGCTTTTCTTTTCCTGTTGTGCCCAAAGGTCAAGCTAGAATTCGTACGCAAATGTCGGCGGCTCATGATTTCAGCCACATTGATAAAGCTGTTAAAGCTTTTGAAAAAGTCGGTCGAAAGTTAGAGGTTATCTAAAATTCAAGCGTCAAAAAAATGACACTTTGGTTCTGAGAGAAATGAAATGAAGACGTTAACTAAAAGTTTTCCCAAGGAAGGCATTTGGATGGAACAGGCTGATATGCCTGTCGTTGGACACAATGATGTTTTAATTCGGGTTAAACAAACGGCTATTTGTGGCACTGATATCCATATATATAATTGGGATGATTGGTCGCAAAAAACAATACCTGTACCAATGATAGTTGGCCATGAGTTTGTTGGTGTTATTGAAGAAATTGGTCAGGAAGTTCAAGGTTTTAATATTGGTGATCGGGTATCGGGAGAAGGCCATATTACTTGTGGTTATTGCAGGAATTGTCGGGCCGGGAGAAGGCATTTATGTCGCAATACTTATGGCGTTGGAGTTGATAGACCTGGCGCATTTGCTGAATATTTAGTTATTCCTGCGGTCAATGCATTTAAATTGCCTGCTGATATTTCTGACGACATGGCCTCTATTTTTGATCCTTTTGGTAATGCTGTGCATACTGCACTTTCTTTTGATTTAGTCGGTGAAGATGTATTAATTACTGGTGCTGGTCCAATAGGAATTATGGCTGCGGCTGTATGTCGCCATGTTGGTGCCAGACATGTTGTGATCACTGATGTTAATGATTACAGACTTGATTTGGCTAAAAAGCTAGGGGCAACTCGTGTCGTTAATGTAGCCAATGAAGATTTGAAAGATGTAATGAATGAGCTAGGTATGACTGAAGGGTTTGATGTTGGTCTTGAAATGTCTGGTGTACCCTCAGCGGTGCAATCAATGTTTGCAACGATGAATAATGGCGGAAAAGTTGCAATGTTGGGTATTCCGCCAGCGGATATGGCAGTCGATTGGAATCAGGTGATTTTTAAAGGGCTTCAAATAAAAGGGGTTTATGGGCGTGAAATGTTCGAAACCTGGTATAAAATGGTCTCTCTGTTGCAGTCAGGTTTAGATATTTCTGATATTGTTACGCATCGATTTAAGGTTGATGACTTTCAATCCGGTTTTGATATTATGCGCTCAGGACAGTCTGGAAAAGTGATTCTTGAGTGGTAGTGAACAAATAATTGGACCGTCAATATTTTGGCGGATTAATTATGATTAATTTTAAGGATAGATGTTCTAACTAGCCTACTGAAAAACATATTGAGTAAAAAGTAAGTTTTCAACAATACTAATTCCTAGTTCTTGTTTTAATACTTCATCAACTTTACTTTTTGCTTCTTGTCTAAGGTTTTCCCTTTGTTTTAAGTCTTGAATGGTTTCCTTGCTTTGACGGTTGAAAAAATCAATCAATGTGTCTTGTACTAATGGTAAATTAGTTTCGACTAGGTCGTAATTGTCTTGACCGCGAACGACTATTTGGATTTGAACTACAATATAGCCAAACTTCTTACTAGTACTTTGATAAAAGGTCAGTATGTTGGGGTCAATCTGAAAGTACATCAAAGGTTGTTTGCTTTCATCACTCTTTCCTTCTGCTTGTTCTTCGGCACCAGCATAAAAAGTATTGAATAATAAGAGAAAAATGATTAACAAATAGCTTTTTTTATACATATTGGAAATGATTTATTTATCTTTGGTTAAGCAAAAGTATAGATCAATATTGTATAATCGCTTAGCTTTTTACAGGCATATGAATGTTAAAAGAGATGTTAAAATGAAGTTTCTAATGAGTGGGAAACTTCATCGATATTAAATTTCGGCCGTATTATAAGACTTTGGCGTTTGAGCTTTTTCAATATCTTAATTTTAAAAAGCAATAGTCGCTTGCTTAAATTTCAACCATCTCAAAGTCTTCTTTGCCTACACCACAATCAGGACATAGCCAGTCTTCGGGGACATCATCCCATTTAGTTCCAGGAGCAATGCCATCTTCAGGCCATCCTTTCTCTTCATCATAAATCCAGCCACAAACGATACATTCCCACTTTTTCATCGATTTCTCTTTTTTCAATAATTTAATTAAGGCGCATTTATAAAGATTTTTATCTAAAACCGCAAGTTACCTGTAAAAATTATCATAAAGCAGGGGCATTTTGATATAATCGTTGCCAATTAGGTTAATTTAATCGAGCCGCTATTGAATTCAAAGATATTTGCACTACTTTGTGAGCGAGGCAGCCTGACAGGGCGTTTTAAACAGGTAATGGGAGTGACCCCTCGCTTAACGAGGCTTAGACAAGGAAGGCAGTTTGTATTAGCAAACGAAAGATGGATTTTAGGTATTAAGCCTCGAAACATGGCATTAGTGCGAGAAATAAAAATGGGTAAGGGTGAGCAGCAGTGGTTGTTTGCAAGAACGGTTGTGCCAATGCAGACGCTATCAGGCTCTGCTCGTAGAATTGCAATGTTAAACGATACGCCTATTGGTAAGATACTGTTCGGAAGAAATGGAGCTGTACGTAAAAGTATGTCACTAGAATTAACAGACAATATCCCACCATCCATATTTGAGTTAGGAATTGAAGTTAATCATCCTCTATGGAGGAGACGTTCAATATTTGAGTTTTCCACAGGCCCTTTAATGGTGAGTGAAATCTTTTTACCGGACTGTCCAATATATGCCAGCTAAGAAACGATCTTCTGAAATTACATTTTGGCGAACACTCCTTGAAATGCTAGGAGAGTGGTGGGCTATATTGTATAAATTTCAGAGAATTGTCGCTAAAAAAATCGAGTTAACAGCGGAACAGAAGTATCGCCTTCGTCAATATAGTTTATTGATGAGAGTGGATAAACCAATAGGTATACTCTTGCTATTATGGCCAACATTGTGGGCGTTATGGTTGGCATCAGATGGCACTCCGCCTATTTCTCTTATAATTATTTTTAGCCTTGGGGTCTTTCTGACACGGTCTGCAGGTTGTGTCATTAATGATTATGCTGATCGTAATTTTGATGGTTTAGTTGAGCGCACAAAAGAACGACCTTTAGTTAATCAGAATATCCCTGAAAAAGAGGCTTTGTTGCTATTTTTAGTCTTAGCACTATTGGCATTTGGTCTGGTGCTTATGCTGAATTGGTTATCGGTTGTTTTATCGATAATTGCTATTGTTATTGCAACCGCTTATCCATTTATGAAGCGGGTTACTTATTTTCCGCAAGTTGTCTTGGGTGCTGCATTCTCAATGTCAATTCCTATGGCATTTGCGGCAACCAATAATGATATTCCGCATAGTGCGTGGTTACTTTATGTGGCTAATTTATTATGGGTGTTGGCATATGACACACTTTACGGAATGGTTGATAAAAAAGATGATCTAAAAGCTGGAATCAAATCTACTGCAATTTTGTTTGGTGAGGCGGATTTACAAATTGTCGCTATTATCCAAGGTTTTTTTCTTTTCGGAATGTTATTAGTTGGCAGTAAATTTGAAATGAGTTTTTGGTACTATATTGGACTAGTGTGCTCTTCATTATTAATTGCGTGGCAAATATATTCCTGTAAAGATAGAGAAAGGGGACATTGTTTTTCTGCGTTTCTTAATAATAATTGGGTTGGTGTTTGCATCTTTTGTGGCATTTTGCTTTCTAAGAGCGTGTAATAGTTTATCTAGATAAGGTTTTGATACTATGTCTACATGTATACTGGTAGTAGAAGATGATTTTGCTAATCAGCGAGTGGCTAGTTTGTTCTTAAAAAAATTGGGGCATGACGTCGATATTGCTGAAAATGGTAGCCAAGCTCTAGAGCTAGCACTTAAAAATGAATATTGCTTGATATTTATGGATTGTCAGATGCCTGTTATGGACGGATTTGAGGCCGCACGTCAAATTCGTGCGAGTAAAGGGGCAAGTCAAGAAGTGCCAATTATAGCGCTAACTGCGAATGTTGTTTGTGGAATTGAGGCCGATTGTAAAGAGGCTGGGATGAATGATATTTTAAATAAACCGGTTCAATTGGGCAAAATGAAAGAAATGCTTGAGCGTTGGCTCAAGCAATCCTGACTTTGAGTGAATATAAAGCACTGTTAGTTTGAGCGACATGCTTTAGGTAAATAGGCTGCCTTCATGGCACTTCCATCACAATGCCACTGATATTCTCCCGTATTGGTTAACTCTGGGGTTAAACGTATAGAAGAACTGCTGATAACTTGTGGCTTAGTAAAATTAATTGCAAGTACCCCATTTTTTTCAAGTTGAATATAATAACTTTCAGTTTGCATATTCGCACTTGATAAATTGGCTTGTTCAAAGTTCGCAGGCCAGTAACCTGTTTCAGAAGCATATTCAATAATAGCGGGTTTAGACTCTGAGGCGGTAAAGTAAGCATCATTAACTTGGGCTCTAATGGTATAGTCTTGATACGCTGGAATAGCAATTGCTGCTAATATCCCTCCAATTGGGATAATTAGTATTAGACAGACAATAGCAATTATTCCACCTATACTCATACCAGGAGGGGGGGATTGGTTTACTGTATAAATTTGTTGTGGGCCAAAATGTTTATTTACAACCACGGTGCTTGCGATCATGTCATGAAGTGCTTGCTTTCGGCCTGTAAAAGCTGCCATTAAATATCCAATTAACATTGTAAACTGACTAACAACTCCAGCTAATTGTCGCCCTGCTGCATGCCCGAAAGTTAATTGATTCCCTTGAATGTCTGTCACTTTAATTCCTAATAGGCGTTTGCCTAGTGTGGCTTGTGCAGAAGAACTTTCTTGTATAGCGTAATAGAGCCACCATAGCAGATATACCCCAAAGTAAATTAGCGCGGCTGAAGAAAATAATGCAGCAGGATTATTGATCATTGACTGGCTATTATTGGTATCACCAAAAAATGAACCAAATAAAACTGCAGCCAAAACACCAATGATTATATAGATAATAATGACGTCAACTATATAGGCAATAAAGCGCTTCCAAAAACCAGCATAAATAAAACCAGATACCATTGGTGGTGCTTGATGACTAGATGGTGGTTGATAAGGCGAGTGCTGTTCAGCGAGTGATGCTCCACAATTTAAACAGAACCTAGCACCAACTTGGTTATCTGTACGACACGAAGGGCAAGAAAAGCCTGATGATTGATTTGACATGGTCGAGTCTTATTTGATTGGTTTACATGAAAATTAAGACTAATTTTATTCAGTGTCAAGTTTTGAAGAAAATAAATGTTATTTATTAGTAGGTTAGCAGGTCAAAAATGTAATAGGTGTTCTGTCTGCGTATGAAAGCTTGAGTGAAGACTGAGTGATTAATGAGATTTACTTTAATTGATAAATCCGTTAGTTAACTCAGCCTATTAGAGACTACACTAAATTTTATTCGATTGATTATTGTCTTTTGCAGTCAGGTTTTAATATTAGTATTGATTAATTTGGATTTAACTGGACTCGCGATAACTTTTGTTTTATTAACTTCTCTGCAATAGAATAATTAATATCATCTAATGCGCGTGCTGAGTCTGTTAATTGCATTAAAATTTCTTCTTGAATGCTTCCTCTTGATTTCGCTTCTGCATAAGGTAGTCGATGAAACATGACCATTGAGTATCGTGGACAAAAGTAGTCAGGAAAACGATTTTCTAATTCAAATGCAAGCGCATTTCTTAATAAGAATTTTTCATCTCTAACAGAGTCACGCATGGTGATATAATTTTCAATTGCCATATCAGCTATGGCATCACCATTAATTTTTCTGTTTTTTTCAACTTCAGAAAATATCGTTTGCCAGTCGTTAGGATATTTATCTATGGTTTCTACTAAGTTGAGAGCATCTTCAAAACCACAATTCATTCCTTGACCATGAAAAGGAACGACTGCGTGGGCTGCATCTCCCAAGATTAAAGCTTTATCTTGGTAGTGCCAAGGTGAACACTTTATTGTAGCAAGTTTTCCGGTTGGATTATTAAAGAAGTCTTGGCTCAAGTCAGGAATTAAAGGCACAACATTAGAAAAATAACGCTTAAAAAAATCTTTTACTTTCTCTGGGGTATCAAAATTCTCAAAACTGATTTCACCCTGATTGGGCATAAATAATGTAACTGTAAAAGAGGCATCTTCATTGGGAAGTGCTATCAACATATATCCGCCTCTTGGCCAGATATGTAAAGCATTTTTATCAATTAAAAATTCGCCATTTTTTCCTGGAGGGATCCTCAACTCTTTATAACTATGACCAAGGGGTATAATGTCATGTTGACTAGAATTTACTTGATGGATCGCGTCTCTAACCGCTGAAGTGCTACCGTCAGTGCCTATAATATGTTCGAATGTTACTTGCCGTGATTCGTTAGATAGTTCATCGGTGAGAGTCATGGTTTTATCGATAAAATTGACGGATTCACATTTTTGGTTGAAATGAATATTAACAAGTCCGGTTTCTTCCGCTGCATCCATACATATTTTATTCAACTGTCCTCGAGATACTGAATAAATAACTTCTTCGACTTTTTGACCGTAACTCTGAAAATTTTGTTTTCCTTCTAAGTCATGCACCATACGTCCTTTCATTGCAGTTAATATAGGAGTGACTTTTTCCATTAAACCGGCTTGTTGTAAAGGATAAATTCCGCGGTTGGCTAGTGCTAAATTAATTGAACGACCCGCACTGATTGTGTTTTTACGCATATCAGGGCGTCGCTCATAAACCTCTACCTGATAACCTCGCTTGGCTAGCAACACGGCTAATAATGAACCGACAAGTCCAGCACCAATAATACTAATTGTTTCACTTTGACTGGTATTTTTCATGCTATTTCCTGATATTTACTTAAGTGCATTTTTTAGAATTTGAACGAAGCGATAGACATCTTCAAAAGAGTTATATAGCGGTACTGGAGCTACACGAATAACATTGGGGTGACGCCAATCTCCAGTGACACCTTGGGTTTCTATGAAATCAAAAACTTCTTTTCCTATGATTTCTTTGCCTGTTTCGTTTTGTTTGATCGCTAATGAAAGTTGACAGCCTGAAAGTTCTTTTTCATGTGGAGTTAAAATTGCTACTTGATGAGAAAGTTCTGCATTTAATAAAAAACGCATAAATCCAGTTAACAGAATAGACTTACTTCTTAATACCTTTATTCCTCCTGCTTTTTTTATCGTATCTAGCGAGCCACGAATTGCTGCTAAAGAAAGCACTGGTGGATTAGAGAGTTGCCAGGCTTCAGCTGAATGTATCGGCTTAAATTGATTTTCCATTTTAAATCGAGATTTTTTGTCGTGTCCCCACCAACCTGCAAAGCGTGGTATGGTTTCATCTTGATGATGGTTTTCATGGATAAAACACCCTGCAATCGATCCCGGACCTGAGTTCAAATATTTGTAAGTGCACCAGCAAGCAAAATCTACTTGCCAGTTGTGCAATTCTAATAAAATATTACCGGCTGCATGCGCAAGATCAAAACCAATTTTACAGCCTTTTTGATGGCCTAATTGAGTGATAGACTGCATATCAAATACCTGACCTGTATAATATTGGACTCCAGGTAACATGATCAGTGCGATTGATTCGCCTTGCTCTTCAATTAATTGATGTATATCTTCATGTCGAATGATTTCTTCACCATCTCTCGGTTTTATCAATAACATTGAATCCTCGGGATTAAAACCATGGAACTTAATTTGTGATTCAACTGCATAATGATCTGAAGGA
Source organism: Aliikangiella litoralis (assembly GCF_052495765.1). The sequence goes on along the minus strand of NZ_CP199292.1, from coordinate 5,522,187 downwards.
AATGCATGCTCTTCAATTAAAATTTTATAACGGCTAGCTGTGGGGCGGTAAAAGCTAACCATCATAAAATGTAAGTTAGCAGTAAGGGTATTCATTGCAACAACTTCATTACTGTTTGCTCCAACTAACTCGGCAAAACCATCTGTTAAAAACTCATGGTAAGGCATCCAGGGGAAATCACCACTGAAGTGACCTTTAACCCCTAAGGTTGCCCATTGAGTGAGTTCGCGCTGAACATATTCTGTTGCTAGCTTAGGTTGTAGACCAAGTGAATTACCACACAGGTAAATTTCATTATCGCCATTAGGCATTTGTGGGATCGCGAATTCATGGCGGATTGATGCTATTGGATCTTCTTGATCCATTTTTGTTGCAAACGCTAAGCTATTTTCAAAATTCATGCTGTTCTCTTTGTAAATAAAAATTGTTGGATAAATAAATTTCTTATTACTAAGTTATTCATCGCTCTTTTTTAGTGGGTATAAAACAGGCCGGGAAGGGACCGCATCTGTTTCAATTTCTGGAATTTGTAAGTTACATAAATAAAAACCATCTTTAATTTCATTTTTGACAAAAACCATTTCCGTAATTGTTTTGTGAACTAATGAATACTGATCGAGTTGATGGCTTTTTTGTTTAATCTGCCAGAATATGTGATGGTTGCTTAACATACCCTCGTCATACATTTTATCGACAGAAGGAAAGTCAACTAATAAATGTTTTACTTGCCGTTCAACCAGATAATTCATCGCATCATTCGTTAAATAAGTTGGGTAATTAGTCTTACTGTAAATACAGGTTGTTTTGTTGGATTCATTAGGGAGAGTTCTAATGACTAAGCCTGCAATTTGTTCGTTTTTATAGTCTGATAAAAGCTTCTTTAACATACTCTGGGTAATCACATTGTTTTCTGAGGAAAATTCTGGAAGATATTGCTCATTAACATTATCGGCTATTTGTGGTTCGACAGTAATCAACACGCAAGGAAATAGTGAGTCTTCAATTGCTCGAAAGACTGGAAATGATTGATCAACGATATGTGACACAGACTCAGTATGAGTACCATTACAATGAGGAATAATTGATAGTTGTTTAACATTGCAGCTACCACCTCGAGTTGTATCACCAATAAACCCATCACCTTCTAAGGTTTTACTGGTACAAGCAGGAGCGCCAAAGTGACTAGGTTGTTGTCCATTTGGCAAAAGTGTGATGGCAATACTTTTTTGATTATCTAAATCTGCCAGATAGGTTTGATTGTCTATTTCAATATTCAGTTTCATGACGTTTCTTGGTAAACCTTGATGCATCTAACCCTAACCACTCCAGTGCAGTACCGTGTAATAATCTGGCGCGAGTAGCTTCATCTTTTATACTATGATTAATTAATTGGCCTGGTTCTAATTCGCCGAGAGGGAATGGATAATCTGTGCCCAAAGCTAAACGTTCTGCTCCCATTAGTTCAATTAAGTATTTCAGCATTGATTTATCATGGACCAAAGTGTCTAAATAAATTTTATCAAGATATTCTCGAGGATTAATTGGGTTGTCGACTGCAACCAGGTCTGGGCGAACATTGAAGCCATGTTCTATTCGACCAATAGTAGAAGGAAATGAACCACCACCGTGGGCAAAAGCGACTTTCAATCTTGGTAGTTTTTCAAAAATGCCGCCAAATATCATTGAGCAAATAGCTAGCGATGTTTCGGCAGGCATTCCAACGAGCCAAGGTAGCCAATAGTCTTTCATTTGTTCTTTTCCCATCATATCCCAAGGGTGAACAAAAATAGCTGCGTTTAATTCTTGGGCTGCAGCAAAAACATCGAATAGTTCTGGCGCATTTAAATTCCATTCATTGATGTGAGAACCAATTTGTACACCTGAGAGACCAAGTTCATTAACGCAACGTTCAAGCTCTTTAATAGCTAGCTCGGGAGATTGCAGCGGAATAGTGCCTAGTCCAGCAAATCGATGAGGATATTGTTGGCAAATTCCAGCAATGTGATCGTTGAGTAATTGAGAAATATCAAGCGCGTCAATGGGTTTAGCCCAATAACTGAACATGACTGGGACAGTAGACAGAACTTGAACGTCAACATGGTGTTGAGTGCATTCTTGCATTCGGATTTTTGGGTCCCAACAGTTCGATTCAATTTCTCTGAAAAAGTGTGAATCTTTCATCATTCGCGCGCACCCGCAGCGATGATGGTCAAGATGAACCCAGCCTCCATAGCCGTATTTCTTTTTTAGGTCGGGCCATTTCTCAGGTAAAATGTGAGTATGAATATCAATGGTTAACATGTTGTTCCTCACCATTTACTGGTTTTCAAATTCATATTGATTATGTGGCATCAAAGTGCCACATTGATCACAGGTTCGTAATTCTTCACTTGATAAAAAGCGAGTAAAAACCCCACCAAAGTCATTTTCAATATCTTTTAAAGGAAAGCTTTCTTCATAAAGTTTGTGGTTACAGTTTTCACAAAACCACATTAATGCATCAATTTCTTTGGGTCTACGAACTTGCTCAATCACTAAACCAATTGAATTTTCAAAACGGATGGGTGAGTGTGGAATATTAGGAGGCAATAAAAAAACTTCACCTGCTTTTATTGGGTAATTGACAACTTTTCCATGCAGTTGAGTTTTTAATAACATTTCACCTTCTAACTGGTAGAAGAACTCAGGGCCTTCATTTAAGTGATAATCTTTACGGCCGTTAGGACCTCCAACAACCATAATAATCATATCGCCTTCTCGATAGACTTCTTTATTGCAGATAGGTGGCTTCAGTTTATCTCTGTTTTCATCGATCCATTTTTGGAAATTAATAACTTGCATTGGTGCGCTCATGATCGAACTCCTTAATCTTTAATCGTTGCTATACACTTGAGTTCAATCGCAATTGGTGTTGGTAAGCAATTGATTTCAACCGTTGTGCGACACGGTTGATTGTCTGCAAAATACTCTGCATATATAGCGTTGTAAGTTTTGAAGTCATCAGCCATGTTGGTTAAAAACACAGTAACGTCAATAAGCTCCATCCAGCTTGAACCAGAGCTTTCCAGTATTGTTCGAACATTGTCAAATACACTCCGGCATTGGGCTTCAATATCGTAAGTTTTTATAGAACCATCGTTGTTCAGTGTGACACCTGGTATGTCCGTAGTTCCTGCTTTTCTAGGACCTACACCAGAGAGAAAAAGTAAGTTGCCCACTTGGCGGGCATGAGGATAAAGACCTACGGGTTTCGGGGCTTTATCCGTGCTAAATTTATTTTGCACAGATGACATAATAATACCTAGTAACTATTTGTTTTTTAATAGAATTAAAGTTTATTAATAAAAATAGATTAACTATTTTACTCGTTCGCTTGATTGTTGGTGTGTATGTTTATGTTATGAGAATAGCACAAACGCCCACAATGGGCTGAGGGCCCTAGAATTATAAGAAGGGGTTAGTTTAAAATAAATTTGCAGCCATGCTGACTGGCGAATATATTTAATGATGTTTTTTCGTTTGGAGTAAAAAACATTAAGCTTTGGTTAGCTCTTATTGAAACATAACTGAATACCATACTAATACTTAAAGAAAAAATTGGCAATATCTGTCTATCACTAATTTAAAAAAATGTGCAAATTATTAGGTAATTGGTTGGAATATATAACCTCAGTACCCGTTAAAGTAGGATTAATGTTTTAATGGAAAGTTGTTTTAGTGGTGTTTTTTAGCTCGTTTCAAGTATTTAAAACACTAAATTGAGATACCACTTTGGCTCTATTTCGCGTAATATTTGATGGTTATATCAAAAATGACAATGATAAAGGAATACGCCATGCAGGTGTCCGAAGAATTTGAAGAGTGCAGAAGGCAAGCTTACGCGTTGGCGTTGAGGTTATTGAATAATCATGATGATGCACTAGAGGTTGTACAGTCTTCTATAGAGAAAGGAATTAACCATCCTGGTGCGCCTGCGCTTGATCATATGGAATTTAAACCTTGGCTATTCACTGTCGTTCGAAATAAATCAATTGATATATTACGCCATCAAAAACGAGTCAAAAAAGTTGAACATGAAGATTACCATTCAAACGCGCCGATAGGTTCTGAACCTGATAAACATTTACAGAGAATGCAGCTAAAAGAAACTTTGGAAAATGCGATCAATCGTTTGAATATGCAACAAAAAGAAATCATTTTACTGCGAGACTATCATAACTTTAGTTATGCGGATATTGCCAAAATTTTAGGTATTGCCAATGGATCCGTTATGTCGCGTTTACACCGCGCCCGTATGGCATTACGGGAGATACTCATCAAAGAAGGATTTTCTTTGGGAGGAGAGCAATGAGCGAACCCATTTTAAGTACAAGTGAAGAACAGTTAGAAAAAATTTCAGGCTTTCTTGATGGTGAGTTGACACAGCAAGAAGCGCAGAAAATTTCATTACTGATTGAAACCGATCAAGAATATAAGCAATTATATGATGAGTTATCGATGATGCGCTATGAAGTACAATCGTTGAGTTTACAGGAACAAGAATTAGAGCATTTAGATAGATTATTTAAAGAGCCGGTAGCTAAAATTTCTCGTATTTTTGGATTTGCATTAATTGCAATTAGTGCAGTATTTATTATAGGTTTAACTTTTTTTAAAATATTCTCAAATCCAGATATTGGAATGTTAGAGAAGTTATTGGTGGGTGCTGTAGGAAGTGGTAGTTTGTTACTGCTTTTTAGTGTGTTAAAACAAAGAATCAGTAGCGCTAAAAATGACAAATATAAGCGAGTGAAAATATGACTAAAGTAATTTTGTCTACCACAGAATTTATTTATGGAAAGCAAATTGTTAAACATTTAGGTCTTGTTAGAGGGACTAGTATTCGAGCTCGACATGTTGGACATGATATTTTAGCTTGGTTTCGAGGAATTGTTGGTGGTGAAATTCACGAATACACTAAGTTGTTAGCTGAAAGCCGCGAACAAGTGTTAGATAGAATAATGCAAGATGCTGCTGAGCTCGGAGGGAATGCCATTGTTGGTTTACATTTTTCTACTTCACAAATTACCGCAGGAGCAGCTGAATTGATGGTGTATGGAACCGCTGTGGTTGTTGAAAATGCGCAAGATTTATTGGATGAAGTACCTGATTAATAGTCAAGTGTGGTTACACACTTGACTGAGCTGGTTTTTATAAATTATTTATTTTTTAAGTTTTTAAGTTTTTAAGTTTTTAAGTTTTTAAGTTTTTAAGTTTTTAAGTTTTTAAGTCGAGTATCGATAATTGCTCTAATAACAATCTCCAAATCGTTGATATTAATTTGTCCATCACTATTTAAGTCATAGCGCTGTTCTGTTTCTCCTACGTTTTTATTCAAACGTTTTAACAATGGAAATATATCTTTAATATTGAGTTGATTATCAAAGTTTATATCTGCCTCAGGTGTTAATTTAAGTGCAACAATGATTGGATCATGGTCTGATGCACGATAGGGATCTTGATTGAATAAAGTGACTTGCTGAGTTGCTGATTTGTATTCAAGGTTATAGTCTAAAATACGAGGCTCATCGGCATTGATATGCCACACTTGTGTGTCGACTATTTGTGGAGTTAACTGTAAATTAGCCAGCGCATGATCGAGTGTACCGACTTGTCCAAAAAATACATAAGAATAGTTTTTTGGACCAATATATTTTTTCAAAAGATTGGTGTAACCTGAAGATTCTAAAGTCGTGACAGGATCTTCCATTGCATAAGCGTTTAAATCACCAATGATCAATGTATCGTTATCAATCGAGCCTGTTGGTTTAGTCGCTAACCACTGATTAAGTTCTTGAGAGGCTTGCGTACGAAGTTGATTCCAACAGCCTTGCCCATCATTTTGATCAGCATTGGGATCTTGGGCATCAGAAGGGCAGCTTCCTTTCGATTTAAAATGATTGACAACTATAGTGAATTCGCCATTACTTTGTTTGGTGCGGAAGCTTTGGGCTAATGGTTGGCGATTTTTAGTGGCAAATACGCCTGTTGATAAACTGACTGCACGACCATTTTGGGTTATTTTTTCTGAGTCGTAGATGATACCAACGGTTATAGCATCAGTTCCGATTAATGTTGTATCTGGTGAAACAAATTGATACTGTTTTCCTGTTGTTGTATTAATCCCGTTGATTAAATCTACAATTGCACTATCACGATCAAAACCATCATTTTCAATTTCCATTAACCCAACTATGTCTGCGTTCATTGCGGCAATAGCAGCGATAATTTTATCTCGTTGTCTAGCAAATTCTTCTGCGTTATCAGCTCCTCTTGGAGTTGGATAACCACCACCTGAACCATCACCGTTAAAATAATTAAGTACATTGAAGCTAGCCACTTTTAGTGTATTCGATTTTAATTCAGGGGGATTTGTTCGCTGATTCGTTGGTTGAAAATCAGGAAGGGTTGTTGGCTGAATACGGTAAGCGCCAAAAGCTTGGTGCATTATACCTTGAAGGTTAGTGACCGTATCACCGCCGCGCACAGTATTAAAGGCACTGAGTTCAGGTTGTGGAAAAGGTATTAACTCGGGGTTTTGTCCTGTACGCCCATCATCTAAAATAATTCTGTTAAGATTGTTCGATGCTTGCATTTCATTGGCTGCTGTACCAGGAGATACGACGTTGGTTGGATTGATTAAACGACCGTTTGATAAAACTAATTCGCCATAGCGTCCTAAGTTATAGTTTTCAGAAACGGTTAACGTTTGATCAAATATTACAGCCATTCCTTCAACATTTTCAGCATCATCATACGACATCAATGGTAGGGTGAGTTTGGTCGGTGTAACCAAGTTATTGGTTGAGCAAACTTCAACATGAGTAACATTACTGATTTGAGTCATATCTTTATATTCAGATGCAGTCCCTGTGACTCTAACTTTATCGCCTTGACTAACTTCAACAGTCATCGCTGGGTCATAAACAAATAGACCTTCTGAGGTTTGGGCGTTATTATCTTGATCGGTATCTTCTTCTTGAATAAAAAAACCGTCTAGTTGAGTGCTTAACTGAAAGTCTCCTACTACAATTCCTTCTATTACTACCGAAGAACCAGCTATAGGGCTCGATGAGCCATTACCTTGCACCTCATGGATAAAGTTAGCGGTCTCATCACAGTTTGAGCCACTTGGCGGTGGTGTGTCGGTTAGCAAGCCAAGGTTATCGAAAGTGTCATTATCAAAGCCGTCCCATTGTTCTGCAGGAACAAATGTATCACTTGTATTTGCGTCTGTACTAACCGGATTTAGGCGGCGGCGTAGCGTATTATTTTGAGTACTAATTAGTCCGCTTCCCCACTGGCTACCAGGATCAAAGCCAACCTGGCCAACATTGTCAATAACGGCATTACCGCTAGTTAAAACAATAGCATCATCGCCATTAAACCAGCCGGAACTTTGTGTTTGATTGGCAACGGCTAAAATTTCACTACTTGCTTTGGTATGTGCTAAAACATAGACTTTATTCGAAGCTAGTGAACCTGATAAATTAATCGTTAAACCAACCGATGAATTGCCATTAAAATACATTCTGATCTGATAATTGGATAGATCAATAGTATGACCTGTTAGGTTGGCAATTTCTATTGCTTTGTTATTACTGCTACCTTCAATATATTCAGAAATAAATAAATCATCAGGTGTAGCAAAAAGTGGTGAAGCACTTGTTGCATATAACATTGCGGTGGTTAATAAGAGGGATTTCATAAACGTCTCCAGTTAAATATTCATAGGTGAAAAATTGATTTGGAGAGTACTGTTACTTAACTATATGACAGAGGAGTGAATTTACCTCAAGAATTGATTCTAGAAGATGACGGTTTTATGATGATGTTTTTTAAAATAAAAAGCCCAACTAATTATGCTGGGCTTGCGTATTTATGTTTTAAAATTTTTAGTGTTTTATTTTGTTTCTTTAGCTTCTATCTTAGCCCAACTATCTCTTAGGGTAACTGTTCGATTGAAAACTAATTTATCCGTTTGGTGATCGTATCTGTCAGCGCAAAAATATCCTTCTCGTTCAAATTGAAAGGTATCTTCTGGTTTGGCATTTGCCAAACTCATTTCAACTCTTGCGCCATCAACTACTTCTAATGAATTGGGGTTGATTGTCGTTAAAAAGTCATCTGCAGCAGCAGGATTAGGGACATTAAATAGACGGTCATATAAACGAATTTCAGCAGGTTTTGAGTGTGATGCAGACACCCAATGAATCACCCCTTTAGGCTTATAACCTTCAGGATTTTTGCCTAAAGTATTTGGATCATAAGAACAAAGCAACTCAGTAATGTTACCATCAGCATCCTTTATGACATCATCACAAGTGATTACATAAGCATTTCTAAGCCTCACACTTTTACCTAAAACTAATCGTTTATATTTTTTGTTTGCTGATTCTCTAAAGTCAGCTTGATCAATATAAATTTCTTTAGAAAAATAAATTTTACGTTCACCCATTGATTCATTTTGAGGATGATTTGGGGCCATTAATTCTTCTGTTTTATCTTCAGGATAATTGGTTAAAGTAATCTTCAATGGCTTGAGTACGGCCATTGCTCTTGGGGCTTTTTCGCCTAAATCTTCTCGTACAGAATTTTCCAATAAACTCATTTCTACCGTGTGAACTTTTTTCGTGACACCCGTTCGGATCACAAAGTCACGAATAGCAGATGCGGTGAAGCCCCGGCGTCTCATACCTGATATGGTTGGCATGCGTGGGTCATCCCAGCCATTCACATAGCCTTCAGTGACTAATTTGTTAAGCTTTCTTTTGCTGGTAATTGTATGTTCTAAATTGAGTCGAGAAAACTCAATTTGTTGAGGGTGGCAATCTATGGATATATTGTCTAATACCCAGTCATAAAGGGGGCGATGATCTTCAAATTCTAGTGTGCATAATGAGTGAGTTACACTCTCTAGCGCATCCGAAATACAGTGTGTAAAGTCATAAGTAGGATAAATGCACCATTTGTCGCCAGTGCGGATATGGTGCTGGCGTTTTATTCTATAGATAACAGGATCACGCATATTCATGTTGGGCGAGGCCATATCTATTTTGGCCCGTAGTGCCATAGCACCATCTGCAAAATCGCCAGCACGCATTTTTCGAAACAGTTCTAAACTTTCGCTATTGGGTCGATTGCGGTAAGGACTATTTTTGCCTGCTTCAACTAAAGTGCCACGGTAGCTTTTCATTTCATCTGCACTCAGCTCATCAACATAAGCTAAATCTTTTTCAATTAATTCTTCAGCGTATGCATATAACTGATCAAAATAATCTGCAGCATGGCGTATTTCACCTGACCATTTGAAACCTAACCATTGAACATCTTCTGTAATTGCTTTGGCATAGGCTAGTTCTTCTTTAGCTGGGTTTGTATCATCAAAACGTAAATTACAATGGCCATTATAATCTTGGGCAAAACCAAAATTAATACAGATTGATTTTGCATGGCCCACATGTAGAAATCCATTAGGTTCCGGTGGAAAGCGAGTTTGAACTGACTGATGTTTTCCTGACTCCAAGTCTGTATTAATAATGTTACGGATAAAATTAGCCGGTTTTGGTGCTTCAGTACTCATTGAATATCAGTCTCTTAATTAATCGCTTATATCTTTTAGTTTCTAAACTTCACTGTGGAATTAAGCTGGTCATTTTAATTTCTAAACGATTCTACCTGTATTAACAGGGAAGAATGTGTAAACAATTGAAGATTTTACCTTAGATTCTACTAATGGCGTAGCCAAAATTAGATAAAACATGACATTTATCTCTGTTCAGCTGTTAGCCTTTCTACCTATTTACTTGGTTTGTGTACCTGGCTTGGTTATAATGCGACCAATTCCTGAGGGGAGGTCTTTAAGGACCTGAGATATCGGCTTGCTTTACCGGTAGACCCTTTGAACCTGATCCGGGTAATACCGGCGTAGGGACAGGTTGCTAGCTTGTTTATTAATTTCAAGTTTTGCTTATCCTCCTTGCTCGACATTTCGGATCATCGCTACTTTGAGTTATGTTTTGGGGAGTTTTTATATAATGCGAGCTGTTTCTTTGTCTGTATTGTTTGTTTCAACAAGTCTGCTATTAACACCAATAGAACTTTTAGCTGAAAGTAGTGATATTTCTAAGAGTGATTTAGTTGATGATAATAAGCTTATCGTTACCGCTGAATTAAAAGATGAAAACATAATGCGGGTGCCTAGTAGCATTACTATCATCGATGATGAAGTCATTCAGCTTAGGAATGCACAACATTTTTCTGATTTGCTGAATCTTGCTCCTAACATTAATTTCGCAACCGGTGCTTCTCGTGGTCGTTTTATTCAAATTCGTGGTATTGGAGAGCGCAGTGAATTTTCTGAGCCAGTCAATTATTCTGTTGGTGTTGTTGTTGACGGTATTGATTTTACAGGAGTTGCTACTGGGGCTACTTTATTAGATATTCAACAAGTAGAGGTTTTGCGTGGACCACAAGGGACTTTGTATGGTGCAAACGGTTTAGCTGGATTAATTAATTTAGTTTCAAACTCTCCAACTGATAGTTTTTTTGCTAATGTGACTACGAGTGTGGAGGAGTATGGTGGATTTGGTCTTTCTGGCATTGTCAGTAACTCACTATCTAAACAACTGGGTTACCGGTTTGCTGTCAAAAAATATCAGAGCGATGGTTATATGGATAACCTTTATTTAGATCGAGATGATACCAATAATCTTGATGAAATGAGTCTGCGAGGAAAAATAGTTTTTCAACCAAGTGAGCAACTGACATTAACCAGCAATATATTTTTAACCGATGTTGATAATGGTTATGATGCTTTTAGCTTAGATTCTAATCGAAATACTTATTCTGATAACCCTGGGCATGATAAGCAAGATACTCAAGCGGCTTCTTTTATTTTGGATTGGCAAATAAATTCAATGAAGCGACTAGAAACAATAGTGAGTTTTGCTGACTCTGATTTAGAGTATGGCTATGATGAAGATTGGAGTCATCCTGGTATTTGTGATAACACTGCTTGCGACTCTGAAATTTGGGGATATGACTGGTGGTATGCTTCTTTTGATAATTTTAGCAGAGAAAATGAAAACCAAAGTATTGATGTGAGATTACATTCAGACACTACTAGCACAATTTCTGAAGATATGAGGGGGGCTAGTTGGGTTATTGGTTTTTATTACCGTAATCAAACAATGGATTTATTAAGAGAATATACTTATTTAGACAATCATTTTTCTAGTCAATTTGATACAGCCAATAGTGCGATATATGGTCAAATTAAAACCCCACTATCAAACCAGCTAAATATTATTGCAGGTTTAAGATTTGAAAAAAGAGATGCTGACTATATTGACAGTAATGATGTGATGTTTAATCCAGATGAAAATTTATGGGGAGGAAAAATTGCCATTGAATATCAGTATGATACTGACAAAATGATTTATGCTCTAGTTTCTCGAGGATATAAAAATGGTGGATTTAATACTGAGGGAAGCCTTAATGAAAAAGATCGCGAATATGACACAGAGTTTATGTGGAACTATGAAGCTGGTATAAAAGGTTACTGGTTTGAAAAATCATTAAGGTTGCAAACATCTGTTTTTTATCAAGATAGGGATGATGTACAAATTAAACAATCAATTGTTCGTTCTTTAGCGGATGATCGAGCAATTCAGGAAGGCGGAGAGTGTCCTTGTAGTTTTACTGACTATACTCAAAATGCAACAGCGAGTAAAAGCTATGGTGTTGAGTTTGAAGCTTTATGGAGAGCATATGACGATTTGAGCGTCTATTCGAGTTTAGGTATATTGAAAACTCAATTTGAAGACTTTCAAAGCTTTACACACATACTTGCTGATCTAGAGACGATACCACCGGTTCCTTATAATATGAATGGGCGTGAACAAGCTCACTCTCCAAGCTACCAATTAGTCTTAGGTAGCCATTATTTTATTTCTGAAAACTGGCGAGTTAATCCTGAAATAGAAGCAAAAGATAGCTTTTATTTTTCAGATCGCCATGAGGAAAAATCAAAGAGCTATGCAGTTTTTAATTTAAGATTAAGTTATATACAAACTAACTGGCAGGTTAATTTATTTGTTAATAACTTAACGGATAAGGATATTCAAACACGCGGCTTTGGCAGTTTTGGTAATGATCCGAGAAAATTTTATGAGACGGAGCCTTATTACCAATTTGCCGCGCCGAGAGTTGTTGGTATTTCGGCTTCTGTAAACTTTGAATAAATAGACTTTTATCTTGACCAGTAAATAATTGATAGGGGAACAAGAATGAAAATATCTTTAGAAATCAGTTTGTATCCATTAGACGATGATTTTTTAAATATTATTACTGATATTGTTGAAAGGTTAAACGCTGATACACAAGTATCAGTATTAACAAATACAATGAGTACGCAGGTTTTTGGAGAGTTTGAAGCTGTCATGTCGCTGTTAAATGAAACGGTACGTTATTCCTTTGAAACTTACGGTAAACAGGTTTTTGTTGCAAAGTTTCTTAACAGTGATCTTAATCCCAAAAATAAATTATGAACGAAACGTTTCAGCAGTTGGGCCAGCAACTCGTTGCAACTTCAGTCGCTGAATGGGTTGCCGTTTTGCTTGCTATTGCATATTTGATCTTTGCTATTAAAGAAAGTGTCTGGTGTTGGCCTGCTGCATTTTTTAGTACAGCTATTTATAGTGTTCTTTTTTTTGATGTAAACCTTTACATGGAATCGTTATTAAATGTTTACTACTTGATTATGGCTATTTATGGTTTTTATCAATGGCATTTTAAAAAATCAGGCCAGGTTGTAAAACCTATTATTCAGTGGTCAATAAAGGTACATACAGGTCTTATTATTACTGTATTAATATTGGTGTTTATTTCAGGCTACCTATTACAGAAATATACGGATCAAGATTTTGCTTATTTAGATTCTTTAACCACCTGGTTTGCAGTTATAACAACTTATATGGTGGCGCAAAAGGTTTTGGAAAACTGGACTTATTGGATGGTTATTAATAGCTTTTCTATTTTTTTGTATTTACAAAAAGGATTTGTGTTAACAGCAATACTTTTTATTAGCTACCTTATTTTAGCTGTTATTGGCTGGTTAAAGTGGAAACAACATTATGAAAGAGAAATCACTTCAACCAAGGTGGTGGCAGCATAGTCGTATTGCTTGGCTGCAACTTCAGAAAACTTTAAGCGATCTAACTGGCTTTCGAGATCATGCTTCGGAGTTATCGATTACTGATGAATGTACTTTTTTGAATCAAGAAAATTGGTGCAAGGTTGTTGGTGGAGCTACTAATATTAATTATCGTTTACGCTTACCAACACAGTCACTATTGATTCAAGTGATTAATCCTGATAATTTACCTCAATTACCGGGGGAGGATTTTTGCGCAATTAATCAAATTTTATCGGAACAATATTTTCTCAATAATTGGTTAAAAAAATGTTGGTTCGAATCTGAAAATATTCGTATTTTTGATTGGGTCGAGATGCCTACTGCTAAGGTTGAATTATTTCAACAAAAAGGCTTTGTTGAAGCGCTATCTGTATTTTTAGTTCAACTCCATAACTCTCATGCAGATTTACCAGTGTTGGATATTCATGAACACTTGCAGAGATATTATCACAATGCTTTAAAGAAAAGTCATCATTCAAAAAATGAGTTACAAAGGCTTCTCGATAAAGCCTTATTATTAGCCCAACATTTTTCTGCAACAAACCTTTGCCACAATGATTTATCCCCAGGTAATTTGCTATTTAAAGATAAGCTGGTTGTGATTGATTGGGAATACGCCACAATAGGTGATCCTTTATTCGATCTGGCAGGACTAAGCATTAACTTTCAATTAAACATGCGGCAAGAGAAAAATCTTATTCTGAACTATTCTGAAAAAAGTCGTGTTAACTTCAATTTTGAAAAATTTAATAAAATGAAGCAGTTATATCCTATTGTTGAACAGCTTTGGTCATACGCAAACAATCCAAATAATTAATTAAACAATTTATTTACCGCAATTCAAATAATTGAACTATATTTATAAGATGTATTCTGGTCAGATGAGTTTATTATGAGAAGTTCTAATTATTTGCGCCAATCCAAAAGACGCCAAAATCGTTCTGTAATTAACCAACATCAAGATTTTCGAGTTGATGATAAAGTTATTGGTAAGGATACACTGGCTAGTTTAATGGATGTCACAGTAACAAGTGTTGAACGTTGGATTAGAGATGGAATGCCCGTTGAACAGCGTGGTGATTATATTAATGAATGGGTTTTTGATTTAGCTGATGTTAAACAATGGCATCTTAACCAATAACTTAAAAGGGAATAAACAAGCTCTCTATTTGAGTTTAACTCATTTTTGATAAAATTTGCTTTTAACTAAAAAAACATGAGATATTGATATTGGTTTTCATTATTTTTTGTTGCTAAGAAATATGAAATCTTGGTAAACAAAAATATAATGACAATTTGAATAGAGTATCACATTGAAGAATATTCAACTCGCGCATCAGCATCATCAATCGAGTAATCAAAAACATCCACTCAGTCTATTGTTACACGACATGAATATTCCAGCTAATGTCGGGAGTATTTTTAGAATAGCTGATGCAATGGGGGTAGAAAAAATTTACTTAACTGGAACGACAGTTTCTCCACCCAATAAGTTAATCAAAAAAACATCTAGAGCAACTGAAAAATATGTAGCCTATCAATATCGAGAGGATCCTATTGAAAATATAGAGTATTTGAAAGCGTTAGGATATTTAATTATTAGCTTAGAGATCACTTCATCAAGTATAGATATTAGAGAGCTAAAATTCAGCAGCGAACAAAAAGTATGCTTAATTTTAGGTGCTGAAAATACAGGGGTTTGCCAGACTTTATTGGATTTATCTGACTACACTGTACATATTCCTATGTTAGGCAACAACTCATCAATGAACGTTGCTTCTGCTTGTTCAATTGCTGTCTTTCAAATGATTAATGAATATAAATAAGCTACAAATAATAAGAGGTAGCACCAGATTACTTTATAAATAAACTGGTGCCTAATGACATCATTCTATGCTATTTCAGCATTGTGATAAATGTTTTGTACATCGTCTAGGTCGTTTAGCATTTCTAAGAATTTTTCAAACATAGCGATATCATCACCTGCGATAGTCGTTGATGTTTGAGGAATAAACTGTATTTCATCTACTTCAAATTCAATTTCACCAAAAGTATCGATCAATGCTTGTTTGGCTTTAAAGTATTCGTTGTGTGGTGCGAAAACTGTAATATTACCATTTTCATTTTCAATATCTGTGACGTCCACATCCGCTTCCATTAGTGCATCTAGCGTTGCTTCTTCGTCATCACCTTTAAACACCAAGATAGAGCAGTGATCAAATAAATGGCTAACACTACCTTGAGCGCCAATTTTGCATTTTGTTTTGGTAAAACATACTCGAACATCACCAAAAGTACGATTAGGATTATCAGTTAAACAGTCTACAATAACCATGCAGTTTCCTGGGCCGAATCCCTCGTAGCGAGCTACTGCAAAGTCTTCGCCTGCACCGCCTTTGGCTTTTTCGATTGCTTTTTCAATAACATGACTGGGTACTTGGTCTTTCTTTGCACGATCAATTAAGCCTCGCAAAGCCAAGTTTCCATCAATATCATGTCCTCCAGATTTTGCACACACGTAGATTTCTCGACTATATTTACTATAAATTTTAGCATTGGCATCGGAGGTTTTTGCCATAGACTCTTTTCTATTTTGATAGGCTCTGCCCATAACATATTCCAACTAAGAAACTTAAAAGAAGATAATTCTACAGATAAGCCTATGTTTAGGGAACCTTTTAGCTGACAAAATCGATTGGTTCGGCCAATATTTGAGCCAATTATCACAAGTTTTATCATGATTTATGAAGACCAAAGAAACTGTGTGTTAGATGACAAGTGGTAAAAGAATGATATATAGTAGGAGGAGTTTAGCTTGATTTTTGCTGAAAGGAGGCGACTTTTGAAAATCAAATTAGCATTAATAACTTTGAGTTTAGTCTTTATATTAAGCTCATGCAGCCGAATTAACCAACTAACTTTTCCTGCTCATTCTTTATCTTATAATCAAGCAAGCCCTGGCATAACGGTCCATAGTCGAGGTATTAATTGGGCTAGAAATGGGGGGAATTTATCATTCACTATTCAAAGGCCAGGTAATTATCGAAGTGGCTCTGTTGAGTTGAAGTTTTTTTATCAAGTGGTAAATGATACTGCAGGAACAATTATGCTAACTGTAACGCCAGTTAGTTTTGAACATGGTATGAGTTTTGAAACCTATGGTTCTATTGGAACAGGGGCGATTAATGCGCCAGAAACAGTTAATACGCTTTATGAGCAAAACATTACGATTGAGTCTGGAAATGCTTTTAACCCGAATGCTCAGTGGTGGTATTTTGAGGTTTCTCGACAGGGAACTTATCAAGGCGAAATTCGGCTAATGTCTATAGGTATAAATTATTGAAGAAGATCAAAAAATATTAATATGAAGTATGAAATAATAACAAAATCGTGGTCAAAGAGAAGAAAAATAGATGATGAAGAAGTCATTAAGGACATTCAACTCATTGACTTTAAAAAAGAACATAACCATTTTTGTAAAATGTTGGTGATTTACCAAAATAAAACAGAAAAAATATTATTAGCAAGAGTTATTTATAATGAAATCAAGCAACACTGGAGTGTGGATGGAATGAGTGTTGCCATACGACTACTAGAATTTTAGCCTGTTAATTATTTTTGAGAAAAATATAATGAAATTAACCCGCCGAGAATTTATCTTAGCAAGCATGTCTGCAATGTTAACTGCCTGTACTCAGTCGACTAGTCATAATAACGGCAATATTATTTTAGGTGGAGGGCAATATATCAAAGATGGTGAAAAGCAGATCAGTTTTGTACTTTCAGTAGTTAATTTAGAAACTAAGGTTCGTGATTTAACACCTATGGTTTTTCTGGCACATGGTATTCACCGAAATCCAACGAATAAAAATCAGCTCGCTATTTTTGAAAAAAAAGGGCCTCATGCCTGCGAGTATGATCTCTCTAGCCGAAAAATCACTCGAAGTATTCCTAAAATTAATAATCGTTATTTTTATGGTCACGGAGCTTACTCTTTAGATGGAAAAATATTATTTTCTACTGAAACAGAACTAACCGGTTTGAATGGCTTAATTGGTATTCGAAATAGCTCTGATTTAACTTATCTTGGTGAATTTCCTTCGTATGGGAAAGAACCACATGAATGTAAACTAATTGATAATGGCAAAACTTTAGTGGTGACTAATGGTGGTGGAGATAAAAATGGAGAGCCACCTTCTGTTACTTATATTGATGTAAATTCACAGAAATTGATTGAAAAAGTTGAGTTAACCAGAGCTGAATTAAATACTGGCCATTTAGCTATTGGGGAAAAAGGAGATCTTGTTGTGGTTTCTGCACCAAGAGCGGGTTTAGGAAAAGAGCACTTAGGTGGAGTGAGTATTCGGCCAAAAGGACAGCGCTTAGAATCTATTAGCAATCCTGAAGCCGTTACTCAAAAAATGTTAGGTGAAGCATTAAGTGTTAGTATACATAATAAAAAAAGAATTGCGGTGGTAACTCACCCCGACGGTAATATGGTAACTTTTTGGTCTATTGCTGATAGAAAATTGTTAAAAGTATTAGATATGCCTCGACCTAGAGGTGTTGAGTTAACAGTTGATCAATCACAGTTTTTAATTAGCTATGGCAACAATGCTAATTTAGCGACTGTATCTGTTGATACGCTTGAGCTTGAACAGTCTGCTATTATTTACAGTTCATATATCACAGGTTCACATATTTATAATTGGTCACGTGAAATGAATGAAATTTTTTATCCTGGTTAAAGTTAATCAAAATAATCATATAAAAATATTTATTAATTTTAGGGAGCTATCTTGAGTGATATTCAATCATCGGCTTTAGGTTTAACTTATCTTTATATTTCAACTTCTTTAGAGAGGTTGGTGTATTTTGGAATTCGCTCGATAATAATACTATTTTTGGTTGGCGCTGTTCATGATGGTAGTGTTGGTCTTGATGAAGCAGAAGCGTTTAAGAAGTATGGCTTATTCACACTTGCAGTCTACTTTTTTTGTATCGTTGGTGGTTTATTAGCTGACTTTGCATTTGAAAAATTAAAAGTCATTTATTGGGGATTACTCCTTTTGGCTATTGGTACTTTTATTCTTTCATTAGGAGGAGTTAATACCATTACCTTTGGATTATTGGTTATTGCCGTAGGCGTTGGTTTATTTAAATCTGCTAGCCAAGCATTAATTGCAATTCAATGCTATGACAAACCAGAAAAACAAGATGGTGTATTTTATTTAAATGAAGTCGCTATAAATCTTGGCGCTCTATTAGGTCCGCTATCTATTGCGGTAGTGGCTGAAAGCTATGGTTGGAATTATGGGTTTTATTTAGCCATTTTTCTTGTTTTTATAGCCTTTATGGTTCTTCGGTTAGGCCAGCGGAATATAAAGTTAAAAATCGTTGAGCCACTAATTGGTTACTCAATAAAATTAAAGGAAGTAAAAAATGTTTTATTTTTTTCGGTATTATCAATCGTCTACTACTTTTCTCTCGATATAGCTGAGGATGTTTGGCAAGGAATTAAGCAGCCATTTGAAGTTAGTGAAGAGTTCATACAATATATTTATGTTTTACTCTATTTTTTCGGTTTAATACTTCTCTCTGTAATATGGTTTTTTTGGAAGGTAAGCTCGTGGGTTAAACTTTTCATCGGTATGGCAATTTTTTCAACAAATTGGATGGTTATGGGGTATGTCCTTCCTTTAATTCCAGATACTTATATGTTTATATGGATTGTTGCTATTGAGGTATTATTTGTTATATCTGAGCTATTTTTTTCTCCGATATTAATGTCATTAGTTGCTCAATATAGCCCCAAAAATGCTATAGCTTCTAGTCTAGCAATTTATTCTTTGTTAACGATGGCAACAAATATGTTGGTTGGGTATGTCGCTGGGGTTTCAGGTGAAGATTCCATTATTGCAAATTACAGCCTGCTTTATGTGATTTTTGGTGTTTCATTACTTATAACATTGGTGCTCTTTTTTTTGGTATTCAAAAAAAGAAATGAAGTGCTAAATGATAGTTAGTTTATATGCTGATAAATGGTGATGAAATATTAAAAGTTTGAAAAGACCAAGTCTATGCCTAATATCATTTTTTATATAAAAATTGGGGTGAATGATTTAATGTATTTTTACGAAATATACTTGGTGAAACGCCAGTAAATTTTTTAAAATATCTTCCCATATGGCTTTGATTTGAGAAGCCGCATTTAAGTGATATATCCGATAAGCTCTGCTTGGATGATAATAAGAGTTCTTTCACTTTGTTTATTCTGATATTTAACAAGTACTCTTGTGGGGTTTGTGCAGTACTTTGCTTAAACATACGACAAAAATGAAAATCACTTAAACCTGATATTGCTGATAATTCGGCAAGAAAAATTTGGCGGTGAAAGTTGGTTTGAATAAATTGGCAGACATCATTCATAATCTTTGGTGATAAACCTCCCTTTATTACTGTTGAAAACTGTTTGATGTTTATTTCTTTTAATAAAGTAACTAATATTTTTTGAGTTGAATGTTCTAAAATAAAATTGTCTTGAAGAGCTTGCCAGTTTTTATTGTATATACTATTGCGAATTTTATTTTCCAGAACTTTATTTTCTAAATATATGATTTCAGGTAACGATAATGCCCGTGGATCAATATCAAATATTGTAACTGCTAACTGCTTTATATAACTATCACTAAAGTAAAGGTGAATGATCGATTCGTTAGGTGTCACCTTCCACGAACTAGAACTGCCTTTGGGGAGCAAACAAATTAAGCCTAAGCTTCCACTCGATATTGAATTGTTTTTTTGATTGCTCGTATAATCTCCGTCTAAATATAAACGGAGTGTGTGTTGTTGACTATTACAGTAATGAATATAGTCATTGGATTGAGCGTACTCTGCCCATACTATTCCTTTTGAAAGAGCTTTAGAACGTACTTCTTTTACTGAGAGTGCGTGATTAAATGAAGAGTATTTTACTTCATTTAAACTTTTGTAGTCATTCATTATTTGTTATTCATTTTTATATAGTCAGGGTGAACGTATCTATTGATATGAAACATTACTTTTAAAGTTTACTCTTACTATCAACAGCAATATTGTGTTAAATGATTTTTACTATCGTGAGTTAGAATAATCGTTTTAACAATAAAATTTCAAATAATTTTAAATGTTAATGATTAATTTTTCTACTTAATTCTATTTTGCTATGCATGTATGGAATAGGTCTATTCTTTTATCGAATGCTATAAGTGTCAATGTGAACGCTTTATATCAAAATGTGTTTTATTATGCTATTTAATTCAGTTTCTTTTAAATGCGCCTAAAAAATTTTGTGCTGATGTTTCTGTTGTTTAAACTCGATTGGTTCACACAAAAAACAATTTAAAAAAAAGAACTAGGCTAATAAAATCATTATGTGAATTCCATGCTAGATATTTAATAGCTGATAGATAATATTTCTATTCCTTTGTTATTTCAAAATAAAGGGTGAAGTAATAATAAAAATATCAATTTATCAAACTCATAACGTAAAGGATAATAAAATGAAATATAAAAGTACATTAGCATGGCTATTGAGTACCGTTATTTTTTCTAGTTTGAATGCTAGTGCTGTAGAACTTTTTAAAACGGAATCTTTCCTATCATCTAGCGTATCAAATCGCTCATTAACTGAAGTCAATCAATTAAGAGCTAAAAATGCGAGTATTCAAGATGCCTATATTTATGATGTTAACCCGGGTGCATTATCAGAAAACTTAAATGTATTGACATTAAAAATAAATCCTAACCTTTATTATGATGTTAATAAAATATCCTCATCAGTTAGTTCATTAGGCAGTACTATTTGGAAAGGTAGAATCAAGTCTGACAATACCAATCATTTAATAAGCGAGGCCCCATTATTAGATGATAATGTTATTTTAGTTGTACGTGGTAATAAAGTGACAGGAACAATTAGAGCGAATGGCCGACTATTTAAAATTCAGCCTTTGGCAAGCGGCCAGCACTTGGTGATGGAAATTAACGAAAATAATATAAAGCCAGATCATCCTGCTGGTTCGATTGAAGAGCTAGAAACAGAGATGTCTAATGAGTTAATAGAGCAAGCAAGTCAAAATTATTTATCACAAAGTAATATTGCTGATCCTGTAATTCGAGTTTTAGTGGTTTATTCAAATGGTGTTCGCTCAGAAGTGAATGATATTCCAGGTTTAATTGATTTGGCGATTGCAGAGACAAATCAAGGTTATGCTAATAGTGGTGTGAATGCGTCTGTACAATTAGCGCACCTTCAGGCTGTTAATTATAATGAAGTCAGCATATCAACTGATTTAAATCGACTGAAGTCAACTAGTGATGGCTATATGGATAATGTGCATAACTTAAGAAATCAATACAGTGCAGATGTAGTTATGTTAATAGTCCCTGATAATGGTAGTGCCTGCGGTAAAGCTGCTGCGATTGGAGCTAGAGCGAGTAGTGCGTTTGCTGTTACTGCACAAGATTGCGCAACGGGTTATTATTCGTTTGGACATGAAATTGGTCATTTACAATCTGCTCGTCACAATCCAGAAAGAGATGGTAGTAACTCTCCTTATCGTTTTGGACATGGCTACCAAGATCCGCAACGTCAATGGAGAACAGTGATGGCATATAACTGCTCTGGTGGTTGCCGTCGTATTAACTGGTGGTCGAATCCAAATAAAACACGAAACGGTAGGGCTATGGGAACGAGTTCTAGAAGTGATAATGTTCGAGTACTTAACTTGACTGCGGCAACTGTTGCAGGGTTTCGTAGTGGTACCCCGACACCGTCCAATATTTTAAAAAATGGTGTGCCTAAAAATAATTTAAAAGCAAGCAAAGGATATGATTTGGATTATGTTATGGACATACCTTCAGGTGCTAAAAATATTAAATTTAGTATTTCTAGTGGAACGGGTGATGCCGATCTTTATGTGCGTTATGGATCTAAGCCAACAACTTCTACTTATGACTGTCGTCCGTATAAAAATGGAAATTCAGAATCATGTTTGGGAACTTACTCTGGTGGAAAATATTATATAAAAGTAAGAGCTTATCGTTCATTTTCTGGTGTGACATTGGTAGGTCGTTATACTAATTGATGATTTTTGATTAGTTGTGCTTGATTAAGGTTTTGCTTAATCAAGCTGCTTTAAATTAAAAAAGTTTAGTCGACATTAGATTCTTCCAATTGATTTAAAAATTTAATTGCTTTTTGAGGGGTAAGTGGTTTTGCGTAGTAATATCCTTGTCCAATAGTACAGCCTTCACTCAATAATAACTTTTCTTGTGATTGCGTTTCTACACCCTCTGCAATAACTTCTAACTTCATACTTTTTGCTATTGATAATACGGCCTTAACAATTGATAAATCAACAGTGTCTACTTCAGCACTTTTAACAAAGGTTTTATCGATTTTAATTGTATTAATAGGAAACTGCTTAAGATAATTTAATGAAGATTGTCCTGTGCCAAAATCATCAATGGAAATTTTAAATCCAAACTTGCGTAGTTGTTTTAGTTTTTCAATTGCTGATGAGTGATCTGAAATAACACTTGTTTCTGTAATTTCAATATGAATATTGCTTGGGTCTAATTTTTCCTCGGTTACCCTAGTTATAATTGATTGAATAAAACTTGTCGACTGTAGTTGTTTAGCTGAAACATTAACCGTTATAAAAAATGATTGTGAAAACATTTCAAACCATTCTTTTAATTGATGTATTGCATTACTAAAAACCCATTCACCTAGTTTACTAATTAAACCTAAATCTTCAGCAATTGGTATGAAATGCTCTGGAGATATATTACCTAATACGGGATGATTCCAGCGAAGTAAACATTCAAAACCAAGCAAAGCTTGGCTAGACATATTGACAATTGGTTGGTAGCAAAGAGAGAGTTCGCTGTTTGTCATTGCTGTTCGTAAAGCCGCTTCTAGTTCAAGGCGAGAATGATTTTCTTTGTTCATATATTCTGCAAAATACTTATAATCATTCGCACTTGACTCTTTAGCTCTATACATTGCGGTATCTGCATTTTTACATAAGCTAGAAGTATTTATTCCATCATCAGGATACATCGCTATACCAATGCTGGTTCCTACATACAGCTTAAGATTATCGATATTAAATGGTTGATTAATAGCTTCAGATAATTTGTTAGCAATATGAGAAATATCGTTCAAATTAATATGCTGTTTTTGTTCAGAAAGAATAATGGTGAATTCATCGCCTCCTAGTCGAGCAACTGTATCTGATTCTCTAACACATAGTGTTAAACGTTGTGCTACTTGAATTAATAACTCATCACCTACTTCGTGACCATAAGTATCGTTAACAAATTTAAAGCGATTTAAGTCCATATACATGAGCGCAAAGCGAGAATTATTGCGGTTTGCATTAATAATTGCACGTTCTAAACGTTCGTTGAATAAAACTCGGTTAGGTAGTTGAGTTAGTTGATCATAGTAAGCTAATTTCTCTAGCTCTTCAGCGGCTAATTTTTGTTTAGTAATATCTTTAAATAACCCGATATAATGAGTGACATTTTTATCCTTTTCTTTTACTGTATTGATTGTTAACCAGGTTGGAAACAGGTTTCCATTCGCTCTTCTATTCCAAATTTCACCACTCCAGGAGTTTTGAATATTAATTGTTTTCCACATTTGTTGATAAAATTCTTTATCATGTTTTTTTGATGCTGCTATATTCGCTCTTCGCCCTAATGCATACTCTCTTGAATAGCCTGTAATATCCGTATAGGCTTGGTTAATGTTGATAATTCTTAAGTTTGCATCAGTAATCATGATCGCTTCGCTTGTATTATTAAATACTTTATCAGCTAAAACCAAGTCTGCTTCAGCCTTTTTCTTTTCTGAAATATCATAAGCAATATAAAGGTAAGCATCAATTTTATCTTGTTCGTTAAACAGAGCCATTATCGATAAGTGGACAGGAATACGCTCTCCAGTTTTATGAATGTAAGTCCATTCATCTTCATAAACTTCCCCCATACTTGGAATAGCAATAAACACATTAAGTCCTGGTTTAACATTAATGCCAAACTTATGATTCAGTTCGATTAGTTTTTCACTAATTTCATCTTTATCATGAAAGACTTCAGGGGTTAATTTATTAACGAGCTCTTCAGCTTTAAAGCCAAGTAAGTATTCTGCTGACTTATTGAATGATTTGATAATACCTTCTGGTGTTGTTGATATAATTGAGTAGTTTGCACCATTAATAATTGCTTGTTTAAGTTGTTCACTCTGTTTTAATGCCTCTTCTTCTAAACTAAAACGCTCTACCAGTTCATTAATTAATGATGCAATATCTGCAAGCTCATCATTAACTTTTAAATGTATTCGAGCATTTCTGTCGCCATTTATCCAACGTTGAAGTACTTTTTTAATCCAGATAACCCGTTTAGTAATTAAAAAATGTGTGATTGTTAAAATCAACAGTGCACTAAAAATACTCCCCATGCCAATATATAATGATTGTTGTAATATTCTCTGGGTTGCTATTTCGGTATTATATTTTAAGTTTTTTCGATAAATGGCAACACCACACTTTTTACTTCTTAAGCTCACTTTAAAGTTACTTTGGCATATGGTTATCATACCATCAATCCAATTGTTGTCGGGGGATAGTTTGATAGATGGAGTATTATGCTCAATAACCCATTGGTATTGTTTGGAGTTGAAATGATAAGGTAGTTGCATCCAGTGCTTATCAACATCAATTGCAGATGTTGATGCACGTATTTTACCATTGGGTTTGGTAACAATTAGGTGGAGTATATCAATTTCTGATGCTTTACTCGCGACAGACTGATTAATTCCATTTTCATACCCATAAACTATATACCGTTCATACTCACTTTGAATCAGACTCAAGTCACCATAAAGTTGATGAGTAACAACATCTGTAACCTGTTTTGTTATTTGTTGTTGGGTGATTAAGTAAACGATAAAAGTTGTTAGTATGGCAAAACCAAGTAATAATAAAGACAATAAAAACTTTAAAGAAATTCGCATTATTTTTTAGGGAGAAATTCATCAGTAAAAATGTCTGATATTTTAGGTTTTTTATCTAATAAGTTAATTTGTTGCATAATATTAATTAACCTTAACATGGTTGTTTTTAGCTCAGGTTTTTTTCCTTTTAACATTTCATGGTTTTTGTCAATTCCAGGTAGTATTAGCCCTTTGTAACTTTGAGCGACTTCTTCAGAAGAAATTCTCATGCGCTGAGCAATATATTGATAGCTTTTACTTGGATTTTTATTCATTTCATCTAAGGCATGAAACCAAGACTTTACTAGAATAGATAGTTTTTTAGGGTAATTATCATAATAATATTGATGAACAACTAAAACATCAACTACCTCACCGGGTATGCTTTTAGAGCTAAATATTTCTTTCAAGCCTTTATTAATTAACTTGGTTTTTATGGGGTCGTAGGTAACAAAAGCATCAGCCATGTCTTTCTCTAAGGCTGTGACAGCCATACTCACATCCATATTTATAATCTTAATATCACTAAGAGCTAATTGGTTTTGTTGAAGCGCTCGGCTCAATATATAAGCACCAACTGCAGTACTTTCTACCGCGACTCTTTTTCCGGTTAATTGCTCAACTGATCCAATACTTGGTTTGGCAACAATCACGTCACCACCATAGGATATATCGCAAACTAAAATAATTTTGAGCGGTAGGTTGATTTCTTGTAAGCTAACGACTTCATCTAATGTTAGTGCGGCTACTTCTAGCGTATGATTTTTAAAAGCTCTAAGTACCTCATTGGTTGATGGATAATCGATCGTTCGAATATTATGGCCGTTAAAATAGCCTAATTTTTCTGCTAAATGAATGGGTTCATATCCTGGCCATAAGGTTGTTCCAACTCTCATTAAATCATTTGAGGCAGCTTGCAAGCTAAAGCTTGACATTATAATACTTAGAAATAAAAATATTTTACTCATTATACCGCCATGCTAGTGTAACTTGTTGTTTTAAGTATAGCTAAATACAGTAATTTAGAAGAATATATTCATGCTGAGTCAGTACAGTCGGTATTAATTACTATTAATTTGTTAAAGAGTTTTTTATGAAAATAAAGGTAATGTCCTCTGAGTATTTTGAGATATTTTGGCCAACTTTTGAATCGACCGTTCAGGCGCAAGAAACCTATTCGTTTAATTCAGACATGAGTTACGAGCAAGCTTATGAGCTTTGGTGTACTTCCCCGCAATATTGTTATGTTGCTCTTAATGGTGAACAGGTTTTAGGATCGTATTATATAAAGCCTAATGCAATGGGACCTGGAAGTCATGTGTGTAATTGTGGCTACATGGTTTCTGAGGAGGCGCGGGGTAAAGGGGTTGCTAAATCGATGTGTCTACACTCACAGCAAGTAGCAATTGATTTGGGATATTTGGCTATGCAGTTTAATTCTGTAGTTTCTACCAATCAAATTGCTGTTAAACTATGGAAATCATTGGGTTATCAAATTATTGGCACCGTTCCTAATGGCTTTAGGCATAAAAAGTTTGGTTTTGTTGATTCGTTTATTATGCATAAAGCCCTAAAAAGTCAGTAGGATTTATTAGCACAACTTATTTGATTCGAGTATTACAGCTGCTAATACGAGATTTTATGAATTGTTTTTCACTATCGCTTCTAGTGATTGTGCTTGCTTTTCTATAGTAGGTTAAAGCTAAACTCAGCTGGTTATTTTCGTAGTATAAGCCTGCTAATGTTGTATAAAAATGACGGTAGTTTTTTAAATGAGGGGTTAGCTTAATAACACTTTGTATTGCTTCTTCATAACTTCCTGTTTGGAATTGAGCAATTGCAGCGTTGAGTTGAATAACAGGGTTGCTGTCTAATTGAATGAGCAATTGATAAAGCTGAAAAATTTGCTTCCAATCCGTTTCTTGCGTACTTTGGGCGTTATTATGCAGTGTTGCTATGGCTGCCTGAATTGCATAAGGTGTCCCTTTTCCTAGTTTGAGGGCTTTTTCAACCAAAATATTAGCTTCTTGGATATGAACTTGTCGCCAAAGAGAACGGTTTTGCTCAGAAAGCAGTATAAATTCTCCATTTTTATCAAATCGCGCCGGAGAGCGAGCGTCTTGCTGGAGCATTAAAGCGAGTAGGCCTAAAACTTCAGGATCATTTTTAACACAAATACAGAGTAATCGCGCCAACCTTATCGCTTCTTTACACATATCGCTTTTGATAGGTGCGCCATTATCTGATGAAAGATAACCTTCATTAAATAGTAGATAGATGGTTTTTAATACACCATTTAAGCGAACCGACCATTTTTCTGGTGGAGGTGTCTCATAGTTAATTTTATTGGCGGTGATCTTTTTTTTAGCTCGTATTAATCGTTGTTCAAGAGTTGATTTATTAATGATTAAAGCGCTGGCTATTTGATAAACATTTAAGCCTAGTACATGCTTTAATGCTAAAATGATTTGCGTTTCCTGATTTAACGCTGGATGGCAACAGGTAAATATCAGTCTTAATAAGTCATCGTTATAACTGAGTAATAGTGCTTCTTCATTAAGATCTGGAGTTATTTCTTGTTCTGTAACATATTTCAGAGAAACCTGTCTTTTTTGGCGCCGATAAAAATCGATATATTTATTTAAGGCAACTTTTACTAACCAGGCAGTAGGGTTATCAGGCTGATTTTGTGGCCAATGGATTAGTGCCTGTTCAACGGCTATTTGTAAATATTCTTCAGCATATTCTATGGTTTTTAATGAGCTGATCAACTTCGCTAATGCTTGTGGGTAGGATGCCTGAATAAGGGAGTTAATCATAAATATAATGAATTATAAGCAAAGCGAGTAAATATGGTGTTAGTGAGTTTATCAGATTTACTAGATAGTTTGCTAAAAGCAAGGCATGAAACCACTAGCGGGCTTATGCCTTGATAATGTAATTTACTGATCAAAGACCATAATTGGTCTTACTTCGATTGAACCTGACGCAGCACTTGGTATTTTGGCTGCTAACTCTATTGCCTCTTCAAGTGAGTCGCATTCTAAAAGGTAATACCCGCCCAATTGCTCTTTAGTTTCTGCAAATGGCCCATCAGTTAACAGAGTTTCGTTGTTTCTTACTCTCACGGTTGTTGCTGTCGTTGTCGGTTGAAGCGCATCACCAGCAACCAACTTTCCTGACTCCCTGACTTCTTCTGTAAAGTCCATATATCCTTTAAATATCTGATTGTTTTCTTCTTCGGTTCTAGAGGTCATTAGTGATTCTGCTTCGTAAATTAAACAAAGAAATTGCATGTGTTTCTCCTATTGAAATGGTTGAAAATTATTAAAAAACGATTAAATCAGACTGACTATTAGACTGATTAGCTTAATAGAGACGAGTCGGCTTCAGCAAAATCGACAACTTAATCGTTATTTTTATATTTATTTACCTGAGATATAGATTAGCAGGCAAGTCATAGGCTTGCATACTGACCATTTCTTTCATTTATTTTTGTTTTGAAATGATATTGATTGTTATTTGTAATTGAGATTGGGTTGTAATAAGATTGCGCGGGTTTATTGATTACCCACCCTATTGATTATAGAAACAATCCAACAAAAATTTGTCCCAAGATATCCGAAATCGAGTTTTTTTGCTCAAATGACAAATTCCACACAGCAAGTTTGAAACGGTTGTAACCGAATTCAAAAATGATAGTGCAATTAATTTATTGAAAATCCCAAGGCTCGATAAAATGGAAATTAATGACCATCTGTGAGCTGAGTCATTTATTTGGGATAATACAAGTGAGGTATAATGCAGAAAATCTAAACTATCCAAACAAAGGGAATTATGAGTACTGAATATCAAAGCCTGACTTGGCGACAAATGGCAACTTTTCATTCTGAGTTAAGAGGGAAAATATGCAGAAAGGTAGAGGAAAGGTATAAGTATTTAAAAATTAGTGCTAGCGAAATAAGCTTGCAACATGCTCAAATTGCAAACACTTGGAAAGAGTGTTGGGCAAAACCTAATAGAGCAGCAAGTTGGGATTGGGTTAAGTTATATTATGAGTACGGTACTCGTAGCGCAGCTAGACGCTTTGATTTAGCCTTATCAAGAGGCGAAATGAGAATTATCGCGGAGAAACAACACATTTAATAATGAGGCTTTAATTGAAATGAGCGAATTTGGCCCCGACGAAATTGACAAAAAATTGGAAGAGGCTGAAAAGGAAATGATTAAAAGTGGTCGCTGTTATGATGGGCTTGGTAAAGAACTTGATGAGCTTGATAAGGCCAATGGTGAAGACCACGAGGGACGAGTACTTTATCCTAAAGATGACTTAACTTTTCGTAGAGTTTTAAAAGAGATAGAAGGTATTGATAATGAAGAGTAAGCAAGAGCAATTAAGTGACTATCTTGATAAAGAGCTTAATAAGGTTGATAAGCAATCAACTATTAATGCCCGAAGGATGGCACAAAAAATGAGATTGTTAAGTAATGCTATTGCAAACGAAATCGACAAAACCAAATAGTTTATACAGAAAAGGGGCTTTCGCCCCTCCGTTTTACCTCAACCTTCCCGCAATTTCCTCAGCCGTTGGATTGTAATAAACCATTAGTCAATCAATAGGTTCAGACTCTGAATCTTTTGATGTTATTGCCAGCAGTGCACCTAGTGGAGAAGCCTATAAGCCTAAACGAGGTGAGCAAAAAGAGATAGGTATAAAGTTTCAGCCACAAGGAACAGAACATCTGATCACTGCAAGCTACTTTGATATCTTAGAAAAAAACCGATTAGTTCCTAATCCAGATAATCCGACTGAACAACTTCAAATTGGTGAAGTAAATATCGATGGCTTTGAGCTAGAAGCACAGTTGGAGTGGGAAAGTGCAGATGTTTATGCAAGTTTTGCTGAAACTGACGCAAAAGATCAAGCTGGCAAATCACTTAATTCTATACCTGAACAAATGCTGTCTACTTGGGTAACTTATCGTCCAGAATTTTGGGGAGAAGGGTTCAAGGTTGGTGCTGGTATTCGATATGTTGGTAAAACTCATTTTCTTATTAATACCAATATTCCATATCATACGGACAGTTATACATTATTTGATTTTATGTTGGGATTTGAAAATGAACAATATGATTTTAGTATCAATATTGACAATCTGAGTGATAAGTCTGTGGTGACAACTTGTTTAGATCGGGGTGATTGTTTTTATGGTCAGTTAAGAACGGTTACTGCAAACTTTCGTTATAAATTTTAGACACAAAGTTGAGTTTTTCGCAAAGTTATATCGCTTTAATGAGTTGTAAATGGAGGGGTAATTGTTTGCTTTTATTTTTAGTGTCATTTTAACTGGCATCAGTGTGGCTGGTATTTTCTTGGCTTGGAAACGTCAACTATTGCGTCTTTTACAAGCGAGTTGGTGCGTAAACTTTATTGTCTTGTATCTATGGTGTGTTGTTAAAGGCTGGGAGTTTGGTTTTGTTTATTGGTTACTATTTTCTGCGCTGTTTGCCTGGATATTTGTATTGGTAAATCGTCAAGTTAAACCGCGGAACTCTCAGGAATATATGCGAGAATTTAAATATTTAGGACGCTATCAAGTTTATCATGCTGTGGGAACTTTTTTAGTCTCTGTTCCTATGTCAATGTTAGTTTGCTGTTGCTT
Organism: Aliikangiella litoralis; assembly: GCF_052495765.1. The sequence goes on along the minus strand of NZ_CP199292.1, from coordinate 5,491,243 downwards.
TTGTTTATTATTAATTCAATGGATGCCTGCAAGTCAGACAAATAGTCTGGTATTTAGCGCACTTTTATTTCCTATTTTATGGGCTGTTGTTTGCTATTGGGTATGCGCATCAAGTCGTCTTTTTAAACCTTTTATTCAGTTACTGTGTATTTTAGGAATATCTGTTTTAACACTATATATTGGCTATTAATATGAAAATAAAACCAACAGTCTCTTTTGTTAAAAACAGCTTGTCAAGTCACTCTTGGATAGGGCTTTGTGCTGGTGCACTTATGTATTTAATTTGCCTGACAGGTAGCTTAGTTGTGTTTTATGAAGAGTTTGAAAGGTGGGAGCAACCTCAAATAGAAGAGTATTCTAGCTATTCACCCAATTTGATCAATAAAGCTTTTGAACAGTTTCTCGCAAGAGTTGATAAAGTACCTGAATCATTATATTTAGTATTTCCAACCGACTCTAATCCACGGACTCATATTTCTGGAGATGAAAAAGAATGGTTTGTGAATGCCGGTGGACGTTTATCAGAAATGCCTGTTAAAGGGTGGACTCACCTATTAAAAGAATTACATATTAATTTACACTTACCACAAACAATTGGTTTAATTATTGTTGGTATTATTGGCGTCGTATTATGTAGTTTGATTATATCCGGATTGCTTGCTCATCCTCGTATATTTAAAGATGCATTTCGTTTTCGGTGGGGAGGAAACAAACATTTGGAGCAGGCAGTTCTACATAATCGTCTTGGGGTATGGGGAACTCCTTTCTATTTTATTATTGGCGCCACAGGAGCATTTATCGGTTTAGCTGGTGTATTTATTAGTGTGACTGCGTTTGTTTTTTTTGATAATAATCGTGCTGCTGTTATTGATACTGTTTATGGAAAAGATCCTGAGCTTAATCAAGCTGTTCAACCACTCAATTTTGAAGCAGCTATGCAGTCATTGAAATTATTTGAGCCTGATGCAATTCCTATTTATCTCGTTGCGCAAAAAATGAATACGCCAGCTCAGTTTATTGAAATTGCAGCAACGCTTCCCAAAAGGCTTATTTACTCTGAAATTTATCGGTTTGACTCTAATGGTCAACTAATAAACTATCAACATTTATCAGATGGCCCTATTGGACAACAGATCGCTTACTCTGTTTATCGGCTGCATTTTGGACATTTTGATAGTTTTCTCATCAAGATACTTTATAGTCTTTTAGGTTTTGCGTTGACTATTATCTGTGTATCTGGAGTGAATATATGGTTTGCTCGTAGAAAAGCGGAGAGCTTCTTAAATGATTGTTGGGTAGCTATTGTTTGGGGAACTCCAATTGGACTTAGCTGTGCTGCTATTAGTAGTTTGTTACTGATAGCGCCTATTATTGGTTTTTGGGGAGGGATGTTGCCTGCTTTAGGAGCTAGTTTATTAATTAAAAAATCTCAAATAACACGTTTATTATTGATTTTTTGCCTTAGTATTTTGATGATCGCAACTAGTGGTATGCATTTTAAACGCTTTGGCTTTGAGTATTCATTTAGTGTAATGATTGATGGGTTATTATTGTTAGTTGGAACAATACTGTTGGTTTATGGTGCTGTTAAACTGTTTGGTCACAAGCAGTTAAAACATTTTCGAGCTTTGTCACTAGGTAATGAGGTTACTAGAAAGGTGTAGAATATTTTTATTACTGTTGCAGGTGTTTGAAATTTAGCAAGCTAAATATTGAAGTGTTAGCTTACGGGGAATAGCGATAAAGCGCATAAATCAGACTGCCTGTACTTTTATATTTTATTTTTAACCAACAGGAACTAGGTTTGAAACTTTCTTCGGATTTTTCTTGCTCGATATAAATCAAGGCACCATGAGATAAATGCGGTGTTAGTTTTTCTTCTATATCACCTAATATTTTCTTACCAAAAGGCGGATCAAGAAAGACTAAATTAAATTGCTGACTATTTTTTTTCAAAAATAGCTCATAACTTTGGTTGTATATTTGGACGTTTTCTAAATTTAGCAGTTGACAATTTTTCTTCAAATTTTGAGATACTTTAGCGCTTTTCTCAACCATAGTTAAATGAGCTGCACCACGAGAAACACTCTCAAAGCCAAGAGCACCACTACCTGAAAATAAATCTAAACAAGTTGCTCCTGCAACATCCTGCGAAATCCAATTAAATAACGTTTCTCTAACTCTATCGAGGGTGGGCCTTAATCCATCAACAGTTGAAAACCTTAGTTTTCTTCCTCGCATAGAACCACCAATTATTCTGATTATGCCATTTGATTGGTTTGCTTGCTTTTTAGACCCGGATACTTTAGGTTTAGACTGCTGCATGTCTATTTACGTTAGGGTTAAGTGACTTTATTAGCCAGTGATCTTACTTGATGTCATGGTTGACGACAATATTTATTTAGCGCTTAATATTTAGTCGTCTTTAAAGTCATTTAATAAGAATTATAAGCCTAAAAGAAAGTGAGAGTTTTATGACTGATTTAACTTGGGATGAGTTTCAAAAAGTAGAGCTTCGTGTAGGTACCGTTATTGATGCTCAGCTTTTTCCTGAGGCTCGTCGACCTGCTTATCAATTAAAAGTCGATTTTGGTGAAGAGATAGGTGTTAAAAAAACAAGTGCTCAAATTACTCAACTATATCAACCTGATGATTTAATCGGGCGTCAAATTGTTGCTGTGGTTAACTTCCCTCCAAAACAAATAGGTCCCATGATGTCGGAATGTTTAGTCACTGGTTTTCATCGTGCTGATGGTGCTGTTGTGCTTACCTCTGTTGATCAAGAACTGCCTAATGGTAGCCGCTTGGCATAGAAAAAACCTTTTAAATCAGTAATATTGAAACTTCATTGAGATAAGTGAGTTAAGTTATATTCTACTGTTGTTTGCCTGTTCTATCAGTGTTAAGCAATTTATCAATTACTCTAAATGCTAAGTTAATAGAAAATAAAGAATTTTCCGTTTTTTTTAAGTGATAAATAGTGGAATTTATCATTATTATCAACCATACTTTTAATTCCCGGAGCTATTCCTTAGTTAACCATATGAATGTGTATGTCGCGACGAAGTGACGAAAAGTTGACTGCACGAAGTTCTGAGCATCAAGCCTCAGAAAAATTACCTATTGCAAAAATAAGAGATGCCGAAAAGCTTATCCAGCAAAAAAATCAAGAAATTGATGAGCTAAAGAGTAAGCTCTTCTTAAGAGTTCAACAAGATACTCATAATAAACGACTACAACAAGCTCTTTTTAAAATATCAGAACTTGCAACAGGAGTTGAGGATTTTTATACATTTTTTAAATCACTTCATAAGATTATTTCTGAACTTCTTTATGCAGAAAACTTTTATGTAGCTTTATTAAACAGTAAGAAAAATGCTCTTGAAAATACCTATTATATTAATAAACAGAAATTTGAGTTGGCAATATATGAACAGCCGACGGTTTTATTAGCAGAAAAAAATATTATAACTTATTTGTTTCAGCAACGTTCTGCATTATTACTTAACGATGATGAGCTTAATGAAATTCAAAAAAAGATTCCATTAGAAAAACAACAAATACTTGCTAAGTCGTGGTTAGGAGCTCCTCTTATTGTCGAAGATAAAACAATTGGTGTTATTGTAATACAAAGTTATGATGAAAATAATCAGTTTCAACCTTGGCAATGTGAATTGTTTAATTATATTGCAAATACTTCTGCGTCAGCATTGCTAAGAAAAAAACAAAAAATAGAGTTAGAAAAAAAGTTTTTTGAAAGATCGAGTAAATTAATTGAAGAAATTAAAAGGCGAAGAGTGCTACAGAAAACAGAAAGTACTTTGTTGGATATAGCAGAATTAGCAAATTCAAAAATTTTATTAAATGCCTTTTATTTTGAAATACACCGTTTAATTTCAACTTTAATTTATGCTGAAAATTTATATATCGTTTTAAAGTGTGGGGATGGAGAAAAATTAGAGTTTGTTTATTATTCTGATACCAAAGATGATATGTCGATGAAAGAGATGAAATTATCTAGTGTTGAGAGTAATTGTAGTCTTACTGGTTTGTTATTTAGAAAAAATCAATCAATGTTACTATCGGGAAAAGATATTGATGATCTTTTTGAACAAGGAGAGATTATTAGAAGAGGCCCCAAAACTGTTTCTTGGCTTGGCGTTCCATTAAGAATAGACGAAGAAACTATTGGTGTGATTGTTTTACAGTCTTACTTAAAGGAAAAAGTATTTGTCGAAAAAGATGTCCAGTTAATGGAGTATATTTCTAAGTCTGTTGCTAATGCGATTCAAAGAAAAAGTGGACAAAGTGAGCTGGAGGCTCTGGTTGATAAAAGAACAAATGCACTGAAAGAGTCAAATCTACAGTTGACTTATCAAATTGAAGAAAAAACCAAAGCTGAAAAGTTGCAAAATGCGCTTTATGAAATCGCTAACCTTACTTCTGATGTGGGAGATTTGTATGAGTTTTTTGGAAGCCTTCATGAGATTCTAAGGGGATTGTTTTATGCTGAAAACTTTTACATTGGTTTAGTTGAAAACAATAATCTCAATATACAGTATGCAAGAGATGAGAAAGATGACTTATTGCTAGAGGGGATGGTCTTACCCCTTAATGTTAATACTCTTTCAACTGTATTATTTCGTTCAAATAAATCTTTTTTGTTAGATGAAAGTAACTTAAATGAATTGGTTGAAGAATATAAATTTGAATTAATTGGTAGTTTATTTGAATCATGGTTAGGTGTTACTTTAAAAGATAATGATGAATCAATAGGGATAATGGTTATTCAAAGTTATCGATCTGATGTTATTTATACTGAGTGGCATAGAGATTTACTTGAGTTTGTTGCAAGGCATGTCGCTATAGCATTGAATAGAATTCAATATAACGTTAATTTAGAAAAAAGAATAAAAGAAAGAACGTTCGAATTAGAGAAGGAAATAGAGCAAAGAAAAGAAAGTGAGTCGACTCAACTAGCACTTTATCATATTGCTAATTTGGCCAATACCGATATTGAACTCGAGTCATTTTATCGCGAAATTCATGCCATTATTGGAACCTTGTTATATAGCGAAAATCTTTATATTGCAATAAAAGAAGATAAATCTGATAGTATAAAAATGGTCCATTATGTTGATACCATGGATGATTATGATGTTGACTCTTTTTCAGCGCTACCGCTAGAAAGTCTTAAAAATAGTTTGACTGGTTATGTGATGAGTCGAGGGGAAACTTTATTAACAACAGGAGATGAAATTAAAAAGTTGGCTGAAGAGAAAAAATTAGAATTAATTGGTATTGATACAATTTCTTGGTTAGGTATTCCTTTAAAGTTGAATGGTAAAGTAATTGGTATAATGACCTTACAAAGTTACCTTTCTGATTTTTATTATACAGAAAAAGATCGTGATTTAATGGTTTTTGTGGCGCAACATGTTGCGGCTGCAATACAAAGAAAAAAGAATAAAGATTATTTAGAGTTTATGGTGCTCGAACGAACCAATGAACTTAACCAATCTAATGCTCAACTCAAAAAACAAATTATCATTTCTGAAAAAGCTAAAAAACTTCAAACAGCTCTCTACCAGATTACTGACTTAGCTTCTGGTGCAGAATCAATGAAAGCTCTTTATTCTTCTGTCCATGAAATTATTCTTCAGTTAATAGGTGCTGAGAATATTTACATATGTCTTTATGATGAGGTTGAAGAATTATTGGATTTTGTTTATCTGGTTGATATTGAAGAACCATCAATGTCTGAAAAAAATCTTAAAATTAAAAAGTCAAAAATAGAAAAGTCACCTACAGGCCAAGTTTTGATAACCGGAAAGTCAATTTTAATTACACCTGAAAATCATAATGTAGTTACTGTTCAAAGAAAAGTAATTGTAGGTCCCGAGCCTCTATATTGGCTTGGTGTTCCATTAAAACTTGACAATAATGTTTTTGGTGTTATCGCCGCTAAAAGTTATGATGAAAAAAATAAACTAGGATCTGAAGAACAAAGTTTATTAGAGTTCGTGTCTCATCATATAGCTTTAACCTTAGAAAGAAAGCAAGCTCAAGATGCATTAGAAAAAAGAGTAATAGAAAGAACTTCAAAACTTGCAGAGACTAATGCTTCCTTAGAGCAACAAATTGTTGAGAGAGAAAGAAGTGAGTTAATTCAATCAACACTTTATTATGTTTCAAAACTAGCTAATAAAGATATATCACTGCAAGAATTAGCTGCAGAAATTCATAAAGCCATTAAAGAGTTGGTTTATGCAGAAAATTTTTATATTGCACTTTGGAATGAAGAACGTCAAGAAATGGATTGGGTTTACTTTATTGATTCCGATGATGATTATGATTATGAATACCTTAATCAACTCTCAAAAGAGAAAAGAAATAAGAGTTTAGGTCGTTATGTTGTTGCAACAAGTAAACCATTAATGGTTAACCAAGAACAAATTCATGAGATGGCACAGAAAGAAGATATCTTGTTGATAGGGCCCCCATCAGAACATTATTTAGGGGTTCCTCTGATATCTTCTGAAGATACTGTTGGAGTGATGGCAGTACAGTCTTATGTTAAAGAAATACAATACTCTAACTCTGATAAAGAGTTACTCGTTTTTGTAGCACAGTCAATCATGTCTACGATTGAACGTCATGAATATCATAAACATCTTGAAGAAAGCGTTAAAAAAAGAACTCAAGAATTAACGGTGAGCAATCAGCTATTACAAAAAGAAATTATTCAAAGAAAACAAGCCGTCGAGTTGCAACGAGCTTTATTTAAGATATCTGAGATGCCGCAGTTATGTTCCACTGAAGAAGAGCTTTATAGGCGTCTACATGAAGTTGTCAGTCTTTTAATGTCAGCTAACAATTTTTATATTGCATTGGCAGATAAAGAAAAAAAATCTTTTGATATTAAATATGTAGTTGATGAATATGATTCAGGTATGAAAACTGTATCTTTTGATGACGGGTTAACAGGGTATGTTTATAGAAGAGGTGAAATTACTCATATTACTCGAGAAGACATCATTTCCTTAGAAAAAAAAGGAATGCTTAAGTGTTTAGGTTCATACCCTATCGATTGGATAGGTGTCCCGCTAATATCTAGTGGTGATATCTTAGGTATAATGGTGCTGCAAAGCTATGATGAGCACTATCTTTATGGTGATAAAGAAGTCGATATTCTTAGTTTTGTTTCAACTCATATTGCAGAAGCTCTACAGAGAAAGTATGCAGAGAAGAAACTGAGTAAAGCTTATTCTGAATTAGCAATTAAAACACAAAAGGCTGAAGAGGCAAGTGCCGCCAAATCAACTTTTTTAGCAACTGTTAGCCATGAGATAAGAACACCAATGAATGGTATATTGGGAATGTTGTCATTACTTAATGAAACTTCGCTTAACCGTAGGCAACTAGATTATGTTTCAAAAATTTCAACTTCAGCAAGAACCTTATTAGCAATAATTAACGATATTTTAGATTTCTCTAAAATGGAACATGGCAAATTAGAACTTGAGTGCATTGAGTTTAATATTCTTGAAATTTTAGAAAATATTACCGACTTATTTGCAAGTAAAATTAATGAGAAAAATATTGATTTCAATATTAACTTATCGCCTGAAGTTGTCTTAGAAAGAGTGGGTGACTCTTTGAGGTTATCTCAAGTACTTATTAATTTAATTGGAAATGCGATTAAGTTTACAGAAAAAGGTTATATTTTACTGAGTATTTCTGAACCTACCGAAGGAAGGTTATTTATTTCTGTAGAAGATTCTGGAATAGGAATAGAACCAGAGAAACGCGATAAAATATTTCAGTCTTTTACACAAGCTGATGATGCTACAACAAGACGTTTTGGTGGCTCAGGTTTAGGTTTAAGCATTTGTCAACAACTTGTGTCTATGATGGGCGGAGATATTAAAGTTGACGGAAAACTAGGTAAAGGAAGCTGCTTTTCTTTTTATGTCAATATTGCGGTCAATCATAATATTATTGAAGAGAAACATGATTTTTCAGGTATTACTTTATTATTAATTTCCGACACAAAAAATCAAATCGCTTCGTGGGAAAGTATTTGTGAAAGATATAATATTAGATTTCAGTTATTAAACTCTGAATTAGCCATGAGTAATAGCATTCCCTTTAAATTTGAATCATCGATATCACTTCATGTTTTTATTGATGATGATATTGTAGATAGTACTGGTATTGAAGTTGCTGAGAATTTGAGACAGCAGTTCTCTAATTCTTTAAATTGTTATTTATTAATACAACCATCACCTCATATTTCAGAGTTGCCATTTCTTGAATACGATATTCAGGTCGTTCCCAAACCGGTTAAAATTGGTACTCTACTTAATCGATTAAATTTAAACTTGGACATATCTCCTGCACATAGTAAAGAAAAAACAACCAAGTTCTTAGGGAAATTAGAGGGAGTTAATTTGTTATTAGCAGAAGACAACCCTATCAACCAACAAGTTGCGCGAGAAATACTTAAGCAGTTTGGAGTTTCAATTACAATTGTCGATAATGGAAAAAAAGCAGTTGAAATGGTTAATGAACATAATTTTGATATAGTCTTGATGGATATGCAAATGCCGGTGATGGATGGATATCGTGCCACACAAATTATAAGAAAAACATTTTCAGCTGAACAACTCCCTATTATTGCTATGACCGCTAATGTTATGAAAGGTGATCGCGAAAGGTGTATTGGTTTTGGCATGAATGACTATATTGGTAAACCTTTTGAGCGAACTGTTCTGTTTAAAATAATTAAAAATAATTTAATTAAAGGTAGTCAAAATGCTAATATTGAACATGAGTATCAATATAAAAGGTTAGTTGATAGTCGTCAGGAAAAAATTCGTAACGGTGAGTGTTCTATAAATATAAAAGCGCTTACAGAAGAGTTTGGTAGCGAAGAGTTTACTTTGGAGTTGATGAAAATATTTTGCGATACTCATCATGATGATTCAGATAAAATTTTTAAATTGATACAATCAAAAGATTATAGTTCAGCTGAAAAGCTAATACATAAACTTAAAGGTTCCGCAGGTGAACTGAAAATGGATGATTTATTTCAGTTGACTGAGTCAATAGATATTCAATTGAAAAAGAATAACCCCCCTAATGAAAGTGAGCTTTGTCAGTTTTATAAAATTTTTAAGTCTTATATTTCTGAAATTAAATCCTTAATTTAATCGGTTGCTACAATATCTTCAATAATTTGAGTGATTTTTAATTGTAAATTTGGGTCGCTATCTTCTTTTTCCAGTTTTTCTTTTAAAATATTTAATGTATCAGTAATCGTCCAATTAGTAATTTTTTCCTCTAATTGCAAGTCTACATATGCATCTTGAAGCTTAGATTGACGCTCTTCCTCTGCTTGTTTTGCATTTAACTCTGATTTTTGAAATTCAATTTTAGCTTCTGACTCGAGCAATTCTTTTTCTGCGATTTTTCTCTTTTTTTCTTCCATGATTGCAATTCTTTTTTCTTTTATTTTTACACTTTCTAGCATTGCTTTTTTTGCTTCTGCTTGAGCCTTATCCGTTTCTAACTGGGCAAGTTTCAGCTGCTCTTGCTCCTTTGCGTTCTTAAGTTTTTGTTGTTCGATAGTTTTAAATTCGGCTAGTGCCTTTTGAAGTTCTTGATACACTTGGGTTACCTTTTGCTGAATTGATTCAATTTGGTATAGCGAATGAAATTCATCGGCTTCACTGATAAATTTTAGTTCTTTCAGTGCACTGTTTAATAACTGTTTGTCAAACTGCTGTTTTTCTTGCAGTTTAACTGTAAATGATTCGAGTAAATTATCTGCTGTTTTATACCATTCGGCTTGTCCCTGATCTTCTTCTGGTAGTACAAAACTGCTTAAAGTGGTTTCTACTTGAGAAAGCCGGAATGAGTCTCGTTCACTGGCAATTAATAGATCTTCAATTGCTGATTTCAGTTCTTCAAGTTGGTGGTGTGATTTAAACCAGTAGGCCGCTCCTTCCATTCCAGAACGTGAAATAGCTCCTGACAAGTGGTTAAGTTTGACTCGCCATCGTTTTTGAAACTCTTTTGCTCGCTCTTTTAGGGCGTTTAAATCGACAGACTTATTCACTGATAGTTACTTCTATTATAAATTCTTTAATTGAAGGTAATTTTGCTAAGTATATACTAAAATTCTGGCTATTTCCCTAGAGAGGGATGTTTTTACCAATGAAAAAAATGAGTAATATCAAAAAGGTAGCAAAAAATAGGAGAAAAGAATGACGCAAAATAAACGATGTGGTTGGGTCGGCAAAGATCAGATCTATATTGATTATCATGATCAAGAGTGGGGGGTGCCTGTTTATGATAGCGAGTTATTGTTCCAACACATATTACTTGACGGTGTTCAGGCTGGATTGAGTTGGATTACTGTCCTAAAAAAGAGAGAGAACTATCGAAAAGCGTTCGATAATTTTGATCCTTATAAAATGGCGAATTTAACTGATAAACAATTAGATAAGCATTTGCTTAATAAAGGTATAATTAGAAACCGCTTAAAAGTCTATGGCTTTAGAAAAAATGCAAAAGCTTACTTACAAATAACTGAAAAAATGCCTTTTTCTGACTTTTTATGGCAATTTGTTGATGGTAAGCCAATTATTAATAGCTGGAAAACCATACAAGAAGTACCGACTAGTACTGCTCAGTCCGATCAAATGTCTAAGGCGCTTAAAAAAGAAGGTTTTACATTTGTTGGAACGACTATTTGCTATGCATTTATGCAGGCTGTCGGTATGGTGAGCGATCATACGACAGACTGTTTTCGATATCACGATATGACAACCTGACTGAAAATGATGGCCAACTTTGTTTTGTGGTATCGAACACTCTTATTATTCACTTGTGGGGAAACCTGTATCGTATCAATAAATGCTTTAATTAAGATTAAGATGTTTATTGAAAGTTAAGTTTTTTAATCCCAAAGAGGCTGTTTTCTATGCCTCTTTGGGGGATAGCTAACTAAAAGGTATTGTTAACCAAAAGAGACAGTCATTACTTTCCTTTTTTGCTTAAATCTCTTTCGTAGTTTAATCTTTTGGCTGCATCTAAAGTAAGCATTTGCATAAAAGCTTTGACTTCGGCATCGCTGCCAACAGGGGCCCCTGATTGACCACTACCAAATACGGTACTAGGTACCTTTCTTTTGGCAAAAGCTTCTGCCCAAAGCCGTTGTATTTGAATTTCTGCATCTAGTTTTTGTGCTAGTGCATTATCGGCTTGTAAGATAACTTTCTTTTGATAGGCTTCGGCTTCGGCAAGTGTTCTCTTGGTTTCTGCTTCAATTTTGGCTTTTTCATAGTTAATTTGAGCCGTGTCTTTTGAAATAGCGGCTTGTGCTTTTAGTTTTTCTGCACCTGTAATCGCCAATTGTTTTTCTGTTTCGGCTTCAGTTGTTTTTTGAATTTGTTCAACTTTAGCTTTGGCTTGACGTTCTGCCACTTCTCTTTCACCACGAGCTATCGCCAGTAATCGTTGTTCTTCTTCTTGAACGCGTTGTTCTCTTGCTATTGCTCTATCAGCAGAGGCCTTTTGCTTTAACTGCATTCTTTCAACAAATTTTTGATTAGGGCGCATATCGGTAACAAGTGCTGAGACGACTGTAATACCAAAGTTTAAAAAACGTTGCGTTTTGCGCTTTGGTTGTCCGTCTTCACCTAGTACTTTTTGTACAACAAAAACTGTTTTTGAATCTTCTCCGTATTGTTCTTGATCTGTACCCAGTGATGCATTAGCTGATGCCTTAGCTTGTCTAGATGATTTTACTTGAATTTCTTCTCGTTTCACTAAGAAGATACCGTTGCTCATTTGGCTTTCAAACTCAGAATTAAATTGAGTTCTGCCACCTGAGTAATATTCTTCAGCGCTCATCAATGAGGCATTGGCTTGCAGAGTTTCCTTAAAAGCTGGCATTAATGCAGTGCGTAATAGATTCTCTGGAGAACGATATTCGTGAGCTAATTTTAAAAATGACTCAGGATCCGATGGAATAGAAAAGCGGACTGTGGCTTGAGCATGGGCGTCTACTTGATCCAAGAACATGATACTCATTGGTGGGAGGCTGGCCGATGTATTATCTGAGTCTTTTTCAGCTCTAATTGAGTTACCAGAAGAACCTTGAAGAGCTTGGACTGTCATGGCTCTTTTCCATGAGTTATATCGTCCAAATGGGTAAAATTTATAACCGACTTCAGTCACTACTTCTTCTTTGCCTGTTAGCGTTCTAACATGGTAAATATAACCTGGTTCGGCATAGAAAAAAGATTGTGTTGCGATAAATATACCTATCAACAGCACAGGGCAAGATCATACTTTATTGAACTTATTGAGAAAATAAAGATCAGATCGGTATCGAATATAACGAGATACCGACATGACATTAATCGAGCATTTTTCACAAATTGAAGACCCGCGAAGCCATATCAATGTAAAACATGACCTGTTGGATGTACTATTTCTCTGCGTCAGTGCCGTATTATCAGGCGCCGAGGGATGGAAAGATATTAAAGAGTTTGGGGATGAGAAGCTCGAATGGTTAAGGCAATATCGACCATTTAAAAATGACATTCCAGTTGATGATACGATTGCCAGAATCGTAAGAGCGATCGAACCGGAAGCCTTTAATCAAGCTTTTATCAATTGGGTTAACGAGGTGAGAGTTGAACAAGGACAAGAGCAGATAGCGATTGATGGTAAAACATTAAGGCATTCCTTTGATGGCGACCGGTATGGCGCGCTCCATAGCATTACCGCCTGGAGTAAATCGCAGGGTCTGGTTATAGCCCAAGCGAAATCATCGGGTAAGAAAAACGAAAATGCTTCCGTTATCGACATGCTGGACAACTTGAATATCAAAGGGGCTTTGATTAGCGCGGATGCGATGAATACACAGAAAAAAGTCGTGAGAAAAATCGTAGAAAAGCAAGCGGACTTTGTTTTGTGTGTCAAATCGAATCAAAAGAAATTGCGTGAAGAAATCGCAGCCTATTTTCATAAAGTCAAGCGAGAAACACCTGATTTTATAGAAGAATTTGAGGAAGTCGATAGCGGGCATGGACGAGTTGAAGTAAGGAAATACCGTCAACTTCGTATGAACGAATGGCTTAGTGAAGCTCAGGAATGGCCTAACATTCAAAGTGTCATCGAGGTTGAGCGGGAACGTCATTTAAAAGACAAAAAGGTTCAGCAAGAAACCCTTTACTACATTAGCTCTTTGGTGCCGGACGCGAAAAAAATTGGTAACGCAATCCGTAGTCATTGGGAAGTTGAAAACAAAGTGCATTGGGTATTAGATGTGACTTTTAAAGAAGATGATAGTCGCATACGTTGTGGGGATGGTGCTGAGAATGTAGCTATCATAAGACGTTTTGCTTTAAACCTGGCGAGATTACATCCTCAGAAAAATAGTATGAGGGGCAAACTTAAACAAGCGGGATGGAGTGATAACTTTCGCTCTGAGCTGATATTTGGCCAAAATTAATACAAAGTATGCGTTTGCCCTGATCAACAGCAGGGAAACAATAATAATAATCTTGACTAGCGAGCTAGATTTTGGATTGATTTGTGTGGTCAATTCGGACATAAAGACACCTTATAATTAATTATTTTATACTTGATAGACAAACATAAGTGATTGAGCAATTTTTAGATAAACCTTGCATATTGGGGACGTTGTTTATTAAAACGTGCCAACTCAGATTCTATTCCTTACAAAATGGAGTATGATATTACAATATAGTCAAATACTAGTTAATTAGCGCAAAGTTATAAACAGCATGTTGCAAGATAAAGTCGATATTAAACGTTTTAAGGTTAATTCAAATCAATTTAAGCTTGAGGTCGATCCTGTTGCTGTTGAAGAGCCTATGCAAATCAGTATATCTCAAGGAGCAAAGTATGAAAACTATAGTTTAACTATGCGAACTCCAGGGCATGATACTGAGTTGGTGTACGGTATACTCTTTTCTGAAGGGGTTATTTGTAGCGCATCGAATGTAATTTCCTTAAAAATAGATGATACTGAGCCTGCGAGTTATGGGAATGGCTATTTAGTTCAAATTTCTCGTGATATTGAATTAAATCTGAGTAGTAAGCTTCGCCGACATGCGAGTTATTCTGGTTGTGGGTTATGCGGTAAGACTAGTTTGCAGGCATTAGAACTAAGACGTGAGAGAGACCTAAAAACAATAAAAACTCGGCTTAGTAATCAATTAGTTGAATCTTTAAAAGGTTTATTGGCAGAACAGCCGCTGTTCTCACAGACTGGTGGTGTACATGCTGCTGGGTTAATATATGAAGAAGAAGGAGAGCTAAGGACAGGTATTTCTCCTTTTTTTGAAGATGTTGGCCGACATAATGCGTTGGATAAACTGATAGGGCATGAGCTGCTGATTAATGATCTTGCTCAAGCTGGGATTTTGGTTTTATCTGGTAGAATAGGTTTCGAACTGGTTCAAAAAGCGGTTATGGCTGGTTTTTCTATTATGGTTGCTTTAGGAGCACCCAGTAATTTAGCTATTCAAACGGCTAACCAGTTTGGTATTGCTTTAATTGGATTTGCAAAAAATAGAAGTTTTAATTTATATACGGCTGACAAAGGGCTTTTGGGTAAGGCTGTTTAATTTTTTGTAGAGCGTAATATTTATATAGGAACGAAAAATGTCAGAAAATCTTGCTAAGTTGTCTAGTCGAAAAGGGTTAGCAGAAAACTTATTTGAGAATATTATTCAGGCAAAAGGTGATCCTGTTAGTTTAAAGGCATTGGCGAAGGAATATAAAATTGGAGAAGCCAATATTTATGGGGCTTCTACAGCTTACGATTTTATACAGGGTGATAACGCAGGTAAAAGCGCTTATATTTGCAATGGTTCTTCTTGTTTGTGCGCTAATACACAAGAAACGGTTAAACAGCAATTATTAAAACAATTTGAGCAGAGTGAATTAGGGCATGTAACTTGTTTAGGGCGTTGTCATGAAAATAGCTCGTTTCAAATTGATGGTGTTAATTACTCTGGCGATGATATTAACCTCTTGGAAGATATATTAAGTAAACAAAAAAATTCAGAAGAAAGTTATATTGTTGAGTGTGGCTTAGATAAACCATTACTGACAGAATCGATTGATGAGCCTGCACAATATTATCAACTTTTTGCTCAGATGATTGAGAGTAAAAATAAGCAGGAAATATTACAAGAAGTGATTGATTCTGGATTAAGAGGGCGGGGAGGTGCTGGTTTTCCTACGGGTTTTAAATGGCAATCTTGTGCCAATGAAATTGCTGATGAAAAGTATATTGTATGTAATGCCGATGAAGGTGATCCAGGGGCTTTTAGCGATCGCTATTTACTTGAACAACGGCCACATGCAGTGTTATTTGGCATGTTAATGGCCGGGTACTTATCTGGCGCTCAATGGGGGGTTTTATACATCCGTGATGAATACCCTGAGTCGGTTGAAAATACCCAAAAAGCAATCAACGAATTCGACGCTTTAAATTTATTAGATGAGAATAACTTCAAGTTTCAATTTAAAATTGTGCGCGGTGCTGGTGCCTATATTTGTGGCGAAGAAACGGCACTACTACGCTCTATTGAGGGACAGCGCCCAATGGTCTCAGTTAGGCCGCCGTTTCCAACTGTAAAGGGATTATTTGGTAAGCCTACTATTTTAAATAATGTGGAGACTTTTGCTGCGGTTCATTGGATTTTAGAAAATACTGCATCGGCTTTTGCTAAACTAGGTAATGGACGTTCAACGGGCTCTAAATTACTTTCGCTAGATAGCTGTTTTAAAAAGCCGGGTATTTATGAAGTGGCTATGGGAACGCCTTTAATGGATGTTGTTAATATGGCGGGAGGATATAGCCGCCCAATAAAAGCTCTGCATATTGGCGGGCCATTAGGCGGGTTGGTTCCTATTGCAAAAGTCGAAGCGCTAACCGTTGACTTTGAATCTTTTCAAGAAAATGGTTTTTTGCTTGGGCATGCAAGTATTATTGGGATCCCTGAATCGCAAAATATTGCACAATATATTTATCACTTGTTTGACTTTACCGCAGCAGAATCTTGCGGTAAATGTTTTCCCTGCCGCCTTGGTGCAACGCGGGGTAAAGAAATGTTTAGAGATGCACTCAAAAGTGAAGTTCAATTAGATAAAGTACTGCTTGATGATTTATTAGAAACAATGGAAAAAGGATCTTTATGTGCCTTAGGTGGCGGGGTTCCTTTACCAGTGAAAAATGCGTTAACTTACTTTTTGTCCGAAATGGAGTATTTATTTGATCCGCAATCATTAAGCCGTATTCAAGTGATGGAGAACTAGTTATGACTAAAAATCCAGAATTAAACAAAATAGCATTTATTAATGGCCAGCCTTATCAAATAGAGTCTGGTGAAACTATTTTGCAATTTGCAAAACGAAATGATTTTTCTATTCCAACTTTGTGTGATGATACTCGCTTAGATTCTTTTGGAGCGTGTAGAGTTTGCTCTGTTGATGTTGCATTACAAGCCGATGGCCCTAAAAAGACACTAGCGTCTTGCCATACACCAATTTCGGAAGGCATGCATATTGATACGCAATCACCTTCCATTCAAAAGCTTCGTAAAAATATTATTGAGTTAGTATTAACTGACCATCCGTTAGATTGCCTGACTTGTGAAGCTAATGGTAATTGTGAGCTGCAAGATGTTGCTGCTGAAGTTGGTATTCGAGAAGTTCGCTATAAAAATTCTGCTGATCATAGTGATTATATAAAAGATCAAAGCCATCCGTATATGAGAAGTGATTTATCTAAATGTATTAATTGTTATCGTTGTGTGCGGGCTTGTGATGAAATTCAAGGTGAATTTGTTTTAGGAATTCAAGGTAGAGGGTTTGATAGTAAAATTATTAAAGGTGCTAATTTATCTTTTAATGATTCAGCTTGTGTTTCCTGCGGTGCTTGTGCACAAACTTGTCCTACTGCAGCAATCAGTGATGTTTTTCAAAGCAAATCAGCACAAGCTGAAAAAAAGGTTCGCACGGTTTGTTCATATTGTGGTGTTGGGTGTAATTTAGAAGTTGCTGTAAAAGGTAATGAAATACTTTCTATACGTGCTCCAAATGATGCCGAAGTTAATCAAGGACATACCTGCTTAAAAGGTCGATACGCATGGAAATTTTATAATCATCCTGAGCGATTAAAAACACCTTTAATAAAAAAGAATGGCACTTTTGTTGAGGCAAGCTGGGATGAGGCTTATGAGCTTATTGCGCAAAAATTAACAGAATTGAACCAAAATTTTGGACCTGACTCTATTGCTGGCATTTCTTCAGCTCGCTGCACCAATGAAGAAAACTACTTGATGCAAAAATTACTGAGAGTTGTTGTTGGTACTAATAATATTGATTGTTGTGCTAGGGTTTGCCACTCGCCGACGGCTTATGGCATGCAACAGTCATTTGGCACCGGTGCTGCCACGAATTCAATTAAAGACATTAAAAAAACCAAATTTATTATGGTGATTGGAGCAAATCCAACCGCTGCACATCCTGTCACTGGCGCTAAAATTAAACAGCAATTAATGAAAGGTATTCCGTCGATTGTGATTGACCCAGTGAAAACTGAAATAGCAAGGTATGCCACTTATCATTTACAGCTTCGCCCAGGAACTAACGTGGCTGTTTTAAATATGATGAGCTATTACATTATTCAAGCGGGGCTAGTTGACCAAGATTTTATTGAACAACGTTGCGAGGATTGGGAATCATTTAAATCACATATTATGAGTCTGAACGTTGATGAGTTAGAAGCGGTTTCTGGTGTAGATAAAAATTTAGTCAGGCAGGCTGCTATCGCCTATGCAAGTGCTGATTTAGCAATGAGCTTTCATGGTCTCGGGGTGACTGAGCACTCTCAAGGAAGCCGTACTGTTATGAATATTGCAAACCTCGCTATGATGACTGGCAATATTGGACGCGAAGGTGTTGGTGTTAACCCATTGAGAGGACAAAATAATGTGCAAGGTGCTGCAGACATGGGGTGTCAACCACATCAAGGAGCTGGATATTATCCGGTTAATTTAACTGAAAATAATCAAAGGTATAAGGCGCATTATGGCGTTGAAATGCCCAAAGAAATTGGACTAAAAATCCCTGAAATGTTTAATGCTGCAATTGATGGCCAGCTGAAGGCTTTGTGGGTTATGGGAGAAGATATTGCACAAACCGATCCTAACCAGCAGCATGTGCTAGCCGCTTTAAACAACCTTGATTTTTTAGTGGTTCAAGAAATATTTATGTCTGAAACTGCACAATTAGCAGATGTTGTTTTGCCTGGTTCTTCTTTTTTAGAGAAATCAGGGACATTCACCAATGGTGAGCGTCGTATTCAAGCTGTTAATGCCGCAGTAAAGCCCTTACAGGGTTGTAAAACTGACGGTCAAATTTTGGTTGATGTGATTAACCGTCTGGGGGGTAAGCAAGAAAGTGCAGAGCCAGATGTTTTATTAGATGAGATATCTAATATAGTCCCGTTTTTTGCCGGTGTTAAATGGCAAGAACTTGGTGAAAATGGTAAACAATGGCCTGTGCTTGATGATGGATTAAGTACTGAAATTTTACACACTGAGCAGTTTAAAATTGGTAAAGGTAAGTTTCACTATTTTGATTTTGAAGAAACTAAAGAGCTAGTGGATAATGGAAAGTCTTTCCCATTTATTTTGACTACTAGTCGAATTCTTGAACATTATAATGCTGCAACAATGACGCGCCGTACTTCTAATGGTGAGATTGTTGATAAAGACATTTTACTGATTAACCCTAAAGATGCAGAGAAAAAACATATCCTAACTAACAAGCAAGTGAAGTTGGTGAGTGAGCGTGGTGAAATTGAAATGGTGGCGGAAGTGAGTGAAAAAGTAAAACCGGGAGTGTTGTTTACGACTTTTCATTTTCCTGAACTGATGGTTAACCGTTTGACCGGAGATGTTTGTGATACTGAAACCTTATGTCCTGAATATAAAGTGGTTGCGGTGAATGTTGAAGCGATATAAATGATAAAGTGTTGAAGTGATAAAAATGGGAGGATAACTTTATTAGTTCATATGAATAATAGCGCTATTAAAGATCAGTATTCTCTAGTTGTATGGTTCGAGTAATTTAGCACGAGTTTTGTAAAATGAGATTTCATTTAACCCTCTTGATATTTGGGGTAATTACCATTGGAACCGGGTGTTCTCCAGAAGCCGGAGCGGAGTTAAAAGCTTTTACTAGTGACGGTTGTTCTTCTTTTCCTGATGGAACACTGAAGCAAAAACAATTGTGGTTATCTTGCTGTATTGCGCATGATAAAGCATATTGGCTAGGGGGAAGTTATGAGCAAAGGGTGCTTGCTGATAAAAAGTTAAAGCTATGTGTTGAAAAAGTGGGGGAAAAGGCGATAGCTAATCTCATGTTAGCAGGGGTTAGAGTTGGTGGCTCACCATATTGGCCGACCTCATTCCGCTGGGGATATGGCTGGGGGTACTTTAGAGGTTATGAAGTACCTTCCAACCAAGAGCGTGCGCTAGCAGAGCAGCTATTAAAAGCTTATGAGGCTAATTTAAAAGCTGCTAAGAAAAAATAAAAACTTTAAGATTCTACAAATGCTCTTTCGATAACGTAGTCTCCTTGCTCACCAAGTCTTGGACTGATTTTGAAGTTCATTTTGTCCAATATTTGTTGAATTTCTTCTAACATGCTAGGGCTTCCGCATAGCATGACACGATCATTTTCGGGGCCAAGAGGCGGTAGCCCTATTTCTTTCGCTAATTGACCTGATTCAATTAAGTCCGTTATGCGGCCTTGATTTTTAAATGGTTCACGAGTAACCGAAGGATAATAAATTAGTTGGTTTTTGACTAATTCACCGATGTAAGGGTTATCGGGTAATTGAGATTCTATAAGCTCTTTATAGGCGAGTTCTGAAACGGTTCTTACGCCATGAAATAATACAATTTTTTCAAATCTATCGTAAATTTCTAAATCAAATATAATACTCATAAATGGAGCAAGGCCCGTACCTGTTGCTATAAGGTATAAGTTTTTTCCAGGCTTCAGATCATCTACTACCAATGTGCCTGTGGGCTTACGGCTAACAAACACTTCATCGCCAGGCTGTATATGTTGTAAACGTGATGTGAGCTGCCCATCTGGAACTTTTATACTTAAAAATTCCAAGTGTTCTTCATAGTTGGCGCTGGCAATACTATAAGCTCTTAAGATTGGTTTCTTCTCGCCAGGTAAACCAATCATTACAAATTCTCCGTTACGGAAACGCAGACTTGCATCTCTTGTCGTTCTAAAACTAAATAATTTGTCGTTCCAGTGATGAACACTGAGTACATTTTCAAGTGCAATATTAGCCATAATCTTTTTTTAACCAGTTTTTCAATGAGAAATATTCTCATTAATATATTAAGAAAAGTCAATGCATTTTAATGCATATGCAACAATATGCAACAGCTTTTTAATTATTTATTCTATTTTGTTGAAGTATTTGAAAGTTCTTTGGATTGGTGAAAGAAGCATATATCTAATTGGTTTACTTTCGCGGCGTACATAGCATGATCAGCCAGCTCAATCACTTCTGACTCATTACTAAGATGTTCGTAGCTTGTATCATCTTGAATCATATCAAGATCATCGGGGAAAATGCTGATACCAATACTCGAAGATACACAAACCTCTAAGTTATCATTAATTGAAATAGGGGTTTGAATGGATTGATGTATTCGTTTAGCTATGCCTTCTACAACTGAGATCCGATTAATTCTTGGCATTAAAATAACAAACTCATCTCCTCCAATTCTGGCAGCAGTATCTTCCTGTCTAATACATAAAGATAAACGGTGCGCTATTTCCATTAGTAGAATATCACCCGCTTTATGCCCATACTGGTCGTTGATTGGTTTAAATTTATTAAGATCAAGAAATAGCAGAGCTACTTTATCGTCTCTTAGTTTTGCCATTTCTGTTGCTTGAGTTATCTTGGCTTCAAGAAAATAACGGTTTGGGAGTTCCGTTAGTGAGTCGTAGTTAGCGAGATCATTGAGTACTTTTTGACGTTCTTTAATTTCAGTAATATCAGCAAGAATACTAATATAATGAAGAAGGTTACCATCTTGATCGGTTACTGCTGATATTGTTTCCCAGACATAAAATAAGTTTCCTGATTTATGTCTGTAGCAGATTTCACCTTGCCATATTCCATCCAGCTCTAATGTTTTCCAAATGCGATTGTAAAAGCTTTCATCATGCTCTCCTGAGCGTAGCAAAAATGGCTTTCGACCGACAATTTCATTTTCATTGAAGCCCGAAATTTTGCCAAATGCAGGGTTAACTTGAATAATCGTGTGTTCTGCATCAGTTATCATGATCCCATCGCCACTATGACTAAATGCCATGGAAGAGAGCTTATCTTGTTCTTCTCGATTCTTTTGTTCTGATACGTCATGAATAATGCAAACGATATGTGGTTGTTCATCTGTTTCTGAATGGCTAAGTGTGGCTGAAAAAAAAGCCCACTTAATTGATCCATTCTTTAAGGTAAAAGGGACCTGAATGCCAAAGCTTTTTCGAATACCATTAGCTAATTCTGTAAAAAGAATATCAAATCGAGTTTGGTTTTGGGTTGATAAGATTGTTCTAACGCTAGTGCCTATCAACTCATCTTTGCTATAGCCTGTAATATCACTATATTGCTGATTAACAATCTCAAATATGCCATTTACGTTAATACGAGCAATGCCCATATTTGCATGGCTGGCTAGCGTTATTATTTCTTCTTGCTGAGATTTATTCACTTTCAGCTCCTCCTGGAGCGAAATATTCGCAATGTTAAACATGTAAATCCCTTTTATGAGCTGGGTTATTGGAATATTAATTTATCAACAGTACAGTTAGTTTAACCAAATTTTGAATTCCTTTTTTCGGATAGGTCACAAATTAGAGAATTTAAAATCTCGGTTTTCATTAATCATAATATAGAACAATATTTTAAGTTTGATTAAAAAAGAAATTATTATTGTTTTTTCATTGGGCAATAGTCGAATTCATTATCTCAAAGCGAAAGGCTATATATTAACTGATGATACTTAGTTGATATTTTATCTCTACATTGTTATATTTCTGGGCGCTTGTTTTTATCAAGTAACTTATTGATATTATAATAATATTCATAAATCTTGAGTGTTTTTTGCTCGTTTATTGCAGTTAAAGTTGTATGCAGAATTCAGGATTAAAAGCTATTAGGCCGACTCGTAAAGGTGTTTTTGAAGAAACCATAAAATCTATGTTGCAAGCTACGGCTGGCCGACTGGGAGAAGATTTCCTGCACGGTTTAGTTCAAACACTTTGCAACCACCTTGCTTTTGATAGTGTATTTATTGGCTGCTGGCATCAAAAAAGTAATAAACAAATCCGAACAATTGCAACAACTGAGAATACAAACACTTTTAATAATAACATTTTCCACTTAAACGACTCTATTTGCGAAGCTATTTTACATCAAGGTAGTTACTATCTTATTGATAATGCAAAGAATAGCTTTCCGAATGATAAGTTGATATCTAAATGGAATGCACAAGGTTGTCTTGGTACTGTCTTGTTAGACTCTAACCAGCAAGTTATTGGTTTTCTGGTCGCATTAACTAGAAATGAAATGAGAAATGCCGCTTCACTCATTAATATATTAGAGATCTTTTCTTTCCGTATTGCAGCAGAATTAGAAAGGCAAGCGATTAACCAGAACCTTTATAGTGAAGTCAAAGTGAACCAGGCGCAGCTAGACTCTGTTCCAGCTTTAATGTTTACTCTCAATCGTAAAGGTAAACTTATTCGGTGGAACCAGTATTTTTGTTCTCGATTTGGTTATGACTATGAAAGCCTGCTTCATGAAAATATTCTCATGGCTGTCCATGAAGCTGATAGAAAACGCATTGTTTTAGAAATTGAAAAAATATTTACCGATGGTGGTGGGTCCATTTATTTAAATGGTGTAACTCATAGCGGTGATATTGTGCCACTATTAGCCACACTTGAAGTAACGGCATATAACGGCGAGCCTGTGATTGTTGGTGTTGCTTTAGATATGACGGAACAACAAGTCGTTGAACGAAACTTGTTACGCTCTCAAGGACGTTTGGCGAGCAAAAACTCTCAGCTGAGTTTAATTAATAATCTGACCGAAAAGTTACACAGCAGTCACAATGCAAAGCAAATGGCTAAACAAGTTGTTAACCTGTTAAGTGCTATGCAAAAGAATGCATGCTTTGTTTTTGTTGTTGTTGACTCGGCCAATGAGAATATGGAAATAGTTGCACATAATGGTATTAGCGAAGAATTAATCGAAAAAAGAAAGCGATTACCCTTTGGCGCTGAGGGCTCCCTCTCTGGCTTGGTTTTAAAAAATCATCATTTAGAGGTTTTTTCATCTTTTGAAAACGATGACAGAATTGATACTTGTTTAAGGAAAGGTTTGATAGACGATGGTATTCATTCTGGAATAGTGCTTCCATTTATCTACCAGCAAGATACTTTAGGTAGTTTATTTATTGGTCATAAATCTGATTCGAAAGTTTCCACCGATGAAGTTGAGTTTTATCAAACTATAAGAAGTAGTATTTCCCTTGCATTAGCAAATGCAAGGCAGTTTAAGTTGATGGAAGATTTAGCAACTTGTGATACATTAACTGGATTACCGAATCGCAATGCATTAAATAAAGACTGTCAAAATGCTTTGAAAAGCACTTCAGCGAAAGATAGCTTAATTGGTTTAATACTAATTGATTTAGATCGATTTAAGGAAATCAATGATACCTTAGATCATCAAATTGGAGATAAACTACTTAAACTTATAGGGCCTAGATTAACACAAAGAATTTGTGATAACGACTGCAATGTTTATCGGTTAGGTGGTGATGAATTTTGTGTTTTGGTGACGAATAAAACAGAAGCGGCTTGTATAACACAAATTGCAGAATTGATTTTTGAGGTAATTGCTGAACCTTTTTTAGTTGATAATTTTAATTTAGAAATTAGCTCTAGTATTGGAGTTTCGATTACAGAATGCATACAGCCTAGCCCAGCCGAAATGCTTCGGTGTGCAGAGTTAGCAATGTACCAAATAAAAAATGAAGGTGGTGGTATTGTACAGTATTCACCGGAGATGGATGCAGATACCAATCAGCGCTTTGTTATTATGGCAGAAATGGCTGAAGCAATCCGCAATAATGAGTTAGTGCTTCATTATCAACCTAAGTTTGATTTGAAAACTCGCAAAATATGCGGGTGCGAAGCGCTTGTTCGTTGGCAGCACAAAACCTATGGCTTATTACCTCCGGAAAAATTCATTCCTTTTGTTGAATTAACTCAACTGATCCATCCGCTAACCTGTTGGGTAATGAAAACGGCAATGAAGCAAATTCAACAGTGGAAAAAACAAGGGATCTATACGAGTGTTGCTATTAATTTGTCGACCAGAAATTTAGTTGATGATGAATTTATTGGGCAAGTTGATTCATTGATGAAAGAGTATAACATTGAGTCACATGAAATTGAATTTGAAGTGACTGAAACCGTTTTAATGAGCAATTTAGATCGAGCTTTAAAGCAATTGAGTGAGTTTAATACTAGGAATATTCGTTGTTCTCTTGATGATTATGGGACAGGTTATTCTTCGCTTTCATATCTTAAAAAACTACCAATAGATATGTTAAAAATAGATCGCTCTTTTATATCCAAAATGTTGTTAGATAGTGAAGATCGAATTATTGCGCAGTCAACCATTAACTTAGCGCATAATTTGGATATGAAAGTAGTTGCTGAAGGCGTCGAAGATGAAAAAACTTTATTAAAGCTGGCTGAGCAAGGCTGTGATTTAGTGCAAGGCTACTTTATTAGCAAACCTCTGGGAGCTGAAGAGTTTCTCAATATGTATCAAACCTATATTTAGTCTGTGATTAATCGTTTTTTCTAAAAGGATCAAATAAACTAAACTCCCAAGGACGAATAGCACCTACAAGACTACAGCCAACTCTTTCTTTAAATGGAATTGAAGCATCCTGTTGAGCAAGCTCGTTAAATTCGCCAACAAGTTTTTCTATTTTAGCATGCATTAATAGTAACGTTGTTCTAGAAACTAGAGCTGAACCAAACTGCATACATTCATCGGTTTTAGCAAAACGGGATTGAAAAAATTCTTTACGGATATGCTGGTTAAATAGTTTTTCAATAGGACCGTGTTTACGCCAACGAAAATTGCGCGAAGTGAGCAGTTTTACTCTATTACTTGGTAATAAATCTATAAATTTGATTCTATCAAGATGAGCTAATAGCTGAATGCCTTCATGTTCACTGATGTTAAAGTTTTGTACAATAGTGTCGAAATTAATATCATTTAATAACATGAATGCAACAAACAATAATTTTGGCTGCTTGATAAACTCGTTTTCCTGCTCTTCACTGAGTTCTTGTATTTGATGCTGTTTTTGTTCTGCTAGTTTTGCTAAGTCAGAAATTTCTATTTTTAACATCTGACAGATTTGGTCAAGACGTTGTAATGATAAGTTTTCTTCAGAAAATATTCGTTTAACACTGGCTTCACTTAATTTTAGGTGCGCTGCGACATCTGCGTAAGTAAATCCTTTTTCTTTTAAGCAGGATTTTAGTGTTTGAAGAAATAGAGATGTTTGGGCCATATTTCAGTTTCCTGTTAGCTAATGAATAGAGCATAACACCGTAATGGCATGAAATAAATATTCACTTTTTGACAAGCAAATCTTTAACGACTAGAGTGAGGTAATATTGTCTTTATACTCAATAGTTATGTTAAGGAAGCGATTTATTATTGGTTGGTGTTAATTCATTCGATTATGTCCGCTCAAAAAATCAGGGAAACAAAAGCTATCAATGTTAGTCATACGACATAAAATATCTCAATTAAAGCTACATTGCCAGTTAGTCGTATTTATAGTGCGCTAACTCAATTATATAAAGGTTGAGCGCTATAAGTGAAAACTAAAAGCGCTAAAAAGGAGAGCTTGCAGGGGTTATATCTGATAGAGAAATATCACTAGTATTCTTGTTGAGTGCAAGTGTTTAAATTTAAGTTTAACCTTCTTGTCGGGTTAATTGAGTATGTGTTTTCTCTATAATTTAATTGCATACTACTATGATCTATTTGCTTTTTGAAAGTTTTAGTCGTACATTCGCCCTCAAGAATCAAGCTGTCAATGTAACAAAAATGTGAAATTTTGTTTTATATTAATAAGTCGAATATATATTGCTATTTATTAATATTTTCATTGCTTTTAGTTAAAAAAATTTGAATCTCATTTCACTTTTAGGATCTTTCTAAGTAGGACTTAAAACATGCAAATAGGTATTGTTAAAGAAGTAGTTGCTAATGAGTCGAGAGTGGCGGCATCGCCATCGAGTGTATCTCAGTTTATCAAGCTCAACTTTTCCGTTGTCGTTGAATCAGGTGCAGGTATTCAGGCGAGTTTTTCAGATGCTAAGTATGAAGCTGCCGGGGCATCTATTTTGTCTGAAAATGAAGTTTGGCAGTCTGATTTAATATTAAAGGTTAATCCACCAACAGAACAAGAAGTTGAAAAAATAAAGTCAGGAGCGACCTTGCTGGGCTTTTTCTGGCCCGCGCAGAATGAAGCTTTGATGAAAAAACTAGCAGATAAAAACATTAATGTATTGGCTATGGATTCGGTGCCTCGAATATCAAGGGCGCAATCAATGGATGCTCTGAGCTCTATGGCTAATATTGCTGGTTATAGGGCTGTTGTAGAAGCGTCTCACTGTTTTGGCAGTTTTTTCACTGGGCAAATAACCGCCGCAGGAAAAGTTCCTCCAGCCAAAGTTATGATTATTGGGGCTGGGGTTGCTGGGTTGGCGGCAATTGGAACCGCGGGTAGTCTAGGAGCCATTGTTAGAGCATTTGATACTCGCCCAGAAGTGAAAGAACAAATTGAAAGTATGGGTGCTGAATTTCTAGAAATGGATTTTGAAGAGGAGGCTGGTAGTGGCGATGGTTATGCAAAGGTTATGAGTGAAGCTTTTATTAAAGCAGAAATGGCACTATTTGCCGAGCAAGCAAAAGAAGTCGACATTATTATTACCACCGCAATGATCCCCGGTAAACCTGCACCTAAATTGATAACAGCAGAAATGGTTAAGTCAATGAAACAAGGTAGTGTCATTGTTGATTTAGCGGCTTTAGGTGGGGGTAACTGTGAATTAACTGAGGTTGATAAAGCCGTTGATGTCGATGGTGTAACCATTATTGGTTACAGCGATATGCCATCTCGTTTACCTACTCAAGCAAGCCTTTTGTATGCTAATAATATTTTAAACCTTATTAAGCTACTAACTCCTGAAAAAGATGGCCATATTGTTTTAAATTTTGAAGATGAAATTATTCGAAACGTTACGGTTACTAAAGAAGGTGAAATTACCTGGCCGCCACCCCCTGTTAAAGTTAGTGCTGCACCAGCAGCTAAACCCCAAATAACACCGCAGGTTGTTAAAGAAGAGAAAAAGTCTTCGGGTATGGGGAAAAATATTATGTTGCTGTTAGGTGGTGGGCTGTTTAGTTGGCTTTCTATGGTTGCACCCTCTGACTTTATGCAACATTTTACCGTGTTTATTTTGGCTTGTATTATTGGCTATTATGTTGTCTGGAATGTTTCTCACTCTCTGCATACTCCTTTAATGAGTGTCACTAATGCTATTAGCGGAATTATTGTTGTTGGTGCCTTACTCCAGATCTCAAGTTCTAACCCAATTGTAATGTGGATTTCAGTATTTGCTGTGCTAATTGCTTTTATTAATGTTGTTGGTGGCTTTGTTGTGACAAAACGAATGTTAAAAATGTTTAGGAAGGAGGGCTAAGTCATGGATCAAGCATTAATTAACGGCGCTTACTTCTTTGCTGCAATTTTATTTATTTTCAGTTTGGCTGGTTTGAGTAAACAGGAGTCAGCTGAACATGGTAATTGGTATGGCATAATCGGTATGGCAATTGCTCTAGGGGCAACTATTCTCAGCCCTTCCGTTACTAATATTGAATACCTTTTGGTTGCTATGTTGATTGGTGGCGCAATTGGTGCAAGGTTGGCATTAAAAGTTGAAATGACTCAAATGCCTGAGCTAGTTGCTATGTTGCATAGTTTTGTTGGGTTGGCTGCTGTCGCTGTTGGCTACAATAGCTTTCTAGAGCATGGTGAAATTAGCGGAATAATGCTAAATATTCACTTGGTTGAAGTCTTTTTAGGTGTATTTATTGGTGCAGTAACATTTACAGGTTCAATTGTCGCTTTTGGTAAATTAAGAGGGATTATTAGTAGCTCTCCTTTAATGTTACCGCAGCGTCACAAGATGAATCTGATTGCTGGAATCGTTAGTTTTGCATTGATGGTTTACTTCGTTAAACAAGAAGGTCATATGATCGCTTTGATTGTTATGACTGTTATTGCACTCATTTTTGGTTGGCATTTAGTAGCTTCTATTGGTGGCGCGGATATGCCAGTGGTTGTTTCTATGTTGAACTCCTATTCTGGTTGGGCAGCCGCAGCAGCAGGTTTTATGTTAGGTAATGATCTGCTGATTGTGACTGGAGCTCTTGTTGGCTCTTCTGGCGCAATATTGAGTTATATTATGTGTCGTGCGATGAACCGTTCATTTATTAGTGTGATTGCAGGCGGGTTTGGTACGGTTGTGTCGGTCAATAATGATCAGGATTATGGTGAGCATATAGAAACTAACGCAGAAGAAGTTGCTGAGTTATTAAAAAATGCTAAATCGGTCATTATCACGCCTGGCTATGGAATGGCGGTGGCTCAAGCTCAGTATCCAGTTTATGAAATGACTAAAAAGCTCCGTGATAAAGGAGTGGATGTGCGTTTTGGCATTCATCCGGTTGCTGGACGTTTACCTGGACATATGAATGTTTTACTCGCTGAGGCGAAAGTGCCTTATGATATCGTTTTAGAAATGGATGAAATCAATGATGATTTTCCAGAAACTGATGTTGTGCTTGTTATTGGTGCGAATGATACAGTTAATCCATCGGCGGCTGAAGATCCCAACAGCCCTATTGCAGGCATGCCTGTACTTGAAGTTTGGAAAGCCAAGCATGTTGTTGCCTTTAAACGTTCAATGAACCCTGGTTATGCAGGAGTTCAAAACCCATTATTTTTTAAAGACAATACCAGTATGCTTTTTGGTGACGCAAAAGATAGTGTCGATAATATTGCAAAGGCTATTTAGTCTGAATTTTAGATATTTGGTCTGAGTTTTAGATAAATATGATCATATAGCACAACAGCTTTAGCGCTTGTAAGTACTGAATTTATTAAGTCAGTTTACATGAATAACTGCTAAAGCTTTTGTGCCAACTGAGTCTTTCTATGAATGGTATTATCTGATAATTCGTTATTAAATTTTATTGTAAACCCAGTCGGGCATTAATTTCATTGCCCAAGCAATTAATCGCCAACGTTTACTGATATACACCAATTTTTTTCTTTTTTTAATGGCTTGTATAATTTGTTGAGCCGCTTTAGTACTTGATGCCACCCAAAATAAATGCTCACCTCTTACCATGTCGGTATCGACAAAACCTGGTTGAATATCGGTCACATCAATCGGAAGTTTAAGCTTTTTAATTTTTTTTCTTAACCCTTCTACATAATTAGAAACAAAAGCTTTTGAGGCTGCATAAGCCGGTGCTGTGTCGCTTCCTCTTAAGGCGTTAATTGAAGAAATACTAACAAGTTGTCCACTTTTTTGTTGGATAAAGTAATTTAACGATGTGCTAGCTATTGCACAAAAACCACTAACATTAGTATTGATCACTTTTTCTTCTTTTTGCCAATTGAGCCGCTTATTTAAAAAGCCTATGCCAGCATTGATAATGATAATATCCATCCCACCCATCTGGCTAATTAAATGTTGCAATTGAATAATGGCCTGAGAGGTTTGACTAACATCCATTTGCTTAATAAAAACTTTACCCAAGTACTGTTGTTGAAAGCTTTTTAACAATTCTAAACGGCGTCCAGTAATACCAACAAGAAAGCCAGCATCGACATATTGTTTTGCAAGTGATAAACCGATGCCTGAGGAGGCTCCAATAATCACAACTTTTTTTACATTACTGTCCATAATTCATATTTTCATCAAAGTCACTATGTGTCTGATAAAGCCTTTTTTGTATTTCTATGTAGTCATCTAAAGATTGACCAGGCATATCTTGAAATTGATTGTCTGTCACTTCTAACTTTATTATTCGATCAACTCGAAATACACGAAAAGCTTTTCTTAGTGAGCACCAAGCAACTAAAGTCCAGACTTTCCCCCAGTAATATAGACCTAGAGGACGAAGAAGCCTTTGTGACGTTTCACCATCTAATTTTTGGTAACTCACTTTAACAACCCGCTTATTATTAATCGATTGGCGCAATGACTCAAAGTTGGCTTTATGTAAGCTGTTAATGGCAAAAGCAGGAACAAATAACTTACTCGATTCAATATTTTTTCTCAATTCTTTGGGAATACTTGCTTCAATTTTATCTAATGCTGTTTCTGCTGATTGGCTTAATTCATTGCCTGACCAGGCTTTTATCATTTTGACGCCTAACACGATTGCTTCTAATTCGTTACTGTCAAACATGATAGGCGGAACATCTAACGAGTGACGCAACATATAACCTACACCCGCTTCACTTTCTATTGGAATGCCAGATAAACTGAGATCTTGCATATCACGATAAATGGTTCTTTCAGAAACTTGTAATCTATCTGCAAGCTGTTTGGCTGTCACCAGTCGTTTGTTTCTTAAGATTTGAGTAATCTGAAAAAGGCGGTCAGCTCTGCGCATAGTTAAGGTTTTATAAATAAAGTGGGTTGTTGAATCAAAGAGGTTAAATTTTATCCTAGGGCTGTTTATATTGAAAGGGGCATATTTATGATCAGTAATTCAAATTCTCAGCTTAATACAAGGTTAATCTATTGATACGGTTGGTTAACCCCTGTATCTTATAGTGCAAATAAAATAAATAGTGAATTTAATGAGAAAAGCAACCGTTCTGCTGCTCGCATTTTGCGCGGGCTTTTCTATTATGAGTTTTGAACTGCTCGGTGGAAGAATGCTAGCGCCTTTTTTTGGGAGTAGTGTTTATGTTTGGGGGAGTATAATAACCGTTTTTATGCTGGCTTTATCGTTTGGTTATTTGTTAGGAGGGCGTTTATCTATGTATAGTCCTAGCATGAAACGTTTTGCGATAATTTTTTTAATTGCCGCTGTTAGCTTATTACCTACCATTTTCTTGTCGGAATCAATTTTTGAATTTGTTTTCGAAATCGTTGAAGATCCTCGATATGGCTCTTTATTAGCATCAACTTTTGTATTTTTTATTCCCAGTATTATCATGGGTATGATAGCCCCTTATTCAGTAAGAATTTTAACGGTTTCGGCCAGTTCTTCGGGACAAACTGCTGGTTTCCTTTATTTTGTCTCAACGTTTGGTAGTGCAGTAGGAACTATTCTAACTTCATTTTATTTAGTTTTATGGTTGGAAATAAATCAAATACTCTGGTTAGTTTTTGCTATTTTGTTTTCTTGTGGTGGAGTTGCTTTAGGGGTTAGCAGGCTGGATAAGCAAAATCCGCTCAATATTTAATCGCAACTAAAACTTTAATGGAGTTCAATGTGGTTTATAAAATATTATTTGTTTATTTGGTTTGCATAATGAGCTTTGATGTTCAAGCCAAACAAATTCATAAAGAACGTTCAATCTACCGCAATGTTGTTATTGTTGAGGAAGATAGCAACCGATGTATGCGTTTTGAAACCAGAAGGAAGAGAATTACTAACCAAGCTTGTATTAATCTTAAAGATTCCAAAAAGCTGATTTTTGAGTATACACAGGGGATCATGGCTGGGTATGCAGTCAATCGAACACCTAAAAAAATATTGATTATCGGGCTAGGTGGAGGAGTGTTGTCGAATGTTATGCATCAATTATCACCTCAATCTGAGATTACCAATGTCGATATTGATCCAATTGTCGTTAAGCTTGCTAAAAAATATTTTGCTTATCAAGAAAACCATCAGATTAAAACAGAAATAAAAGATGGTCGAGTTTTTGTTAAAAGAGCGCTATTAAAAAAAGAAAAATATGATTGGATAATATTGGATGCATTTAACGGCGACTATATTCCCGAACACTTAATGACAAAAGAGTTTTTAATGGAAGTTAAAGGTTTATTAGCGGATAACGGTTTATTAAGTGCGAATACTTTTAGTAATAGCTTGCTGTTTGATTATGAGTCAGTGACTTATCAAAAAGTATTTGGGCAACTACAGGTTTTTCGTTCTCCGACCAAAGGTAATCGTGTGATATTTGCATGTAATTGTGAAAGCTTCGATTCTTTTCCTCAAGCAAGTTCCGAACTAAAACAGGCGTTATTACCTTATAAAGTTGATTTAAATAAAGTCTGGAAAAATATTACCGATGAAGTAAACTGGGATCCCGAAAGTGATATTTTAACTGATCAATATTCACCGGCTAATTTGTTAAAGCAGGTGAAATAAATATTGTTTTTTACTCGGATTATTCGAACGCACCATTTTCTTTTAGTAATTGTTGGATACGCTGGGCTAATTGATTATAACCGGCAGCGTTAAGGTGAACAGGATCTGATTTTAAATCTGGCTGTTTTAAAAGTTGAGATAATATTTTTTCTTCTAATAGAACATTATACTCTTCTGCTAATGCTCTATAGAGTGGCGCACTATCGGAAAATAACTTTTTTTCTGGAACGCCAATTAAAATAACTTGAATATTATTGGCTTGGGCTATTTCTATCATTGTTGATAAATTTTGATGTGTTTTTTTTAGCGATTGATTGCGCAGTATGTCATTGCCGCCTTCCATCAAAATAATCAGATCGGGAAAGTGCTCATTGATGACCGTTTGAAAACGCGCTAATCCTTCTGTTGTTGTTTCCCCTGAAATACCTGAATTAACGACCTTGAAGTTGGTTAACTCTTCTAAAATGCTTGGATAACTCTCACTTTTATCGGCACCAATCCCAAAAGTTAAACTATCACCAAAAGCTAATATTGTCGCCCCCTCAGTTAGTGGTATGAGGCGCTGATTATCACATGAAGTGACTAACAATATGGCTAGTAAAGCTATCCCTAATTTTTTAAAATATTGCAAGGCTGTATCCAATAAATCTATTTTTTTAAAGAGTAGCATAAAAGGCTTTGGAGAATGAAGTGTCACTTAGCATTTCATATTTCTCAATATGAAATGCTAATAATAAGGTTTTATTTTTTAGAGTATAAACCAACAATATTGCCTTCGCTGTCGATAAAGTGAGCAAAATAACCATGCTCGCCTTCATTAATCCCGGTTTTAGGAATAACAATTTTATTTCCCATATTTTCTATTTTGCCTAAGGGAATATTTAAATCGTCGCCTCCATCGAGGTAAATGATAGAGCCCTTATTACTGGGTATAAAACCTTTTCCAAATACCAGTGCACCTGTTACCGCTTCTTCTTCTGTTTCAAACATTGCATATTCATAACCGCACATTTCTTCACGTTTAAAGTTGAAGCTGAGGGTTTCACGGTAAAAATTCATTGCTCTCTCTAAATTAGTTACTGGGATTTCTGCCCAAGTTACAATATGTTTCATTTAAGGTTCCTGTATGTTTAATGTTTTCATGAAAAGGTGAGCCGTTATCATAAGTGAGCTCTACTGACAGCGTCTTGTCAGTAGGAAAATATCCATAAGTTATTGGAATAAGTGTAATATGCCATTATGTTTGTAGATGGGAACGAATTTATGAAAATTGGGGAGTTGAATGTCTGAAAAAACTGAATTAGAGGATGAGCTTTTACCAAATCCAAGAGAAAGACACTATGCGATGGCGCATATTGCTCTGCGTCAAATTAGTCAAAGAGATCCCCATTATTTTTTTGGTATTCTGACTTCAGAAGAAAGCAGAGATTTTTTAGCTCATGTTATCCAGCAAGTTGAGCAGAACTATCCACAAGATCCAACTCTGTTAGCACCGGAAGAGTTTGCTATTGTTCCGATGAATATTGGTAAGCACCCACTTATCTTATTATCTATGCCAGAAGCTAAAGTATATACCGAGTGTATTTATATTGGGATTGTTTCAATACTCGATATGTTTGCTCCGCAAGATACCCCGAATCCAAAGGTTCGCTACTTTACGCTAGAGCTTGGTCAGGGTGATGCTCAAGATTGTGCTTTTTTTAGTGAGTGGCAAGATAATACTCATATCAGTTTGGGAGAAGTTGACAGAAACTGTACATTAAACGAATTTGCTATGCTGATTAATCAAAGGTTTGAAATGGTAGAATAGTACTGAAAGTTTAGTGCGGTTAGTCAATTAAGGGAGTTATTGAAAAAGTAAAAATAGACCCGGCTGGGGTGCCGGGTCTTAAAATCATAACCATTTCTAGGATGGGGTCAACGGTGGTTATGATTTACATGCACAACATCAGAATTTGATCTACAAAATGTAAATCAAGATAATAGGATAGTCTGACTTATCTTATTATCTGGCTGACGAGGAGAGAGATTAAAAACTCTAACATTATGCATATCCTGCTTACAGGTCAGTAATAGTAGCTCTCTAAATAACCTTTGAACCTCTTGCTGCGACTGACATTCATCAGGCGTATTACTGTAGGTCCAAGATAGACAAAGTGATTTACGCTTTAAATCGTAAATTTTAAGCGAAGGTTTGCCATTATTTAAGTAAGCTTCTATTTGATAACTCATTTCACTGTCCCTGCTTAATAACGTGATGAGAATAATAAATGATTAATTCTTTTAATGCAAATGATAATCAATTCTATTTGAGTGTTTTTTATTATTTATCTCAAATTGATGAGTCTGGGTTCTGATTTGAAAAAAGGGAGTATTTTGAAAGTGGCTGTTTAATAAGCTCTCCCTTAAAAGGTTTTATTTAATGCAGTAAGTAACCAAAAAATAGTGTTATTAGACGTTTTTTATAGTGGGGGATCTCCATTAACTATTATTTAAATCAGGTTTTTCGGGCTCGCATAACACCTTCTTGAGCTGTACTGGCAACTAATTGACCCTGTCGATCAAAGAATTGTCCTCTAACAAAGCCTCTATCATTGCTGGCTGAAGGGCTTTCAATAACATGCAAGAGCCAGTCATCAAAGCGGAAGTTGCGATGAAACCACATACTATGATCAATGGTAGCCATTTGGAACTGAGGTAACATAAAAGACACCTGATGTGGTTGTCCGGCAACCGGTAGAAAAGCAAAGTCAGATGCATAGGCAAGAACGTACTTATGCACCCTTAAGTCGTCAGGTAATGGGCCATTCGCTTTCATCCAGACGTGACGTTTAGGCGGTGCTTTATCTGGTGATAATGGGTTAAAGAATTCTACAGGACGGATTTCAATTGGCTTTTCGCAAATGACAATATTTCGGATTTTTTCAGGTATTTTGTCAATATATGCTTTGGCTATTTCTAATTCAGACTTTAAGTTATCAGGTGAAGTTACTTGAGGCATTTCTGCTTGGTGATTGAAGCCTCCTGAAGAGTCATGAAAAGAAGCTGTCATAAAAAATATTGGTTTGCCATTTTGGATAGCCTTTATTCTACGAGTAGAAATACTTTTGCCATCTCTAATGGATTCAACATTGTAAACAATTGGCTTTGTTGCATCGCCTGGACGCAAAAAATAACTGTGAAATGAGTGAGCTTTACGTTGAGAGTCTATGGTTCGTTTAGCGGCAGATAATGCTTGCCCTATCACCTGGCCACCGAATACATGACCCAATGCAATATCTTGACTGTTGCCTCGATATAACCCCTGTTCAATAGTTTCTAATGTTAAAAGCTGGAGTAATTCTTTTAATACTTTTGACATATAAATCTCTGCAATGATTGCTGTTTAAGGCTATTTTAGTAATGTTAAGTCAGATATGTAAAGAATTCTGATAAAAAGTTTAGATTCAAGACCAATAGAATACTTATAAATTTTTATGGTTTAAAGCTACCTTAAAATTAAATTAGGGGGCTCATTGGCAGAAAATAGGGCTAATTTATTAATGTATAAATTAATTATTACAGCTAAATGACCTCATTTTAAAAAGTATTTTTTTTCTGGAAATGCGTTTTATTTGGAGTATACTTTTGACTGTTTGAAGTTGATCTGCTTACTATGAGATCAATTACGAAGCCATAGGTTTTGCATTACTTGTTTCGTCCTGCACTCTTAGGTAACAACAACTTCTAGCGTTATAAGCTTTTTTTAAAAAAGCTGTTTTTTTAGTTAGATAGAAGATAGGAAAATTGTTATGTCAACAGTTACGGGCACCGTAAAGTGGTTTAATGAGTCGAAAGGTTACGGTTTCATTTCACAAGAAAATGGGCCTGATGTTTTTGCTCACTTTAGTGCAATTACAGGTTCAGGGTTTAAAACTTTAAAGGAAGGCCAAAAGGTAGAGTTTTCAGTTACAGATGGTCAAAAAGGACCGCAAGCTGAAAATATAACTGCACTTTAATCTAGGCTATATTAACTTAGAATAAAGTTATACAGCGCAAATGAGGTACTTTTGGCAAAGTACCTCATATTCTCAAGTAAAGATTTTCTTTTGCACTTGCATTTCCGCATGTGTCAGGCCTTTTTACTGATTTTACTTTTTTGCGATTATTTTTCCTTTTTTACATTTTTATTAACATGTGATGAATTATAAAGGAGCGAGCTTGTTTCAAATGTTAATTTTGTCTATCTCTTTAAAGGCATGTCAAAATTGTGTCATATTGTTGCTAGAAAATTGCTAATATCTGCTTAAAAGGTTTATAGTAGGAGTTTTTGGGCGGAGTGTTTATATAAGTGACTATGATTACCCGTAGAGAGTTAATGAAGCTTGCGGCTAGTTTACCAATGATGGCTGCCGTTCCGTATTCTTCATTGGCTGCTAGTCAGTCTCCTAAAATAATGAGAAAAATACCTTCTTCTGGGGAGCTTATTCCGGCTGTTGGTATGGGATCTTATCAAACATTTAATGTTGCAGGTAATGAGCAACTTAAGAAAAACCTTATTCAAGTATTAGAGACTTTTTTTACTGCTGGTGGACGTCTGATTGATTCGTCACCAATGTATGGACAGTCTGA
Organism: Aliikangiella litoralis; assembly: GCF_052495765.1. Next base: position 5,453,952 of record NZ_CP199292.1, on the reverse strand, counting down.
GTCTGTTTTAGGTGAGTTAATGTCAAAAGTTAACCCGGTCCCTAAAGTTTTTGCTGCAAGCAAAGTTTGGACTTACGGCAAACAAGCGGGTATTGATTCGGTGCATGAATCTCAGCAACGAATGCAAGTGAATAAAATGGACTTAATGCAAATACATAACTTACGAGATTGGAAAGTTCATATCCAATCTTTGAATAAACTCAAAGAAAATAAAGCTATACGTTATACAGGTATAACAACTTCAAGAATTAATCAATATGATGATTTTGAACAGGTCATGCGAACTGAAAAAATAGATTTTGTTCAACTAAATTATAATATAAAGGTGAGAGAGGCTGAAAAGCGTTTGTTACCTTTAGCAATCGATAAAGGAATTGGAGTTATTATAAATATGCCGTTTGAAAAAGGACGTCTTTTTAAACTGGTTAAAAACAAAGCTTTGCCCAATTGGGCGGCTGAGTTTGATTGTAAAACTTGGGGACAGTTTTTTTTAAAGTTTATTATTTCTCACCCGGCTGTGACTTGTGTTATTCCTGCAACTTCAAAAGTTCATCATATGCAAGATAATATGACATCTTTAGTTGGTGCCTTACCAGATACCAAGACTCGTCAAAAAATGTATAAGTTATTTGAGCAATTATAGTTATCAACAAAACCTATAGTTCTTTTCTCAAGGGAATTTTCAATGAATTATCAGTTAAAATATCCTGAGCTTGCAGAAGCTTTGTATTTAGCATTGTTAGATGATGCTTTTTATCAAACAATGGAAGCAAGTGTTGATGGAGATGACAATGTTAAAAAACAAGCGATGCTAGCTTATATGGATTGCTCCATTATAGAGTCACAAAATTTTGGAGAGTGCTTTATTCCGGAAAAACAACACTATGGTGTGTCGGTTTGGGCTAAGCCAATTAGTCAAGATCAAACAAACGAAAAAAATAAAATGAAAGAAACTTTTATTCGACAATATATGGGAGATAACAGTTACTCTGTTTACCAAGATATTTGTCAAGCTATGCAGAAAAACTCACACTCACTCGTTTTAGATTCTGATTGGTATCTTTCTATTATTGGTATATTACCAGAGTTTCAAGGACAAGGCTTAGGTCCTGGGTTGGTTCAAAGTATATTGAATAAAACTGATAAGTTAAATATAGGTACTTTTCTTGAAACTTTTACTAAAAGAAATATGACATTTTATTTTCGTTTAGGCTATGAAGTATTGGGAGAGTTTATGGAACCTAATACTAATGCGACTTATTGGTTAATGCGACGCCAGCCTAAGCCAGAAAAATAGCTTAAATATATGGATGAACTACAAGATGAAATAGCTATTTCTCAATTAATTGAAGCATTTTTTAAGGCATTTGATAATAGAAATAATGTTGAACCACCCATTGATACCATTAGACAATTAACTATTGCCGAGGTTTTAATCATAAAAAATGTCGGTGATGATTGTGATATTTATAATCTGGATTCATTTCTTAAGCCGAGAAAGGTGTTGTTAAATAGTGGTAAGTTAACTCAGTTTTGTGAGGTTGAAATATCACATAAAACTGAAGTTTTTGGAAATATTGCTCATCGCTTTAGTACCTATAAGAAGTCAGGTTGTTTAGATAATAAGTGGTTTGAATGTTACGGAAAAAAAAGTATTCAATTGGTAAAAATGGATAAAAATTGGAAAATTTCAGCTGTTATATGGGATGATGAAAGAGATGGCTTAGTTGTTTAATTTATTGATAAAAAACTAAAGTAAACTAAATGATTAACGATTGTCTTAAAAGTATAATCAATACTTATCCTAGTGAAGCTCAAAGTAAATTTAACCAACTACGAGAGCTTGTTTTTAATGTCGCAGAATCAAACCCGGCAATAGGCAGTATTAACGAAACTGTAAAATGGGGAGAACCGGCATATTTAACCGAGAAAAAAAGAATAGGTACAACAATTCGTATTGTATGGAAGCAAAAAAATAAAGACTTTATTGGGATTTATCTGAATTGCAAAACGACTTTAGTGGAAACAATAGCAACCCTATTTCCTGATGACTTTGTGGTTTTAGGAAACAGAGGATTGCTGATAAAATTAGATGATGAGATCCCTTATGATGCGATATGTTTTTGTTTTGAAATGTCGTTGACTTATCATTTAAAAAAGCGGAATAACTAGATATTTTATTAGTGAAAATTTATGTTTAATGATATTCGTCCATTTTATGACTCAGAAGTTGTTTCTGTTATTGATAAACTGATCAAAAACAAAGAATTACAGATTACTATCGCTAAATATTTGTTACCAAAACTAAGCTTGGTATTACCAAGTTTCTCTTGTTTTTTGATTAAATTTTTTTTAAGAATTCGTTTAAGAAAACTATCAAGTATCCGAGAACTGCAAAAAGAAGTGGCAAAATTTGCTCGTCGAATGATTGCAAATAGTACAGATGGTTTTACATATAGTGGTTTAGACAAATTAGACTTAAAAAAGCCTATGTTATTTATAAGTAATCATAGAGATATCGCATTAGATCCTGCTTTAGTTAATATTGCTCTTTTTGAAGAGGGCACTAATACCGCTGAAATTGCAATTGGTAATAACTTAATGAAAAAAAATTGGATTGCCGATCTTATGCGATTAAATAAAGGATTTATTGTAAAGCGTAATGAGACTAATAAGAGGGCCATTTTAGCTGCTTCTAAAGAACTTTCGGCTTATATACATCATACGCTTACAATCAACAAACATCATATTTGGATTGCACAGCGAGAAGGAAGAGCAAAAGATGGTATTGATAAAACTAATGCTGCATTAATCTCCATGCTTTTATTAAATAAAAATAAGCAGCAAACAACATGTGATTATATTAAACAACTTAATATTGTTCCTGTATCAATAGCTTATGAGTTTGATCCTTGTGATAGAAGCAAAGCGATGGAACTTGCTACCATAGAAGAAACTGGTAATTACCTAAAAGATGAGCATGAAGATATTTCTAGCATTACAACGGGTATTCTTGGCTATAAAGGAAGAGTACATATTGAATTTGGACAACCGATACAAGAAGATTACGATAACTCAAAAGCATTGGCCGAAGCGATTGATCAACAAATTATTCAAAACTATCGGCTATTTGCAACTAACATAACTGCTCATGCTAAGTTATGTGGTAGTTCGAAGAGTCATCGTTACAGTGAGTTATTTCACCAGCGAATTATTGATCTTAGTGAAAGTCAACAACGGTGGTTATTAAATATGTATGCCAATCCTGTTTTTGCTAAAGAGAATAAAGTTGAATTATTGTAATTTTGTATTGGAGAATTATGTTGGTTGTATTAGTGATGATGAAGCGCTTTGGCGTTTGTTATTGATGGCTGATCCTAATAAAGAAGTGGTTAGTGGTTATATAAAAAGTGCAAAAATAGTGATTGCAAAAGCTAATCGGGAAATAGTTGGTGTTGCTGTTTTGACTAAAACAAAGAGCATTTATGAGTTAAAAAATATTGCTGTTTTATCTGACTATCAGGGCAAGGGACTGGCAAAGAGACTGATTAAAAAAATTAAACAAATGGCTAAAAGTGAAGGGGCTGATAGGTTATTGGTTAGTACTGGTAATTCGAGCTTGGACCAACTTGCTTTATACCAAAAAAGTGGTTTCAGAATTACAGGGGTAATGCCTAACTATTTTCAAAACTATCCCGAGCCAATTTATGAAAATGGTATTCGTTGCATAGATAAAATTAATTAAGTTTATCATTTGATTAACTTAAGATTCATTGGTTGCTACTTAGAACTAGAAATATTGGATTGAGCTGGAGGCGTGTCATAATTTTTAACATCTGACGGTCCTATTCTACCCACGCCAGGAAGTTCGACTGCTAAATCAAATAAGTCTAACTCAAAGTTGAGTCCCAAGACATTAATTTCCAGACCTTCTTCAAAGCCTACAGCAATTCCTAACAATCCCCAGAGTGAAGCTTGAATGCCTGTGCCACTTGGAGACAAGCCAATAATATTTTTAATCTCCCTGTAATCTTTACCAATTGCGGTTGAAGGCAGGTCAAGTCCTAATTCTGGAACTTGTTGGCCAATAAAAGCTGTAAATGTATTGCTGTTAGGCCCAGGCCAAGCTTGGTAATTATTTTTAAAGGGGTAGTTTTTAACTGTTTGAATTATTTTAGGGATCAATTTTTCTGCTTTTTCACCTCTAATATCGAGTAGTATTTCGGGTTGATTTCCCCACCAATCTCTATCAGGGTTTGAAATTCTTTCGACCAATGCTGTATTATTTCTACGTAAGCGCCAACCTATAATTTCATAAGAAGTATAAGCCAAATTACCCTTCGGTTTAATACTAATCCAGGTATGAACTGCCAACATCTTTTTGGCACCCCAAGTACGAGCAGCATAAACTTGAATAACGGCATCGTTATATTGATCTGCTGTTGGTGCAAGTGTACCTGCTGTTTTCTTTCCATTGATAGCACAGCTTGATAATAAAATTGATAACAAAGCTGAAGCTAAGTAGTACTTAAACATTTTACTAATAATACGAATGTGCTTCATTGGCGTCGATGTAAATTATGGCTAAATTTAAAATGCAGATTAAACTAGTTTAGCTAGAATTATGACTTAAATTGAGTTAAATGCGTTAATTAGTGATAATTTATCGGTGAATTGGTTTTTTGCCAGAAAAAAAGCAGTGGAATAGTTTAGTTTGTTAAACGTTTTATGCGTTGTTTACAAAGTAAAGTGATGGAGTAAGTATGGCGTTTCTGTTATTTATCGTTATTTTGGGTTCATGGATATGGTCAATTGTTAGAGGGATACAAGTATCCATTTATTGTGCGATATTAAACTTTTTATTTCCTCCCATTTCTCAAATTATTTTTGCTATTTATGAAAAAAATATGAGGATGCCTCTTATGTTAATGATAGGCGGCTTTATTCTGATCTTTTTAACGTCGGGTGAAGTCGTCGTTGATGTTAATTAAAATTGATTTTAGCTAAAAGCTGAATAAAAAATTGACTAACAAGCATTCTTAATAAAATAAAATCAACGCCAAACTGATATCCAAGTTTATTTGAGTTTAGCGTTGATATTATCATTAATTATTGTCCCAATTGAGTTGGTAACGGTGGTGCTTTCTTTAACTGAATGGGTTTATAAGTTTTAAGTTGTTGTAGAATGTCTGCAATTGCTGCTTCTAGTTGCGTATCTTTGCCTTGGTTTACTTTGACTGGATCTAAAGTGACATCCATATCTGGTGAAACGCCTTCATTTTCTACACGCCACTCATTATCCGGGGTAAAAAAACGAAAGAAAGGAACTAGTACAGAACCATTATCAATTGTTCCTCTATTAGCTGCAATACCAATTAGTCCCCCCCAAGTTGTTTTACCGATTAATTTACCTAACCCCATGCGCTTAAAACTATACGGTAAAAAGTCACCGCCTGAGCCTGCATCTTGATCAATGAGCATTACTTTAGGACCATAAATTGCGCCACCAGGTGTATTGAATACCATGCCATCTCTGTCTTTCCAACTTGCAAGATACTGACGAGATAAAATATCAGTAATGTAGTTAGCCGCTTGTCCACCTGAGTTTCGGCGCTCATCAACAATTAATGCCTTTTTATCTGTTTGTGCAAAAAACATACGGTTGAAATAGGTAAAACCACCATCTGCTGTGTCGGGCAAGTAAACATAAGCGACTTGACCTTTGGTTGCTTGATCGACTTTTTTACGATTAGTCTCAATCCAATTCCAGAATCTTAAGTTTCTTTCATTGGCTATAGGTTCGACAGTGACTGTACGAGCATTTTTTAGTTTACCGTCACTACTTACCGCTATGATTGTTTGTTGATTAACCGTGTTTTCGAAGAGAGAATAAATATTGATATCACCATTTATTTGTTTGCCATTCACACTATGAATGGTGTCGCCTTCCTTAACACCAATTCCCGGTATGGCTAGTGGTGCTTTATAAGTAGGGTTCCAGTTTTCTCCTGTATAAATCTTCTTTATTTTATAATGATTTTGTTCGACGCGTAAATCCGCACCAAGTAGTCCTACATTAACCGTGTCTTGGCTTGGTATGTCGCCGCCATAAACGCGATTATGACCAACTTCTAACTCTGCGATCATTTCAACCATTAAATAATTAAGATCGGCTCGGCGGCCAACGTAAGGTAATAGTTTTCGGTAGCGCTCTCTCACTGAATTCCAATTTAAACCATGCATATTTTCAGCGTAAAAATAATCTCGCTCGGTTCGCCATACTTCATCAAAAATTTGTGCCCACTCGTTGGCAGGATTTACTTTGACTTTTACATCTGCTGTTTCTAATGGCTTGGTTTCAATTTTTTCAGCGACACTGGCTGTCATTAATTGCCCCTCTGATGAGGTTATCAGGAGTGTTTTTCCATCGGCCGATAGTGAGAAGTTTGTAATATTATTGATGAGTGATGTGGTTTCCTGTTTTTCAAAATCAAATCGAATAAGCTGGCTGCTGTCTGAGGTATAACCATTGGTTTCTAAACTACTGCCAGGTTGTTCTGACTCTAGATATAAAAGGCTTCCATTTTCTGCAACTTGCAAGTTGGAATAAGCACGTTGGGGAATAGGTAAAGCAACAATGCGTGATTGAATATCTTTTAAATCAATGGTGACTGCTACTTTGGATTTATTATCATCGGTTTCATCCTTTTTTTCTTCTGCAATTTCCTCATCAGATTTCGGTAATAGGGGTGATTGACCGTCGGCTGCGAGTACAAGCGCATAAAGCGCATACCGAGAGGGACGTTCTTGTGTTGACATATCGAGCCCCACAGCCGTTGTTCCTGCATTGGTTGAGGCAGAAAAATATAAATATTTTCCGTCTGGGCTAAATACCAGATCGCCAGTATGACTCATTCCATCAGTGATGCGGTGCGATTGATGCTCTCTTAGGTCATGTAGATAAATATCGGCAAAATAGTTTGCTCTTGTTTTGGTATAAGCTAGCCAACGACCATCAGGAGACATTGAAACTGATACTTGGCTACGGCGGTTATTAGTATCAATCTTATGACGCTTACCTGTTTTTGTATTAATGGACCATAAGCCGAGATGGTTATCGGTATAAATAATTTTACTACCATCACCCCCCCATAACCTGAGAGTATAATCTGCTGGCTTGCCAAATTTAAATGAAATGGTTTTTTCTAGTCCCTTTTGATCGCTGATAACTAACCTTTGAGTGCCCCCTTTATCAGAGGTGTAGGCAATCTTTTCACCATCGGGTGACCACAATGCATCTCTTTCACGTATATCATCTGTTTTTGTTAAGTTACGTGTTGAACCGTCTTTTAATGGAACGGTAAATACTTCACCTCGTGCACTCAGCAAAGCTCTCTTACCGCTTGGAGATAAACCGGCAGATTCGAGTGAGCTCATGGCATCTTTCCATTGGACTCGGCGTTCGGGTAAATCAGGATTAATTAAAACACTCACTTTATTAGCCTGGCCATCTTGCAGGTTTAATATTTTTAGCTCACCACCAACACTATAAATAATTTGCTCGCCCTGACTATCTGCAGAAGTAATATCCCAAAGCTTTTCGTGGGTCACTTGCTTTAATATTTTACTTTTAACCTGATACTGATAAAGGTTGCGCACTCCATCGCGATCGGAAAGAAAATAGACATCATCATTGACCCAGAGAGGATTAGTATCACTAGCACGAACATGAGGAATTTCTTGATAGCTATCACCTTTAGGAGAAAGTATCCAGATAGGTGGGGTTGAACCACCTCGGTGATTACGCCAACCACTAGAGCCTCTATGGGCTGTGTTGTAAGGCTGGTAAGCTAATAAACCATTGTTAGACCAGCTGGCTGACTGAACGACTGCATCCATGACTTTCGTTGGAAAACCTCCTTTCACTGAAACTTCCCACGCTTGTGAGCTGCGTCCATTTTTCATTTCTCGTCGACTGGTGAAAAGAATTTTTTTACCATCGGGGCTCCAGTCATTAACAATATCAGCGCCAGGATGCCAAGTTAATCTTTTGGGTTGACCACCACTAGAGGAGATAACATAAACATCAGAGTTGTTGTTGTAATTTGCAGTAAAGGCAATCCATTTTCCATCGGGTGAAAAATGGGGATTGGTTTCATCTGCAATATGAGAAGTTAAACGTTGCGGTGTGCTTCCATCTTTGTTGGCAACCCAAATATCTCCTGCATAAACAAAAGCGAGTTTATTTTGAGATAGAGAGGGTTGCAGTAAAAGTTTGGTTTGGGTTCGGTCAATTCCCGTATTGGCGTTACAGGAGAGGACTAACAAGCTTGATGCAATGAGTGTGGCATATTGTTTCCGCTGTTTTTTTGATAGAAAAATATTTTTGTTTAACTGCATTGGTTTACCTTTAAATCCCTGATTGTGAATGGTGGTTTTTTAGTTAACAGTGTTATTCAGTAAAATTTTTAATGTTTTGCTAAGACTTCAACTCAGCCGCTTTTGGTTGTTAGCTATTGCTAGTATTTGATTGTGCCGTGCTTTTATCCACATGACAACCAATTGTAATAATAGCGCTTACTTGTTGTGTTTAAAGCTTTTACGGTGTTTAAAAAAGTTAAAATTTCGCATCGCATCATTAAGTCTCCCGTTGGTTATGTTTTTTTTCTAAAGTAGAACGACTTTTATGGTTACGAATGTTATTAACTTTACGGCCTAAAAATAAAGCCAAAACAGACCAAACAAAAGCGATAGGAACAACCAGTAATGCGATAGAGCCAATACCCAGTTGTAATAATACAAGCCCTTTTTGAGTCACTGCACCAACGGCATCGCCCCCTCGAAATACAAAACTGTCAACAAAGCTTTTGGCTTTATATTTTTGCTCTTCTGGTAACAGTGTAAATAAGGTTTCTCTGGCAGGCTTAAATAAGCCGTAATTCAGTGAGCGTCTGAGTGCTTGAAATATAATCAGCACGGTTAGTGTCGGTGCGAGCGATAGCGCAACAAAGCCACTTAAAGTGAGTAATGGCAAACCTAATAAAATAAAACCAATGCCAAACTTTAATAACAGTTGACGTGAAATAAATAATTGGAATAAAAGGGTTAGTAAGTTTGACCAAATATCGATGTTTGCAAAAATTTGTGTTCTTTCACTGGTATTTGCTGTTGCTTCTGAGACTAACTGACCTTGTTGAAAATAAAGAAAGGTTGAGGTCAGGCCATAAAAGAATATGTATCCTGCAATGGCCAATAAGTAAGGTGAAGTTAATGCGAAACGAATGCCAGATGTCCACTTTTGAAATAATGAGGATGCTGTTTGGCTATGATTGTTATGCCATAAAGTAAGAGATTCGCCAATGGTTTGGCTGGGTTGTTGGTATTGCTTAAACTCAACATCAATTTTTTTCATTACCCAAACCGCTATTTCCAAAAAGAGAATGCTGATTAATAGTAAATAGCTGGTGCCAAGTATGCTGATTAGTTGTTGAGAGATGGTTCCGCCAAGTATTGCACCTAATGTGCCACCTATTGCAATGCTAGGAAATAAGCGCTTACTGTTGTCGAAGGAAATACCATCTGACATAAACCCCCAAAACAAAGAAATAATAATTAAATTAACAACGCTCAACCAAACATAAAAGATCACACCAACATAAAATAAATAATCCTTAGGTATAAAGGTTAACGCGATAAAAAATAAGAATAAACTAACGGCAACAAAACGATAAGCAATAGGGATAAACTGGCTCCGTTTGTATTTAGAAACCAGCGCGCCAATAACCGGAGCAAGCACTAATAGTACGAGCATGGTAGTAAGAAACAGGTAGGGCAGATCGGCTGCGCTACGTGATATCCCCATGGTTTCGCGGATAGGGCGGAGAATATAGTAGGCACAAAGTAATAAAAAAAAGTAGCTGGCTGATAGAGCAACTATACGAAATTCTTGTTTTTCGAGGTTAAACAGTTGCTTTAATGCGCTCAAGCGATTGGCCTTTTTATTAGGAATAAAAGGAGACTAGCAAGAGTATTGTGAAGGCTCAAGTATTGGTTGTAAATTGATGTTTCGGTGTTGAAGCAGAAAAAGAAATATAGGGGAGGAGGTTAGTAATACACCTCCCTGTTTGGGAGGTGTTGTAAGCATTCAGTTTTTAATCAGCAGCTAAAATTGTAGCTGCAACTTCACCAAAACCAATGCGCTTAGCGCCTTCTTTTTGGCACCAGCCACGCATAATGACTGTATCACCATCTTCTAAGAAAGTACGTGCTTCACCGTTATCTAAATTAATTGTCTGTTTACCACCATTGGATAATTCAAGCATAGAGCCAGCTTCTTCATGGGTTGGGCCAGACTGTGTGCCGCTACCAAGCATATCTCCGGGTTGTAAGTTACAGCCATTAACCGTGTGGTGAGCAACCATTTGAGCAACGGTCCAATAAGAATGTTTAAAGCTCGATAGCGATAAGTGACTGGCTGGTTGACCGGCTTCTCGCATGTTGGCTGTTTCTAGTTGGACTTCTAGTTGGATATCGTACGAGCCTGTCTGACGGTTTTGCTCAGACTCTAAGTAAGGTAATGGTTGAGGTTCGCTCTCATCTCTATGCCATGCACAGCGAAATGGGGCCAGGGCTTCTGTTGTGATGATCCACGGTGAAACCGTTGAAGCAAAGTTTTTGGCTAAAAAAGGCCCCAATGGTTGATATTCCCAGCCTTGAATATCTCTGGCAGACCAATCATTGAATAAACAGATACCAAATACATGATCTTCAGCACTATCAATATCAATGGTGTCGCCAAGGTTATTACCATTTCCAATGTAAATCCCCACTTCCATTTCATAATCTAATCGCTTACAAGGCGCTAAAACAGGTTCGCTTGCATCAGGTGCTTTAATTTGTCCTTTGGGGCGTTTAAAGTTGCTGCCTGATACCTCAATGGATGAAGATCGACCATGATAACCGATAGGAACCCATTTATAGTTGGGGAGTAGTGGGTTATCTGGGCGGAATAATTTACCAACAGACGTTGCATGATAAATAGAAGTATAAAAGTCTGTGTAATCGCCTATTCTACAGGGTAGTGAGTACTCAGCTTCATTTTGTGCGACAAGGCATTGAGACAGTTTAGACTGTGCATCAGAGCCTGTTCTTAGCGCTTTTGATAAGGCTAAACGTAATGCCGACCAAGCCGATTTGCCCATTGCCATATAGTCATTGAGTTCAGGAGAGTCGCAGTGGTTTAATGCTTCTTGGGCAACGCCTGAAAAAAGCCCACTATTTTTAGCCGCTGCCAAATCGACGATTTGATCGCCAATGGCGACACCACCGCGAAAAGCTTCATTGCTGCCAGCACGTCTAAAAACGGCAAAAGGCAGGTTTTGAATAGGAAAATCACAATTTTCCTGGTTAGCTGATTCAACCCAACTAGTTAATTCTGGGTCATGAGTTTCATTGAGGGTGGTTGCATATGACATTATTAGCAAAGCTCCTGTGTCAAATTAATACGATTATATCGAATGGAATGAAAATACCATATTGATGGTGTTAAAGTTATCTTAATCAGATTTATAGACCATTCTCATTGCGCTTATTATAACAGTGCCCCACCGAAAGGCTATTTTAGTCGCCGGATTAATGATAGAGGTTTTGAATGGTCACTATGCGTCTATTTGATAGTTATTTTAGTATAAACAGACACCAGCAAGGGTTTAATTACTCAAGCTTTTTTACTAAAAAAACACCGTTATCATGCTTTTGATTTTCAACCAGCATTTTATTGAAAGCTTTCAGTTTTATTTTTAACTCATCAACAATCAAATTGTGCGTTGTCTGTTCTGGTTGTTTGAACAGGTTAATATCAAAGTGAGTTGTTAGATCTTTATTAATTTGTTGCTCCAGTTGTGCATAACTGAGCGCGAGTGAATAAATGATGTTTTGTTGGTCATGGTTGGATTGATGTTTGACTAATGAACATAAAAAACATGCTGTTATATCCATCACTTCTCTAGCACATAATAAAGTACTTTCAACTTCTTGTTGTTGGAAGAATATTTTTTTATTGGACTGTTGTTTCTTCATTAGTAACGCCCTCGATTGGGTGAGCGAATAATCAGTGGTTGCTTTCCACTTTGTACCGCTTCTAAAAACTGATTCACATAATCGATAAAATCATATTGAATGAGTGGTGTGTTAAACAACATATCAGTGTTGTATTGGTAGTTGAGAATATCAATTCCCATTTGATTGAGTTGTAAATTAAAACGTTTTTCCATTTGAAAAAAATTACAACATAAAGAAAACAGTTGGTACTGTTGTTGAGTATTTTTAAAGTGAGGTAAATAAATACCAAGTAGTTCACCAGAAAGTCCGAGTAAGTTTCTTGTCTCTTTGAATAATTGTTTGGTTTGTTTTTGATTCAATGGATTGTTGGGTGGTAATAACATCTTTTAAATTCCTTTTGTGTTTCTTTTGCTAACAGTTTTAAGTTGTGATTTTAAAAAACTGGTCATACGGCTTATGAGTTAGCTTATGAAAATAACCATTTCCAAAAACAAGCTTTTCAACTGACCAGAAAAACGCCTAAACGCTTTTTTTTGCACTCGATATCATTCATTGGGTCCCATTAACCATGCACTTACCCAGCTTCTCAAACTGGGTTATGACGGATTGTTTAAGGTTGTTTTGTGTTTTTTGGGCACAAGTAAGCCTTATTTGAATATCTCAAATATCAAACAATCTGTCTGAAACAGGTTAAAACGGGGTTAAATAATGATTTTTTTCTTTAAGAAACAAAAAGTTAAATGCAAGGCATGGAGATTAGTGATAATGAAAACACACCTAAGGTGTTTGAAAAACTGGGCTCGCGCTGTTAGCGACAAACCTTTATAATAAAGACAAGTCATGGTTACTCTCCTGGAGTGACTGTGGCCTAGCTCTGGGTGGTAGGTGGTACTACTGCCCGGGGCGTCTTAACGGCCAACTAACTTTTAAGTTAATGGTTTTAGTTTGCAACTGACAAATCGTTCAAACTTTATTTTCTCATCACCTGTTTTTACAAACAGAAAAAAATGCCATTCAAACATTTCAGTTCTTGCAAAATGACCGACTAAACAACAGTCGATTGCAGGAGAAATACTATCATAAAAAAGCAGTAAAAGCCTAAGAAAAAATAGGAAAAAACAACGTTAATATTTTGGATATTAGCGCGTAGTTTTTTATGCGCTTTTTAAGCAATTTGATCTGTTAGTAGGTAGGGATAAAAACCGCTAACTATAGAGATACATGTGAATTAACTCACGTTTTTATATTTAGTAACGCAAACTATTTGTAATACATGATAGCATTCGATAGCTTATAAAACTGTAAAATAAATTTAAACAATAAAAGGAATTATTAATGAATAATATTTCTACACTTCAAAAGAAAGCTAGTCGTTGTTTAAGTAAAAAAGTTGATATGCCGATGTCTCCAGTATGGCATATGGGAAAAATTTCAAAGTTTGCCTCTAAAGGCGATCACAAACTTATGCAAGACGCAATAGACTACTTAACCTGTAAAGCTCAAAACAAATTATCTTTCAATGATGACGATAAAGAATTTTTAGTAGAGTTATATGAAGCTTTCTGGTGGGGAGGAAAATACAAGGGATATCATGAGGCAGCTCAACTGGCTAAACATTATGTGCATGGTAATGGAGCCTCTGTAAAATTAAATCCAGAAATATACAAGAACATCCCAATTGTATCTGCTACTATTCAAACAATGAAAACCTTCATTCAAGAAAAGCAATCAAAAGGCATTATCTCCTTTGATATGCGTTGTGATAATTCGGAGTTTCGTACGAAAAACTATGTTAAAAAGCTCTTTTTAATGAATTTCAAAACTGAAGGAAAAATGAAATCAAATGGTGTGCTAGAAGCTCCACAAAAGAATGAAAGAGTCCAAAAAATGGACAGCCATTTTTACCTTAAGTCTCAAAATACAAAGATAAACAAGTCACAAACCAGAACAATTTGGAGTATAGAGAGTATTTATGACTTTGAACCATTTGAAAAAGCTGATTATTATACAATAATACCCTTAGAAAATTTTCCGCTACATTTGCCCGATGGTCTTTCTCAATATATGGAAACTTTAGGCATTGCTAAATCATTTGTTTATGGAACAAGCTGGATTGAAATTTGGTAAACACCATTATGAAAAATAGAATATATGTAATTCTTCTAATCTCACTAGTTACTTTGGGATGTTCAGAGCAAAAAAAAGAAACATCATCTTGTAATGGCTTGATTGACTCAGTGAAAATTATTGATAAAAAAACGAATGATAAAAAGACTTATCATCTGGTGCATAGAGTTAGAGGGCTACAAGACAAAACTGAAATCATCGAAATATATGACCACAGCCCTACTTTTGATTTTTGTGGGAATAGTCAAATTGAACCAATTGCCGAAAACTCAATCGACTCAAGAGATTTTCATAATAAACCTCAATTTATCAAAGAGGTTGTATTTAATACTTCTAAAAATTCAATGATTTTTTACTACGTGTCGAAAAAGCCAAATAATTCTGATGACAAAAAAGTAAGCTTAATATTAAAGTGACTTATTCTTAAACCATAATTACAGACAGTCACTTTTTTCCATTTGAAAAAAATTACAACATAAAGAAAACAGTTGGTACTGTTGTTGAGTATTTTTAAAGTGAGGTAAATAAATACCAAGTAGTTCACCAGAAAGTCCGAGTAAGTTTCTTGTCTCTTTGAATAATTGTTTGGTTTGTTTTTGATTCAATGGATTGTTGGGTGGTAATAACATCTTTTAAATTCCTTTTGTGTTTCTTTTACTAACAGTTTTAAGTGTGATTTTAAAAAACTGGTCATACGGCTTATGAGCAGGTAAAGCTATTTGCTCAACTGACCAGAAAGAGAAGACTCTTTTTTTGCATTCGATATCATTCATTGGGTCCCATTAACCATGCACTTACCCAGCTTCTCAAACTGGGCTATGACGGATTGTTTAAGGTTGTTTTGTGTTTTTTGGGCACAAGTAAGCCTTATTTGAATATCTCAAATATCAAACAATCTGTCTGAAACAGGTTAAAACGGGATTAAATAATGATTTTTTTCTTTAAGAAACAAAAGGTTAAATGCAAGGCATGAAGACTAGTGATAATGAAAACACACCTAAGGTGTCTGAAAAACTGGGCTCGCGCTGTTAGCGACAAAGCTTTATAATAAAGATAAGTCATGGTTACTCCCAAGAGTGACTTTGGCCTAGCTTTGGGTGGTAGCGCTAACTACTGCCCGGGGCGTCTAACGGCCAACTAACTTTTAAGTTAATGGTTTTAGTTTGCAACTGACAAATCGTTCAAACTTTATTTTCTCTCACCTGTTATTACAAACAGAAAAAAATGCCATTCAAACATTTCAGCTCTTGCAAAATGACCGACTGAATGCAGTCGATTGCAGGAGAAATACAATCATAAAAAAGCAGTAAAAACCTAAGAAAAAACAGGAAAAAACAACGTTAATATTTTGGATATTAGCGCATAGTTTTTTATGCGTTTTTGAAAATGAAAATCGATTTTATTGTTGTTAAATCTATTCAACACTAAGTTGACATAATGGTTGAATTAGGTGAGTATTTGATGACTATTAAAACTTAAAATGTCGTGGAATGACTGTTTGAGTATTAATGAGATTTGTAGCGTTCAAAATGTTGTTATGCAACTAAAACAATACACGTTAATCTATAAGGAAAGTTAGAATATGAAATTTGATACTCTCTGGAATAATTTTCCAGATAAAGAAAATATCAAAAAGCAATGTACAAATAAACAAAAGGATAGCAATAAACCTTTCAGTGACTATTGCGCAATAATGCTTAGCGAGTGCTTTATCAGATCAGGAGTAGATCTGAGCCTTATAAAAGCAAAGCGTTGTTGGTCTCATTCGGGTAAAAAACACATATTGTTGGCTGAGGAGTTTGCAATAGGGCTTAAAACTCGTCCTCCTGTTGGTTTATCGACGATGATAAAAGTACAGCCTGACTCATTTCAAAGTACATTAAAAGGAAAGACAGGTGTGATTTTTTTTAAAGATTATTGGCGAAGAGGGAGTGAAAGCTTTGCAAACAGGAGTGGAGATCATATCGAACTATGGAATAAAGATGAAATAACGGGTAGTGGTATGTTTATGAGATCTGTATATGAATTCTTTGGTGTCGTTTCCGACTTAAACAATAGCAAAGAAATCTGGTTTTGGGAGGTGAAATGAAAAAGTTATTTGTTAACATAGGTCTGATTGTCATCACGTTGTGCTTAAATTTTGGTATATTTATTTTATCTTATAAAAAACTTGCTTTTCCGTACTTACATGAAGCTCAACGAGTGGAGAATGCGCCTTATATTTTTTCATATGTGTTAATCGGTTTTCTTTTAAGTGCAATTATTTCGGTTTTAGTTATACATTTCATTAATAAAAAATAAGCACAATGATTACGATAAAATTGGACAGCCCAGCTTAAAATATTGAGGTAAGGACATAATTACAGACAGTCATTTTTCTACTTAAAAAAGATTATTTCAGAAATAGAAATATATCGTGCTAGACCTGCAATTGAAGGGAAACATCCGACATTATATGAGCAACGATTAGATGGGAAGTATCGAACAATTATGGGTATAAGAATTTGTGACTTTCAATTTTGTACAGATGAAAAATGGGTCTTGCCAAACCCTGAGATGGGACTGTCGTTTTCAGCAACGTGGGATAATTTAAGATTCGTTTATGGTATGTTTAAAAAGAGAACGAAAAAAAGCCTGTTAATATCTATTGGGTTTTGTCTGAGGTGGATATACCTAAAGGATTGGCTTTTAAAAAAGATAAAAAGAACCCAGGGCATTATTTTTTAGCGGTAACAGAGAGAATGAGAGTAGAAACCTTAGTTGACAAACTGCAAATCGTTGGGCATAGAATGTCAATAATAAAAGGAGGGGGAAAAGTATTATGATTAATTTTAAACGTTATACGCATGTTAATGACTTGCTAGAACACTATGCTCACTTTCTAGATCGTAAAGACATTAAGCAGTTGCTCCTAACTGGTGTAAAAAATGAAGCAGAAATATTTTCTAAATTTATCTGGTTAATGGTGGAGCAAATCAATGAAGATGAAGAAAATAATATTGTCGTTTTAGGCTCAACTGATAATACTGAAATGCTCCCCGACATTAGTTATGAAGTAACTCAATATATGAGAGAATTGGGCTACTATGAAGTATGGGAGCGGATTTCAAACGAAGAAATTTAAGCACGGCGTAGAAATGAGAAAGTGATGTTTTTTATACGACTCAAACAAGTAGCGCAACCCAATAATTTTGTTATTGAGAAGCTTAGTATTTATAACTCATTGATTTTGAAAAGGAATAAAAAGTGCACTTGCATTTAATTGCAGTCAATCTTATTAAATACGGAGTTGACATAGCAGTCAAGTTAGGTAAGTATTTGATAATAATTAAAAAGTCGAAATGCAGTTAAACGGTTGTTTGAATATTAATGAGATTAACTGCATAGAATATGCTGTTAGGTTTTAAGGAGAAATCATGCTGTTATGGGAAGATGTATTAAAATTATTCATTCCGTTTTTACTTTCAATTTTATTTTTCTTGATTAAAGATTGGTTGAGTAAACATAAGGAAAAAAAAGCTAAACAAGAGTCAATTTGGCGATTGTTGACGGTAGAAGTTCGCAGAGTAGGTGCAGATATCAAAGGCTTGGAAAGCTTGATTGAAGCCTACGATGGTGGAATGTATGCAGGCTTCACTCACAACTTGGATGAATCTATTAAACGAATGATCCAGAGATTATCTGAGCTAGACCCCTCGAAGACATATGTTTATGCAAAGTATGAGTCATCCCATGCACAAGTGGAAAATCATATAAATTCATTATGTCATATTATTCACTCATTAATTACGACTAAGGATATAAATGAGGAAAGAGCTAAGGGAGCTATAAAGTCTCAGGTCATGGTTCTAATTGAAAGTATGGTTGAAATGTCGGAATCTTCGGTAGAAGTCATGGAAGTACTTCAAAATGATAACAAGAGAAACTCTGTTTTTGATGAACAGATATTACGAGAGTTGAATGACTCTATCTCAAAATTAAAACCTAACAAGTAAATAAACAGGACGCAAAAAGCTTGGCTTTTGTCACTGCGTTCCTAATTTTAGCCAAGCATTTTACGCCTGTTATTAAGGCGTTATAAATCATCATATGGCTCGGCGTAATTTCAACTTTGAGAGGACTGTAAAGTGACTGTAATTGCTTCCTGCTTAAAATGTTTGGGTAAGTAGTTTTAGTTTTTTGTGACTCTTTTAAATAAATTAAAAGGTTGAGTTTGAGGTATTTACTCATATGCAGTAAAGTAATTTATTTCCACTTTGTGATGAGCTTATTTTAATGTAAACTCATGTATAATAAGCATTAAGGGGAAGAACGAATTTTGACACATAGGAATATCTTAGTAATTGTTTTACGATTGGCTGCGATCTTTCTAGTAATTCGTGTTTTGGAAAATTTTCCACAACAATATGCTGAATATTTTAATCTAGGAGACGAATATGGAACCCGGTCCTACCTGATATTTACAGTCATAATTCCAAATGCTATTTCTCTGCTGTTCGCAACACTATTTTGAATGTTCCCAAATAAACTTATAGCTACAATTGTTCCTGATGCTGCAAAGAATAAAAGTGACCCTGAGTATTTTGAGAGTTTGAATTCGGCGTTAATCTCTGCGGTGGGAGTGTACATTGTCTCTTTTGGTCTTGCTGATTTAATTTATTTCTATGCGTTAAAGCAAGAGATGATTAGTCAACTTGGTGAAGGTGCTGTATTGCAACCAACCGACCATGCGGCATTTGTAGCAACTTTTGCAGAAGTTGCGATTGGAACTATTCTAATAATTGGAAATAAAGGTTTTACTAACGCTATTTCTAAAATCCGAAATAGAGGCTCTTAAATACAATTACAGATAAATACAATTACAGATAGTCACTTTTCTACTCAAACAGTGGTACATTGGGTTCAAGTAGGTTGTGGTTAGCGAAAGCGTAACCCAACAGTTTATCTTTCAATTTATTGTGATTAAATAAAAGTACTTATTCTGTTCGCTAATAGCTAAGGATGGCTTTATCTTTTATGATGTTTTGAAATATCTTATTGTTAACAGTTTGTTTTTGTCGGTTGAATACTTGTTTTAATTGATATATTGGTTGCTGGGTTACGCCTTTAGCTAACCCAGCCTACTGGGCTATAGTATTTGCCCAATCCCAAATATGCCATTAGATGAGTTTATTTGTTTACTGTCAAAGCTTGCTCTGAAGTGTCAAAAAGTTTTCAAAAAAGAGGTTGTATAGTATGGCATCAATTAGAGAACTAGATGTAAAGTTAATAGATTGGGGAAACAATATATGTCCTTGAATCTATATCAAAAGAGATGCAGCGCCTAAAAGCCATCAATGAGACATCTACTGATGAAGATGAAGCACAATGACTTCATTGAGTTATCTGGGCTTTACGAGCGCCTGTCATCTGAGGTTATCAATAAGTTTGGGGCTCAGATTGTTGAGTCTTAGTACTGGCGGGGCTATAATAAAATTGTCAAATTGATAGTTTTTCCGTCATCCCTTTTTGTGCTTAATAGTACAAACGGGCTCCTCCAAAACTGCAATTTACAATGTCGTAAGCACAAAGATACACAAAGGAAAAGTTGTGGTAAAAGTAATACAGAAAGCCTTGTTAATTGTAATGTTATTCAGTACTGCAAATATATTTGCAATCGAAGTATCAAAAGAAGATGTCGAGCAGATTCATAAAGATATCAATAGTATGTATATGGCTTTTGAATCTGGTGATATATCTCTATTTTTGAAAAATACCCATAGTTCTATTTATAAACTTGTAGGAGGTAAAGCTAACTACGAAAATATGACCACATCGGCTATAGCAAGTCTGATGGAGCAGGGTATTGTTTTTCATGGGGCAACTTTAGGAAAACCCAAAAAGCTATACTTGGCAGGAGAAGAAGAGGTGTGCTTTGTCCCTAGAGCTTCTATTATGGAGATTCAGGGACAGAAAATGAAAAGTATAGGTTTTATGATAGCGATAAAGAAAAAAGATTCAAATCACTGGAAGTATCTTGATGGTAGCGGCCTTCGTAAAGATCAAGGCCTGTTATGGAAACTGCTGCCAGAGTTAAGTCGAGAGGTTGAATTACCAGCTAACTATATTGAAAAGCTTTAACAAGCGGTTGGTGTCGCGACAGCTTAAATACAATTACAGGCAGTCACTTTTTACTGTTTTAATATAAACTCATCAAATAATTAGAAAAGTTAAAAAACGTGGTGGGGGTTAACTATCTTTACAGCATAAAATAAGTGTTATGAATAATGTATAAAATAAGGAGTTATGTAGAACAGCAAGGTAAGAGAGGAGAGGACGCACTACTTGTCGTTGAAAAAGAAAACGCTATTTGGTTTTGTCTTTCCGATGGTGCGGGTGGTACAGGAAGTGGAGCTAATGCCAGTTCATACGTAATAGAAGCATTTAAAGATCTGACAAATGTAGATGATTTTAACGACCCAGAAGATTTTGAGTCGTTTCTTAGAAAAGTAGACTTAGAACTATCAATGAATGTTGAAGGTGGTGAAGCCACATCAATTATTGGAAAAATAGTCAATAGAACTTTGGTAGGAGCAAGTGTTGGTGATTCTGAGGCTCATATAATTAATCAAGATTTTGTTTTTGAGTTAACTCATTTACAGTATGCAAAACCACTTTTAGGAAGTGGTAAATCATTGCCAATTGGTTTTGGGCCCTTAGAATTAACATCACCTCTAATTATAGGAAGTGATGGCCTTTTTAAGTACGTAGATTATAATTTACTTAAAGCTAACGTAATAAAATGTGAACCTGTAATTAGTGACATTGTTAGTTTAGCGAAGCAGAGTATTGGAGGCTTACAGGATGACATCTCCATTATACTTGTTAATCCTAAATAATAATCCAGTGTAGGTTGAGCGACGTTTTAGCTGTTACACAACAGCTAAAACGCGTCAACTACAAACGTTAGGTGATCTACTCATGAGAGTCATTGCTGTAGTTGTAGTTTTAATATGGTCTGTATCCGTAATAGCAGAAATCCCTGGATGGTATAAGCGAGATATTGTCAATCTCATTCATGGGTCTCAAGGCAT
Organism: Aliikangiella litoralis; assembly: GCF_052495765.1. The sequence goes on along the minus strand of NZ_CP199292.1, from coordinate 5,432,692 downwards.
CATTATCTATAAAGTAAAAGGTGTGAGTCTGCATTCGGTAAATGGAACACATTATTCTTACAAAATAGATACTGAAATAGTCGAAGAGTTAAAGGGAGTAGCCCCAAAAGGTAATTGCTATTTCATTCACACTGAGGGTGAATGGAAATCACCAATAAAGGTAGGCGAAACTAGAATTGCAATACTGAACATTGAATACACAGGTGAGTGTGGGACAATCGAACCAGGTTTTGGTGCGCCAGCAACTGAAGATTATGTGTCATTATTTAAGTCAATCATTACAGCCGGTACCTAACAAGGTACGGCACGTTAGTTATGCGAGCTAGACTCGCAGTGTTATACTATAGCTTTACTGCGTAAAGCGTTAGGGTTAAAGAGAATTAGTAAATACCATAATCACAAACAGTTACTTTTCTATTCAAAGATTTTAACCATTCATCCTAAGGTACTTTGTGTTTTAAAGGAAGCTCATTATGAATATCAAATTTGGTGAGGAAGGGACTTATCTAGATCTGTGTAACAGTCTTATTGTTATCAGATAAAATAAGCATTTCAACTTTGCACAAACACAGTAGAGGATCCATATTGGGCTTGCTTGAATTGGACGTTATGGTACTAGGAGCTATATCCAACAATGAATAAATCAATTAATGCTTTTGCTTTTCTGCTTTTATTTTTTCTAGTCGCTGCATGCTCAGAGAAAAAAGCTGATTTAGAAAAACAGAAAACATATGAAAAACAAGGACTTTCATTTACTTACCCTGCAAATTGGAAAGTAACGGAAGATAGCGTAAATGAAGGCGTAAGGTTTATTTTTATTGAATCTCCTGGTGCAGCAATAACAAAAATAGAAGTGTATCCAAAGGAAGAATCATTTGACCTCAAAGAATTTGTAAAGTTAGATATAGATGCTATTAAACAAGGAATGCCAGGTATTTTTGATTTAGATGATAATACTATGGAGCAAATTGAAACCTTTATAAATGGAATTAGTTTTGGCGGTTATAAGTACGAGTACAACGTATCCGTAGTAAACATAGATATACCGCATATTAGTGAGTTTTATTTATATTCGTCGGAACTAAAAAACGCATATATAACCAATCAAGTGGCAGTTGAAGATTTCGAAAAAGTAAAAGAAGGATTTAGGCTAGTTTTGAGTACATTTAATTTGATATAAGGCCCTAACAATAATTTGAACTTTATTAAGCGTAAAAAGAAACGCCTCAAAAATTAAATAGGTATTAAACTTATGAAAGCTCAACTCTTATTCTTGGAAGTGCTAGTTTCTTTTCTGCCTGCTTTGGCTTTTTTGACGTGGGGAGTTGTACTCTGGTTCGCAGTAATTGAAGAAGTTTTTAACTTAGATGTTAGTGCTTTTGGTATAGGTGTTTTTTTTAGCGTTCCGATGGGGATTGCAGGTTTTCTTGGGGTAATTACTCTTACATTAAATTTAGTAACGGATAAAAAAGCCATGTCCATGAGTATGACTCAAAAATTATGTTTGACATCAGGAATATTGGCTGCGCTTATAGCAGGTGCAATGATGTTTTTTTCATCGTGGTTATTTTCATTAATAGTACTACTACCAATTGCTGTAACCGTTCACTTAATAGTGCTGCACTATCGAAAATTAAATTCAACAAGTCACTGAAAGTTGCAATGAAAAAGACGCTCTATTTTTTGAGCAATAGATTCAACCAACAATCGCGGAAATTTTTATGAATGAAGTGCAAAATAAATTTTTAGAAAAATATCTGAAAAGTTTAAGCGCTAAGGAAAGAATAAAGCATCCGAATATTATCGTTAGCTATTTTTGTGCGGATGAAAAAAATGCCAATATCTGTTCCGATTTAGTTTTACGCGGTGAGAAAACAGCAACCTGTAGTATGAAGTATTGGTATGAATCTGGTCTTGAGCCAATGCCTGAAATTGGAAACCTCCAAATTGTTACCGATTGGTACGGAAATCCAACTTCAATCATTGAAATAACAGAGGTTGCTGAGTGCAAATTCTCCGAAGTGACTACCCAGTTTGCAGCATTAGAAGGAGAGGGGGATAAGTCTTTGAAATGGTGGCGTAAAGTACACTGGGATTTTTTCTCTATAGAGTGTCGAGAGCTAGGAATAAAGCCAAGCGATGACATGGTTTTAGTGCTTGAAAAATTCAAGGTAGTATATTCGTAATCGTCATGTAACAAGTCAATACCAGTGACGTTTTTATCACAAACATTATGCAATAAATTACCGCGATACATTGGATTCAAGTAGGTTGTGGTTAGCGAAAGCGTAACCCAACAGTTTATTTTTCAATTTATTGTGATTAAATAAAAAAAGTATATTAAAAATACACTTCTGCAACATAATCTGTTCCCACCATACTATCTGAAAGTAAGCGTAAAAATATCTGCTTATAGTTCAAATGATTGACTGACTCTATCTGTTCCCAACCACCGCCATGGGATACAAAAATTAAGCCTTCTTCACCATTATCTAACTTACCGATAGGATCGAATAATATTTCATTTTGTCCTGCCCAAAAAGCGCTCGATGGACTGGCTTCGCTTAGCTGTTGTAGTAACTCATTATCTGGATCTTCACTGGCTTCTTCTGATAGAAAATCCATTTCTGTTGCTTCTGATGCGCCGTTTTCATTAATCTCTACTCCAGCATAGGGGCCGCCAGCATCCCAACAGGCTCGTCTGGTCACTTGCATTATTTCACTGAAAGATTTGGGGGTATAATCATTGTAGACAATCTTACTGCCGGGTTGAAATTCAAGCTCGGCTTCATAATCTTTATCACTTGGATTGTTAAAGGTGATGAGGTTATCTTCCAACTTAATTACATGACTAGCTAGCTTTTGTAAAATGGCTCGATCTTCGTCTGTTGAACATAGCGGTGTAAATATTCGCTGAAATTTTTGTCCGTTATCTAGCTGTTCCGGTTCACTTGTTGTTATTTCTTTATAGCCTTTTTTCTTTTTTGACTGGATGAGCTTAATGGCATCTTTTTCAGTGCTTTCGTTTGAGTCAAAGTATTTAGTTGTGTGACTACCATTAGTACCAATTTTCCCATAAGTGATAACATAAAAGTCTTCTTTGACTTCAATTTGCCAGAACTTAGCCGATTTTTCGTCGTTATATTCCAGATAGGTTTTACTCATAGCCCTCGTTTCCTTGTATTATTTAGTCAATTTGAAAATTGCTATTTATCTTAAGGTAATATATCTGTAAATTTCAATAATGTAATATCTATTTCAAGAGTTTTAACCTAAAAATATTTAAAGAGAGTAGCCAAGCTTACTGGTGAGATTAATGAAGAAAGTGACAATATTTGGAAAGCCAGGAGGAGGTAAATCGACTTTAGGAAGAAAGCTTTCAGCTAAATTCTCTATTAAACAGTACCCACTTGATTTGATTGAATATAAACAAAATGGTGAACGTATTTCTCGAGAGGAATATTCAAAGGCTCACTCAAAGTTGTTAGCTCAAAACGATTGGATAATTGATGGATTGGGTACATTAGAATCATTTTGGGAGCGTATTGATTCTGCTGACACTGTAATTTATATTGACTTGCCGTACAAAACTCACTACTGGTGGATAGTTAAACGTTTCATGAAAAGCTTGTTGGTAAAACCTGAGGGATGGCCTGAAGGTAGTTCTGTGTTAAAGGGAACAATAGCGAGCTGGAAATACTTAGGAATGTCTCGTCAATTTTGGACGGATGAGTTATGCAAAAAAATAATGGAGCGCTCAAGAGAGAAAGTATTTATTCGTATTACGTCAGTTAAACAGTTAAATCGCTTTTTCAGTTATTTTCCTATGAATTCAGATTAACGCGCCATATTATGCTCAAAAACGTTAAAGATTAAAGTAAACTACTCGAATAGAGCCTGCTTCTTATTTGAATAACATCAAGAAAAACGCTGAAACGATAGCTATTTACGCTTACAGGTTCAACACTAGAGATATTTTTCGTTATACTAACTAGTATCTAAGACTCTCAATCAAATGAACTGAGTGCTAATGCAACAACAAATTTTAACCAGAAACAAACACCAATTTATTATTCTAAACCTGATCGGTTGGGCTGGGTATTGTCTCAGTGGATATCTTGGTGCATTTTACTGGGATAAGCCAATGAATTATTATTGGGTGCTTTTTATTGACTCAGTTTTCGGCTTAATGATTAGCTTTTTATTAAGGCCAATCTACCGATTAGTATGGAACTCATCTTCCTTCGCTCGAATTATTACTGTTATATTGGCAGCTTATATCTGTAGCCTTATTTGGGTCGTTCCTCATAATTTATTCTACTGGGAGTTTTATAAACATGGATTTAGACCTGAAAAGTGGACAGGGTATTTTTGGGGTGTTCTGAATATTTACTATATCTTTATTTGTTGGAGTTGCTTATATTTTGGTATTAAGTTTTATCAAGGTATGCAAGAAGCCAGTCAAAGAGCTTTAAAAGCAAGTGCCCTTGCTCATGAAGCTCAACTCAAAATGTTGAGGTATCAGCTTAATCCCCATTTTTTATTTAATACATTAAATGCTATTTCAACGCTTATTTTAGAGAAACAAACTGAACGAGCCAACGAAATGGTCTCACGTTTATCTAACTTTTTACGTTATTCACTTGATAATGATCCTATGCAGAAAGTGTCATTAGAGCAAGAGATAACAACGTTGAAGCTTTATTTAGGTATAGAAAAAGTTCGCTTTGAAGATCGCTTGGAAATTGATTTAGTTATTGAAACTGAAGCTGAGAAAGCGTTGATTCCAAGTTTGATACTGCAACCCCTAGTTGAAAACTCAATTAAGTATGCTATTGCTAAATCAGAAGCCGGCGGCATCATCAGCCTTCATGCAAGAGTTTTTGCTAACGAACTTTTATTAGAATTAAAAGATAATGGACCTGGAGTTGAGCTGGTTGATGGAAAACTTCCAGCTGGTAGAGGGGTTGGTGTTAGAAATACTAAAGAACGTTTAAATGAACTATATAATGATAAACATTCATTTACAATTTCAAATACCAAACCACAAGGTTTACAGATTAATATTCGACTACCATTTGAAGTCTAGCAGTTAAAAAATCAATTCGTATTTATTGAGCTATGGCAGAGTAATAGTCGCTAATAATTAAGGTATAGGTATGTCAAAAATTCGAACACTTATAGTCGATGATGAGTCTTTAGCTAGACGAGGGTTAAGTATTCGATTAGAAAAATTTGATGATATAGAAATTATAGCTGAATGTAAAAATGGTCGTGAAGCATTAGCTGCAATCGATACTTATTCTCCAGATTTAATGTTTCTTGACATCCAAATGCCGGGAATTGACGGTTTTGAAGTATTAAAAAAAATTCAAGGTGATAATATTCCACTAATCGTATTTGTGACTGCATTTGACCAGTATGCAGTCGATGCTTTTGAAATTCATGCTGTTGATTATGTATTAAAGCCCGTTGAAGATGAGCGTCTTTTAATTGCTGTTGAGCGAGTTCGACATCATTTGCAACAATCTAATAGCAATAATCATAAAAAAAGATTAATGGATTTGATTGCCAATATTACAGGACAGTCGCCTGCTCAAATCGATCAAATGCTTGTTAATAACGAACTCCCAAATGAAACTTATCCAGAAAAAATAGCGATTAAAGATAGAGGCGAAACAACACTTGTGCATAATACTGATATTGCTTGGATAGAAGCGGCAGGTGATTATATGTGTATTCATGCAAATGATCAGGTTCATGTATTAAGAAGTACAATGAAAGATCTGGAATCTAAACTAAATCCACAGAATTTCCAAAGAATTCATCGTTCAACGATTGTCAACTTAGATAAAATTGAAAAAGTTTGCTCTCATATTAATGGTGAGTATTATCTTGTATTGAATGGTGGTTCTCGTTTAAAAATGAGCCGTAGCTATCGAGATAAAATTAAACATATTATTTAATTTTTTTACCATTCAGTTTATCAAATTTATTACAAAGTATTTCCAAAACAAAATTCAGCTCAAATTCAACTCAGCTAATCGTGTAAATATTACCAATTATGCAACACTTGTTAATCTAAATGGTGTTAGCTTGCGAAAATGAGTTGTTTAAATATGAAATTAACCACACATGCCTTGAAAAGTCCTGCTGCTGTTGCTGTAGGTGTAGCACTCATATTATTGATGGGTTTAACAAGTTTATTTAAGTTACCTGTTCAACTCTTTCCTGATATTGAACGCCCGCAAATAGCGGTTCAAACTCAATGGAGAGCTGCGTCTCCTAAAGAAATTGAGTCAGAAATTGTTGAGCCTCAGGAGCAGGTTTTACGAGGAATACCTGGTTTGGTGCAAATGAATGCATTTGCCAATCGAGGAAATGCATTTATTAATCTTGAATTTGGGGTTGAAACTAATATGGAACAAACTCTAATTGAAGTGATTAGTCGGATGACAAGAATTCCACCATTGCCTCGTGATGCAACTCCGCCACAAATAATGCTGGGTGGTTTTGGCGGTGGAACGCCAGCTCTAACCTTTTTCTTTCTACAAGCGCTTCCTGGTAATGATAAGCCAGTTCAAGAATATATTGATTATCTTAATACGAATATTAGGCCTCGTATTGAAAGTATTCCAGGGGTTGCTAGCGTTCAAACCTTTGATCAAAATAGTCGTGAGGAATTACAAATTCGTCTCGATCCATTTAAAGTTGCAGAGTTTGGTCTTAGCATTCCACGTCTAGCAAATGTAGTTGCTGGAACTTCTGATGTCTCGGGCGGTTTTGTTGATGTAGGACGACGACAATATACACTTCGTTTTAGTGGAAAATATCAGGCAGAACAACTCTCAGAGTTAATTATTGAAAATAGAAATGGTCGAATCATTAAACTTGCTGATATCGCAACTGTTGAAGTACGCAGAAATGACAATAGTGCAACTGCTTATCAAAATGGTAACCCTGCTTTTTCTTTAAGAGTGAATAAAACTAATGGGGCTAATACACTCGAAACTCTCAATGCTGTTAAAAGAGAAGTTGAGTTAATTAATAAAGAAGTTCTTGCGGATAAGCAGTTAGTCTTAGCACAATCTTTTGATGCATCTGTATTTATATATCGAGCAATCAATTTAGTGACTAATAACTTATTTGCAGGTGTTCTTTTATCGTTATCTGTTTTGTGGTTTTTTGTTAGAAGAGTAAGGGCTACATTAATTATTGCTACCGCAATTCCTATTTCATTACTAACGACTTTTATTGTTCTGCAAATTGTTGGTCGGTCGCTTAATGTTATTTCACTTGCTGGTTTAGCTTTTGCTGTGGGTATGGTATTAGATGCTGCAATTGTTGTACTAGAAAATATATTACGTCTAAGAGACAGAAAGCTTAATAATCATCAAAGTGCAGAACAAGGTTCCTCGCAGGTTTGGCCTGCGCTATTGGCTTCAACGGTAACAACGGTCGCAATATTTTTACCTGTTTTCTTTCTTAAAGATATCGAGGGACAACTCTTTGGCGATTTAGCCTTAACCATTGCGATTGCTGTGTCAGTGAGTTTATTAGTTGCTGTGATATTACTTCCTGTGCTGGCAAAGTTTTTGCTCAATGATAATAAGCATTTAGATCCTAATCAATTGCTCTGGCAAAAAATAACAACACTTGTTTCACAACTAACTAACAGCCGCGTCAAGCGGTTAACTTTAGCAACCAGCCTTATTGTTACCCCTCTTATAGTAACTTGGTTAGCCGCTCCAAAGTTAGATTATTTACCTCCAGTCAAACGAGATGCCGTAGATGCGAATTTACGTTTTCCACCTGGAGCAAACGTTGAAGTTATTAATAAAGAAGTTGTGCTACCAATTATTCAAAGACTCAAACCCTATATGGATGGAAGTAAACAGCCTGCTTTGAAAAATTATTATATATTTACAGGGCCCTTTGGTGGCAATCTTGGTGTCAGAGTAAAAGATCAATCTAAAGTCGATGAGCTACTTGATATTGTTCGTAACGAAATACTTGTCGATTTGCCAGATACAACGGCTGTTGCGTATCAAGGAAATTTATTCGGAGGTTTTGGTGGGGCTCGCTCAGTCGCAATACATCTTCAATCGAAAGATAATGAAGCTTTATTAAAGTTAGCGGCAAAAGGTATGGCGTGGATACAAAGTGCTATTCCTAATGCGAGCGTAAGAGCTAATCCGGGGTTAGAAGTTGCCGAGCCAGAGTTAAGGTTAGAGCCTAATGATCGTAGCATTTTAGAACAAGGCTGGACTCGACGAGAGTTAGGTACAATTGTACGAACTCTCGGAGATGGTCTGTTTGTTGGTGAACATTTTAATGGTAATAAGCGCATGAATATTATTCTTCGTGCGCAAGGTTGGGAAAATCCAGATCAACTAGGTGATGTTCCTATCGTGACGGCGCAAGGTAATATTACTCAGCTGAGAGAGCTTGTTAATATTAGTCGTCAGGTTGGTCCTTCTAGGTTAACCAGAGTAGATGGTCAACGCACAATTACGCTAAATGTTAATCCTCCAACTGGTTGGTCATTAGAAGAAACTATCGATACACTGAAAACACAAGTGGCTCCCAAGTTGATGGCTGAATTGCCGAGTGATGGGAGTATTCAGTATGGTGGCAGTGCCGATCAATTAGAAAAGGCAATTTCAATTATGGGGCAAAATTTCTTGTTTGCTTTAGTTATATTGTTTTTATTGTTAGCTGCCTTGTTTAAATCTATTAAAGATAGTTTGTTAGTCATTGTTACGATTCCGCTTGCGACTGTTGGTGGAATTCTAGCTTTACAAGTATTAAATATATTTGTTTTTCAACCTTTAGATTTATTAACCATGATAGGTTTTGTTATTTTATTGGGATTGGTCGTCAACAATGCCATTTTGTTAGTGCATCAAACAAGGAAGACTGAGCTTGAAGGGATTTCTAGAGATGAGGCTGTGGAAACGGCTTTAAAGCTTAGATTGAGACCGATTTTTATGAGCACCCTAACCAGCTTTTTCGGTATGTTACCTTTGTTGCTAATGCCTGGTGCGGGTAGTGTTATTTATCGTGGGCTTGCTGCTGTTATTGTGGGAGGATTAGCTGTTAGTACAATTTTTACTATTTTATTATTACCTTGTTTGCTCAAATTAAAATTAAGTGATGTGATTCCTTTGGGTAAAAAAGTACCTGTCAAAACGAAACAAACTCTTAACATGATTAATAGTAATCATTAACTAGTAGGAATTAATTATGCAAAACTTTATTCGTTTTATTATTTTATATATTTGTTGTTTCAGCTTAATATTTTTTAGCCAGTTAATCAATGCTAAACAAGAAAGTTTGGTTACAGTAGAAAAAGTTAAACAAGAACTAATCGCACCATCAATTTGGTTACCAGGTAATGTGATTAGTCGACGTAATGCTCGTCTTTCTACGGAACAAAATGGTCGACTGGATTGGATTCTTGATATTGGCTCGGAAGTAAAAAAGGATCAAGCGGTTGCTCAATTAGATTCTCGTTTTTTAGAACTTCAAGTAGCTGAAAAAAATGCTGAATTACGCCAAAACGATGCCAGTATTATTTATCTAAAGACACAACAAAAAAGGCTGAAAGCATTATTAAATAATAATAGTACTACTTTGATTGAGCATGATAGAGTAAAAAGGGATTTTAAAATTGCGCAAGAACAGCGAGCGGTACTAAAAGTTCAAATTCAACAAATAGAACTTGCCATTGAAAAAACTACCATACGAGCACCTTTTTCTGGTGTTGTAAACCACCGTTTAGCTCAACAAGGGGAGTATGTCACCATTGGAACCCCATTAATTCAGCTGATTGATCCTATCAGTGTTGATATCAGTATTGCGACTCCTTTAGCTCTGAAAAACTATCTGTCCTCAAACAGCACTGTCATGGTGAAATGGGATGATCACTTAAAAGCTGTTCCAATCCGTACCTGGAGTCCTGCTGGTGAACAATCTTCTAGAACATTTAATGTTTTATTAGATGCAACAGGACTTAACTTAATTAGTGGACAGGGAGTTAGAGTATCACTGCCAAATCAAACGCCCGAAACTGCTACGATGATTCCAAGAGATGCATTAATACTGAGAGATAAAGAATCTTTTGTAGTAACGGTTGATAAAAAGGATGTCGCTCATAAAATTAAAGTAGATGTAGGGCAAGGTATTAACGAGTGGATTGCTGTGAGTGGATCAGTGAAGGCTGGTGATAGGGTTGTTATAAGAGGAGGAGAAAGGTTGGAAAGTGGACAAAAAGTTCGGATAAAAGCCACCGAACTAGACACTAATGCATCTAACATTGCGGCTAAGTTATAGTCGCAGTAATTAACAATCAGCTCCTATTCATCTCATTTTTTGAGGTGTTGATTTCAGTTCAAGGAGAGCGGGTGTATAGTGCTGCTCTCTTTTCTAATGTTATACTACTGCTCGACTGTTGTTTATAATATATCGAGTCGAAGGTTTATTAGTTCTCCCAAAATGATTAAATTCGTCTAAAATGTTAAATATTTAGCTTTTATATACCATCAGTAAAGCCAGATGGAACTGAACCAAACTATGTTGGAAGCCGCCTCTAAAAATATAAATAGTTATCATAATAGTGTTCAACGATTTTTAATTATTGTGATGATTGCATCTATCGCTCTGCCTGCCATGTTAAGCGGTAGTATTTTTATTTATTATCACTATCAGGCGACAGTTAATGAAGAGCAGGTGAAACGGGCTGATAGTTATATTGAGTTGCTTGAGGCTGGTATGCAGATCCCTCTTTGGGAATTAAATATGGAGCTTGCACAACCTTTAATTGATGCGATTAGTGTTGATTCGTCGGTTAGAAAAATAACAATCTGGGATATACAAGATACTTTTTTGCAGTACTCGAACAATGTTTATCAAGCCGATGCTAGTGATCTGGTTTTGCAAAAGCCTGTTATTTATCAATCAACACCAATAGGTAAAGTAGAACTCATCTACAGTTTGCAAGAAGTTAAAAATAAGGCTTTCATTGAGTCAAAAACCATCACTATTATAGTTTTAGTGCAACTATTATTCTCTCTTTTACTATTTCACTATTTTTTAAACAAGCGTGTAACCAAACCATTAACCATGTTAGAAAACTCAGCAAAAAGAATGGCTAATGGAGATTTAACAAGCAATATTCCAAAACTGGAAAATGATGAGTTTGGTAGTTTATCGGTTCAATTGGAAATTATGCGTCAAGCGCTAGAAGAAGTTTTTAATACGCTAACAGAAAAAGTCAGTGATCGGACAAAAAAATATAATAGGACAAATAATGAGTTGCTTAATGTTGTGGACCGTTTAGAAGAAACGCAAAAAAATTTAATACAATATGAAAAGCTCGCATCTCTTGGTGCTTTAGTATCTGGTGTATCACATCAGTTAAAATCGCCAATTAACAGTGGTTTAATGGTTGCAACCTCACTTCAAAATAAAACTCAGAAATTCATACAAAGTACTAGCTTAGGTATTACAGAAGACGATTTGAATAACTATCTCAAAGAAATGTTAAAAGGGAGTCAAACTATCCATTTAACTTTACGCAGAGCTTCAGAGTTGCTTCAAAGTTTTAAACAGATTTCTATAGATCGTTCTATAGAAAATCAACAAGAGTTTTTCTTACATGATATTATCCAAGAAACTTTAGATACATTAACCCCAAACTTTAAAAATACAGAGATAGAAATACAAAATAACGTAGCTGAAGATATTCAACTGTGGAGTTACCCTGGACCTTTAGGACAGGCGCTCATGAGTTTAATTAATAATGCACAATTGCATGCTTTTACCAATGAAAACGAAACGAGAACGCCTACGATTAAAATCAGTTGCTTGCAAATAGAAGACTGGATCTGCATAGAAATTAGCGATAATGGTAGGGGAATAGAGAGTCATAAATTAGCTAAAGTATTTGATCCTTTTTATACCACTAATTTTGATAGTAGTGGCATGGGTTTAGGTCTTCATATTGCCCATAATATTGTAACTGGCTTGCTTGGTGGAAGAATTGAAGTGGAGTCAACGGTTAATATTGGTACTACCTTTATGCTACATATTCCAAAGTCACCACCTGTTGATCAGTAAACTGACTCTTAGAATATTTATTTAGGAAGTTGCCATATAAAAGTAATCAATCTATGATTGACATTGCTGGTAGTTTTTAATCCAGTCAAGCCATATTTTCTTATTATTGGCTAACCAAAAATCTGCAGCATCTGTTGAAGATAATCCATCAACATCAACTAGTTTAGATAACAGCGACATCATTTCATTAGTAAAGCTTATCTTAGAAAGAACCGCATAGACACATGGTTTTTCTTGTTTAAATCCTTTGCGCACAACTTTTTTGAGCCAACCTCCTTTAGGGTTACCACAATCCCATGGAAATATTTTGCTATAACCCCAGCTCGCATTCTTTTCACATTCAGGTGTATATTCTGGAAACTCAATAAATTTTCCTGGAATCTCAGCTTCAATATAATTAGGGGTCCAATTAAAGATTAAAATAGGGTGACGCTGCTTAACGGCTTCTTCAAAGCGAGCTTTTAATTCTTCACTGTCTTTAGCTTGAATGATTTTAAATGGTAAGTCCAATGCTCTTATTCTAGCTGCATCAGGCTTTTCCCAAGGCCCACCAACATACTGCCCTAAGGGATCACTTTCTGTTGTAATAAAAACTTTAAAGCACTTTTTTAAAGCTCTCCAATCAGGTAAGCCGGGACATTGTTCTTCAATATAATCAGGATACCACCAGTCTTCTCTTGTTTTAGCTGCATGTTCTCCTGCATCAACAATATCTCCATTATTGATAAGTTGGTGATATTTTTTTGCCATTGTTCCTTCCCAAACTTCAACTTGGATATCTGCATTCATAAACTTAAGTTGATACCATTGACCATCTACATTAGATTCCAAGTATTCAATATGATAACCAAGCTTTTCAAATAAGCGCCCCGTTATTTTTGTCATAACAACTTGACTTGCCCAGTCATTTAGCAAAAGTCGGATTGTACGTTTGTCTTTATTATTCTGTTTGATTGGTTGACTGAGTACACTTCCAGATAAAACAGAGCTTAATATGAATAATAAAATGATTAATCTTTGCAAGAAATAGACTCCATGAATTAACTGCCATGTGTAATGGAAAATACTTATTAATAAGAATAGCTCAAGTCGTAGTAAAAAAGGACTTAATCATAAACCAGTTGATCTCATTAACTTTTATCATTAAATTGATAGTATCAACTTATCATGTGTAGACTTTGACCCATTCAATTTTGTAATGCAAGCTTCACGTAACGAATACTAGGACTTCCAAATGAGAGATTTTCAACAGTTTTATATAAACGGTCAATGGATAACGCCAGAAACCAAAAATTCGCTAGAAGTTATTAACCCTGCTACAGAAGAAGTTTGTGCAAAAATATCGCTTGGAAGCGCTGATGATGTTGATATAGCCGCCAAAGCTGCTTGTTCAGCTTTTAACTCTTTTGCTTTTAGTTCGCGCCAAGAAAGGATTGAGCTTTTTGAATCTATTATTAGTGAATATAAAAGTCGTTATAATGATATGGCTGATGCCATCAGCGAAGAAATGGGGGCTCCTATAAGTCTGGCAAGCAAAGCGCAAACTGGCTCTGGACTTGGGCATTTAAAAACGGCACTTAGTGTTCTTAAAGATTTTTCATTTGAAGAAAAAATTGGTAATAGTCGTATTTATCGTGAGCCTATTGGTGTTTGTGGGCTTATAACACCCTGGAACTGGCCAATTAATCAAATTACTTGCAAAGTAGCACCTGCTTTAGCAACGGGCTGTACAATGATATTGAAACCTTCTGAAATTGCGCCTCTTTCTGCTTATATTTTTGCTGAAATCATGGATAAAGCAGGTGTTCCGGCAGGTGTTTTTAACCTGATTAATGGTGATGGTGCTGGAGTTGGTACAGCCCTATCTAGCCACCCCCTTATCGATATGATGTCTTTTACCGGTTCAACTCGTGCAGGTGCTTTGGTCGCAAAGAATGCTGCACCAACAATTAAACGAGTTACTCAAGAGTTAGGAGGAAAGTCAGCTAATATAATTCTGCAAGATGCCGATTTCGAAAAAGCGGTTATTCATGGGACTCGTGCGGTTTTTTCTAATACCGGACAATCTTGCAACGCTCCGACAAGAATGTTAGTTCCGAAAGAAATGATGGAAACTGCTGCTCAAGTCGCTGCTGAAGTAGCTAAATCGGTGGTGGTTGGTTCTCCCAAAGAAGAGGCCACCACTATGGGACCTCTTATCAGTCAGCAACAATTTGATAAAGTGCAAACACTGATTCAGCAAGGTATTGATGAAGGGGCACAGTTGATCTGCGGAGGAGTTGGTAAACCTGAAGGTATAAATGAGGGATATTTTGTTAAACCAACAGTATTTAGTCATGTTGATAATCAAATGCAAATTGCACAGCAAGAAATATTTGGACCTGTGTTATCGATGATTCCCTACACAAGTTATGATGAAGCCATTCAAATTGCAAACGACACGCCTTATGGATTAGCGGGCTTTATTCAAGGAAAAGATAAGCAGGATATTCAGTATATTGCTTCTCGAATAAGAGCTGGCAATATTAATATCAATGGTCAATCTGGTGATCTACTTACTCCTTTTGGTGGCTACAAGCAATCTGGTAATGGTCGAGAGTGGGGAGCATATGGATTTGATGATTATCTTGAAATTAAGGCCATTAGTGGACTCGATTGACAGTTAAATACGATTGATTGAGCGGTTAATTAAATGAATATTACAATTCTTGCTAATCGCGATCTTGCTAGCAATTTGGCTCTTAATTATTGGTTACCTGAGTTAACTCAGCATAATCTAACAGTATTTCTCTCAGATGTGGTTGGCAATGCGCCGTTATCACATTTGAGCGAAATAATAGCTATTTAGAAAATGTACTTAATTTATATTCAACTGCCTGCAAAAATATTATTAGTGCCATTCAAGAGGTTAATCTTCTGGGGCAGTTGAATTTAAAACCACAGCAAGGTAATGGTCAGTCTTATTTGGGGGGGAGTAAAGTATTGACTTGACATACATGTTCAATGGTTAAAAAGCCCAAAGGGATATTTTGTCATAGTAATATTAATTTAAGTTTTTCAAAAAAGTGTTGTAAATAATATAATTTTATTCATAAAGTTAAAATTGACGACTTCCTGATGATTTAGCTGGAGTAGTTTAAGTTGTTGTGATGAAACGCGTTTTTACCTGCTACTGTGATAGGTGACTAGTTTTGGGTGTTGAGTTGGTCTGTGTTATAATTTGTAGTCTTTCTAAGACTATTTAAAATTTAAAAGGGATTTTAATGAAAGCTTTTCTACTGTTAATTGCAACGCTATTATTTTTGCCTTCGCTAGATGCTCAAGTTTATAAGTGGGTCGATGAAAGTGGTAAAATACATTATAGCGATAAACCGCCTAAAAAAGAAAAAACTACCCAGCTGACATCAATACCAAGTGCCAATAGTAATCAGTATGGGGTTACATTGGGATCTGAAAAAACGCTCAAGTTGAAGCGGTTGTTTAAACAAAAGGCTTTTAAACAACTTAATGTTGAACTGGAGCAATTACATAATGAGATAAAGTCTGATATCAGAAAAGAGTATCAAGTTTTAAAAATTTATACTGCTTTTGAGTTTGCTGATATTAAATTAAAACCTGTTTTTGACTTATGGATTAAAGAAAGTCCTAATGCTTTTCAACCCTATCTTGCCAGGGCCTATTTCTATCATCGGTTAGGGTGGAACTCTCGTGGTTTCAAGTATGCTAATAAAACAAAGCGTTCACAGTTTAAAGCGATGAGACAGTATTTTTCCAAGGCTCAAACTGATCTTAACAAAGCATTGAATTTTAATCAGAAGTTATCGAATGCTTACTGCTTATTGATAGCGATTAAATCGACTGTTGGTGATAAAAAAGGGGGAGCAGATACGCTTAATTATGCGCTATCAATTATCCCTGAATCTTATGTTGTTAGATTACTTTATATGGATTTTTTACGTCCACGTTGGGGTGGTTCTTATGTGGAAATGAAAAATTTTGCTAGTGAAGCACAGAAGTACTCATTTAAAAATCCAATGTTGAAACTGTTAAAAGGTGCTCATTGGATTGATCAAGGAGAAATTTTTGTGAGTAAAAAACAGTATGAGAAAGCTGAACAATTATTTACTCAAGCATTAAGCTTTGGTGAGGAACCGCAGCTTTTATTTAAAAGAGGAAAAAATTATTATCGGCTGGGGAACTATCAAAAAGCAATTAATGATTTAAATAGAGCCATTAATTTGCTGGCTAATGATGAAGACTTCTATTATTGGCGTTCAAAAGTATTGAGTAAACTTAATAATTTTTCTGCTGCTTTTGATGATATTCAAATGGCTTATCAGCTAAATCCTTATGAGCAAAGGATTAACAAAGTTCGTCAACAATTAACTAGTGCTATTGGCGTACCTGGTACAGGAAGTATTAGAGAGAAAGAAGCGTCACTTAAAATTAGTCAAATCAACCAGAAGCTTCAAAACCAACCTGACGAAGAAAAGTTATATGTGAAAAGAGCTAAATTATTTTTCGAAAAGAAAAATTATATAAGAGCAGAAAAAGATCTCATAAAGTTAATAGAAATAGACCCTCAAAACTTTGAATACTATTTAATGATGGATTGGACGTTATTTAAACAAAGCAAGTTATCTCAAATCCTTGATTATTGGAAGCAGTATTTAATTTACAAACCCAATGATAGTCGAGCATATTATGAACGTGCCGGTACTTATGGGCATTTACAGAATTTTTCTGCTGCGCTGGATGATATTAATAGAGCCATTGATTTAGGACATAAAGGTGCGGAAAAATTGAGACGTAAGTTTTTAAAGAAAGTTAATCATCAATAGCGCTAAATGCACACTGGCAGTGTGCATAACAAAGTTAAAAGATATCAATTCAAATAGTCTTTGAACTGACTGATGTCATCCAATAATTTTTCTATCAAGTTGGTTATGTTCACTTACCCAAAGATTTCAGTTAAGTTATCTACGATTAAATCAGGAGATAGTTCTTCTATAGAAAGTCCGTGGTTGTATCCGTAGTTGACTGCGACAACTGGGCAACCTGCTCTTTGTGCAGCATAGATATCATTGCTTGAATCTCCAATCATTAACCCGTTAGATAAAGGTAAATTTAATTGATTAGCAGCATGTTTTAGTGGAAGTGGAGATGGTTTTTTTTCGGCAAGTGAGTCTCCACCTAATATTAAATCGAAGTAGTCTATGATATTCAGTTTTTCCAAAAGGGGTATAGTAAATTCTATTGGTTTATTTGTAATTAGTGTAAGAGATATCCTTGTTTGTCCTAATTTGTTTAGTGTTTCCAATGCTCCAGGGTATAAATAAGATTCTGAACAAAGGTGTTGTCGATAAGCTCTCATAAATAATGCCAGTGCATCAGCAAATAAAAGTTCATATTTGTTTTTATTGGGCACTATATTATCGCTTAAAGCCCTTTTTACTAGCATTGGTACACCGTTCCCTATCCAGTTACGAACTTTTTCTTCAGGTTGACTGGTACGGCCTAATACTCCAAGCATTGAGTTTAAAGCTAGTGTTATATCAGGCAGGCTGTTCACTATCGTTCCATCGAGATCAAAGCCAACCCAGTCAGGCGCTAACTTTGCAAACTTATTTTTTATCAAGGTATTAAACATGATTTTTCCGTTGGGGGTTTAAGAAGGTTTAAGAGCAAAATAATACAAAAGTTAATGCTATTGCATGAAAAGTAATTGCTCTGATAATAAAAAATTATTATTTGGCCAGCGCTTTACGTTAACTACATGACTTTGCCGAAGATGAATTTATCATATAAAAATGACTAAAAAGTTGAACCTGTAGAAATAATTAACAAATTATTTTGTAACAAGTGTGTGAGTTTTAGATTGTTGAGATTATAGGGAATATTACCGTGAACTTACGGTTAAAGTGAGACTGAATTATCAAAAATAAAAGATTGATGATGTTAAAGTTTAAATATCTTAGATGGTATCTCAAATTGTATCTTGGTTTTTGTGTTGCTGATATAGAATATCAAAACTAAGTATTAATTTTATGAAACACTGATAAGGCAATCCAATTACCAGTACTCATTAATTAAAAATAAAAAATTAATAATGCAAAATGAAATAATTTCAATGGAGAAATTTATGCAAGATTTAACTTATGATGTGGCAATTGTTGGTGCATCTATGGCAGGTAGTTGTTTAGCTAGGCAGTTAAAACTAAAACGACCTGAACTTAAAATTATTGTGCTTGATAGAAAAAATGAATTTGATAGTTGGGTAGGTGAGTCTACTTTAGAAACATTTTGGGATTATGCCGCCAATGATTTAAAGCTAGGATATTACTTAGACTGTCATCACCTTTATAAACATGGTTTGCGCTTTAGCTTTGACACGTTAGATAAAAATTTAAAAATCTCAGAAATGAGTGAGTTAAGTCGCAAGTGGTTCCATTTTATACCTGCTCATCAACTTAATAGACAAAAGTTTGATAATGATATTTGTCGAATGAATCAAGAGATTGGTATTGATGTACGCCTTGGTTGTACGGTTAAAGATATTTTAATTGATGCAGAAAAAGGTCATAAAATTTCAACCTCAAAAGGAACAATAGATTGTCGCTACTTAGTTGATGCTGCAGGTTTTGCTGCGCCTTTAGGCAAAAAAATGGAGCTCATTCAGTCACTTGATGAACGTCACCCAGTTGCGTCTCATTGGGGACGTTTTAAGAATATTAAGTTGATCGATCACCAAGGTGATGAGCAATGGCGAGAGAGAACAAATTTCACTAGCCGGGCACTTGCAACAAATCACTTTATGTACAAAGGATATTGGATTTGGTTAATTCCCCTTGACTATGAAACTTTTAGTATTGGTGTAACCGTTAAAACCGATATGGTTGATATTACTTTAAAAGGAGAACAGGAATTTATTGAATTTCTGCAATCACATGCATGTATGAAAGAGCTATTGGGCGAGCAGTTTGAGCTATTAGATTATAAGTCTATGAAAAAACTATCGCGTCAATCGAAGCAAAGTTTTTCTTCAGAGCGCTGGTTTATGACAGGTATGTCATCTGCATTTTTAGAGCCTATGCTATCACCTGGTTCTGCTTACCTTACCGATGCAAACCGGATGATTGGTGATTTAATTGAAACTGATTTAACTGGTGATAAAGAAACATTTGAAGGTAAAGTGAAAGCTTACAATGCCTATTTAAAACTTTGGTTTGAAGGGTTTTTCTTGCATATTTCAGGTAATTATCATGGTAGTTATGAAGTAACCAAAGTGCATTTGGAAGCACTGTTAATGCATTGGTATGGCTTAATTTTACCAACCTCTTATGCTCGAGCATATGGCTATTGTCCTTCGATGAATCATTTGTCTCAAGAAGCGCATGACGAAAAAATGGTTAATATGGTTAGAGAGTCAGGTATTAGCAAAATTAACCGAATAAAAAATGAATTTCTGGAAATGATTAAGGGACAGGAAAATAGAAAAAACCAAGGAGAGTTTTATGACATTGAATTGAGTAAAGATTTGATGAAACATGCAAAGAACAGGGGAGCTACATTAGATGAAAATGCCATTATGAAATTAGATCATGACATGTTGAGTGTGATGTATCGCGGCTTTTTGCGTGGTTTGTCTGATATAGAAAATCTAGGTGTTTCAGATGAAAAATTACACCATGTTGTTGAAATGTCAATTCAAGACGATCTGACATTAACTCAAGCGTTTCATTATTTGCGCAATTAAACTTAACAGAAAGAGAATTTAACAATGAATAGTGAACTAGTCGTTCAGAAAAAATTATCATCATCTGTGGAAGTGGCAACTAATATAATTAAGCTTATTTTTGCTCGTCGTAGATTATTACCTATTAAAGAAAGTGTTGCTTTCAGCGAACAAGCCGAACCACATTTAGATAATATTATTAATTGTGTAGAGCATGAAAAGCCAATTAAATTGATTTTACCTGCTTTTCCTGTGAAGTCTCCTAACCGTCGAAAAACGTTAAGCCATTTACCGGATTATGGTGAGTTTCTGGCAATGACTCGTTTAGTTGATTTATGCAAAGAAATTGAGAATATTTATTCTCCAGGAGCTAAGCTGATTATTTGTTCTGATGGTCGTGTTTTTGCTGATGTTATCCATGTTTCCGATAGTCATGTTACTGAGTATGGAAATGCAATAAAAGCTTATGCAATGGAGCACTTAACAGGTTATATCGAGTTTTATAATTTAGATAATGTCTATGAAAAGGTGGATGATTTTGCAATGCTTCGAGAGGAATTGATGATTCAATATGGCGAGTCATGGATTTCTCTTCGCCGCAGAATTAAAAATGAACGTGAGGCTTCAACTATGTATTTGGGAATTACAAAGTTTATGCTGGAAGATTTTTCTGGGATAGAAAAATTTTCCCAATTAAGTCGCACAGCATTACAAAAAAAAGCCAAGTTAGCTGCTTATCGTGTTATTCAAAGAAGCAATGCATGGAGTCGCCTGTTAAAAAAACACTTTCCAGAAGCGGTTCGTCTTTCAATTCATCCTCAATACTTGGTGTCCGAAAAAATAGGTATTTCAATGCTCACTGAAAATGATGTTTGGACAACACCTTGGCATTCCGTAGTAGTAAAACATAAGGAAGAGATTATGCTATTACCTAAAGAAGAAGCTGAAAAATTAGGTTGTGTACTTGTTTATGCCGATGGCAAGCCGAGTCACTTTGAGAAAATGTAATAATAAAATAGTCTGATTTTAAATAGCAAATTTATTTTTAATTGCTGGTTACTCCTGATGAAAATTTTATTTTATGGGGTAAGCGTGCAGAATAATTTTGTATTGATTATTGGCACTCGAATATTGAGAGAGTTATGAATACAGTTAAAAATCCATTTTTTGGTTTAATCATTCATGCGAAAAATGATCGATCTTTATTGTCATTAGAGCCAAATGTTTTAGAAAAGGAGATCTTGGAACATGGTTTAGTGATTTTTCGAGGTTTTTTATCGATGAATAATGATGAAATGTCTAGTTTTTGTCGGCAGTTTGGCGACTTGCTTGAATGGGATTTTGGACATGTGCTTGAATTGCAAATAAGAGCTAATCCAGAAAATCATATTTTTAGTCAAGGCAGAGTTGAGTTGCATTGGGATGGGGCTTTTGCATCGGCTGTGCCAAGGTTTAACTTTTTTCAATGCATTGAAGGAAGTGCTGAAGCTGGTGGCGGTGAAACAACATTTTTGAATACAGTTAAATTTCTAGAATCTTTACCATTAGATCAAATTTCAGAATTTAAAAAATTGACTATTCGCTATGAGACGGAAAAGAAAGCTCACTATGGTGGAGTGATACAAACACCACTGGTGAGCGAACATCCTATCACTAAAGAACTACGCATGCAGTTTATCGAACCTTTCAATGAAGATAATGTAGAGGTGAATCCGGTTAATACCCAGATTGTTGGCATGGAGCGAGAAAAAAGCGATGCTTTGTTAAAACAGATAGTTGCGTTTTGTTATAACTCCCAATTTTTTTATGATCATCAATGGAATAAAGGGGACTATTTATTAGTTGACAATCATGCAAATTTACATGGTAGAAGGCGATTTCAAGGGCAAGGATTAAACCGAACTTTGAAACGAATTCATATACTGTAGTGTTACATTATTTTTCTTCCGAGGTGATTTTTGCAATATCAAAAGGTGCGACTTTGGGTATACCCTATATGTCTGTTGGTTGGTCTTGTGAGTTGGTGTGGGGTGGTATCTAGTCTTGAAGTATCACATCTTTGGGTTAACTTTTGGGCAAGCGGTCTGACGATGTTATTTGGTTCATTTGTCGCAGGCTCGACTCCTTTAGGTGGTGGAGCAGTGGCTTTTCCTGTTTTTACTAAGCTCTTTTTTATTGAAGCAGAACAAGCCAAATTATTTTCGTTATTTATCCAGTCTATTGGAATGAGTTTTGCCGCAATTTTATTTTATAGCTTAAATATTAAAATTGTATGGAGATGGATATTGCTATTATTACCAGGTAGTTGCTTAGGATTATGGTTAGGATTAATTTATTTTTCTTTTGATGGTGGTACTATTAAGTTGTTATTTAGTCTATTTGCTCTTGTTACTGGAGTTTTTTTGATTAAAACTCATGCTACTGCCAGGCAACAGAATAATGAATTGCAAAAAATATCAAGTTGGCTGATTTTTTCTATAGGTTTACCCGCTGGAATATTTACTTCTTTGATTGGCTCTGGTGCAGATACTTTGCTTTTTTTTATTTTAGTGGTTATTTTTAAAACCAATGCTCGAAGTATTATTCCGACAACCGTGACCTATATGGCAATGTGTTCCATTGTTGGGACTATTATTACTTTATTTCGCCAGGATACGATTATTTCTGAGTTTGTTCTTAACAGTTGGCTTGTTGCTGCTCCTGTTGTTGCAATTGGCGCGCCTCTAGGCGGGTATGTCATGAGTCGAATTAACTCTGCTCAACTTTTAGTTTTAATTTGCTCGGTTATCTGGGTTGAAGCGATATCTACATTGCTATTTGTTCAACTTGATTTATTAGAAAAGTTATTGCTTATAGGAGGAATTATTTTTGGAGTGATTTACTTTATCTACCAGTTAAAAGTGTTAAAATGTTTATCACTGACTGTTTTTACCAGCAAAGCTGAATCAACAAGTTCGCCAATACTTTAGAATAAAGTATTCGGAGAGAGTTTTTGGGTGGTGTTGAGCAAAGGGATTTGAGAAAACCTTAAGGCTTTATATCAATTTGCACTTTATTTACCAAACCAACGCTTTGGATTAAAAGGTTTACCCTGATGTCTTAATTCAAAGTACAGACCTGGTTGTTGTTTACCACCACTTTGCCCCACTGTTGCTATTGACTCTCCTGATTCTACCCAATCTCCAACCTGTTTATAAAGGGCTTGATTGTAACCATAAAGACTCATATAACCTTTACCATGGTCAATAATAACGAGTAAACCAAACCCTCTTAACCAATCAGCATAAACGACACGCCCATAATGTATGGCATTGACTGCTTTACCTTCTTTTGCACCAATAACAACTCCGTTGCTTTTTAGTCCTTCTTCTAGGCGGCTACCATAGCGTTGTATTGTTTTTCCTTTGGTTGGCCAGCGTAACTTTCCTTTTAATGATCTCAAACCATCAAGCGGTTGAGAGAAGTCAATTTTATCTATAGCTTCGCGTACAGAGTCAATTAATTCTTGAAGCTCTTTGGCATTAATTTGTAACTCTGTAAGTTTCTGAGTTTTTGACTTTATTTCTTTTGCCAAAGTATCGACCAATTTTTTGCGCTTGGATTTTAGTTTTGTTAATTTGTTCGTTTCTTGTTCTTTAGAATTTTTTAGTAGAGTCAGTTGACGAATTTCTTTCTGAATAGCAACATCAATATTTTCCAGTTCTTTGATGGTTTGTTGTAATTTAGCCATTTTTTGGCTGCGGGCTTTATTCATGTAGTCGTAATAAACTAACATGCGACCAAGTGCTTCAGGATCTTCTTGATTAAGTAATAGTTTTATATATTCCTGTCGTCCATTAATAAAGGCTGATCTGACTTGTTGGGCCAAAGCTGCTTTTTGTTGGCGTTTGTTTTTATCAAGGTTTTTTTGTTGTCTACGCAAACGCTTTAATTCGCTTTCTTTACGGGTAAGCTTTCGATTTGTTGAGCGAAGAATCTTGGTTGCGGTGGCTATTTTTTTTTCGGTGCTTTTTAAGTTTGATATGGCCTTATTTTGTTGCTTTTGTTTTGACTTTAAATTTCTTTGGAGTTTTTGTATTTCTTTTTTAAGCTGAGATAATTCTTGCTTGTTTTTTTCTGAATCTTTAGGGGTTGCATGCGATAGATTAGTTAATACCACTATAAAAGCACAAAGTAATATGTATTTTCCAAGCTTAAAAATCAATCGATTGCCTACTTTATTTGTTTTTTAGTTGTTATATTGCTATGTAGAGGGAGTTGTAAACTCCCACTCGTTATTGAGTTATATCCATTAATGGTGTTCCTGTCATTTCTTTCGGTATAGGCAGTCCTGCTATCGCTAATAAACTGGGTGCAACGTCAGACAAAACTCCTTTAGTTTTAGTTGGTGTTGCTTGTCGACCAACATAAACTAAAGGTACAAGAAAGTTGGTGTGCGCTGTGTGTGGTTGACCGGTTTCATGATCGGTCATTTTTTCTGCGTTACCATGATCAGCTGTGATCATAGCTTCACCACCAACTTTTTGTAATGAGTTAATAATACGACCAATGCATGTATCCAAGCAATTAATGGCTTTTACTGTTGCATCAAAGTTTCCAGTATGACCAACCATATCAGGGTTGGCAAAGTTACAAATAATGAAATCATACTTTTTTGATTCTATTGCTGTAATTAAAGTATCTGTTAGTAACGGTGCATTCATTTCTGGTTGTAAATCATAGGTAGCAACTTTAGGGCTGGGAATCAACTCTCTGTCTTCACCTTCAAATGGTGTTTCTACCCCACCATTAAAGAAAAAGGTCACATGCGCATACTTTTCTGTTTCAGCTATTCTCAACTGAGTTTTGCCTAAATCTTGTAAATGTTCTCCGAGAACTTTGGGCAAAGGGACTGGCTCAAAAGCTGATGTGGTTTGGATATTGGCTGCATATTGAGTCAGCATAATAAAATTAACGTCTAATTGAGGACGTTCAAAACCATCAAACTCTTTTTCAACGAATGCTCTGGTGAGTTCTCTGGCTCTATCGGCACGGTAATTCATGAAAATAACGGTATCACCGGATTGAATTGGTACACTTTCTCCAATAATAGTCGGTTTGACAAACTCATCCTTGTCACCCCGTTCATACGAATCTTGTAATGCTTGTTGAGCCGAGCTTGCGACAAAATCAGATTGGCCTGTTGTTATGCAGTGGTAAGCTTGTTGAACTCTATCCCAGCGTTCATCTCTATCCATAGCATAATAACGCCCGGATATACTAGCAATTCTGCCCGTGGTTAACTCTTCAATTGCTTGTATATATTGTGAAGCACTTTGTGGAGGAGTATCTCGGCCATCTAAAAAAGCATGTAAATAGAGTTTTGTTGCTCCTTTTTCAGCGGCAAGCTTGAGTGCTGCTTTTATATGATCAATGTGGCTATGTACTCCGCCATCGGACAGTAGCCCCATAATGTGAACGGCTTTGCCTTTAGTGACTGCGCTTTCTATTGCTGAGACTATTGCTTTATTGGTTTGAAACTCACCATCATCAATCGCTTTACTTATTCGGCTAAAATCTTGATAAACCACTCGGCCCGAGCCTAAATTTAAATGGCCAACTTCTGAGTTGCCCATTTGTTCATGCGGAAGTCCAACATCTTCTCCTGAACCTGATATGAGTGTATGCGGATAGGTTTGCCATAAATTGTCCCAAACTGGTGTATCTGCGGCCATAATTGCATTTGAGTCAGGAGATTCACTATATCCCCAGCCGTCCATAATGATGAGTGCTATTGGTCTTTTTTGCATTGTTACTTCTATAAAATTAGTGAGTCGTTAATTTGTATTAGATTATACACGAATTCCTTAAGATGTGATTTATTGCTAAACTCAGATTTGGACATGAGTATATACTTAATAGTGGTTTAGTCTGTAGATTCTTCAATGCTCTTGTCGGTATACTAAACTCGGCTAAAATAATAATAATGAGATTGAATGGAACAAGGCAAAAAATCCCTATGAAGCATGAATTACTTCCTATCCATAAAACTGGCTGGTTTTATTTGCTGCTTTTACTTTGGATAGGTTTAGGGTGGTATTCCGTTGAGGGTGGGTTTAATTGGCTAAACCAGACTAACCGTGAATATTTGTATCAAACATTTCCCGACTTAAAATCAAATTCGCAGCTCATTCGGTTAGGGACACCTTTTACAAAGGCTGGTTTTACCAATATTACTGAAGTTTTAGAAAAGTATAAGGAAACCCCTGTTGTTTTTTTAGGCGATTTATCACCGAGTTTTAAGCTGCGCTTACAAAAATACCTTAAAGCTCAACCTCGCGATGGTAAAGTTATTTTGGCAACAGGCAATGTTTCGTCAGCGCTCAATATTGATGAAAATGAGTTAGTGCATAATTGGATTGTTAAAGGGATTAATCAAATCAGGTATCCATCTCATATTCAAATGAAGCATCTAACTTCTAATCAAGTTATTTATTCTCCGCTAATGGTTGATCAACAAGGTGGAATTCCCTTAATTTGGCGAGATCAAAATGGAACCTATTTAACTTTAATAGGTGAAGCAATAAGGCAAACCAAATTGGGTTTGTCCTCAAATATAAAGGTTGGCTGGCATTTAGAGCTCGATTCACCCCAAATGAGATGGCCATTAGGAATAAACGGTGTTGTTTATAGTGCTGGTCCATTAACCTTACCACTCAAGATTAAAACGTTTGTTACTACAAAAAACACTGTTCCCCCACGCTTAATTGTTTTTGATAATAACGCTTTTGAGTATGCGGATAATGTTGTTAGAACTGCCGAACGACTATTAGAGCAAAGGTATCTTTACCAAAATATACTAGTTAAGTTTATTCAATGGTTTGTGTTGTTGATTGGGCTCGCTATAGTGTGGTTTTTACGCCATTTAAAAATACGCTACCAGAGTCTTTATTTAATCATTTTTGGAATCGTGTTAGCGGTTTGTCAATATATCGCATTTACTCAAATGCTGTGGTTGTCAGTGATCCCTTCAATGATTATTGTGTTTTCGTCTTGGCTGGTAATACTGGCTTATCGAAAAGAGGCTGCTATTGTTGATTTGCTTAGCGAAAAGCACAACCAACTTTTGGGAGAGTCTTTACCAATCTTCTATGGTTCTCAAACATTTGAAAAACTTGAAGTTTATTTGGAGCAGACCAAGCCTAATCAAGATTTAATTAATAAAGCATTTGATATTGCCCTTCAGGCTGAGTCTAAAAATCAATTAACACTTGCACAAAAAATTTATCGTTGGATTCAGAGTAGCGGTATTAAACACCCGGAAAGTTTATCTAAGCTGGAAGAATTTGAACAGAGAGTTTCTAATGAGTCTTTAGATAGTACGCTTGTTATCGCTCCTGGTCAATCTAGTCCAGGGCTGCTGTCTATGCCTAACTATCAGGTTGAAAGTTTTGGTCGATATAAAGTTGAAGGTGTGTTGGGCAAAGGAGCTATGGGGATTGTTTTTCAAGGCGTTGATCCTAAGATTAATCGACATGTTGCGATTAAAACATTGCAGTTATCTCACGATGCTGGTGGTGTTGAATTTGAGGAAACAAAAGCCCGCTTTTTCCGTGAAGCTGAAACAGCAGGCAATTTAAGTCATGCAAATATTGTCACAATTTATGATGTTGGGGATGAAGGTGATTTAGGTTATATCGCAATGGATTTGCTAACCGGTGCGCCGCTATCGGAATTTATTAAACCTGATACGTTGTTACCACCTTCGTTAGTTTACCAGTTAATGATACAAATTACAGATGCGCTGGATTATGCCCACCGACAGAATGTGGTTCATCGAGATATAAAGCCTGCGAATATTATCTATGATGACGATACTCAACGCGTAACCTTAACCGACTTTGGTATCGCATGTGTAGCAGATAAAAGTAAAACGCGAACTGGAACAATAATGGGTAGTCCTTATTACATGTCTCCAGAACAAGTGCTTGGTAAAAGAGTTGATGGTCGTAGTGATATTTTTAGTCTGGGTATCACGCTCTATCAATTGTTGAGTGGACACTTACCATTTGAAGGTGAGTCGATTGCTAGTGTTGCTTATCGTATTACTAAGTCAAGGCCTACTGCATTAAAGAATTGGAATACTAAACTACCGAGTAGTGCTATTCGAATTACTAATAAAGCGATGAATAAGGAAATAGAAAAGCGCTTTCAAACAGCACAAGAATTTAAGCTGGCTTTAATTAATGCATTGAAGCGAGACTTTAAGAAGGCTCCTCTTGTATAGGGCAATATAAAGTCAAATAAAGGAATGAGTGTGAATTTTAAATGTGAAAAAATTAGTGTGACAGGAAATTTTCGCTCGAATAATGAGGATGCAATTGCTTGTTGTGAAAATGAGAACAAAAAGATATTTTGGATGGTTATTGCTGATGGCATGGGAGGGCATAAGGCAGGTGAAGTTGCCAGTGAAATGTTTGTTGAAGAGGTTAAAGAGCAATTTGGACGGGTTGAAGAACAGGAAGAAATTAACTGGAATGAGTGGCTTCTTAATACGATAGAGACAGCTAATTTACATATTTTTGATACTGCGGAAAAAAATCCTGAGTTACAAGGAATGGGTACGACTGGCGTTGTACTTATTTGCCAAGCAACACGGTATTACGTTGCCTGGGTTGGTGATTCTAGAGCTTATTTATGGCGAAGTAATCAAATTAAGCAAATGACACAAGATCATACTGCAATACAGTATTTGCTGGATAAAGGCGCAATTAGTAAAAAAGAAGCAGAACGCTCGAATACTAAGCATATTCTTGCTAAAGCGATTGGTATTAAGGCATCTGTTGAAGTAGATATTGTGACTGGGAAGCTTCAAGCAGAAGATGTATGGTTGTTGTCAACCGATGGTATTCATGATTTTTTAACAAGTAAAGAAATTGAGGCTTATATTAAAAAGTTTACTAAACAGAATAATTTAGCGAAAGAACTTGTGGACTTGGCACTGGCCAATGGGAGCACTGATAATTTAACATTTGGTGCAGTGAAAATTGATGATCTGTTATAGTGCCCTCTATAGGAGATAAATAGAACGTTTGGAAGTAATTAGCCAAAATTATATGAAGTAGATAACTGATAGGAGTTATATCAATGGCTTATCTTGCATTAATTGTTGAAGATGTTGTGATTAATAAGTGGGAAATAAGTGAAGAGGTTGTCATTATTGGTCGTGCAAAAGATTGCGATATTCAAATTGACGATCAGTCTGTTAGCTCAAAACATGCCCGTTTGGTTACAGAAACGGATCCCTACATGGATAATGTAAAGGTGTTTTATTTAGAAGATCTAAAAAGCACAAATGGTACTGAGCTTAATAAAAGAAAGGTTAAAAGAGAAAAGGTATTAGATGGCGACTTAATTAAAATTGGTTTTAATGAGTTTCGCTTTGTTGATAGTCACGAAGGCGGTCTGGAAGATACTGCGGTGATCGTCAATTAACTCGGTTTTGATATAGCCGTATGCTTCTGGGGCTGTGATAATAAAAATTATTCGATTGAACTTAGCAAGCTGCTATGTTCCGTAGATTAGCATAGGTGGTGTGTGTATAATGCTCGGCCTCATGTACTATAGAGTATTTTATTTATATTAGAATAATCTAAATAAAGGGTTGTTATGACAGAATTTTATGAATTTGCGATACGGCATTGGGAACTTTCGCTAGGGTGGGTTCTAATAGCAGTATTTTTGCTGATTACCCAAATAAAGCATATGGCGACTGGGCCTAAATCGATAACCACGCAAATATTGACCAACTTAGTCAATAGAGAAGATGCTGTAGTGGTTGATATTCGAGGGCAGGGAGACTTTAATAAAGGGCACATTCAGGGTGCACTAAATGTACCAATGAGCAAAATAAAAGAAAGCACCAAAGACCTTGAAAAATATGAAGGCAGACCCATTATTATGGTCTGCGCTAATGGAATTCAAGTTAATGGTGCATGTGAAACACTGAAAAAGGCAGGTATTGGACCCTTGTATAAACTGGCTGGAGGCATGACTAGTTGGGTAGGCGATAATTTACCTGTTGTAAAATAGCTCTGGTATATAAGTTTTTAAGTGGTGTTCGCTAGAGGTTAGTTGTTCCAATAACCTAAGAAATACTCGTAATGAATTAAAATAATATTGAATATAGAAGAGAGAGATTATGACCGATCAAGTAGATGCAAGCCCAGAAGCAGTGGCTAACGACGAGCAAGCACCACAATATGCGATCCAAAGAATTTATGTAAAAGATATTTCTTTTGAAGCACCTAACTTGCCTGAAATGTTTAGCATAGAATACAAGCCAGAAGTTAAAATGGAAATGAACAGTAAGTCACGTCAGGTGGCGGAAGATCATTTTGAAGTTGTATTGAGCGTGACTTTAAGTGCAGAAGTTGAAGACAAAACCGCATTCTTAGTAGAAGTTCAGCAAGCGGGTTTATTTTTCATCAAAAATTTCAATGAGCAACAAACTCATCAATTATTAGGTGCCGCAGCACCAGAATCTTTATACCCGTATGTCCGTGAAGCTATTTCGAGCTTAATTGGCAAAACAGGATTTCCTGCAATTCAATTGGCACCTGTTAATTTTATGGGGTTATATATGGAAAGAATCCAACAGCAACAAGAAGCTGAAGGTAATATTGAAGCCCCTGCTTCTGAAACTGTTCAATAGTTTCATCTATTAATGTCTGACATTTTAAGTAAACCAATAGCAGTATTGGGAGCTGGTTCTTTTGGTACTGCTTTGGCTATATTACTAGCCAGAAATGGTAATAATACCGTTCTTTGGGGAAGAGATAGTAAACAGGTTGATAGTATTAACCTGGCTAGTGAGAACCAAAAATACTTGCCTGGTGTTAAGCTTCCTGAGAACTTGAAAGTAACATCGAATTTTTCAGAAGCTGTAACAGGCATAGACGATATATTAATATCTACTCCAAGCTATGCTTTTTCTAAAACTCTGGATGCTTTGAAAGCATTAGGAAATCACAATTTAAGAATTGTTTGGGCTTGTAAAGGTCTAGAGCCTGATACGAGTGAGTTTTTAGAAAACCGAGTCATTGAAGTATTGGGTGCTGACCGCCCCAAAGCGGTGTTATCGGGACCGACTTTTGCTAAAGAGTTAGCAATTGGTTCGCCTACGGCAATTACGCTTGGTGCTGATGATGGGCTATTTGCTTCTGATTTAAGTGGCCGATTAGTTAATGATACGTTTCGAATTTATCTGAGTTCTGATTTAAAAGGGGTTCAGTTTGGAGGAGCATTCAAGAATATTGTCGCAATAGGGGCTGGCATTGCTGATGGGCTAGGTTTTGGTGCTAATGCTAGAACAGCACTCATCACGCGAGGTTTGGCTGAAATGATGCGAATGGGTGAGAAGCTTGGTGGAAGAAAGGAAACCTTCACTGGTATGGCAGGGTTAGGTGACTTAATACTCACTTGTACGGATAACCAGTCTCGTAATCGGCGCTTTGGATTGGCAATTGGTAAAGGAGCTTCTATAGATAAAGCTGTAGCAGAAATTGGCCAAGTTGTTGAAGGTGTACGTAATACTAAAGAAGTACGACACTTAGCGGAGGTGCATTCTGTGGATATGCCTGTTTGTCAGGCAATTTATGGCATATTGTATTTAAAACAAGATCCAAAAGTGGCGGCTAAACAATTGTTGACTCGTACGCTGAAAGTTGAGGGAGATTAGTATTTCTCTTTTAAATTTTATGCTCATGAATTCAAGCCGCTTTTCAGCAATAAACTGTTAGATCATTATGTTTCATATTGCTCTCTTTGAACCTCAAATTGCCCCAAACACTGGTAATATTATGCGTTTGGTTGCTAATAATGGGTGTAAGCTTCATTTAATTGAACCGCTAGGGTTTGATTTAGATGAAAAGAAAGTTCGTCGTGCAGGTTTAGATTATCGAGACCTTGATAATACGACTCTCTATCCAGACTTTTTTACCTTTAAAAAGCAAATGTCAGGGGCACGTATTATTGCGTGTACCACCAAAGGTACTCGGTCACACAGCGATATAAAATATCAAGATGGTGATGTCCTCTTATTTGGTGCAGAAACTCACGGGCTTACTCCTGAAGTGATGGATAGTATTCCTCCAGAAATGCGTATTCGAATTCCTATGATGGCAAATAACCGAAGTCTTAATTTATCGAATGCGGTTGCTATTATCAGTTATGAAGCTTGGCGTCAGGTTGATTATAGTGGCGAGTGTCGTTAATTAACCCCATATATGAGGTTAATTATATTTTTCAACAATCTTTTCTATGTTGCGTGAGACTAATTTTCCAGATTCAAACTTAAGAACAACTGCTTCAAACTCTACTCCAGAGTAACCATCTATATCTTTAAAAAAATATTTTCTTTCACTGATACCTAAATTAATATTGTCAGTAAACCAAGTGGCTTTGATTGGCATTGTTTGCCCAAAAAAAAGATCTGACAATTCTAAAAGTGTAATTGAATTTTCAGAGCAAGAGCCTTTTATTATCCTATCTAGCCAGAGTTGCCCATCTCTAAGAGCCCATGTGCCTATATAGCCCCGGTGGTTTGCTGTACTGACTAATGTCGAAGAGATTATTTTTTTTCTGATTTCCTTACTGTTTGGGTGGCTTTCTAAAGGATAAATGTTTAGGGAAAATTTTGTGTGCCCAATAATAAATTCTTCAGGTATCTGTTCAGTAGCACGTGAAATGTTGGCAAGCAATAGTAGTAATAAGCAATTGATAGTACGCATAGAGGAACCTTTGAGTTGTTGCAGTTGAGCAATTGATTAAAAAATAATTTAGCTTTTATTGCTGAAATTTTAGTTTTCTTTTAACTTTCGGGTTAAAGTATTTCTACCCCAGCCGAGTAATTTTGAAGCTTCGGCTTTTTTTCCACTAGTATTTGCTAAAGCTGATTTAATAATGATTTTTTCAAACTCTTGTTGAACCTCAATAAAAACTTGTTCATTGTTTTTGGCTAGCTCAGCATTTAACTTTCTGTTTAAGCGACTTTGCCAGTCTGATGTTATTGTACGGTCTTCTTCTGTTTGTAGTTCTTTTGGAAGATCATGTGGTAGGACTACCTGGCTGTTAGTCATAACAGACAGCCAACGACAGACATTCTCCAATTGTCGTACATTTCCTGACCACGGATAGCTTTGCATGATATCTAGAGCTTCAGGGGATATTTGTTTTTGAGGTTCGATTAACTCTTCTGAAATCTTTTTTAGAAAAAATTCTGCCAGTATTGGAATGTCGTCACTTCTTTCACGTAGAGGAGGTAAATGAAGTGGTATGACGTTAAGTCGATGATAAAGATCTTCTCTAAACTCGCCTCGTTTAACTTTATTTAAAAGGTTTTGATGAGTTGCAGCAATGATTCTAACATCGACTCGTGTGGCTTGCGTTGCTCCTATGCGATAAAAAGTCCCTTCAGAAAGCACACGTAGTAGTCTAGTCTGGGTTTCTAATGGCATATCACCTATTTCATCCAGAAATAATGTGCCGTTGTCGGCTTGTTCAAAACGTCCAAGATAACGACCACTTGCTCCTGTAAATGAACCTTTTTCATGTCCAAATAGCTCAGATTCGATCAAATCTTTTGGTATTGCCGCCATGTTTAATGCAATGAAAGGTGCATTTTTTCTAGGGCTGTGCTGGTGAAGCGCATTGGCGACCAGTTCTTTGCCTGTCCCTGATTCTCCATGCAATAAAACGGTAACATGTGAGTTGGAAAGCCGTCCTATTGCCCTATAGAGATCTTGCATTGAAGCTGATTCCCCAATAATTGAAAATTTGCTTTGTTCTTGAGTTTTTGGATGGTTACCCGCTTGGGAATCTAAAGGTGCTAAAGCTTTGTTTATTATTGTAGAGACTTCATCTAAATCGAATGGCTTTGGTAGATATTCATAGGCGCCTTTTTGATAGGCGTTAACAGCACTATCTAGATCAGAATGAGCTGTCATGATTATAATCGGCATCTTTGGGCACTCTGATTTACATTTCTCTAAAAGTTCCATACCTGTTTTACCTGACATTCGAACATCTGAAATAACTAAATCAAAATCTTGTTGAGAAAGTTGCTCAATAGCTTCCTCAGCAGAAATTGCTTGGGTTACATGATGGCCTAAGTCATTCAGTAATTCATTTAAAACCCAGCGAATGCTATCGTCATCGTCAACAAGTAATAATTTTTTAGGTGTGTTTTGAGTCATTCTCTTTTTCCACAGGTAAATATAAACTGAAACAGGTTTTAGCTGAACGTTTTTCCTGATCGAGGCTGCTGGTTTCAAGATTTTCTACTTCGATAATACCACCATGTCTTTGGACAAGTGATTGAGCAATACTTAAACCAAGGCCGGTTCCGTTTTTGCCGCTGATAGTTGGAAAAAAGATGTCTTTTATCAGCGAAGAGGGTATACCTGAGCCGTTATCTAGTATGTCTATTCTGATAACCTGGCGGTGTTGGATTTTTCCAATTGTATGCTGATGAATAATGCGAGTACGTATTTCTATTGCACCATCAGAGCTAATCGCTTCTGCTGCATTTTTGATTAAATTTAACAAAGCTTGCTGAATTTGTCCTGGAGAAACTCGTAGGTTAGGTAAACTCGGATCATAATTTTTTATGATTTGAATAGGATGTTTTTGTTGTAATAATACTAGTTCAAGAGCTTGTTCGATCAAGATATGCGTATTAATGAATGATTTTTCTTCTGGTTTTGATGGTAGCAATAAACGATCGACTAATTGGCTTAGTCTGTCAGACTCTCGAATAATGATTTGAGAGTATTTATTAGAAAATTGGGAAGGTAACTTTCGTTCTAATAACTGCGCTGCACCTTTTATTCCTCCAAGAGGATTTTTTATTTCATGAGCAAGATTTTTGATTAGGTGATTACTAACCCTACTTTGTTGCTGTAACTCAATATCTTTTCTTATACGCGAGTGATGCTCGTTGGATTGTAATTCAAGTAATGTATATTGTTTATTTTCTTTTTGATAGTTAGAAAGCACAATATTCGTTGTAAGAACGCCGGTCGAGGTTTTAATCTCAATTTCTTCCAGTAAAGCGGTATTTTGTTGTTGGGAAAACCGATCGAGTAAAGCTTGATCAAAATCACCTTTTACTAGCTCAAAAAAGCTTTCGTCTCTAATTTGTTTGCCACTATACCCAAGTAATTGCTCTGCTGATTGGTTCAAGTAAGCAATGTGGTGTTTATTATCAAGTAAAATAATTGCAGTGACGAGCGAATTAATTGATAAAGAAACTGGCATATCATAGTCTTTAACCGAAAATATTATGCAAGTTTACATGATACCTGCTCTAAACGCACCAAATTGGTGCATCTAGAGTCGTTATAGAGAATATTGATTGGGCTAGTAAAGTATTCGAGTGCGAATTGTTTTTGGAATTTTCTTTAAAGCTTCAAATACTTTATCACTTGATGAGTAGTCGATGTCGGTAACAACATAGCCTACAGCTTCGTCGGTTTGTAAGTATTGTGCAGAGATGTTGACATTATTGCTAGAAAATACATCATTGATTCTGGCTAAAATGCCTGGTTCATTATGGTGAATATGACAAATGCGGTGTTTATTCATATGAGGTGGCAGTGCTGCTTCAGGAAAATTGACAGCAGAAATTGTTGAGCCGTTATTAGAGTACTTAATAAGCTTTTCACTAACTTCAATACCAATATTCGCTTGAGCTTCTTTGGTGCTTCCGCCTATATGAGGCGTTAAAATGACATTATCAAATCGACGTAATGGGGATATAAACTCTTCCTGATTGGATTTAGGCTCTTTGGGGTAAACATCGATAGCGGCACCTAATAGATGCTTACTTTCTAATGCTTGTTCAAGTGCTTCTATATCAATAACCGTACCTCTTGAAGCATTGAGTAATATAGAGTCTTTTTTGATATGTTGAAAAGCCTCAGCATTCATCATATTTTTTGTCAGAGGGGTTTCTGGAACATGAAAACTAATAACGTCAGAAGTTTCTAGTAACGAGTAATAGCTCTCTGCTGCGCGAGCATTTCCAAGGGCTAACTTATTTTCAATATCAAAATATTGAACTTTCATCCCTAGGTTTTCAGCTAAAATCCCTATTTGAGTTCCAATGTGGCCGTATCCCACAATACCAAGTATTTTTCCTCGAGTTTCAAAAGAGTTTTCTGCTGTTTTTAACCACTCGCCACGATGAGCAGCGGCATTTTTGGTAGGAATACCTCTTAGTAATAAAATCATCTCGCCTAGAACTAATTCTGCAACGCTCCGAGTATTGGCAAAAGGGGCATTAAATACAGGGATACCCAGTATTTTTGTTTTTTCTAAGTTAACCTGATTGGTTCCAATACAAAAGCAGCCGATCGCTTCTAATTTTGAGCAATGAGCAAGTAGTTCAGGAGTTATTTGAGTACGAGAGCGAATGCCCAGGTAACGAGCATCTTTCAAAGTTTCTATTAATTCTTGCTCAGGTAATGATTTATTAGCTGTGACTATGTTGGTGTAACCATCCTGACTAAAAACTTTTTCTGCGCTGGGATGAATTCCCTCTAACAATACGATTTTGATTTGGGCTTTATTGAAGGATTCTACTTGTGTTGTCACGACCATATTCTCTTTAGGGTAAGTTGTCATAGGATAAGAAAAATAAGATATAAATTCTACCTCCGTTTATAACCAATAATGATTTTATTTTGGCTAGACGCAATTATAGTCAAAATTGAGCTGTGCAAATTGCTTGAGTTATTGATAGAATCGCGCCAAATGACACAAAAGTGGTAACTATGAACAGGTTAGACATTTCGATAAAAATAAAGCAATTACTGATTGATACTCTCTCTCTTGATATTAGAGAAGAAGAGCTCAGTGATGATACTTTATTGCTAGGTAACTTACCTGAGTTTGATTCTATGGCAATTGTTTCTATTCTAACTGCACTAGAAGAAGATTTTGATTTTATTGTTGAAGACGATGACTTATCCGCAGATGCTTTTGAGTCGATAAATAGCTTAGTTGATTTTGTGCAAGAGCGTATCTGAAATAATCATTAGTTACTGTAGATAATTGTTTTCATTGTTTAATTTATGTGACAAAATCGATCATTCCTTGACAGTTAGTAAAGGTCACGGTACGATCTTTTTCCCTATTTAAATTAGGGGCAATTTTTGAGATGTTAATAATAATTATTACTTGTATTTTAAATTGTATTTTCTAGTAACTCACTGAAATAGATAGTTTTTATTATCTCAACACTTTCTTTTTTTGGGCTCATAGTTGATTTATGAGGCTGTTTTGTTGTGAAGTAAAAGGCTTATTAAGGATAATTGCATATGAATAGGATTGCTGGTTATGGCTACGGTCAAGATATTTAATCATCACTTTCGAACACCATTTATTTTTTTGCTAGTTTTCGAGTTCCTGGTACTTTTCGTATCGGTCTACATTGGCGCTTATTTAAGGTTTGAACAACTTGTTTGGCAGCCTCCTCAAGAAAATCTTATGAATTTTCCATTAAGAGCATTAATTTTTTCCTTAGCAATGCTTTTTGGAATGATTGCTATGGGGCAATACCAAATTCCAGGTCCATTAGGAAAGTACTATCTACCAGCAATTACTGTTAGAGTCTTTATTAGTTTTGCACTAGGTTTATTAGGCTTGGTCATTTTGTACTATTTGATGCCTGACATTTTATTAGGGCGCGGCATTTTTGCTTATAGCCTGAGTGTGAGTTTAGGTATTATTATACTAGTACGCCTTATTTTTCTTCATACCGTAGATGGACGCTCATTAAGGCGGAAAATATTAGTTTATGGTGCGGGTGAATTAGCTGAAAATTTAATTGATGATACAGATCCTGCTAGAGCATTAGTACCGAAAAATGCAAGTTACGTGATTCATGGGTTTGTGCCTGTTTCAGAAGATAATATCAGTGTTCCTGAGCAGTATTTAGTGAAACCGGGTGATGATCTAGCCGAATATTGTTCAGCCTATGAAATTGATGAAGTGGTGTTAGCAATTGCAGATCGACGTAAAAAAATGCCTGTTGACTCTCTATTAGATTGCAAACTTTCTAACATCAATGTTATTGATTTTGTTGGTTTTTGGGAAAGAGAAAAAAGCATGATCCGGCTTGATATGATGAATCCAAGTTGGATGATTTTTTGTGAGGGTTGTAAACAAGGAACAATAGGTTCCTTCTTCGGTCGTCTATTTGATATTCTTATCAGTTTTGTTTTACTGGTTGTAATGCTCCCTTTTTTAATTGTAACAGCCATTCTTATTTTTATAGAAAGTGGCTTTAAAGGCCCCATTTTTTATAGACAGACTCGGGTTGGATTAAACGGCAAAAACTTTGAACTTTTGAAGTTCAGAAGTATGGTTGTTAATGCTGAAAAAGATGGTAGTCCTCAGTGGGCGGCTAAAAATGATATGCGTATTACTCGAGTTGGTAGTTTTATTCGAAAGGTAAGAATTGATGAACTGCCGCAAATATTAAATATATTTAATGGAGACATGAGCTTGGTTGGCCCTAGGCCTGAAAGACCAGAGTTTGTCTCAGAACTTGAACAAAAGATCCCTTTTTATAGCACAAGGCATCGGGTAAAGCCTGGCTTGGCTGGTTGGGCGCAGCTAAAATACCCCTATGGTGCTAGCGAGCAAGATACATATAATAAGCTGCAATATGATTTATATTATGTTAAAAACCATTCACTAATTATGGATGTATTGGTTTTGTTACAAACAGTAGAAGTGATAGTATTAGGTAAAGGTGCACGTTAGGAGTATGAAAAATGCGTAAAATTATTCAAATGATGCTAATTTTAGCTTTAGTAGGCTGTAACACTGTACCGAAACGGCAAGATGATAGTACATTTCAGTTAAATGAAGATAAAAAGCTTTTGGTCAGTCAGTATTATATTGGCGTTGATGATCAGGTTCAGGTTAATGTTTGGAAAAATCCCGATTTATCGATTTCTGTACCCGTTCGTCCTGATGGGATTATTTCTGTACCTCTAATTGGTGAAGTTGTTGCTGGTGGACGTACTCCTGTGGAAGTGGCTGATGAAATTACTAAAAAACTGTCTCAGTATATTAGAGATCCTCAAGTTTCAGTCATTTTGGTCGAATTAAAAAGTCATGAGTTTTTATCTCGAGTAAGAGTGACTGGTGCGGTAAGAAACCCTATTTCGATTAATTATCGTCAAGGAATGCAAGTAATCGATCTTGTGCTACAGGCAGGCGGGTTAAATGAGTTCGCATCTGGTAACAGGAGTAAGTTATTTAGAAAAATAGATGGTAAGTTTGAGACACTTAATATTGATTTGTTTGATATTTTAAACGATGGTGATATGAAGACTAATCATAATATACAACCAGGTGATATTATTTCTGTGCCTGAAAGAGTTTTTTAATTAGAGATTAATATATGAAGATGTCGGCTGGCGATACTCTAAAGCGAGTAATTAGAGAAGTCTGGGATAGAAAAGTACTGGTGACGGTACTTTTTACTTTTATAGCGTTAGCATTTTTG
The DNA here is from genome assembly GCF_052495765.1 of Aliikangiella litoralis. The sequence continues at coordinate 5,393,276 of NZ_CP199292.1, read as the reverse complement.
GTGTTAGCTTGGTTTATGCCAAAGGTTTATACCTCTTCAAGTATCATACTTGTTGATAATCAAACTACTTTACAGCCTTTGATGGAAGGAACGGCAGAGGTTCAAAAAGTTGAAGATCGGTCTAAAATGGCTAGGCAAATTATTTTTAGCCGTCGTTCTATGGATAGAATTTTAGAATCATTTGATTGGTTTGATGGAGATACGCCTAGCTTAATAGAAAAAGATCTAATGGTTGAAAAAATCAAGAAGCGAACAAAGGTAGCAAAAGCGGGTAAGAACCTGATTGAAATTGGTTTTAAATATGGTGATCCTAAGAGAGCACAAGGGGTTGCTAAGTTGATGACATCGATTTTTGTCGATGATAGCTTACTGGAAAAGCAAAAAGAAAGTCGCGATGCTTATGAGTTTATTCATAAGCGAGTTGAGTCCTATCAGAAGAAACTACAGGATGCAGAAAAAGCAATCAAAGAATTTCGTTCAAGAAATATTGATTCGAGACCTGGCTCTCAGGCTGCTGTTAATGAGCGAATTACCCAGCTAACTCGTCAAGTTGAGAACTTAAATTTAGAAATTAGAGGGCAGGAATCAAAAATTGTTGAGTTGACCAAGCAGTTATCGGGTGATGCTGTATTGAGTACGGGCTTACAAAAAGAAAACACTTTAAGGGAGCGTGTTGCCAAACTTAAAATTAAGCTTGATGAGTTAAGATTGAATTATCTCGATACTTATCCTGATGTTGTTCAGGTAAAAAGCCAAATTAATACATTAAATAAAGAGATAGAAAAAGAAATAAAAAGGAGGGAGTCAAAAAGTACCTCTACTAAACGCTATAATTCAGATAGTCCAATTTTTCAGGATATTCAGCGCCAAATTACTAAAGCTAAAACTCAAATATCGACGTTAAAATCAGATAAAAGTGAAACTGAGAAACTATTAGTGATTGAGCAAGAAAGAATGGCTAGAATTAATGCGGTTGATGCTGAATTAGCTGAATTATCAAGGGACTATAAAGTTAATCAGGATATTTATCAAAAGCTATTGCGCCAAAGGGAGAATGCTAATATCTCGATGACTATAGATGCAGAAAACCAAGGTTTAACCATTAAAGTACAAGAAGAAGCGACTTTACCTGTTATACCTAGTGGTCTTCGCTATATTCATATTGTGGCTATTGGTTTAATTTTAAGTATTTTGATCCCTGCTGGAACTGCTTTAGGTTTATCAATTATTGATGGTAAAGTTCGAGATGAAAGTATTTTGACTGATAAATTATTATTGCCAGTATTAGCTTCTGTTTATTACATCAATACACCGGATGAAAAAAGAAGCAACTTGAAAAAAGGATTGCTCATGTTTTTAGTAGCTTTGACAGTACTGTCATGCTACGTATATGTAAGTTGGCTTCGCCTTCGAGGATGATATTGTGAGTACTATAGAGTCGGCCTATTTAAAAGCCAAGAAACAAAAAGGTGATAAAGATTTTTCCTCTGAGGATGAACTTTCGCCGGGACGGAGTTTTGCTTCTCCTGAATCTAGAGAGGCGCATGAGCTAGTTTCTTCGAGAAAAGAAATTTCTAAAATGAAGCAGGAGTCTGCTTATACATCTGAAGAGCTATCAAAAAGGCGTTTGATTTATGCAACTATGTCAGACACTATTTTGTTAAATAGCTATAGAAATTTGCGTACTAAATTGTTAGCTACATCAGAGAGCAATAACTTTTTAACTTTGGTGACTTCTGTTACTCCTAATGGCGGTAGTAGCTTAGTTGCGGCTAATCTGGCTTCTACTTTTGCCTTTGATGAGGGTAAAACTTCATTACTCATTGATGCTAATATTCATCATCCTGTTTTAAATAGCCTGTTAGAAGTTGATGTTGATAAAGGATTAATTGATTTTTTAGAAGCTGAAGATTGGGATGGTAGTGAAATTATTTATGATACTCGAATCCCTCGTCTAAGATTAATTCCAAGTGGTTTGGTTAGAGAAAATTCAGCCGAGTATTTTACTTCTAAAAAAATGAAGCAATTCATTGAGCAGTTAGTCTCAAGATATCCTGATCGTTACCCTATTATCGATGCTCCTAGTATTACCTTCTCGGCAGACACGCGAATACTAGTCGACTTGTGTGAGCGGGTTATATTAGTAGTCCCATATGGGCAATGCACTGAAGAAGAGGTAAAAAGTGCAGCTAAGGCAATTGGCCGGGAAAAACTTGCAGGGATTGTTCTTAATCAATTTTAATCTATGAAAAAGCTAATAATAATAACAAAACTTTTAGTGTTTGTAGCTGGCTTTTTGCTTTCTTCTTTAGCGAGCTCAGTTGATTTTGGTTATGGTTTTTTTTCAAGTATTAACCGGAGTGATAATTTAAACCAAGGTGTCGATAGTATTTCAGGAACTGCGTATGATATTGGTGTTCGTTTTGATTTAGGTAATGAAGCTAATTCAAATGTAATCTACCAGCTTGATGGCGTTATTGCCGCGGCTGACTACTCTAGTGATGATATACAGCGAGAATATTACCGAGCATTAAATGGTCTATTCCAATATAATTCGACTGAATCTAATTTTGGTTTTATTGCGTTAGAGGAACTAACTCAAGTGCCTTCGAACCGATTTTCTACTGAAGAAACTAATAATTTAAGAGATATTAATGTTTTTGCTGCAAGACCATCTTATTATTTAAGGTTAACAGGTGAAGATCGAATAAATTTTTATGCGACATATATTGATTTTTCGGCGGGTGAAGATTCAATTGATGCTGTTAACAGTTCTAGAAATGAGAAAAAGTTTTCAGTCGACTACTCTAGTCGTATCAGTCAGATTACCACTCTTGCAATTGTGGCAGAAAAATCAGAGACCGATTTTTCTACTGAGTTTGATCCACTGGAGCTAACAGGTGATGATTATTCTCAAAAGAATTATTTTTTACGTTGGGAAACGTTAGGAAAAACTAACAACGTAAGAGCTAACTTAGGTCGTTCAGAAATATTAACTGATTCAGGCGAAACTTTAAAAGCCGATTTAATTGAGCTTTTAATGACTAGAAAAGTCAATAGGACACAGTCATTGAGTGTTGGATTTCGTGAAGGTTTTGATAATTTGCTTAGCTTTAATTTGAGTGCAAATCAGATTGATGTCAATGGTCGCTCAGTTGATTTTACAACAGCGTTAAAATCAAAAGAAAAATCTTTGTCATATGAATATAGAGAAATGAGCTTTGCTTCAAGTGTGAAATACCTTCAGGCTGATTTAGAGTCTTTGCAGACACTTAATACAGAAAAGAGAACAGGAATTGATTTAAATGTTTCTTACTCACTATCAAGGTTAATGAATAACCCTTTAGAGTCTAACGTTCAGTTTAATTACTCACGTACAAAAAGTGATTTTACGACTGCAGATGTCGCTTCTTTAGAAAATAAAGTTGATACTTATGGCATTCGTTTTAATTATTCATTTACTCGAAAGCTTGATTTTTATGCCAGGATTGAGAAGAGAATATCTGATAGTCGAAGTTTAGGTGAAAATAGTGTTGAGGCTCGAGCAAACAGTTTTATAGTTGGAGTGACATATACACCTCTAAGAAGGCGAAGTTCAACAGAGTAAAAATTTTTATATATTTGTTTTATCACTTTTAAAGCAGGCTATATAGCCTGCTTTAATTTGTAGTATAGAATGTGTTTTTAGTGCTTTATAACCCTTAAGAAAGTTAAGTAATGTTGGAAATAGTTGAGCCATCAAAATTTAGTCTAGATAATCGTGCCAAAGTATGGGCTGATAATGCTTTTTATTGTCAATCTCAGTCTTGGATTGAGTCTGTTGGTTCGAGTCAGGAAGAGTGCTATGTTACAAAAGAGAATGACAATATTATTGCATATTCATATGTGAAATATAAAAAGTTTCCTTTGGGAATTGGTCGAGTTGCTGTTATTGAGCGAGGACCTGTTGCAAGAGATATCAATGCATTGGAATTACATTTAAAACAGATTACAGAGAAAAAGGATCTGATTCAAATAGAAGTTAGTCCTTTTAATCAACATTTAAATAACAGTGATGTAGAAAGTACATTAGCTGAAAATGGTTGGTTAAAGCGCTCTTTTCAGAGAGCTATTTATACGAATACAGTAACAGTTGATTTAGCTCCAACAGAAGAAGAACTAAGAAAAAATTTACGAAGGTCTTTAAAAACACAAATTAATAAGGCTAAAAAATTAGAATTAGATATATGTGTTAACACACAGGTTGAAAAAGCGATTGAGTTTCATAATGATTTTGCTAGGTCACAAGGAATTGCAGAAATAAGTGAAAAAGAAAAGCGTTTGTTACTAAGCAGTGTTTTACAAGATGATAAAACTAATCTGGTATTGACTGCCTGGAAAAATGATAAAATGATTGGCGCAATTATTCTTTTGGCGATGGGAAACACCATTCTTTATCAGTGGGGAGTAAGTCATAGAGGTGAAGAGTATAGGAAATTACCCATCACTCATTTACTCCATTGGGAAGCAATTTGTTTGGCTAAAAAACGGGGCTATTCATTTTATGATTTTGGTGGTTATTGGTTAGAAAAAGGGGATTCAAACCCAATTAATCGATTTAAAACTGGCTTCAGCAAGGATATTGATAGTTTAGTTGGAGAGCATTTCTTTCGAGTCAGTCGAGCACGTAGTTGGCTTTACGAGGCTATTATTGAGAGGCGTAAATAAAATGAATACACCTGTTTTTATGTATCATGCGCTTTATCATGAAGAAAGCTTATTGGCTGGGGCCGATAAAGTTTATGCGATCAGTTATAAAACTTTTGATGGGCATATTCGTTTTTGTGAATTGGAAAAACGCAAAATATGTTCTTTAGCTGACCTGTATGCAAAGTCCTTTATTCAAACCTCTCCCGTTTGTGTTTTTACATTTGATGATGGACATATTTCTAATTATGAAGCCATGTTAAAGTTGATTGAAAAAGGATACTCAGCAGATTTATTTGTCAATAGTGCTTTTATTAATACAGAGAATTATATGACCGATTCTCAATTAAAAGAAGTTTCTGATGCAGGCATATCCGTTCAATCACATGGTCATGAACACCCTTATTTTAGCGACTTATCTGACGACGAAGTCTATTATCAGTTAAATGAATCAAAAAAAGTAATTGAAGGCATTACTGGTAAAACTGTTAATATATTTGCTCCTCCTGGTGGTAGAATTAACCCTAATGTTATTCAGATTGCTAAAAAACTGGGGTATATATGTATTGCTAACTCAAAGCCAGGGGTTATCAAAAACAATCCAGATCAATTTAATATTCCCCGTTTGCCTATCCAACAGCATACAAGTGAACAAACAATTAAAGATTGGTTAAAACCAAAAGCTGAGGGTGTGTTGGGGCTACAGTGCAAGTACAATATTACAAAAATTGCAAAAACGGTATTAGGAAATAAACGCTATGAAGCATTAAGAAGTAAGGTTTTGAATTAAACATGGAAATCATTTTCGTTCTTAGCTTATTTTTAATTGGATATACCTATGTGGGTTATCCTCTTTTATTATTAATTGCTAAAAAAGTAATACCTCGTTCCGTTGATAAACAAGTCTTTCAACCAGAAATTACAATTTTGATTTCTGCTTTTAATGAAGAAAAGCGTATTCAAAAGAAGATTGAAAACTCTTTGGCTTCAAACTATCCCAAAGACAAGCTGAATATTTTGGTAGTATCTGATGGTTCAAACGATCAAACCAATAATATTGTTGAACAGTTTGGGAGTAATGTAAAGTTGCTGGCTTTTTCTGAGCAACGAGGAAAAGCTGCTTGCCTTAACGACGCTTTTAAAACAATAACAACAGATATTGTTGTTATGACTGACAGTCGCCAAGATTTTGATAAAAATGCAGTGATTGAGCTAGTTAGTAATTTTTATGATGAAAAAGTTGGTGCTGTTAGCGGTGAGTTGTTGTTTTATAGTGAAAATGAAAATACTTTTTCACAAGGTGTTGATGCCTATTGGAAGTATGAAAAGTTTATTCGTTCAAGTGAAAGCCAGGTTGGTTCTGTTGTTGGTGTGACTGGTGCTATATATGCACTAAGAAAATCTCTGTTTCAGCCTATTCCTAATAATACGGTGCTTGATGATGTTTTAATTCCCATGCAAGTTTCTTTGCAAGGAGGGCGTGTGTTATTTGAACCTAAAGCGGTAGCATATGATATACCTTCAAGTGATAAAGCTAGAGAGAAAAAAAGAAAAACAAGAACCATTGCTGGAAATTATCAATTGATTCAATTAAAACCTGAATTGATGAATCCGTTTAAAAATAAATTATTTTTTCAGCTGGTATCACATAAACTATTGCGCTTAATTATGCCAATCTGCATGTTTTTAATGTTTGTCAGTAATTTCTTTATTGCTAAATATTCGTGGATATATATGGTTTTTCTGTTGGGACAACTTGTATTTTATTCACTCGTTTTTTTATCTTCGTACTTTTCGCAATTAAATCGTTTTAAATTAGTAAAAATTGCAAGTGCTTTTGTCTCTTTAAACTTATATGCCGTTTATGGGTTAAAAGAGTTTATGTTTAACAAAAATATACACATCTGGAAGTGATGTTATGAAAATTGCTTATATTGTTTCGCTCTTTCCTTGTTGGTCTGAGACATTTATTGTTCGTGAGATAAATAGCCTAAAAAAAGCTGGGCATGAGGTTGATATTGTTTCTCTTAAACATCCGAGCGAATCTTTGGTTCAATCCGATGCTGAAGCTTTAATGGGCGATGTTCTTTATCCTGAAAAAGGAGTCTCTTTATTTATTAATATATTTAAAGAGTTATTGTTTCATCCATTTAAAAGCCTGCATATGTTTTGGCTTATATTGACGCGTTTCATCACTAAACCTGAAGCACTAGCTAAAACTTTTGCGACTCTGTTTGTTACTCTAGGTGTTTTAAAAAAAGTGAGACAACTTAATTTAGAACATGTACATGCACACTGGGCGACCTATCCATCAACATCTGCATTCATTATTCATAAATACTTAGGTATCCCTTATAGTTTTACTTTTCATGCACACGATATCTTTTTAGAAGATCATATGCTTGCTGTAAAGTTTGACTCTTGTGCTTTTGGGGTGACGATTTCAGACTTCAATATTAACTTTATATATAAATTATTAAATAAAGACTATAGCCATAAAATTAAAATTGTTCATTGTGGTGTTGATTTAACTGCCCAGAAATATAATGTAGAAAACCGTTCCGAAAATACTATTTTTACGATTGGACGTCTGGATGAAATTAAAGGATTTAAGTATTTAATTGAGGCTTGTAGTTTGCTTAAGCAAAAGTCAATTGATTTTAAATGTGTAATGGTTGGTGATGGTCCGCTAAAAAAGGAATTGCTTGAACAAAGAAGCAGCCTAGGGTTAACTGATAATATTGAGTTTTTAGGCGCTATGCCACAAGAAAAAATTAGAGAGTTTCTAAATAATGTAACGCTTTTTGTTTTACCTTCGGTTAAAACAAAAGAAGGCAACATGGACGGAGTTCCTGTTGCTTTAATGGAAGCTATGGCATCAGGTACGCCTGTCATTTCTACCTATATTTCGGGAATACCAGAGTTAATAACAAATGAAGAAAATGGCTTATTAGTCAATCCTAATAATGCTGAAGAATTAGCTACCGCTATTGCCCGTTTATTGGAAAACTCTGATTTGCGCTTGCAATATGCAAAACAAGCTAATGCGACTATTCAAGAGTCATTTTGTGCAGAAAAAGAGGGTGCAAAACTTGGTCAGTATTTTCAAGATTATCATGCGGATAACCTTAAATGAAAAAGAAGGTTTTGATAGTAACTGATGAAATGGAGGTAGGAGGAAGCCAAAGGCAGATTGTTCGCTTGATAAAAAATATTGATTTATCTCAGTTTTCAATCGAATTGGCTTACTTTTCTAACCCATCCTTTCTTTTGGATGAAATTAAACCTTATTGTCATAAAATATGGTTTTTAAATAAAACCAAGACATTTGATTTAAATTTTTTCAGCCAGTTGTTTAAATTGTGTCGTCGAAAAGACATTGATATTATTCATTGTTTTGCTTTTAGTGCAGAAATCTGGGTCACAATAGCTAAAATTTTAGGTTTCAGTCGTAAGAAGCTAATTACCTCGATAAGAGGCCGTTATGAGTGGTATGGCAAAGTACAGTGGTTTTTAAAATCAGTTGCGAGCTTTTTTTCCACTCGTATTATTTCTAATTCGCAGTCTGGCGCTGACTATGCATTAGAAAATATGTTTGCTGTTAATAAAAATAAAATTAGTATTGTATATAATGGGATTGAGGCGAAACCTGAGACAGAAGTTAGTCAATATGAACTAAATACAGAATGGTGCAATCAAAATATTATTCTATTTGTCGGACGGCTAGTAGAAGATAAAAATATACCTTGCTTGTTAAGAGCTGTTAGTGAAATAAAAGGTATTTCTTACCAGCTAAAAATTGTCGGTGATGGTCCCTTAAGAGGTTCTTTAGAGCAATTGAGCAGTTCACTTAATATTAATGTTGAGTTTCTTGGAGAGCGCTTTGATGTTGATAATTTAATGATGTCATCAAAGGTTGTTGTTTTACCGTCATTTCGTGAAGGTGTCTCTAATACGATTATTGAAGCAATGTTAAATAAAACAACCGTTGTTGCATCATGTGTTGGTGGTACGCCTGAAATAATTACACATGGAACTGATGGTTTATTATTTAAGTCTGATAAGGCTTTGGAGCTAGCAGGTTATTTACAACAAGTACTAAGTGATGATGAATTAAGAAAAAGATTAGCGCTTAATGCTTATAAGACGGTAACGAAAAGATTTGCAATTGAAAGAATGGTTGAAGAAGTTGAGAGTATATATACTCTAGAACTAGAGACAAAAGGATAATTAGAGATTATGAGTTTAGGTGACTTTATAGTTGTATTTGATAAAAAAAATGCAATAGATACAAATGAATATCAGTTTAAAGCATTAAGATGGCCTGAAGTAGCACATACTCAGCCTGCTGTAACTGTTGAAATAATTAATGATAATGTACTAGCTGCGATGACCAGTGATGTAGTTTTGAAGCAACAAGAAGGTAAGTCTTTAATTTGTCTAAGCCAATCACCGGAAAGTTTTTCAACCTCTGGTTGCCAGCTTGATAGTTTATTTCAAGGTTTAGATGCACAAAGTGAAACGGTTAGCAAACTTTCTAATTTTCCTGGAAAGTTTGTTGCTGTTTTTTGGGATGAAAATAATCAACAACTTTCGATAGCAACTGATCCTGTCCGTACTTATCCTTTATATCTTTTCGAAAATAACTCAAAGGTTATTGTATCAACAGATTTAAGGTTGATTAAAGGGGTTGAGAAAGGCTTAGAGGTTGATCCTAAAGCGATTTATCATCATTTGAACTTTTCTTACATTCCAACGCCTTATACTATTTATAAGGAAGTATCAAAAGTGCCACCTGGTACTCGAATTGATTTAACCTCTGCTAATAGTAAAGCCTTAAGATACTGGAAACCTGATTATCCAGAAGATTTAGAAGGAACAGAAGATAAATTAGCTGACTCTTTGGAAGAACAAATAGTGGCGGCTGTGCTAAATACCCGACCAGAAAGTCAGGAATGGGGAGCTTTCTTAAGCGGCGGAACCGATAGCTCTTCTATTAGTGGTGTACTTGCAAAAAATGCAAAACCTGAAGAAAAAGTCAAAACTTTTTCAATTGGCTTTGATGAAAAAGGATATGATGAACTTGAATTTTCGGATATTGCTTCTAAAGCATTTGGCACGTTATCTCATAAGATGAGTGTTGGTGCTGAAGATACTTTAGCTGCAATTCCTGAGTTAGTGAAAGCATTTGATGAGCCTTTTGGTAATTCGTCGGCAATCCCTACTTATTATTGTTCTAAGCTAGCTAAAGACAATGGTTTAAATACATTGTTAGGTGGTGATGGTGGTGATGAAATTTATGGCGGGAATGAGCGTTATGCAAAAGATAAAATCTTTCATAAATATTACAGCTTACCTGGCATTGTAAAATTGTTTGGTACTGGAATTGCTAAATTACTAGGACCTATTGATATTCGATTTTTTAACCGAGTTAAAAACTTTGTTAATCGGGCATCTTTACCTAACCCTGATCGGTTTTATTTGGATGACTCTTTTGCTTCTGAGTTTTATGATGAACTGTTGAGTGACTCTTTTAAATCAAAAGTAGCAAAAGATGATTCTCTTGAAGTAATACGAAATGTATACCAAGACGCCAGCGCGAAAAGCGAATTGCATAAATTAATGTATGTTGATATGCAAATGGCTATATCCGATAACGATTTAAGTAAGGTTAATCGTAGTGCGAAACAGGCTGGTATTTCTGTTCTTTATCCTTATTTAAATCCTACATTAGTGCAACATACAGGGCGTATATCTGCTGACTTAAAAGTTAAAGATTTAAATAAACGTTATTTATTTAAAAAGGCAGTAAGAAATATTTTGCCAAAAGAGATCTTAACAAAGAAAAAGCAAGGCTTTGGCTTGCCCATTAGCGTTTGGTTTAGAACCAACCCTAAATTTATTGCATTAATTGATGACGTACTGTTATCAGAAAAAGCACTTGCTAGAGGTTATTTTAACTCAGATTTTATCAAAAATATGGTTTCTCGACATCAAAAAGGAGCTTGGGATTATGGCGCGGAAATATGGATTTTATTGATGTTAGAACTATGGCATAGAGAATATGTTGATGTCTAAAAATACTGAAAGTCCCTTTTCTGGGATAAGCAATATTGTCCATGTATTGGAAAGTGGCTTTCCCGCTGTTGGTGGTGCTGAGGGGCAGGCGGCTACTTTATCCCACTATTTATGTTCTAAAGGCATCGTTTGCACTGTTTTAGTCCCAATGGTTGATATGGATTTTTCACTAGACAAAGAATATGATGAATTAGGTGATATAAAAATCCGACGTATTAAATATCCTAAAATACCTCTTTTAGGGAGCGTTTTTTTATTGACTAAATTAGTCATTTATCTTTTAGTAAATAGAAAAAAGTATGATGCACTGCATATCCATATTGCTAATAACATGGCGGCTATTGCATGTTTAATTGCTAGTTGGCTAGGAAAAACAACCGTTGTTAAATTTACTGGCTGGCAAGAAATTGAAAATGGTGTGCTTAACCCATCTCGGCAAGATTTGAGAATTCGCTTTTTAAGATGGTGCCTAAATAAAGCTAATTTCTATCATGCGATTAGTAATACAATCGTTGAAAAAATCGGCGAAAATGGTTTTGATCAAAAAAAGACTGTGTTATTACCTAATGCGGTTGATACTGCTCGCTTTAAAAATGATAGTGGTCGAGTTCACGAGTTAAGACAATCACTCAACTTGGAAAATAAACTCGTTGGTATCTATGTTGGTCGATTGGAAAAAGTAAAAGCTGTTGATAGTTTAATCGATGCATGGGAAAAGTATTTTTCCAACAGAGAAGATGTTGCCTTGTTGCTTGTTGGAAATGGCGAGCTAGAAAAAGAGCTTAGACAGCAAGTTATATCTTTAGGGTTGCAAGATAATGTTCAGTTTATCGGCTTTAAAAAAGATGTTGAAAACTATCTCTCATTAGCTGACTTTGGAGTGTTACCATCTGAATATGAAGGTTTATCTAACACATTACTTGAGTATTTTTCTGCGTCTTTACCGGTTATTGGTTCTCGAGTAAGCGGTACAAAAGATATTGTTTCGCACGGAAAAACGGGCTGGTTATTTGAGCCAAGAGATATTGATGCTTTAATTGAAAATTTAAAAGCTGTTGATTTATCAGGGAAAGAAAAACTTCAAGCAATGGGGCAAGATGCCTTGACGTGGATTACAGAATATTCTGGCTTAGAGTCTGTTTGTTCGCGCTTAGTCAAACTGTATAAAAATGAACAAGGAGATAACGCTTAATGTGTGGAATTGCTGGTGCTGTTACTTATAAGGGAGAAGGTTTTCCATCCCCTGATGTAGCCGATAAAATGTGCCAAGTCATTGAACATCGCGGGCCTGATCATCAAGGTATGTATTATTCAGAGCCTGCATTTTTGGGTATGCGTCGTTTGAGCATTATCGATCTTTCTACAGGTGAGCAGCCAATTCATAATGAAGATGGTAGTATTCAACTGGTTTTTAATGGTGAAATTTATAATTATAAGTCACTTCGAGAAGAGCTTAAATCAAAAGGTTATCAATTCTATACAAATGGCGATACTGAATGCATTCTTCGTTGTTATCAGGAATATGGCGAAGATTGTTTTAAATATTTAAGAGGAATGTTTGGGGTCGCTATATGGGATAGTAAAAAGCAGAAGCTGGTATTAGGGCGAGATCCACTAGGTAAAAAGCCTCTCTTTTATACTTATTCTAGTGGTACTTTGTATTTTGGTTCAGAATTGAAGTCTTTATTAGTTAATCAAAATATTAATAAAGAAGTCGACCACCGTTCTACTTTTGACTATCTTCTGTATGGCTATGTGCCAACACCGCGTTCAATTTTTACGACTATTGATAAATTGCCTCCAGGTCATAGTCTGACTTTTCAAAATGGAAAAGTAGAATTACAGCAATACTGGAAACTTGACTACTCTAAAAAATTAAATTTATCTGATGAAGAACTTAAAGAGAAAGTTTTTCAAACACTCGATGAATCTGTTGCCTTAAGACTGGGAAGCGATGTGCCTTTTGGTGCGTTTTTGAGTGGCGGTTTAGATTCTAGTGTTGTTGTTGCTTTAATGGCTAAACATATGGATAGGCCAGTTAAGACTTTTTCTATTGGTTTTAAAGAAAATCAGTTCAATGAGCTTGGTGATGCACGAATGATCGCCGAGCATGTCCAATCTGAGCACCATGAGTTTATTGTTGAAGCCAATGCGGTAGATATGCTTGATAAATTAGTGTGGCATTTTGATGAACCTTTTGCTGACTCTTCTGCCATTCCAACCTATCTTGTTTCTGAAATGGCTGCAAAACATGTAAAAATGGTATTGTCAGGTGATGGGGGGGATGAAGCTTTTGGCGGTTATGATCGTTACTTTAAATACCTGTCACTCCACAATATGAATCGCTACTCTTTAGGTTTAGCTTCGCCTGCAGCTAAATTAGCCGGTGGGGTTTTAGGCGATAAAGGTAAACGTTTAAAATGGGTATCAAAGCGTTTAGCGCAAAAGTATCCTGAAAATTATTTATCTGGTGTTGCTTTATCGACTCCTGAATTTGCTAATACAATGCTTAATCAAAAATTAACTAATGGCGTTGATTATGGAAGAGTGGCACAGTTATTTTCTGATTATCAATATCCTGAGGTACTCGATAGAATTAAAGCTGGTGATATTGGTAGTTATTTATTAGATGATGTATTGGTTAAGGTTGATAGGACATCTATGGCATGTTCTTTAGAAGTTCGTTCTCCACTGCTTGATGTAAGGCTTATTGAGTTAGCGGCACAGTTACCCATGTCAATGAATATTAAACAAAATAAAGGTAAGCAAGTTTTAAGGCAAATAGCTGAAGACTTATTGCCAATGGAAAGTTTGAATAAGAAAAAACAAGGGTTTGCGATCCCTTTAGCGGATTGGTTTAGAACATCTTTAAAGGATATGATGCTAGATCTCTGTCAAAGTTCAAGTTTTATAAATCGAGGAATATTTGATGCAAAAGTGATTGAAAATATTACTCAAATGCATATAAAAGGTGAGCATGACTATAGCGAAAACTTGTGGCAAGTTTTGTGTTATGAATTATGGGCTAGAAAATTTTTGGATTAGTTGAATTTTAATTTATAGGAATAGTATTATGATTAAGAATTTTTTAAAAGAAGTCGTTAGTCGTACTCTTGATTATAGTGGTGTTCTCGATAAAAAAATTAATACTTCATTAAACCAAAATAATAACTGGCTAGTATTAATGTATCATCGCATTATTACTGATAATAAAGCAGAAGATCCTTATCAATTAGGCATGTGTGTAAACGGTAAGAATTTTAATCAACAAATTAAATATTTAAAGAAAAAATTTGAAATTTTAACTGTTTCAGAAGTTGTTCATTGCCTAAAAAATAAAAAACCTTTACCCAAAAATGTTGTTAGTATAACTTTTGATGATGGGTATAAAGATAATTTAACGAATGCGGCTCCAATATTAAAAAATCATGGTATTCACGCTTCACTTTATGTTGCTACAGATATATTTAAAGAACGTGTTTTTTGGTGGGATAGAACGATTCAAATTTTTTCCGAAGCTCGTTCTAGTGAGTTTAGTATAGAGTTAAAAGATGGACCTCAGAATTTTAAAGCTAACAGGTCTGGCTTAGAGAGTTTGTTATTAAAGTTATGGTTGGAAACAGAGGACTCTAAAGAAAGAATTATTCAGAAACTACTTGATGAAAACCCCATTACAACCGATCTAACTCATCTGTATTTAAACAAAAGTGAATTAAAACAAATAACAGAGCAGCATTTTGAAATTGGAGCACATACATGCTCTCATCCTAACTTGGAGTTACTTAAGGATGATGAAATTATGCTTGAATTATCTGAGTCTAAAGCGTATTTAGAAAAGATCTTAGAAGAAAATGTTGATGGTTTTGCGTATCCCGGTGGCTATATTCGAGATGATTCAGTTAATTTGCTTGAACGCGCAGGGTTCAAGTATGCGTTAACTACAGTTTCTGGTATTAATCGGTTTGAGCAAAATGAGTTTTTAATAAAACGAATGGGCATGCCCAATTCGTCAATAAGTGACTTTAAAAGATGTTTAAGTAATATTTTAGTCACTACTAGTTAGTGGACATAGCGTTTTTATAAATTAGTCAATAACGAGTAATTGGTCTACTAGGTGTTTTTATTTTGAAAGTTGAAAAATCGAGAGTTAGAAGCGTGTGAGTTTTTTTGTAAAAGTATTAGCCATTATTATTATATATATTCCTAATCAACTTCATTTTCCTCAGAGTTTAGGTTTGCCTGGGTTAAACGTATTAAACGTTTTGGTTATATTCGCTATTATTCTTTATAAAAAACAAAATTACCCTACATCAGAGCCTGATAATTTAAAGGGGTTATTTTATTTTTATTTTATTATGCTGGTTTCTGCTTTTATTATTTCTCAGTTGCATATGAAACTAGATCTTATGGCTGATTTTACTAATTTAAAAACCTTAATTTTTTATCCTTGTATATATTTTGTTTATTTTTATGCTGTGCGAACATATGATGACGCATCTAAGCTTTATTTAGTTGTTTTATTTGTTGCGTTTGTGGCTGGCTTGGAAGCAATTCGAGAAGCAATAGATTACGGTATTGGTAATTATCATGAAAGTAAGCGTGCATCTGGTCCATTTGGCGAAAACTTTTATTCTGCTAATCGGGCTGGTGTATTTTATGCGATGTTTTTACCTTTTTTCTTATCTATTATCTTTTTCTGGAAAGGTAATAAGTGGGTAAAGTATGTCGGGATAGCTGGTTCTGTTGTATTAGTTGCAGCAATATTTTTTACTTATTCTAGACAGTCTTATTTTATTGCTATGCTGGCAATCGCTTATATGATTTTTAAACGCCGAGGTTGGGTTTCTGTGCTAACGATTATCGCTTTATCTCTAGGGCCCTTATGGGTTCCAGAGTCAGCAATGCAGAGGATAGAGGGAACCGAACAAGTATCTGATACTGGTGAAGAGAAATATGATGAAAGTACAGAAAGTCGAATGATCATTTGGGCTGGGGCAATGGATATGGTGGCTGAATATCCTCTCGGTGTTGGGCTCAATCGTTTTAAATTAGAAATTGGCAATTTTTCTATTTACCCTGGTAAAGATGCGCACAACTTTTATGTTCTTAATTTTGCAGAGGGAAATTTCATAGGTCTGTTGGCGTTATTATTGTTGATTTTTGGATTGTGGCGATTGGGGAGGCGGGTTATCAATCTCGATGATAGCCCAACGACTAAAATGGTCGGGCATGGGTATACTTGCTCGGTGATCTGTATGAGCTTAGGAAATGTATATGGAAGTCCGTTTGCCAGTGGGGAAGTGATGGGAACATTTTGGGTTATGACTGCGTTAACAGCACGATATTATTGGTTACAAACTAAACGACTTGCTCAAGATGAGCAATCGGATGTGCTTGGAGAAGAAGAAGCCATTATAGAAAAAAAACACCCGGTGTTTGGCTGATGTCTCATCTACCTGTTTTATTAGTTAGTTTTCTGGGAAAAATAATTGGTGTTGGTAAAAGCCTTTTTTTAGCTGCTGTTTTTGGGACTGCGGTTGCTTTAGATGCTTTTAATATTGCTTATATTCTGCCATTTGCTCTGCCTGAAGTTTTGAAGGGTATCGTATCGAATGCATTTATTCCTCGGTTTATGCGTTCTGTAGAAGGTAAACTTGATACTGCAGACTGGTCTGGGATTAATTCTTTATTTACTGGAATGCTACTATTCCTCTGCTTTTTCTCATTCGTTCTTTACTTATTGTCAAATCTTATTGTTTCATTTTTCGCGTTTGGAGCAGAGAAGGAAACTCAAATATTAGCAGCCGACCTGTTAAGAATCATGGCACTCATTATGCCTATACTTGGGGTGAATGCAATCTTAACAACCTTAGCGAGTTGTTTTGAACGGTTCTTAGTTGCTTCGACAGAAAGCTTGATTACTAACAGCATTATTATTATCGGTATTCTTTCTTTTCATACTGCTTATGGTATCTATGCTTTAGCCTATAGCTTGATGTTGGGGTTTATTATTTATTCTAGTGTATTAATATATTCTAATTTCTCTTTAATTAAAAGCTACTTACGATTTACATTTAACTTTTCTCACCCTGATTTTGTTGGTTCTGCAAAACAGATGCTTCCATTGAGTGTCGGCTATTTAGGAGCAATAGCAATGACAATTGTTGATACTCAATTTGTTTCTTTACTGAGTAGTGGTGCTATCTCTGCTTTGAATTATGCATTAATGATTGCATCACTCCCCTTAGAAACATTTACTCAGTCAGTTATAGTGACTCATTACCCAAGAATCAGCCGATATATGACTGAGAAGAACCAAGAACAGTTAGAGGCGATACAAGTATCAGGCTTAAAGGCAATATTATTCTTTGTTGTTCCTTCAAGTGCAGTTTTATTTTTTTATAGTGAACAAATAGTTTCCATTTTACTACAACGAGGTAGCTTCGATAAAACTTCAGTTGAGCTAACGTCAGGCGCTTTAACTTTTTTCTCTTTTGTTATTCTAGCGCGTTCAATTTGTTATTTTAATTATCGCTTTTTGCATGCTGCCAATTTATCTTGGCATCAGGTAGTTATTGGTTTACTAGGCGTAGTGACTAATGTTATTTTTAACTTTCTATTATATAAACCTATGGGGTTGGCTGGTATCGCATTAGCGACGGCTATTGCTATGACGCAAAACTTAA
This sequence comes from Aliikangiella litoralis, assembly GCF_052495765.1. Next base: position 5,375,826 of record NZ_CP199292.1, on the reverse strand, counting down.
TTGTTTCTAGTTTTATATTAGATAGAAAGCTAAAGTTAAATTTCTTGAAGAATATATTAGTACAGATTGCCTTATTTATACCGGCTACTGTCCTAATGTTAGTGACTATTCACTTCACTTTTCAATATTGTCTAGATTTTTATATCAGCTTTTCTTTTTCTAAACTGGTATCACAGCATTTTGCTTTGCTAACTGCATTTGTTTTGGGGAGTGGATTGTTTTTGGTCGTAACCGCTTATCAAGGTATTCCCGAAGCTGTCACAATTGCTGGCAAGCTAAAGCAATATATTCGTAAATTAAACTTCTGGAAAGCTCTGAGGTAAAGGATATTTAAATGAAGGTTCAACTATTATTAATATTGACTCTTAATTTTATTTCTAGCCATAGCTTTTCTAAAGAGCTACCTGGAAAAAAGTGTAATAAACAACCGAATCGAAATGAAGTGCTTCAACCTGGTCGTTTAGATTATATAAAGCCTGAGATGAGGCAGGTAAAAAAAGGTAAATTTTTTGTCGATCAGCAAACAGGTTTATGCGTTAAGCGTATTACCGATCATAAAAATGAACCTCCTGAAACTTTTGCGAGAATTGATTATGCTCGCCGACAAGCGTTTAATGCAGATAGTTCTTTAATTTTAGTTTATTCGATGAGTGGCTACTGGCATCTTTATAATGCTAAATCAGGACGCTATTACAAGCAGCTAAATGGGCCTACGACTGATGCTGAATTATATTGGGACCCAGTTAAACCTCAAATTATTTATTACACTGCACCTTATGGCGGCTTAAAAATTCATGAGTTAAATGTCAGGAATAATCAGTCAAGGGTGGTTGCAGACTTTAGAAACCGTTTACCTTGGAGAGATGCTGCTAGGGTGTGGACTAAGTCAGAAGGTAGGCCATCTGCCGATGGTCGCTACTGGGGCTTTCAGGTTGAGACGGAAGACTATCAACCTTTAGGTTTGCTGACCTGGGATAAAGAAAAAGACTCAGTAATCGCGACATGGGATTTTTCTATGCATCAAGCAGGAAGACCAGATCATACTTCAATGAGTCCATCTGGTGAATACATTGTAGCTTCTTGGAATGAAAGTAAGTTAGGAACAATGGCTTTTACTAAGGACTTTAGACGTCGAGTGAAGCTGCATCATAAATCTGAACATTCTGATTTGGTGTTATTACCTAATGGCCATGATGCTTATGTTTCAATTGATTATCAAAGTAATGGTGGACCTGTCTTTATGGTAGAAATTCAAACAGGTGAGCGAACGAATCTGTTTGATAGTTATATTAATGGTACGGTTTCAGCTTTCCATTTTTCTGGTACAGCATACAAAAAGCCTGGCTGGGTTTTGATCTCTAGTTACGGCTCTTATGCCGATAAACCGAAACATTGGTTGCATGAAAGAATTTTTGCGATCGATCTTAGTTTGCCATCACAAGTTTATACATTGGCGAATCATCATTCTGCTGGCTCCGATTACTGGACTGAGCCACATGCTACAGTCAATCAAGATTTCTCTAAAGTGGTATTCAACTCTAACCTTGGGAAAAAGCCTGAAACCGATATTGATATCTACCAAATTGAAATACCAAAATTTGCTAAGTTAGCAAAAAAGAAAAGTCATTCAAGTAAAAAAGTTGATGAATCTCACTCAAAGTTTAATCGTGACAAAGTACGGGCTTTTAACGCATTAGAAGACAGTAAAATATTGTTTGTTGGTAATACGCTTACAGGACATTTTGATATTCCTAAGCTATTGAAAAAAATGGCTGAAGAAAAAGAAATTAAGTTAACGGTTGATACGGAAATTTATGGTGGTAAGTATTTTAAAGATCATTACGAAAGGATTTCCACAGCTCAAAAAATTAAATCAGGTAATTATAATATTGTGGTTTTACAAGGCGGTGAATACGGCGCTATTTCTGATACAGACGGCTTTTTTAAATATGGTGGTTTATTAGGCGATATGGTGAGGGATTCCAATAAAGAGCTTGTTTATTATATGACCTGGCATCATCGAGATTACTTCAAAACAGAAGCTGAGTTAGTAAAGAAAAACTATATGAAGTTAGCCAATAAAAAGAATGACTTTTTAGTACCTGTTGGTATAGCGTTTGCTAAAGTAACAGCAGAGCACCCAGATATTGAGTTATTTTTTGATGGCACTTATCAAAATCAAAATGGCGCTTATTTATCTGCATTGATGTTTTATGCTTATTTATTTAAGCAAGATCCCCTTGAATTAGATTTTAATGCTGAAATTGACTCTAACAATGCTCGAATTTTTAAGCGTGTTGTAAAGCAAGTTTTGGAAGAATATCAAAGATAAATACCTAACCTCATATATGCTCTCCTCCGATATTGCAAGGTCAAATAGTTTGATAACAGGGACAGGTTTGCTGTCATATATGAGGTTACCTGGTTCATTTTGCCTTCCTTTCTATAATTTTATTATCTACTGCTGTTAGGGACTGCTCTACAATTACAACTGCTTACCCTCTTCAAACAAGGCACTCATTGTGTGCTGTTGTAATCAGCTTCTCGTTCCTTGTAGAGGAAATAGTTTAGTTTTCTATTGAGTATTATTGTAAGGCAGAGGCTGCTAGTAAGCATGTATGCTTGTATTATTTATGTTTAGAAAAGCAAAGACACCCTCAATGGGGTGTCTTTAAATTAAAGGGTAAGTTTTTTTATTACTGAGCAGGGGCAATTTTAGGTACTGCACCTTCGGGTAACTTTACTTGGTAAATGTCAATATTGGTGTCTGAGTCAATTTCCCAGTTAGAGTTAAAAACTACTCTAGTGAAATCTTGATTGACTGTAGCATGAGGCTCAGTCCAGTAACCATTCTCTTTTGAGTGGTGATGTGCAATTTGTAGTATTCTTGGGTTAGCTTTTAGTTCAACTGCAAAAACTTTATCGTGCATCCATACTGCACTGCCATCATTGGTAGCAGAGCCGCCATAAGTTGAAACTAGAGCCCATCCTGGGTTTTTATAAGCTTTACCTGAAAAATGGAAAGCTGTTGCGCTACCTTTGATATAGGACTCAAATAACAATGTTCTTACACCTGTTTGTATTTCTACCATAAATACATCACCTGCGTTTGATTGGTAATCAACCGCAACATAGGCATCGTTACCATTAGGTAGTAGAGCTAAATCTGAATGCTCTGATTTGCTGTGTAGTTTAACTTGTTTAGAAAAGTCTCTAGAAAAGGCTGTTGTGCCAAAATTATTTCCATCCCATGAGGCAACAATGTATTCACCAGATGGGCTCATTGAAGTATGGTCTGGGCGTCCTACTCCATTATCACTAAAGTCCCAGGTTCCAACGATGATATCTTTATCTTTGTCCCATACCATTAGACCTAAACCTTGATGGTTTTCTGTTTCAACTTGCATTCCCCAGTAGCGCCCATCAGCAGAACTAGTTCCCTCTGCTTTAGTCCATGCTCTGGCTGCGTTAGACCAAGGAAGGCGGTTAGTGAAGTTTCCAATTAGCCGGCTCGTATTTGAACTTACCGTTAGTTCATATACCTTCATGCTGCCATAAGTGCCTGTGTAATACATAAGGTCAGGGTTACTGCTGTCCCAACGAAGGTCGGCATCTGAAGCTGGGCCATTAAGCTTTTTCAAGTATGCACCACTGTTAGCATCATAGATATGCCAGAATCCATCATTCGCAAGTGCAAGTAACAGGGTATCATTAGCGTTAAACGCTTGCTTTCGTGAATATTCGGCTCTAGCAAAGCCATTAGGATTTTCATTTTGGTGATCGGTCATTCTAACAACGCAAGTGTTAAATACGGGATCTTTTAGCTCAACACCTTTGCGCGGCTTAACGGAGCTAGTAACTTTAGTACTATTCAAACCTGTAACTAGCTGATAGCTTTCAGTATAAAAATCAGCGCAGATGCTTCCGGTAGTCGAGATAGTTGTGAAACTCCAGTTTGCACCATTTATCTGTTTTTGAGAGTCAGATGATTCGTCGACAGAAACTTTTATTAAAGCTCCAGGATTAAAAGGTGAGCTTGGTGTAAAAACAAGTCGATCTTCAACAACTAAAGTTTGTCCTGCGACTGTGTTATTATCTTGGGTTACTTGCATATCGATGCTGACATCAGAGTTATCAACATTTTCACTAAAAGTCACCGTAATGGCCTGAGATAGAGCTATATTGTTTGATAAGTCTAGCGGTGAACTACTCGCAATAGATATGGCTGATGAAATTCCTATAGTTGTAAATTCAATGTTTGTTGCTTCAAGCTGTTTATCTGAAATGGTGCCAGAAATCCTAATTGAGTATTCCGTTGATGGTGTTAATTCACTTTCAGGGAAAAAATAGATGGTATCTCCACTTACGTTATAGTCACCAGGAACTACTTCTCCTCCAGTACGTACTGCAAAACTAAGGTTTAAATCTGAGCTTTCAATGACTTCAGAGTAAGTGACACTAATTGCAGCGTTGAGCTCAACAGCAGATGCATTGTCATAAGGGGTCGAGTTAATAAAATTAACTCTTTGCGCTGATGTTGGAGTCGAGTTTGTGGTAGTAAAATCAATGCTCGTGGCTTCAAGTTGCTTGTTTGAGAGTGAGCCTGATACTGATACTGAATAATCGGTACCAGGGATCAGTTGATTTGATGGCGTAAAGCTGATTGTGTCGCCATTTATCGCATATTCGCCTGCGATTGTTACATTGCCTGAATGCATAGAAAAATTAAGGTTTAAATCAGAGCTCTCGATAGTTTCAGCATATTTAATGCTAATAGGTGTATCTAATTCTATCGCTGATGCGTCATCATAAGGAATTGACTCAACCACTTCGATTGATTGTGATACTTGTTCGGTATTATCGGCAGCGTTTTCTTCGTCATCGTCTTTATCACATCCAGTAAGCATCAAAAGTAATGAAAGACTAGCTGCGGTCATTGCATATTGGATATTTGAACGTATAAATCTGTACATAATTAATTATTCTCGTATATGCGAATTTAATAATGATATTGTAATATTACTATTTACAGATAGTTATATCGGTTACAAAGCTAAAACTTAACCCCTTACATTGTAATATTGAGAAATACATCTCACTTTTGAGCGACATCATCATCAACATTAAAAAAATGCTGAATATTATTGCTAGTGCTAGTTAGTTTTATTGCCTATTTAACACTTGAGTTTAATGTTGGACTATTTGCTTTGTATTGCCCTAAATCATTAATTACTAATTATTTTCTAATGTTGATAGTAACCTAATGAGCCAATCGAGTCGATATTTAGATTATGATAATTAATTGATAAAACGCGATAAAATATATAATAGAGATAATTGTTAATATAGGTCGCTTTTGTGAACAAATTATATTAGTTTTGACTAAATAATCGATTTGAATCGGTGAAATTAAAGTATAATATCTGGACTGTAATTGCATAGAGCTATGGAATATTTGCTTGATTGATGAGTTAACTACTAAATTATGCTTTTTTGGGGTTTGGCTGAATTTATATAAGCTAGTAACTGTGACAAACATATCTTTATCACTTATTGATAGATCGGATTTAACTATAAGCTATTAGAATGAATATCAAAAAAGTTGTTATTTTATATAGTGCTCAAAGCCAGTCTGATCTTGCATTATCGGTTATACGGTGTCTGGAAAGGACTAGGGAGTATAAAGTATTTGTTTTAGGTCAAGGCGACTCTGCTAATGTTAAATACTCCAAAGGTCTTAAGCTTTTCGATGAAAAATTTAATTTTTCAGATTCTGAGAAGCTGCTCAGCTTAATTCAGCAGATTGCTACTCAGTACCAACTTGATGTGCTTTTACCTATTTGTGAAAAGTCTATTCAGTTTTGCAAAGCCAATGAAAATGAACTTGTTCGCTATCTCAAATTAGTTGATGTTCCTGAAGTTGAAGCAATGAATATTGCATCGGACAAGTCTAAACTAGCTGATTTTTGTAAAAACAACAACTTTCCTGTCCCTGAGATATATAAACCACTTGAAGATGATAATTACCGTTTTCCTATAATAGCAAAGCCTGTCACAGGCCATTCGGGCGGGCATGGTATTCAGTGTTTAGTAAATAACGAAGAATTAGTGGAGCATTTAAATAATGCAAAGCTGGAGAGTGGGCAATATTTATACCAATCGAAGATAAATGGTTATGATATTGGTGTTTCAGTGCTTTGCAAAAATGGCGAAATAAAAGCGATGACTGTTCAAGAACAGGTCGGAGATAAGCGTAATCCTTTTGGCCCTTTGGAGAGGCTGAAATTTGTAAAAAAAGAAGAATTGGAGTTGGTGATAGTTGAGTTAATGAAAAAGCTTAACTGGTCAGGTGTTGCACATATTGATTGCTGTGTTGATAAAGATACCCAGAAAATCTATATCTTAGAGATAAACCCAAGGTATTGGCAAAGTTTGATTGCTTCATATATAGCAGGCGTTAATTTTGCTGACTTAGCCTGTAAAATGGCTTTGGGACATAGGGTTGAGCTGAAAGAGTACCAATTAATCACTTTTGGCCCTATACGCCATGGTTTTAAGTTAAAGGCCCAGAGCCGATTAAAAACAGTATTGCCTATAGTACTTAGAGACTGGAAACCCGTCTTGTTTAGTAAACTATCTAATGTAAAGCGAGCACTTACTCACGTTTCAGATTAAATCAATTATTAAACAGTTATTTAATAGATTACCTGCCTACAACAAAAATTAAATATTGCTTCAGTAAAAAAAAATCCAAATAATTATCAAATCGAGTTAGAATTGATGGCCTTTTTACAGGTAAGTTCATTCATTAGCAGACAACAACAAGGATATTGGCACATTTATCGTGCGAATTTAATAATAAATAGACTATGCAACAGAATCAAAAAATTAAAATAACAAAAATACATAAAGTAAATTCAGTTGATTTTATTACAAAAGTTTTTGAGCTTTATCAGGCAAGAAAAGTTTTCGCCATTTCAAATGAAAGCAATCAGAATTTGGCTGATAAGATTGGTTTAGTTGATGACGAAATTTTACCAAAACCCGGCGGAGGCTGGGTGAAAACCTCTTTGAATCCAATTAAAGAAAATATCCCTGCTCAAATTACCTTCTCATCTGGTACGCAGGGTGAGCCCAAAGCTATTGTTCTTTCTCATTTAGCTTTAGCGGATGTCGTTGAGCGGTTAAATCGTTTAATGCAAGTTGATAGTTCTATTAAGGAGTATGTTGGGGTCCCCGTTACTTACTCCTTTGGTCTGGGTCGTTGTCGAGCTGTTGCGACTGTTGGGGGATCATTTTATATTCCAGAGAATGGATTTAACCCCACTGAAATTGCTCATATGCTAGAGCAAGGTGAAATTAATGCAATATCTGCGGTTCCTAGCTTGTGGCGTATTTTGTTAAGTCAGCCGCAAGTGATTGGTCAGTCTGGCACTAAGGTTCGTTGGATTGAAATTGGTAGTCAATGGATGAGTGTCGAAGAAAAGCAGCAAATGAAGCAGCTGTTTCCTAATGCTTGTATTGTGCAACATTATGGTTTAACTGAAGCATCAAGAACTTCTTTACTAGAAGTTTCTGCGGTTGAGGGAGATAAATTGGATTCAGTTGGAATAGTTGATACACCAATTGAAATAAAAATAGATGACAACTCTAATATTTGTATAAAAGGTGAACATTTAGCCTTAGGGGAACTCATCAATGGTGAGTTAAAAACCTTGAGTAATTCTGATGGTTGGTTGGTAACTCGCGACTCTGGAAAGGTGTCAGCAGATGGCTATTTGTACTTTTTAGGCCGTACAGATGATTTGATTAACTGTAGTGGTATTAAAGTTGACCCTGAAAGCCTTGAGCGAGAAGTCAACGCTAAACTTGATGGTGAACCTGTTGTTCTTGTTGGTATTAAAGATGAGCAGCGCGGAGAGGGTTTTCTCGCTGTGAAGTCAAATGAATCACAAAGTGATGAGCAAATTAAGCAGTTAATACATGCTGAGTTGTTGTTATTAGGAGTTAATGCATTATCTGCAATAAAAGTCACTTATTTAAGCCAGTTACCAATGACCGAGACTGGCAAAGTAAAGCGTAAACAAATCGCTCAAACCTATGTTCCTCCGAAAGCATCTAAGCTAAAGAGTGGAAAAGTCACCGGTGTCATTAATATTTATCGTTCTTTGTTTGATGAAGAAAATATGACTGAAGATGATTCATTTAAATCTTTAGGTGGAGATTCTTTAAATTATGTTCAAGCATCTGTAATGCTAGAGCAATATTTAGGCGGTGTTCCAGATAATTGGGACTTAATGTCTATTCGTGAACTTGAAAAGTCTAAAACTAAAGTGAAGGGGTTTTGGACTAAAATTGAAATGAGTATTTTTCTACGTGCATTAGCTATATTGTGTGTGGTTGCAACGCATAGTGGTATTGAGGTACTAGGAGGAGGTACTTTATTACTCATTTTTCTAGTTGGGTTTAACATGGCTAGATTTCGCTTTGATGATTTTAGGGAAGATGGTGCATGGCGCTCTATATTTAGATATTCAATTACCTTACTCGTTCCTTATTACTTACTCACAATAGTCTACTTTGCCTGGAATCGTTCTTTTGAAATTGATGTCATTCTACTTTATGCTAATTTAATGATCGCTAAAATAACGGTTATATTTCCATTTTGGTTCGTTCAAATTTTAGTTCAATGTTTAGTGATTATTGGATTGTTATTTAGTATCAAAAGCATTAGAGATAAGATGAAAGAGTCACCTTGGCTATTTTCATACATTTTTTTACTAGGCTTTATTGGGATCCGAATTTTATATCCTTATATTTGGGAAACTGCACATCTTAATGATTTAGTTCCTATTCGTTTCATTGCGCATATCTGGTTAGGTTGGTGTATTTATTTGTGCGCTACAGAAAACCAGAAATTAATTACAGCATTAACTGGTGTAACTTTTGCTTTCATTGACACTGGCACAGATTTAGAGACTGGTTGGCTTATTATTGGATCATTAACATTGCCGTACATACGTTTTGTTCCTGTTCCATCTTTATTTAAGCGTGGATTAAATGCCATTGCAGAAGCAACTTTTTATATCTTTATTTTCAATGGTATTTTAATTTACCTGTTCATTCATATATTTAAAATTGACTCTTCTATTTTAGCTTTTTTCGCGGGGCTAATTGGTTCTATGGTCGGTTGGTGGATTTTAGAAAGAAAAAGAATTCCGGCAATTATTTTTAATAAATTAAGAAATAAGAAGCAGCCGCTTTAGCGGACAATATTATGCAATATAAAATTATTCGTAAGATTGAAGCGTTAGATGAATATGCCGAGCAATATGATGCCTTTTTAGACAAGCATCTTCCTGATGAGTTAGTGTATTATCGAAGAGGTCATTTAAAAGCTGTTATTCCTTGGTTATCAACATTGGTTGAAGTTTGTATAGTATTAGTTTTTAAAGACAATGACGAAATCATAGGCGTTGCGCCTTTTCAAGTGATTAAGCGCCATCCTTTATATTTAAAAAATAAAAGGCTTCAGTTTTTAGGTACAAAAAGCCACCTTTTATGTGCTAGTTATGGCGGTATTGTTGCCAATTCTGCAACTGGCTTAAGTCAGGTTATTAGTGAGTCTTTAGCAAAAGCCATGAACGATGAACAGTTTGTTCAATGGGATGAGTATTATTTTGAAAATGCTTATACTGGTTCTAATTTAGGTATCTGGGAGTCAGCTTTGGGTTCTAGTCTCCAAGTGATAGAAAATCATTCAGTTTGCCATCGTACAGATGTCTCTATTGATATTGATGATTTCATTAAAAGCACGCTTAAACGAAAAGTCAGAGGGGAGTTGAAAAGGGCGACCAAAGCTATTAACTCTGAACTACCAGCCAACAGCTTTAAAATTGCAACAGAAATGAGTGATGAGTTGTTTAACAAAATAGCTTGTGTTCACTCTGAACGTCAAAAAGTAAAACGAGATGTTGGTGATTTGGAACGACAAAGTTTATTTGACTCTGCAGAAGAAGTTCAAGCTTGTCGTGACTTGCTTAAATGGGCTAGTGAAGAGAAACGACTGAGGTGTTACTATTTAGAGGATGAAGGTGAATTAATTGCATTTAAATTGTGTATTAATCATAACCAGATAACGCATGTGTTGATTATTGGTTTTAATCCTAAATACTCGCGCTTTTCGCCGAGTAAACTTTTAGCCATTAAAATGTTTGAGGCCGAAAAAGAGCAATATCAAACGACTAATGTGGACTTTTTGGCGGATACTAATTTGTTTAAAAAACAACTGGCACCGATTATTGTTAAGCGCTTTATCTATTTTGGTTTCAATCAAAATAAACTATCAAGTCGTATACGTTGGTTGCTTATTAAATTAACCACAAAGTTGATTAATTTAATAAAAAGGTAATGCTAGTTTTTATCTTTTTTGTGAAACTTATTAATTAAAAGTCTACAACACTTAGCGATTTGATAAATCACTGATGAGAATAGACCGATGGGAAATATAAAAGTGTGCACTGGTGTTGAGTTTGGTTTCCAAGGAGCGAGCCATGTTGGACCTGTGACAAAGCTTATTTTTTTTACTTTTCCTTCAATTTGAGCGTTTTCCATCGCTTTATATATCAGCACATGGCTTGGAGATAAATTAGAATATTCTTGAAGGTAACAAACTTTTGCTAAAGACAATGTATCGTTATTAATAAAACAAAAGTGCGCAGCAATAGGCATGTTGTTTAAATAGTAACAGTTGAGTTGAATGTTATCTTTATTGTTCTTAAAGAGTGAATGGTAGAATGCAAGTAGGTGTTTATTGAGCATAATCGCTGAATTTGAACCTTGTTTACCTTTCCAGCCTGAGGCTTCTATTTCAAGAAAGCTTCTGATTTGCTCTTGAGTAATATCCTTACCTTTTGTGAATGAAAACTCAACAGCCCCTTCTTTTTGTGATTTTCGAAGTAATCGATTAATGTTTTTTAAGTGCCTTTTAGGAATAATTTCAGGTAAGGGAGTTTGGTCAAAATGGATATATTTAGATTCGGATGTTTGCCAATTGAAGGCACTGATTTTATGTTGAGAATTAATCAATGTGGCCAACTGGCTATCTTTTTTCAGTTTGGGTAGACAAAAAACTGACAAAGCTGGAAGTTGGCTTTTTAACGTGTACAGTGACTTAAGAATGGCTGATTCATATTCTACTTCATAGAGAATACCATTTAAGTCAACATGAGGGTGCTCCAGTGAACCTATTTCATAATAACTGATCCCTAAAAAAGTCCGGTGACGCTTTTCCCAAGGAAGTAATCCAATGAGCTTATTTCCATTAAATGCCAGTATCAAAAATGGAGTGACTTCTGAATCGGTTATATGTTTAAAGTAAGCTCGATAAAAATAAAAATTGGTGTAAAAACTAGCACCTAATTTCTGCTGAAGATCAAGCCAAGGCTGCTGTATTTCTGAGAACTGTTTACGGTCAGCTACAACTTTTATTGTTAGATTATCTAAATTGTCCATAAATCTTTAATTCTTAAAGCACCTATCAAATCCTAAGTATTATGTAAGTTGTACCGGGTTGTATTATTTCTATTTTTACTAGTCATTTTTACATTGTGCAGTATATAGCAATCCTAATATTAAAAGAAGGCAAATATCCTATTTTGCTATATTAAATGCTGAATAATTTCTATTGACTGGCTCACAATTTATAGCATCGTAATAATTGAAAATAATTGTAATGTTATAGGTTTCACATTAATCTTAGTTGAAATAAATGATTTATGGTTTGTTAATATCTATATCAGTTAATACCAAAAAGCGAATTAATTTTATGTACATCATTTCTTTTTCTTAAATATATTGCTTAAGGCTATATATTAACGTTGTCACCTATTTATTACGATTTAATTGGAGAAAAATGACATTATTTTAATAAATGGCATTTTTTATTGGCAATTGTCATAATTTTGTCATGAATAACAGGAAAAATAGCTAACCGTGATTATTGTCACTGAATATTAGCTAAACCAACATTTATGTTGATATTACGTAATTATTTGAGTGATTTCTAGTTTATTTAATGGATGAAGTTAAATGCCAAAGCAAATCTTATTAGTTGAAGACGAACAGCCCATTCGAGAAATGTTACGTTATGCATTAGAAAGGGATGGTTATGTAATACAAGAGGCTGAAAGCGCAGGTTCAGCAAGAGAACTTCTGGCTAGAAATCGGCCAGATTTGTTGATTGTTGATTGGATGATGCCTGGTGAAAGTGGAATTGATTTTATCAAGCGTTTACGTAAAGACGAAATATTAGCTGATTTGCCTGTGATCATGTTGACTGCAAGAGTTGAGGAAATGGATAAAGTTAAGGGATTAGATTGCGGGGCAGACGATTATTTAACTAAACCTGTTGGTATTAAAGAATTAATGGCGCGAATAAAAGCTTTATTGCGTCGCACTTCCCAAGCTAATGAAGATGATTTAATTATTGCAGATGGTTTAGAGTTAAATTTGGCCACTAACCAGTTATCAATAGAAAATGTCGATGTACATATCGGCCATACTGAATTTTCATTGTTGCAGTTTTTTATCGAACATAAAAACCGTGTTTATTCGCGAGCACAATTATTAGATTTTGTATGGGGGCAAGCTGTTTATATTGAAGAAAGAACAGTTGATGTTCATGTATTAAGGCTCAGAAAAATTCTTAAGCCATTTGGAAAAGATGCACTTATCAAAACTGTCCGTGGCATGGGCTATATGTTTAGCCAAAAGAAAACTGCTTAAAAGTTAAGGGGTAGCTGGATGAATAATGCCTGGACAATAGAGATATCCAGAATTTTTATATTAACAATTGTAGCAATTCTCTTTGGTTTAGTTTCTGGAGAGTGGGTTCTGGCAATATTGTTGACATGCTTTATTTATATCACATGGATGTTAGTACAAATTAGAGCGTTGGAACGTTGGATTAGGTTAGGGGCTAAAAATCAGTTAGCTTTGGATTCTAGTGGTATATGGCAGCTAATTGTCCAACATATTGTTTATGCTCAGAGAAAAAATAAAGAAAGAAAAAAGCGACTCAGCTTTATGGCAAGGCGGTTTGAAGCCACTATTGCAGCGTTACCTGAGGCTACTATTGTTATTAATGCACATCGAGAAATTGAGCTAACCAACCATGCGGCTGAAGAAATCTTAGGGATTGAAAAGCGTCGGGATTTAGGACAAAGAATTGATAACTTAATTAGAGATCCATTGTTACAAAAGTTAATTGAATCTGATAATACGCCCGAGCAAGTTGAGATGGAATCTCCGGTTGATCAACATAAAACCTTATCCGTAACTTGTGTTGATTTTGGTGAAGAGCAGAAACTGATCACTGCAAGAGATATTAGTCAAAGAATAGCCGTACACAAACTGCGTAAAGCCTTTATTGCCAACGCTTCACATGAATTAAGAACGCCTTTAACCGTTATTACAGGATATCTTGAATTGCTTGAATCTGAGCCAGAAATGTCAGATATTGTCCGTAAGCAAATTACCAATGCCAGTCATCAGGCTTCGAGAATGCAGAAAATATTAGAAGATCTATTAACTTTATCTAAATTAGAAGAAAAAGGTTATGATAAAGATTCTGGTAATATTGTTGATATGCCTAGCCTGATCCAGAAGATGGTGGTTGACTTTGAAAAAACAAAGGCTAAAGGAACTCACCAAATTAATGTAGAAATTGATCAGACGTTACAGATTAAAGCGGTCGAAAATGAGCTGTATAGTTTGTGCCAAAATTTGCTCAACAATGCTGTTAAGTACTCACCCGAAGGTTCTACTATTAAAGTGTGTTGGCAAAGGAAGAGTGACGGGTACGCTTATTTTAGTGTTACAGATAATGGAGAAGGTGTTGCTCCTGAACACATTTCAAGACTAACAGAGCGCTTTTATCGAGTAAATGTTAATCGTTCGCGTCAAATTGGTGGGACAGGTTTGGGTTTATCTATCGTTAAGCACATCTTAGAAAATCACGGAGGGTATTTAGATATTCAAAGTGAATTGGGTCAAGGGTCAACTTTTACTGCTTATTTTCCTAAGTATCGCATTAGTGAGCTTGAAGTACACAAAATATCATGAATTAGTGCACGTAAACTTAATTATTTTTACCAAAGGCTTGCAATCTATTCTTAAATCCGTTAATTTCTAAATGGCTGCATGACAGCGTTGTCATGAGGTTGTTTTTATCATAAAAAGTCTTGCTTTGTACCTTTTAGCTGATTGAATACCTATTCAATCAGCTTTTTTATGAAAATTGTTTGTTGATATCGCTGATATCTATGCCAATGAATAGCTATACTCATTTCTGTTGCAACGCGTAGCAATGTAAGACAAACATTAGGTAAATATAGCTTCGGCCATCTAGAATAATATAAAACTAATAGAGAATATAAGACTCATAAAATTGTTGGGGTATTTGTGTTTAAAAATTCAAAATTCATATTTAAAAAAAATACCATTAACCTATGTAAACGTTTATTCAAATACTTAAAGTTAAAAGTTATTGTTAATCGCGTTAAGTTTTTTCTATCTGTAATTTCACTGATAACAAGTTTCATCATAACAGGATGTGATAACCAAGCCGACACTACGACAAAGAGCATTAACCAACAGTCATCGCACTATCTTAATAATAAAAAAACTGAACAACAAAAAATAGAGCAGGATAAAGTTAAAAATTTTGCAAAAAACTTACAGGTTAGTTATGAAGTTTTAGATAATCGACCCGATAAAGATTGTGATAAAGCATTAGGTGATGGTAATTGTTTTTTAGCTCAATTAAGTTTAAAGCTAACGACTCCAATTGAATTAAAAAACTGGCGTATTTATTTTTCTTTTATGACGCCGATTCAACAAGACTATAGCGAAGAATTTAATATCGTTCACTATAATGGTGATTTACATTATTTAGAACCGACAGATTTATTTGTGGGGTGGCAGAAAACCAACAATATTGATGTTAAATTTAAAGCGACTTTTTGGCAGATTTCCGAGTTTGATGTACCTCCTAATTTTTACCTGGTTGTTGGCGATAATAACCCTATAGTCATTGACTCGACTCAGAGCATTATTGATCCCGATACTCAGCAAGAAAGCCTTCCTTTTGTAAAACCAATGACCGATGCAGAAAAACAGTTTAAAAGAAGTAAAGATGATTTATCTGAATGGGCTTCTGCGGAAAGTAACTACCAACGTAATTTACAGCAAAAATTAGTTAAAATAGATGTAAAAAAACGAATTATTCCAAAGCCAATACAGTTAGAAGTTGTTTCTGAAAGTACCGAATTAGATATTAGTGAAGGTTTTTATTTACAAAAAAATGATTTTTTATTTAAAGCTTCTAATCCTGCATTTGCTCGTTTAAGTCGATTAGGTGTAGCAATACAAGCTGATAAAGGCGTCCAACTTAATATTATTAATACCCCAGCAATTAAAGGTGACGAAAGTTATCAATTGAATATATCGGCTAAACAGATTGATATTTTTTCAGCAACTGATACTGGGGCTTTTTATGGACTTCAATCAATTGCCAGTTTAATCGATATTAAACATAAAAAGTTACCTATACTAAAAGTCAACGATCAGCCTCGCTTTGAATTTCGCGGTTTTCATTTAGATGTTGCTAGAAATTTTCGTAGTAAAAAATTCATCCTAAAATTGCTCGATCAAATGGCGGCCTATAAATTAAATAAATTGCATTTACATTTAGGTGACGATGAAGGTTGGCGGTTGGAAATCAATGGTCTGCCTGAGTTAACTCAGGTAGGAGCTTTTCGATGCCATGATTTAACGGAGTCAAGTTGCTTATTGCCTCAACTGGGTAGTGGTCCGAGTATGAATAATGAAAACAGTGGCTTTTATTCATTAGGCGATTATCAGCAAATCTTACAAGCAGCGCAAGCGCGTAATATTGAGGTAATCCCATCTTTTGACATGCCTGGCCATTCACGTGCCGCAGTAAAATCAATGGAGGCCAGATATAAAAAATATCAAGCAGAAGGTAAAGTTGAATATGCAGAAGAATATTTGCTTTCGGATCTGAATGACAAAAGTCAATATCGTTCTGTTCAGTTTTATAACGACAACACATTAAATGTATGTCGAGAGTCTACTTATCACTTTGTCGAAAAAGTCATTGATGAAGTCGTTAAGCTTCATCAACAAGCTGGCGTACCTTTAAAGACTTATCATATTGGTGCTGATGAAACTGCTGGCGCATGGAAAGCTTCGCCTTTGTGTAAAGCTTTTATAAAACAAAATGATTTAAAAGTGACGGAGTTAAGTGACTACTTTATTCGAAGAGTATCGGCATTACTTGCACAAAGAAATATTCAAGTTGCTGGTTGGAGTGATGGTATTGGGCACATAGCCGCGGAGCAGATGCCAGCGAATGTGCAAGCCAATGCTTGGACGCCTCTTTTTTGGCAGGGACATAAAGTTGCGCATACTATGGCCAATAAAAATTGGAAGGTCGTTGTTTCAGTGCCCGATGTTACTTATTTTGATTTTCCCTACGCAGCCGATCCAAAAGAGCGAGGGTATTATTGGGGAAGCCGTTTTACCAATACTCGGCAGATTTTCAATTTTATGCCCGAAAATTTACCATTACATGCTGAAGTATGGACTGATCGACAGGGGCAGCCTTATTTAGCTGATGATAGGCACTCTTCAGGAGAAGAAGTTCAACCAGACAAGCAAGAATCAATACACCATCAGACACAAGCTCACTATCAACCTTTAATGCCAGATAAAAGATTTTATGGTATTCAGGGGCATTTGTGGGGGGAGATGACTCGTTCAGATGAATTAGCAGAGTATATGATATTTCCAAGATTAGTGGCATTAGCTGAGCGAGCATGGCATCGAGCTGCATGGGAGCCTGAATATGATCATTCTGGAAGGCTTTATTCATCAAAAACAAAGTATTTTCCAAAAGAAAACCAATTAAATAGAGATAAAAGTTGGAATGAGTTTGCTAATGCATTAGCACAAAAAGAGTTGGCCAAAATGGATATTGAAAAACTGATGTACCGAATTCCAACGGTAGGCGGCATAGTTAAAGAAAATAAGCTTTTTATTAACAGCCCTTTTCCTGGTTTGATACTAGAGTATCGATTAGATGAACAAGATTGGCAGGTTTATCCTGATAATTTGGATGGAATAAAGGTTAAACAGGGACAAACCATCTGGGTTAGAGCAAAATCACCAGATAGATTGCGAGCAGGTAGAGCGTTAAGAGTAAAAAATATAATGACAGCGCTGTCATTATAAGGTAATCTAACTTATCACTTACTTATTTGTTCAATTATTTGAACTTAATTTTGAGGGCCGCGTGTGGCGTTTTCCGCAGGTATGGATAATAAATTTTATTTAGGCATCGACGGTGGTGGCAGTAAATGCCGTGCTGTTATAGCATCTTTCGATAGAAAAATTTTAGGTGAGGGCTTAGGCGGGCCAGCCAACCCGATGCATGGTTTTCAAAAAACAATCGGTTCAATTTTAGATGCAACCGATCAAGCATTGATTAATGCCGGTATGACACCCGCTAATAAGAGAAATTTAATTGCTGGGATTGGCTTAGCTGGGGTAAATTTTCCTGCGCTTTTTCGTCAGGTAAACCAATGGGAACATCCTTTTCATGAGATGTATTTAACCACTGATTTAGATATTGCCAATATTGGTGCTCATGATGCTAATGAAGGTGCAGTTATTATTGTTGGGACTGGATCATGTGGCTATAGCAGCACTGGTGGAGAAAAAGCTATTTTAGGCGGCTTAGGTTTTCCTATTGGTGATCAAGCAAGTGGCGCATGGATGGGACTTGAAGCGATTAAACATAGTATTTTAGTGCTAGATGGATTCGAATCACCTTCGTTAATGTCTCAAATGTTAATCCAAAAGCTCGCAGTAAAAGATGCGCTATCATTGTCAGAACAGATCGCAGGGCGTTCATCTCGTGAGTTTGCTAAATTGGCTTCACTTGTTTTTAAAGCTGCCGATCAAGGTGATCAAGTTGCCAAGAAAATAGTTAATGATGGTATTAATTATATTATTAAAATGTCACAGGTTTTATTGAATAGTCACCCAAAGCGTTTGTGTATGATTGGTGGACTAGCAAAATTTATTTTGCCTCGTTTACCTAAAGATTTAGCTTGCCAGTTTGTTGAACCAATACTACAACCTGAAGTCGGTGCGTTGCGTTTTGCTGAGCAACGTTGGTGTGTTGAGCATAAAAAAAGTGCTCAAGTTTAATGGAGGTAGTCAAGATGAATCATGAATTAGATATTAAAAATCAAGTGAAAACATCAACTGAATTAACCAGTTTAATGGCAAAAGAAGCGAGGGAGGCTGGTGAAAAAATAAAAGGACAGTTGCAAAGTAATAAAAAGTTAATGCAAGAACTTGCTGAACAGTTAAAAGCTTATAAACCACAATCAGTAATGATTGTTGGTCGTGGTTCTTCCGATCATGCGGGAGTATTTGCAAAATATTTAATTGAAATTGAATCGGGTATTCCTACTTTTTCGGCTGCACCTTCAATTGCGACCATTTATAACAAACCGCTTAAATTAACTAAAACTTTAGTTATTATTATTTCACAGTCAGGACGTAGCCCAGATATTTTAGAACAAGCGAGACAGGCAAAGTCTAGTGGCGCATTTTGTATTGCTTTACTCAATGATGAAACTGCACCACTCGCTGAAATCGTTGATTATGTTGTTCCGTTAGCCGTTGGTAAGGAGTTATCTGTAGCGGCGACTAAAAGTTACTTAGCAACCCTGTCTGCAATTTTACAACTCGTTGCTTATTGGCACGATGACGAAGCTTTAATTGAAGCTTTGGGACGGTTGCCTGATGATTTAAAACAGGTAGTAGAAGCAAATGCTCAGCTCCATTTTCTCGATCTTGAAGCAACTAAAAACTTAGTTGTTTTAGGACGAGGTTTAGGTTACGCCATTAGTAAAGAAATTGCATTGAAACTAAAAGAAGTGTGTGGAATACATGCTGAAGCTTTTAGTAGCGCAGAGTTTTTACATGGGCCTGTGACTTTAGTGGAAGATAAAATTAAAGTGCTTGATGTGCAAGTAAAAGATGAGTCGCACCAGTTTCATTCTGATCAAATTAACGACATTATCGCAAGAGGTGGTAATTTGGTTCACTTACATCAGATTATTAATAGTATGCACCCAAGAGTTGCACCGCTGGCTGTTTTACAACGATTCTATTTAGACATTGAAAAAATCGCTGTAGAAAGAGGTTTAAATCCTGATGATCCTGCTGGTCTTAAAAAAGTGACAGAGACGCTTTAATGAATAGTTTCAGTTTATCGGTTAAATCATTATTTGATGGCGATAAATTTATTGCCAACTCTGAAGTTGTTGTTGAGCAAGGGATTATTAAAGATATTGTTGTTCGTGATAAAGCCGTTTTAAATCCACTGCAAAATGAATTGATAGAAGATACACTTGTCGCTGGTTTTATTGATGTTCAGGTTAATGGGGGCGGTAACTGTTTGTTCAATCAATCACCTGACTATGCGAGCCTGTTACAAATTGGTCAGGCCCATCATCAGTATGGAACAACTGGCTGGTTACCTACATTAGTGACAGATTCTTATGAAAAAATGTCACTAGCTGCTGATGCAGTTGCGCTTGCACAAACTAAAGAACTAACAGATATTTTAGGCATTCATTTTGAAGGCCCTCACTTGTCGATTAACAAAAAAGGAATTCATAAAGCTGAGCTAGTGAGGGAAATATCGGAAAAGGAAATCGATATTTTTTGTCGACAGGATTTAGGTAAAGTTGTTGTTACGCTAGCGGCGGAAAATGTCGCACCGCAAGCAATTAAAAAACTGGTTGAGGCCGGTGTGATTGTTTGTTTAGGTCATAGCGATGCAAGTTTTGAACAAACACAATTGGCACTAGAAGCAGGCGCAAGTGGTTTTACTCATTTGTTTAATGCAATGTCTCCTATGACATCTCGTGCGCCGGGAGTTGTTGGAGCGGCATTGCTCGATCAAGATAGCTGGTGTGGCCTGATCGTTGATGGTATACATGTTCATCCTGCGACCGCGCAAATTGCATTAAAAGCGAAAGATAATATTATGTTGGTGACTGATGCAATGCCACCTGTTGGTAGTAAAAAAGTAAGCTTTGAGTTTTTTGGGCAAACAATTACACGTGATGGTGATCAATTAACTGATCAGCAGGGGCGATTAGCTGGATCGGCATTAGATATGGCTAGTGCGGTAAGAAATAGCTTACGAATGTTAAACTGCTCAGCAGCAAGAGCGCTTAATATGGCATCGCTTAATCCGGCAAAATTTTTGGGGTTAGAACTGCAAATAGGAAGTTTGCAAATTGGCAAGCAAGCCAATATGGTTTTACTAAATAAAAAGTGCGAAGTTAAATCTGCTTGGATTGATGGTATTCAAGTTGTTTAATCGCGAGAATAAATATTGGAGAAAATAATGGATCAAGAAGCAATTGCGCTCGGGACACTCGATTATATTATTATTTTAGGGTTTATCGGTTTAATTATTAGTATCGGGTTATATTTTAGTAAGCGAGCAAAAAGTACCAGCGACTTTTTTCTTGGTGGAAGAAGTTTACCTTGGGTGTTAGCGGGAACTTCAATGGTTGCGACAACATTTGCAGCAGATACTCCTTTAGCAGTAACTGAACTGGTTAAGCAGGGGGGGATCGCTGGTAACTGGATGTGGTGGAATTTACTTGCAGGCGGCATGTTAACAACATTCTTCTTTGCAAAGTATTGGCGGCGCGCTGAAATATTAACAGATGTTGAA
Source organism: Aliikangiella litoralis (assembly GCF_052495765.1). Next base: position 5,354,972 of record NZ_CP199292.1, on the reverse strand, counting down.
CTGATCAATATTCGTTATTCAGGAAAAGAAGCAAGATTTTTGCGTGGTTTTAAAGCCATTTACATGGGCGTTTTTGTTAATGCATTAATTATCGGCTGGGTTAATCTGGCGTTAATGAGTTTATTACAAGTTTTCTTTGGAATCTCCGCACAAGAGTCTCTATTTTGGACATTAGGGGCGATGTTTGTGGTATTCGTCTATTCCGGTTTTTCTGGTTTGTTAGGTGTTGTTTACACCGATTTTGTTCAATTTATTATTGCAATGACAGGTAGCATTGTGTTGGCTGTAATGGTTATTAATTCTGATCAAATTGGTGGTATTGATGGTTTGAAAAATACACTTCCACCAGAAGCATTAAGTTTCTTCCCTAATTTTGGTAGTGAAGATGGCCCTTCTACTGCGGGTATATTATCTGTCAGTGTTGGTAGCTTTTTAGCTTTTATTATTTTACCGTGGTGGAATTCATGGTATCCAGGTGCTGAGCCTGGGGGCGGTGGTTATGTTGTACAACGAATGATGAGCGCAAAAGATGAAAAAAATGCGGTGTATGCAAATTTATACTTTCAAATTGCACATTATTGTATTCGCCCTTGGCCTTGGGTGTTGGTTGCGCTGAGTACACTAATTCTTTATCCAGAACTTCAAGGCAGTGAAGCTAAACTAGGCTATGTTTTAGCAATGAAAGACTTTTTGCCAGTGGGTTTAAAAGGATTATTATTAGCCGCTTTTTTCGCTGCTTATATGAGCACCACCGCTTCTCAGCTTAACTGGGGAACCAGTTATATTATCAATGACTTTTATCGTCCATTTATTAAACAAGATGCGACTGAAAAGCAATTAGTTAATACTTCAAGATTATCAGTACTGGCAATGATTTTAGTGGCTTTTGGAGTGACTTCTCAAATTAATTCAATAGCGGCAGTATGGAATTTTCTTTTACAGACCGGAGCCGGTTTAGGATTGGTACTTATTCTTCGTTGGTACTGGTGGCGCATTAATGCCTGGACTGAAATTGCTGGAACAATCGCCCCATTTGTCGGGTATGCGATTGTGACTTATGGTTTTGCTCAGCATCTTGATCCATCTTGGGGATTACCAATTATTGAAAATCCTAAAGGCTTTTTATTTACGATTATATTTACTATTAGTGTGTGGCTAATTGTAACTTTTATGACGTCGCCAACCGATGAAAAAGTATTACAAGCTTTTTATGATAAGATTCAGCCTGCAGGCAACTGGAAGCCATTTCAAAGGTCTCAAGTCAATGAAACACATTTGTTTAAACTGATTGTTTTGTGGATTTCGGCCGTTGTTATGGCTTACAGTATTTTGTTTACAACGGGTAGTTTGATTTTTAAAAACTGGACTGAAATGTTTATTTACTTAGCTATATTTATCACTTCATTAATCTGTGTAAAAATATTAGCTAATAAGGTTAAAGTTTTTGAATAAACTAACCCAATGCCAGCTATAGCTAATAAAAAAAGACTTTTATCATTAGACGCATTGCGCGGTTTTGATATGATTTGGATTCTGGGCGCTGAAGGTCTCTTCAGTGCCCTTTTTGTTTTAACGGGGTGGTCTGTTTGGCAGAGTTTATCGAACCAGTTTGTTCATAGTGAGTGGCATGGCTTTACTTTTTATGATCTCATCTTTCCATTATTTATTTTTTTATCAGGAGTAACGCTAGGGATAGCTAATAAAAGCTTAATTAAGCTACCTTATTCCCAACGGTTACCTATTTATAAAAAAGCATTCACTCGTGTGATATTACTTTGTATATTTGGAGTGGTTTATAACCACGGTTGGGGAACGGGTATTCCCATTGATGCTGAAAAAATACGTTATGCCAGCGTATTAATGCGTATTGCCATAGCCTGGTTTTTTTGTGCGCTTATTGTTTGGCATTTTTCTTTTAAATGGCAGGTATTGATTACTTTAGGTATATTAATTTTTTATTGGCTATGGTTGTGTTTTATACCAACTCCCGATGGTCATACGGGAGTATTAACTATTGATCAGTCATGGAACAGCTGGGTTGATCAACATTGGTTGCCAGGAATTACTTACCGTGCAATGGCTACTGATCCCGAAGGATTACTCTCCCATTTTCCTGCGATCACTAATGCTTTATTAGGGGCATTTGCTGGTCGATTATTAATACTTCAAGCATTAAGCAACTCGAAGCGTATCAAGTGGTTAGTGGTTGCTAGTATAAGTTGCTTGGTTCTTGGTTATTTATGGGCACAGTTTTTTCCGCTGAATAAAGTATTGTGGACAAGTTCTTTTGCTCTTGTCACTACAGGTTGGAGTGGATTATTACTGGCGTTATTTTATTTTATCATTGATGTTTGCAACTGGCGTACATTAGGTATTATTTTTGCTGTAGTGGGAGCTAATGCGATTTTGCTTTATTTATTGAGTAGCATCATGAATTGGGAGTATTTAAAGCTGAGTTTATTCGGCGGCATTATCAATGAAGCAACGCCGAGTTGGCAACCATTAATGAGCGTTTGTTTTTCTATTGTCATTCAATGGTTAATTGCTTGGTATCTTTATTCTAAAAATATATTGTTCAAGGTTTAACATGGTAGTCATCAATCATAAATAATTAATTTGGCTAGCTTATATTGAGGCAGGCGTTTATGAATAATAAAAAAAGAAAATACCAAATGACGTCATTAAGCTCACGTATTTTTAGCGTGTTTTTAGCTAACGAGACAATAATTAAACGGTTTTTACGTCGTTATTCGTTTAACCCAGATGATATTGATGATATCAGTCAAGAAACAATTTTAAGAGCGCTTGATGCAGAGAAAAATAAAGAAATCAACGAACCAAGGGCCTTTCTATTTGGAGTGGCGAAAAATATTGCCCGTAAATCACTAGAAAAAAAATCTCGATCACTCATTGATTTTATTGATGATTTTGGCGAAAAAGAGTATATATCTAATGAACCAAGTGTTGATGAGCATATCGATAGTCGAAAAAAAATGCTAATCTTTTGGGAGGCTGTTTCTGTATTACCACCACAATGTCAAAAAGTCTTCGTGTTAAAAAAAGTGTACGGTTATAGTCATAAAGAAATATCCAAAAAGTTAGAAATATCTATCAGTACGATTGAAAAGCACGTAGCAACTGGATTAATGCGGTGCAGTGAGTATATGGATAAGTCTCAAGCTGGCACTACTCGGGACGATAATATTTTTGCAATTCCTCAACAAGGAAAACGTCAAGTAATTAAGAAATGAGCGAACAATACTCGTTTAAAAGAAATAGTGAACTAACTGCGCAAGCCTGTGCCTGGATAGCGCAGTTGGAAAGTGAAAGTATGACATCAGATGACTTGTCTGCTCTTAAAGAATGGGTTGAGCGTAGTCCTGCACATAAAGAGGAAATCAGCCGTCTAGCTCACCTATCCAGTGAGCTTAATATACTTGCTGACATGGAGTTAGCTTTAAAAGAAGCTGCTGCTCGACAAAAAAATCCTCTGATGATGAAAAGAAAGCCATCTAGGATAAAACTCAGTTTTGTCAGTGCTGCCGCTTTACTCTTAATTGTAATAGTTGTTAAATATTTTTATTTTTCAAATAGTTTCCTTTCTACTGATGAACCTCTTATGTACTCAACCAGTATTGGAGAGTCTCGTGAAGTTTTATTATCTGATGGTACTTTATTTAACCTCAACACCAATAGTGAAATTGAAGTAGATTATAGTCAGCAAAGGCGAAAAGTACGTTTGTTAAAAGGAGAAGCTTTTTTTCAAGTGAGTCATGATGCTAAGAGACCGTTTATTGTTTATGCCGGAGAAAGTGCTGTACGAGCTATTGGCACTGCCTTTGCTGTCAGCCTATTACCTAAGGTTTTTGAGGTAACGGTCACGGAAGGGAAAGTCGAATTGTTAGATAGTATTAAAAGTGAGCAAGTTGAAATAGATAAAAAAAACACGAAGGTTGCGTTAACAGAGGATCCGGCAAATAAAAGAGTTAAAAAACTTCAAAAGCCAACACCTATTTATTTAAAGGCTGGTGAAACGGTTGTTTATCATGAGTCTGAGAAAAATAAATTAGGTGAAAATTTAGTTGAAGCCATTTCTGAAAGAGAAATAAGACGAAAGTTGTCTTGGCAAGATGGGTTGCTAGATTTTTCTGACACACCGTTAGTCAAAGTCATTGAAGATTTGAGCCGGTATACTTCAATAAAAATTGAAATTTCAGATCCCGAATTACGTAATATGAAATTTGGTGGGCTTTTTAGAACGGATGAGTTACAAGCTTTATTTGATGCATTAGAGAATTCTTTTGGTGTGAAAATTGAGAAAGTTAATGAAAATTATATTCGTTTGAGCCGTAATATAAAAAGTTCAATGTAATCACTTTTGTTTAATTTGTTAGGGCTAATATCATTTATTTATCAACTTACTTCATGGAAAGTTGCACAATTTAAATATTTTAAAAAAAATTATAATTTTATATAGCGGTTTTTTATTTTTAAAGGTACTACTTCAATAGAAACCGCTGTTGTAACGAAGATAAGAATGGTTTCAATTTTTATATTTTGGGAGAAAAGAAGTTATTTTACTTTGATAAAACGGTATTTTTCTTTTGTTTTATTATTAACTTGTTTTTTTTCGGCACCATTAGTGAGTGCTTTTGAATTAGATCGTGTTTATTTTTTGCAGATACCTGCTTCTAAGGCAAGTATCGCATTAAAGGATTTGGCTCGCCAAACAAAATATTCGCTGTTATTTCAAAATACAGAAATTGAATCAATTATGACTAATGGCATTAAGGGGAACTATACGCTTAAACAAGCGTTATCTCTTTTGCTCAAAGGTACTCATCTTTCAGGCGGTGTGACTGAAAGAAAAGTGATTACGATCGCTCGACTTTCTCAAACAACAAAATTGCCAGAGGATAGTATGGGTCAACCAAGTAAAACAACATTTCTAAGTAGTTTAGTCGGTCTGTTTACTACAATTTTTGGTTCATCAACAGTCGTTGCTGCAGAGGAGCCTGTTGAAACCGAGAGCGCGCAAGTGATTACAATAACAGGCATTCGCGGCAGCGTTGTAAAATCCTTAAATACTAAGCGTAATGCTGAATCTATTGTAGATGCAATTACAGCAGAAGATATTGGTAAGTTTCCTGATCAAAATGTTGCTGAATCACTCCAGAGGATTACTGGTGTATCAATAACTCGCGCTTTTGGTGAAGGCGAGCGAGTAAGTATTAGAGGAACAACAGACAGTCAGAACAGAACGCTACTCAATGGACAAGCAGTTGGCTCTGTGGACTGGTGGACCGGTTCTGCTGCAAGTCGTGGATTTAACTATACAATGTTACCTTCTGAAATTGTTTCAGATCTTGAAGTGTATAAATCACCACAAGCCGATCTTGATGAAGGCTCAATTGGTGGAACCATTATTGTGCGTACCAGAAAACCACTTGATTTAGACAGTAAGTCTTTTTTTGGCTCAGCTATGGGGCAATATAGTGAGTTATCAGGAGAAGTTGATCCACAATTGTCAGGGCTTTATAGCTGGAAAAATGAGTCTGAAACTTTTGGTGCATTGGTTTCTTTAATATCACAACAACGCAATTTACGGCGTGATGGTATAGAGGCTTGGAGTTGGGCAAATAAAACCGTTACTCTGGAAAACGGTACAACTTACGATAATGTTTATGCGCCTGGTGGCGGAGGTTCGGCAATGTTCTTACAAGATCGACAACGTACAGGGATCACCGCAACTTTTCAATTTGAACCAAGCGATAGCCATAGCATGGTGTTGAATATCGTTGATAACACTTTAAAGCTAGACAATGAAAATCAAAATTTTTTATGGCTTGTTGGTTATGGCGACTCTCAATACACAGAAGCTAATTTCATCAATAACAATGTTGTTGGGCAAGTTTTGGTTGGAGGCACTTTAGGTTTGTCGCCTACAGGTAATAATGTTCTGGATGAAACAAAAGTTCGAAACTCAGAAATGAGTACTCAAGTTTATGATTTTAAATATGAACATTTTGGTGATATCTGGACTTCAAGTATACAGCTAGGTTTAACTGAGTCAGAAGGTGGAACACAGGCTGATCGCAGTGTTGGTTGGGAAGGTAATACTATACACCGTTTTAGTGCTGCGACGGTTAAAAGTATTGAAACTAGTTATGATTTAGAACCGGCTAATGGAGCTAACTGGGATTTGGGCTTTCTTCGTTATGACAGTAATGATGCAAAAGATGAAGAAAATTATTTTCAAGCTGATTTTTTTAGAGAAATTAATTTATCTATTTTTAGTCAATTAAAGTTTGGTTTAAAACATCGAGATCATTCTCGTTTTAATACTAAGTTGACCACAGATAGTCGAACTGATTTAGGTTGGAATCTAGCGGATTATTCATTGCCAATGCCTTCAGACTTTTTATCTGGGCAAGGTAGTGCTGGAACTTTAAGAAATTATGCCATTACTAACTCGGATCAAATCAGAGGTGAGGGTGATGCACTTGTTTGGGATTATCGAGTTCTGAAGGCTAGTACATTTGATATTAATGAAAAAATACTGGCTGGATATTTTAAAATGAATATTGAAGCTGATGATTTACGTGGCGATATTGGGGTGCGACTCGTTAAAACCAAACAAACATCCGGTGCTTATCAAGGGGCGTCAGGCAGTGAAGTTTGGGTGGAAGAAAATAAAACTTATTCAGATATTTTACCCAGCTTAAATTTAATGGCGGACTTAACGGAAGATGTTGTGGTTCGATTTGCAGCGGCAAGGGTTATGTCGCGTCCAGACTATAATGCGATGACGGCATTTACTTCATACAATACTGAAACTCAAACCGGAACGGGTGGTAACCCTGAAATCGATGCATTTCGTGCGACACAATTTGATTTTGGTGTTGAGTGGTATTTTGATGAAGCAGCCTTACTATCTGCAGTGTATTTTCATAAAGATGTTTTATCATTTTTAGATAATGTGGCGGGATTGGAAATGCACGAAGGAGTCGAAATATTAATTAATCGCCCAACTAATGGTCGAAGTGGAACAATCCAAGGCTTAGAGTTTGGTTATCAACAAGAAATTTATGAAGGGTTAGGAGTATTAGCTAATTATACATTTGTTGATGGTGAAGCTAAGGGAGCCGATGGTAACAATACTACTATTCCTGGGAATTCTAAACACACTTTAAATTTAAGTGCCTATTATGAGCAAGAAGTATTGAGCGGACGAATTTCATACAATTACCGTTCTGGCTATGAATCAGGAACAGGTTGGCCTGGTTATGTTGATGACTATGCTCAAGTCGATGCTAACCTGACTTACAAGCTTAATGAGCAAATATCTTTTGTGCTAGAAGGAATTAACCTGACGGATGAGTACAATTTTACCTATCAGCAAGAAGGTGTAAAAAATGCGCTAACAGGTTTATATCGTAATGGTCGACGATATTTAGCGGGTGTACGCGCTAACTTTTAGGTCTGTTAGTTGTGATAGTATTTTTTATTATTCACAACTCTTTTGGTCGGCTTTTTTGGGTCGACTCTTTTAATTTTGAGTGGCTTAAGTAGGTAAATTTGATGCACGATGATTATCAAAATTATTGATGATATTTCAGATTTTAATTCATGTAAAACGTCGATATATCAACGTATAAAAATTTAATTACATTTTTCTTTGTCTTACTAAATTTAATACTGTTTTTTGATAAATAGTTACTTTTTAGTGAGCTTTCTCGCCAATTGTCAAAAATATGACTAGAAATCTAAGTTAAATCAGTGTATGTTTTAGTTAACCATTATGACAGCGCTGTCAAATATGGTCGTAAGCTTCGATAATTTAATAAAAAGTTATAGCTTAAGTAACACGTAAAACCAGTGATTTTTATTGGAGTGTACATTGGTTTAAAAAGGCTTAATAACGGTCATTGATTAATGATTAACTAACATTTTTAGGGGGAGAGGATGTCATCTCGCAAGTTTAAAAAACACTTACTGGCAAGCAGCATCGCAGTGGTACTCGGCACAGGTCTGGCGTTACCGTTGAGCGCTGAAGAGACAAAAGAAGAAGAATCAAGTGAAACGATTGTTATTACTGGTATTAGAGGTAGCTTAAAAGCTAGTATTAATAATAAACGATTATCCAATGCTGTTATTGATTCTGTCACAGCTGAAGACATTGGTAAATTACCTGATGCTAATATAGCTGATACTCTAAGTCGTATTCCTGGTATTGCTGTATCTAAGCAATTTGGTGAAGGGTCGACTGTTTCCATTCGAGGTGCTAGTAATCAGTTTACCTTAACTAATTTGAATGGCCAGAATATTGCTTCGACAGGTTGGTATTCACAACAAGCCATTGATCGTTCATTTAACTTTTCGTTACTGCCTGCTGAATTAGTTGATGGTATTGATGTTTATAAAAGCTCGCAAGCAAACATTGTTGAAGGTGGTGTGGGTGGAACGGTTGAAGTAAAAACTCATAAGCCGTTAAGTCTAGATAGTAATACCATTTTTGGTTCTGTGAAAGCACAGCAAGCAACAGGCTCAGGCACAACTGATCCACAAATATCAGCCTTGTATAGCTGGAAAAATGACGAAGACACATTCGGCTTTTTATTTGCGGTTGCCAGTCAGGAATATAGTCTAGAACGAAAAGGTACTGAGGCTTTAATTTCTTGGGGTGGTCGTGTTGCAGATGTTAATTTTAGACAAGAACGAGAACGTACTGCCTATGACGTAACATTTCAATTTGCGCCTAATGAGCGTTTGGATATGACATTACATTACCTTGACTTAGAACTGGGAGCAGATGGTGTTAATACCGCTAGTTGGGTACCTCAAGCTGTAGGAAGAGCTGATGGTAGTGCATGTCAAGCAACTATTCCTGGTAACGATGGCTCACCAGTATGTGTATTAAGCACTACGACTGCTGCGGATGGACAACAGCCTTATTGGGATGTTCGTCCACGTAACGCAACAATGACTTCAGAAACTTTGGATTTTAAGGCTGTCTATAAAGGCGACAACTTTGAAATTTCTGGTCAAATTGGTAATACCGAAGCGAAAGGTGGAACTAATTTTGAAACTAACTATGGTGTTCTTGTCGATCCAAGCTTTGCTGCGGGAACTATTGATGCCCGAGGTGATCGTGTCATCATGGATGTACCTGGTTATGGTCCTAATGATTTACCTGCTTCAGGTGTCTATGCCGGTTGGGAAGGTTTACAAACTGGTGCTGTAGTGAGTCAGCCTAATTCTGATGAAGAAAGCTATATGCAGGTTGATTTAGATTTTGATGTTGAGATGGGCGTTATTACTAAAATTGAAACAGGTCTTCGTTCAACTGAACATGATGTTGAAACTCGTACTTTGAGAGGCCAGTTTGATAATGGTGTGACATATCCCGATGCTTCAACTTGGGCTAGCGGTACACTAGAAGCCGGTTTAGATGGTCGTCATATTCCTGCCCCTAATGTGGGTGCTATGTTTGCGCACACTTATGGCGATTTAACTGGTTGGCAAGAAGATTTATCTGGCTATGCCACAATTAAAGAAGAAAACTTATCGGCTTATGTAATGGCTACATTGGAAGCCGATAATTGGCGCGGTAACTTTGGATTCAGATATATTGATACTGATGTACAAAGTGAATATTACGAACAAACTTTTACTAATGGCGGCAGAGAGTTTAGTGCAAATCCAGTTAAGGATACCGCAAGTTACGATGATATCTTGCCGAGCTTGAATCTGGTTTATGAACTAAATGATGACATGAACCTTCGCTTTAGTGCGGCAACTATTATCTCCCGTCCTAATTACGATGATATTTTTGCTAATTTAGATGTTAGTGGTAATCCGAATGATATTATTCCAGGAAACGAAGCATTAAATAAAGGTAGTGTTGAATTGTTACCTTATAGTGCAGACACATTTGATATTGGTTTTGAGTATTATTTCGATGAGTCGTCAATGTTTGCAATTTCTTACTTTACAAAGAGTGTTGATAACTTTGTTAGACCGACTATTTTAGAGAATCAATCAATTGGAATTAGTGCCCCTGACTTAGAAGCTCTAACACCTGCTGAGTTGGCCGATTTAGGTTGTACTTCATCTGATTGTTGGGATTTAGAACGTTACGTTAACGGAAAAGGTGGTGATATTGATGGATTTGAATTCCAATTAATGCACGACTTTGGTAATGGTTGGGGTGGTATTGTTAACTATACCTACACTGACGCAAAAACCGATCCGGTCAACTTTGCTGATAGAAATGCGGCATTCAGTGACAGTTCTGAAAACTATGTTAACTTCGTTGGTTATTACGAAGGTGACGTATTCAGTGTAAGAGCTGCGTATAACTGGCGAAGTGAGTTTATGGTTCGTGAAACCGGTTTTTATGCAAACCGCTTGCATGACTCCATTGGAACACTTGACTTAAACTTCTCTTATAAAGCTTCTGAGAACATTGATGTTATTTTCACTGTTGTTAATGCGACTGGTGAAAATGATTATGAGTATGGTAATGATAACCCATCACTGAATGGTGATTCTGGAGCACCGCGCTTCAGTAAAGACTATCCAGTATCGGCTTATGAGCGTGATACCATTTACTCTTTGGGCGTTAACTTTAATTTTTAATTGTTCAAAGTTGTTAGCAGTATAAAATTAGCTGAACTTTGCGTGAGCAAAGTTCAGCTTTTTTGTGTAAGCTAGTTGAATAATTAAATAATGATAAAACTTAAGTTTCATGTCAGATAGTATTCGCAAAGTTCTTATTGTAGGTGGCGGCACCTCAGGGTGGTTGAGCGCTGCTATTTTAGCTAAAAAGCTTTCTGGTTTTTCTGAAAATTTTGAAGTCGGTTTAGTTGAATCATCTGATATTCCAACAATAGGTGTCGGTGAGGGCACTTTTCCAACGATGCTCGATACTTTGCAGTATATCGGCATTAGTGAACAAGTGTTTATGAGTAGTTGCCAGGCAACCTTTAAGCAAGGAATTGAATTTGTTAACTGGATGAAACCAGCCGATAAAAATTCACAACATTCTTATTATCATTTATTTAACCCACCTGCTCAGGCAAAAAATATTGATTTAGTTCGAAATTGGGTTGATTGTAGAGGAGAAAAGCCTGACTTTGCACACGCCGTTTCTGCTCAGTCGTTTATTTGCGATCAACAACTTTCTCCTAAGTTACTTAATACACCTGAGTATCAATATAAAACACGGTATGCTTATCACTTAGATGCTGGAAAATTTGTTGCTTTATTAAAAAAACATGCAACTGAACAGTTAATGGTAAAACACCATATCGCCACTATTACGCAAGTGATGCAATCATCTTCTGGTGAAATTTCATCGGTAATTACCCAAGAAGGAAAATCATTAGAAGCTGACTTATTTATTGATTGTAGTGGTTTTGCCAGTTTATTAATCGGTAAAACGCTTAACGCGCCATTTAAAGATTTAAGTGATATATTATTTGTTGATCATGCTGTTGCTATTCAAGTGCCTTACGCTTCAGACAAAAGACCAATTGCCAGTCAAACCATTTCTACCGCCCATGAAGCCGGTTGGACTTGGGATATTGGGTTAGCTGAACGACAAGGTATTGGTTATGTTTATTCGAGTCGTTACACCAATCATGATAGAGCAGAGCAGTTAGTGAGAGAATATGCGACTCAGGTGGCTGATAGTACGATTAATATTGATGAGTTGGAAACACGAAAAATCCCCATGCGAGTCGGTTATAGGGAAACTTCTTGGGTTAAAAATTGTGTTGCTATTGGCTTTTCTGGTGGCTTTGTTGAACCATTAGAAGCAACAGCTATTTCAATGGTTGAAACGGCAGCCATGATATTAGCAGGGCAATTTCCGAAAAATAAAAAAAGCATGCAGGCTGTTGCAAAAAAATTTAATCAAGTATTTCAATTACGCTGGGAAAAAATTGTAGAGTTTATTAAGTTGCACTATTGTTTATCTAATCGTACCGACAATCAATTTTGGGTGGATAATTGTACTGATGACTCAATTCCTGACGGTTTGAAAGATAAGTTAGCGCTTTGGAAACATTTTCCACCACAGGATAATGACTTTGCGAGTCGATTTGAAATGTTTGGTTTTGCGAGTTATCAATACGTGTTGTATGGTATGCAGTTTAAGACCGATTATTCTTTTCCTTTTAGTAATGAATCTGAAAAAATAGCACAAAATATATTTAGTGCCATAGCAGGTCAAGGGAAGCAAGCGCTTAATGAATTGCCAGCTCATCGGCAAATTATCGATTATATAAACAATAAAACACATTAATTAAGGGTAACAGAATGACGAATACGAGTATTGTCCAACTTAACAAGCAGTTACATGTAAACGTTAAAATTAAACAAGGCATCGATATTAGTGCCATTAAAACTCATAATATGCTACCTGTTATTGTTCATGAGATGGCTCAGTTATCGACTGAGCTACCCATTGTATTTGTTAAAAATTCACAAACAGGGCAGTTCAACTCTGTTGTTTTGCTAGGTTTGCAAGAAGCGCAAAACTTATTAATTAAACAAAGTCAATGGCAAGGTCATTTTATTCCAAGTATATTATCTAATTTGCCATTGAATGTTGTTGCTACAAACCAGGAGAAAGATCAATTTACTATTGTTATTGATGAAAAAAGTGATTTGCTTTCAAACTCTGAAGGTAATGCATTATTTGATGCTGATGGAAATCAAACTGAATATTTAGATAAAAGGATAGAAGCATTAAAAAGTTACTATGAGTGTGTGCATGTTACGCAGGACTTTATTCAAACTTTAAATCAACTAGAGTTATTGGAGTTACAAAGCTTATCTTTTTCTATTGATGGAAATAAAAAAAATATTGGTGGAATTTATTTAGTTAATGAAAAAAAATTAAATGAGCTATCGAATGAAAATTTTAGTTTGCTAAGACAAAAAGGTTTCTTAGGTATTATTTATCATCATTTAGCATCCATTCATAATATGAGTAAATTGATTAAGTTAACTAATGAATTATCTAGCTAAAATCGAGTAGATTATAAATGAGTGAGTTATTAACCAAAGTTGTGATTGTTGGTGGTGGAACGGCGGGATGGTTAACCGCCAATCACTTAGCTAAAGCGTTGAAGCCAACGCCGGAAAGTAAAATTTCGATCACCTTGATTGAGTCTCCTGACATACCGACCGTTGGTGTAGGAGAAGGAACAGTACCGTTAATGCGTGAAACACTGGCTCATCTTGGTATTGGTGAAACAGAGTTTTTAACCGAATGTGATGCTACTTTTAAACAGAGTATTAAATTTGTAGATTGGGTTTATAATCCTGTGCAAAACACTAGCAATAAAAAGCAGCAATCATCTGAAAATAGATGCAATGATTTTTATCATCATGTTTTTAATTATCCGCAAGTTGTACCATTTAATCCTACTGAAAATTGGCTAAATAATGACGTTAATGCGACTGGAAAATTTGCAGAGGCCGTATCTTTTCAGTCGCAAATTTGTGAGTTAGGCTTAGCGCCAAAATTGATTACTCATCCTGAATACCAAGGTTTTTGTGAATATGCTTACCATCTAGATGCGGGTAAATTTAGTCGATTATTGAATAAAAATGCAGTGACGCGTTTAGGGGTTAAACATGTTGTGGCTAATGTGATTGATACTCAGTTGGATGTTGACGGTAATATTATTTCTGTTAAAACCGATCAAGATGAAAATATTTTAGGCGATTTATTTATTGATTGTAGTGGTTTTAGAGGCTTATTGATTGAAAAGCAATTGGCAGTAAAATTTATTGGTAAAAAAAATATTTTGTTAGCTGATACGGCACTGGCAATGCAAGTGCCGTACACTTCTCCTGATGATCCTATTTTATCCCATACGCTTGCTACAGCGCAGTCAGCGGGTTGGATTTGGGATATTGGGCTGACCACTAGAAGGGGCGTGGGTCATGTTTATGCCAGTCAATATATTGATCACCAGCAAGCTGAACAGGAATTAAGACAATACGTTGGGCTGCAGGCTGAGCACTTGGAATGTCGTCGGATAGATATGCGTGTAGGGCATCGGGAAAAATTTTGGGTTAACAACTGCATTGCAATTGGCTTATCTCAAGGTTTTGTTGAGCCTTTAGAGGCTACAGGGTTATTGATGTTTGATGCAACAGCACGAATTTTGGCTGAATTGTTTCCTAAGGTAAAACCTGCTATTCCTGGTGCGGCTCAGTTGTTTAATCAAAGAGCTTTGTATATTTGGCATAGAGTGATTGACTTTATTAAGCTGCATTATTTTCTAACGCAAAGAACTGATACCGATTTTTGGAAAGATAATCAAAAAGCAGATACTGCCACCGACAGCTTGTTGACTCAACTTGATAATTGGCGCTATCGGCTCCCGAATGAGCATGATTTCTTTTCTCGTTATGAAACCTTCAATTTGGATAATTATCTGTATGTTCTTTACGGAATGAATTTCTCAACACAAGTCTTTGAAAAAAATAGAGATTGTTCAAATAAATTGATGAGTGAACCAATTAAAAACTATTATGAACAGATAAATCAACAAGTTAAGCAGTTGAGCAATCAGTTGGAGTCAAATCGTGAGTTACTTGATAAGGTTAAACGTTTTGGATTGCAAAAGTGTTAGCTTGGCTGTCTTGGACCTAGTTTTTATAAAAGAGTCTGTAATTCAGTGGAGCAAATGGTTGGTAATTTTTATGCTGTATTATATTTGCATATCTGCTGACAAATGTTAATCTCAGCACTATCAATGATTCACGTACGAATAAAACATCCTCAAGCCCCAAATGGCTTAATTTTGCCTTAAATCGGCATTCGGAGCCTAAATTCCGATAGATTTTTTCAATCGTAGAGAATATTGTATAACCCAGTTTAACTTAATTAATATTGATATTAGGGATTTTTTTAGCCAAAAACTAAACCGATCCACTAATCAAGTTCAATTATTTAGCCAATGTGCTTAGACGGAGAGAAACATGCAGTCAAATATCGCTCAATTGAGCAGTAAAGATCACAAAAATACCAAATTAATTGCGAATAAAAACTTTAAGCATTTAGAAGGTCATCATATGGCACCTTTAATTGCTCATGAATTACCCAGCATTGCAATTGATTTACCAATCGTATTTGTAAAGAATAATCAAAACAATGAGTATCTTTGTGTTGCATTGTTAGGGCTAAAAGAAGGTGAAAATCTATTAGTTAAAGATGGAGAGTGGCAAGGTATGATGGTTCCGGCGGGTTTCACTCATTACCCATTATCATTGCAGCCGCATCCTGAAGATAATACCAAATATACAATTACTATCGTGACAGATAGCGAGTCGGTTAGTGAAACTGAAGGCGAAGCTTTATATTCTGAAGATGGTGAAGAAACTGAGTATCTTAAAAAAAGACGTTTATCATTAGAGAATTATTATCAGTGTGCAGTTGTTACCAGAGAATTCATTAAAATGTTGGATGAGTTAGAGCTTCTTGTGGAACAAGGCTTTTCGTTTGAAGTTAATGGTGAAAAAAGAAATGTTACAGGGATACATATCGTTGATGAAAAGAAATTCAGCCAACTGCCTGATGAAAAAGTACTAGAGCTACATAAAAGAGGCTTTTTAGCTTCAATTCATGCTCATTTAATTTCTCTAAAACAGACTCAACGTTTAGTTAAGCGTTTATCAACTGAACAAGCTTAAAAAGTTTATGCTTTTTGTTTTTTTTAAATAGTAACCAACAAAAAGCCCAACATTATCAATTAATAATTGTTGGGCTTTTTATAAAACACTTAGTTAATCATTTTATGCAACAATAAAGCATTATCCAGCATTCGATTAGAAAATCCCCATTCGTTATCATACCAAGCCATCACTTTTACTAATTTACCATTATTGACTTGAGTTTGATTCGCATCAAAGATTGAAGAAGCTGCTTGATGATTAAAGTCGATAGAAACTAATGGTTCGTCATTGTATTGAAGTATATTGCCCATTGCACCACCGCTTGCTTCTTTTACTGTAGCATTGATTTCATCAATGTGTGTTTCGCGACTGGCTAGAAAATGAAGGTCAACAACAGAAACATTAAGCGTGGGTACTCTCACTGCCATACCATTTAACCTGCCCTCCAATTCCGGCAATACCAAACCCACGGCACTAGCAGCACCTGTTTTGGTTGGTATCATTGACTTTATAGCACTTCTTGCTCGGTAAATATCTTTATGAGCAAAATCTAGCATATTTTGATCGTTGGTAATTGCATGAATAGTTGTCATATTTCCAAATTCTATTCCAACAGAATCATTAAGTACTTTAGCGATTGGAGCCAGGCAGTTAGTGGTGCAGGAGGCACTTGAAATCACTTGCATGTCAGGTGTTAAGGTTTGATGGTTGACTCCGTAAACAATGGTGGCGTCAGCGTTTTTTGTTGGTGCTGAAACGATGACTTTTTTAGCGCCAGCTTCAATGTGTGCTAATGCTGCATCTTTGTTTGTGAAGCGACCCGTACATTCAAAAACACAATCTATTTCTAACTCTCTCCAAGGAAGTTTTTTGGGGTTAGCTTGACTGAAATAGGTTATAGAATCTTGTTCAACGGTAAGTGAACTATCATTACAGTTTACTGACTTTTTAAATCGGCCATGAATAGAATCGTATTTAAGTAAATGGGTTGCAGATTCAATATCAGTTAAATCATTAATCGCAACAATTTGTATATTTTGGTATTGATCACTTTCATAGAATGCACGTAAAACATTACGCCCAATTCTGCCAAAACCGTTGATAGCAACTTTTAGTTTCATTTTAATTTTCCTCAGTTTTTAGTAAAGCGAGTATTTCTTTGGTTCGTTGAGTAATTTCCTGCCACTGCTCATTCTCAATTAATTTTTTTTCGGTCATCCACGAACAACCAACACATATCACATTTTCTATTGCGAGATAGCTCTGATAATTTTGTGGGGTAATACCACCTGTTGGACAAAACTTTAAAGCTGAAAGCGGTCCAGCTAATGCTTTCAGCATGGTTGTTCCACCAGCAGCTTCAGCAGGAAAAAATTTAAGAAAGTCAAACCCTGCATCTTGTAGAACCATGGCTTCTGTTGGTGTGGATATGCCTGGTAATAGTGGTATATGATGATAACGTGCAGCATCTAGTAATGATTTTGTTGAACCAGGGCTCACTAAAAATTGAGATTTAGCATCAACAGACTTCTCAATTAAATTAACATTGTTGACTGTGCCTGCTCCAACAGTCATTTGTGGAAAATTTTCTCGAATAGTTTTTATCGCACTCAGTGCTGTTGGCGTTCGTAACGTTATTTCCATAATCGCAATGCCACCATCTAACAGAGCTTGCGCAAGGGGTAGCGCATGCTCTACCGAATCAATAACAATCACAGGAATGACGGGAGAGATTTTTAGAAAATGTTCTATTGAGTTATTCATCATTTAATTATTCTTAGTAAAATTAAGGAGCCCAATAAACAACAACGGGGGTACTCGTTTGTTGGATAATTGATCGTATGGGTAACGATGCATGATCATTACCGGAAAAAGCTTTTTGATAGACTTCTAGCTTTTCTTTTCCTGTGATTATTAATTTTATTAGACGAGAATTTTTTAAAGCATTCAGTGTTAAACTCATTCGTTCAGTTTGTTCACCTGTTACTTCAGATTGTTTTGCTTTAATGGCACAACAAAGCAAGTTAGTATTATTGAGCGCATTTTTTAAACCATCAGCATTTGGAAATAAAGAAGCAATATGTCCATCTTTACCCATGCCCAAAATAGTAACATCATAAGGAGAGTCTAATTTTTTGTATTCTTGGTTGACTTCTAACTGAGCAATATCTGCTGTTGTTGCATCTGTTTTCATGGTTATAAAATTGGCATTAGCAGCATTGTTGACAATTAAATTTTGACGAATTGATTTTTCATTACTCTTGGCGTCAAGTGGAGATACCCAACGTTCATCCACCAGACCAACATCAATTTTATGCCAAGCTAGAGGTGCTTTGGATAATGAACGATATAAGGGTAATGGTGTGCTACCGCCTGATACCATAAATGTTGCTTTACCACGCGTTTGTATTGCCTTTTCTAATTGATAATGAGTATTTGCAAAAAGCGAATGATGAAGTTCATCTTGTGACGAAAAAAAACGTTCAATGGGTTCTTGCTCTAGAGCTGATTGTTTTTTTGATTCATACATTTGATTATTTCCTATTGATTGTGCCAAGCACGACCACTTTGTTTTAGTAATTTGTCGGCTGTTTCTGGCCCCCAGGTTCCTGCTCGATATAATTCTGGTTGATAGTTTGTTTTCGACCAGCTTTCAATAATTGGATCAATCCATGCCCATGCTTGATCAATTTCATCTCTATGTATAAATAAACTCGGATCATTATCAAAAACATCGAGCAGTAAACGTTTATAAGCATCGTTATAAAATGTTGGAAAGTTTTCAGTTAAATTTAAATCTAAAAAAATTGGCTGTAATTGGGTTTTGCTTTTAGCGAGATCTTTAGAATTAAGTTGTAACTGAATTCGTTCTTCTGGTTGTAATTGAATAATTAATTTGTTGGGCAGCGCTTCTCCTTGAGAAGGCGAGAATATATGATGCGATGTGGATTTAAACTGAATAATAATTTCGGCACGTCGAGCATTTAACCTTTTACCTGTTCGTAAATAAAATGGAACGCCAGCCCAACGCCAATTTTCTACATGAGCTTTTATCGCTACAAAAGTTTCACAAAAACTATTGGTTGAAGCTAACTCTTCTAAATAACCTTTGACTAACTTGCCATTTTCTTCACCTGAGACATATTGTCCTCTAATGGTTTCTTCTCGGATTGAATCGGTATCTATTTTTCTTAACGATTGCAGTACTTTTAACTTTTCTGTGCGAATGTTGTCGCTATTTAATTTGTTGGGGGGTTCCATTGCAATCAAGCATAAAAGTTGTAGTAGATGGTTTTGTACCATATCTCTTAATGCACCAGCATCATTATAAAAGTCAGCTCGGCCTTCTAACCCAACGGTTTCACTAATGGATATTTGAATATGATCAATTGAGTTTTTATCCCACATATTTTCAAACAATATATTTGAAAAACGAAGTGCCATTAAATTTTGCACCGTTTCTTTGCCCAAATAATGATCTATGCGAAAGGTTTGTTTTTCATCAAAGTACTGGGCAATTTTTTGATTTATTTCATTGGCTGTTTTACGGTTATAACCCAAGGGTTTTTCTACGACTACCCGAGATTCTGGATGATTAAGTTGAAATGCCGATATTTGTTCACAGCATTTTGCAAAAATTGTTGGAGCAATTGCAAAATAGAAAATTCGCTGAGCTTGCTGCTGAGAGCGAAGTTGGTTTTTTAATTCTTGCCAACCAATGCTACTGTCACTAATATCTAATACTATTGGTTGAACTAATTTTTTAAATTTATTCCATCTTTCTTCTGTAAATTCATGATTGTCCAAATACTTTTTTAA